>DATNJB010000013.1:0-15256 GCA_035604135.1 Caulobacteraceae bacterium | reverse complement strand
ATGACCGCGGGTGGGAACCGATCCCGGACTTGCCAGACCTTGCGGCAGGGTGGCTTGTCTTCAGGTCGTCCGTTCGCCGCAAGGTTTTCCCGTGCCGCTTGACCTCGCCGCCGCCCGAGACGCCTATGCCCGAGAAGGCGTCGTGTGCCTGCCAGGCGTTCTCGACGCGAAGGCCTTGGCCGAAGCCCTTGCCGCCTACGAGTGGAGCCTGGCCAATCCCGGCCCGGGCGCCACCCGCTTCGCCCAGGCGACCGACTCGACCTTCCTCAACGACCTCTACAATCCGCGCTGCCTCGAAGGCTACCGAGTGATGCTCGAGGCCTCGCCGATCCCGGCGGTCGTGGCAGCGCTCTGGGACGCCCCGGATGTCTGGTTCATGTACGAACAGGTGTTCCTGAAGGAGGGCGGCGAGACGCGGCGCACGCCCTGGCACCAAGACAGTTCCTACCTGACCATCGCCGGCCAGCACCTGGCGGTCGCCTGGATCTGCTTCGACGCCCAGGACGCCGCTGGCTCGCTCGAGTTCGTGCGCGGCTCCCACAAGGGCGTGCTCTACAACGGCTCGCGCTTCGAGCTCGGCGACGACACCGCCCCGATCAATCCCGGCTCGCCGTTGCCGCGCCTGCCGGACATCGAGGCCCACCGCGCCGACTGGGACATCGTCGCCTGGCCGGTCGAGCCGGGGGACCTGATCGTATTCCACCCCGCCACCCTGCATGGCGGCGCGCCGACCCACCCGGGCGGGCGGCGCCGCACGCTCACCCTGCGCTTCTTCGGCGCCGACGCGATCTACGACGAACGCCCCGGCCGCGCCGGTCCGGTGGTCAGCGGCTTTCACCAGCGCCTTAGCCAGGGCGACTCCTTCCGCGACCCGTCGTTCCTGCGGCTGCTGCCGTGAGCGAGCGCCCGTTCGACATCATCGAGCAGCGCGACCTGATGATTGAGGCGCGTGATCGCGTGCGGTTGGCGACCAACTTGTTCCTGCCCGCGCTCGACGGCGGCGTCGCGCCCGGCCGGTTCCCGACGGTCGTGTCCAGGACGCCTTACGGCAAGGACTTCGGAACAGGCGCGGCGCTGCCCACCCACTTCGTCCCCTACGGCTATGCGGTGGTGGTCCAGGACGTGCGTGGCCGCTACCAGTCCGAGGGCCGCTGGCGACCGCTCAGCGACGACGGGCCCGACGGGGCCGACCTGCTCGCTTGGATCGCCAGCCAGCCCTGGTCGGACGGCAAGGCCGGGATGGTCGGCACGTCCTACGTCGGCGGCACGCAGCACGCGCTGGCCATCGAGGGCTCGCCTCATCTGGCGGCGCTGGTCCCGGTCGACGCCATGAGCAACCCCGGGCGGTTCGGCATCCGCCACGCCGGCGCTTTCGAGATGCGCTGGCTCAACTGGGTGCTGACGCTCGGCAATCCGGGAATCCACGCGCTGACGCCAGCCGGCGTCCGCACCGACGCGATTCTCTCGGAGTCGGGCGAGCCAACCGGCGCGTGGCTGCTCCCGACCGGCGGCGTCGGAACGGCGGCCGACAACGCCGAGCTGCGCGACCGGCTGGCGGCGCGCACGGCGGCGGTGGCCCGCGTCGGCGGCGACGCCGCGGCGCGCGCCACACTCACTCAGATGGGCGACCAATCCCGTGAGCACGCCCGCGCCCTGCCGCTCGCGGCCGGATCGACCCCGCTGAAGTTAGCGCCCGACTACGAAGCCTGGCTGCTTGCGGCCATGGCGCACGGCGACGACGACGAGCACTGGGCGGCGATGGGCGTCGGCGTCGTCGACCAGCAGGCCCGCTACCAGGACCTGCCGGTGCTGCACGTCACCGGCGCCTACGATTCCTGGGGCGGGCCGGTGGCGAACCTCAACTACGTCGCTCTCACCGCCGCCAAGCGCAGCCCGCAGCGGTTGCTGTTCGGCCCCTGGACCCACGGCCAGCAGGCCCAGAGCTTCGCCGGCATGGCCGAGTTCGGGCCGGCCGCGGCGATCGACATGCGCCAGGAAGAGCGTCGTTGGTTCGACCGTTGGCTGAAGGGCGAGGCCAACGGCGCCGAGGGCGATCCGCCGGTGCGCGTCTTCGTCATGGGCGGCGGCGATGCGCACAGGACGCCGGAGGGCCGGGTGTTCGTCGGCGGCCGCTGGCGGGATGAGCGCGAGTGGCCGCTGGCCCGGGCCACGCCCACTGCGCTCCACCTGCACGCGGGCGGCGCGCTCTCCGCGGCGCCGCCGAGCGACGCTCCGCCGACGTCATATCGCTTCGATCCGCGCGATCCGGTTCCGTCGATCGGCGGACCGGTTTCGTCGCAGGGCGACCTGATGCAGGCGGGCGCGCAGGACCAGCGCTGTCGGCCGGACCTATGGCCGTGCGCGGGCGATCGGCCGCTGGCGGAGCGGCCGGACGTGCTGGTGTTCCAGACCGATCCGCTCACGGCGCCGATCGAGGTGAGCGGTCCGCTGGTCGTCACGCTGTGGGCGAGCACGGATGGACCGGATACGGACTTCACCGCCAAGCTGGTCGACGTCTATCCGCCGAATAAGGACTTTCCAGACGGGCTAGCGCTGAACATCGCGGACGGCATCGTCCGCGCCCGCTATCGCCAGTCCCGCGCCAAGGCGGTGAGGCTCGAGCCCGGCCGGCCCTACGAGTTCACCATCGAGCTCTATCCGACGTCGCTCGTCTTCATGCCAGGCCATCGCATCCGCCTCGATATCTCGAGCAGCAGCTTCCCGCGCTTCGACGTCAATCCGAACACCGGCGAGCCGCTGAACGCCAACACCGGCTGGCGCGTGGCCGCCAACACCATCTTCCACGATCCCGACCACCCGTCCCGGATCGTCCTGCCCGTCGTCCCGGCCTAGCCCTGGCGGTGACCCTTGGCTGTCTGGGCCCACTGCCTGTGACATATTGGATCGAGGCGCTGTTCGGGCGTGCGCTAAACTGCCCACACACCGATTCTCGGTGCGAAAGTGGAGGCTCAGGGTTGGCCAGACCTGACTACGCGGCACGCGATCTCGCGCACTGGCAGCGCTTGCGTTCTATTTTCGAGCGCAGCGGTTTCAGCGATCCCGATGTGCTGGGCAACTTCGCAGCTTACGTGCGGCGGCGCGACATGGTGCGTTTCCTCGCGCACTATGAATTGTTCAAACTCATCGTCGACTTGCCCGGATGCGTCGTGGAGGCGGGCGTGTTCAGAGGCGCGAGCTTCTTTACATGGGCCAAGCTCATGGAGACCTTCTGTCCTGGCGACCGCAGCCGGAAAATCTACGGGTTTGATCACTTCCAGGGTCTGCAAGATTTCACTGAAGAGGACGGGCGCTTCGACGCGACGACGAGCAAGACGCCTGGCGGTTACGCCTCCTCGCTCAAGAATATCGAAGAGTTGGTGGCGCTGCACAACGATGACGGCCTGCTCCCCGGTGTTGAACGTTGCCGCGTCATTGACGGCGACGTCAAAATCTCGATCCCAAGGTTCCTGGATGACAATCCCGGACTGAAGATATCGTTGCTCCATTTGGACATGGATATTTATGAGCCAACAAAAGTGGCGCTGGAGTTGCTCTATGACCGGGTGGTGTTTGGTGGGGTAGTAGTCCTGGACGAGTATGGTCTGGTGCCATGGGAAGGCGAGACGCGGGCCGTGGATAGCTTCCTGGCGAGCCGCGACTTAAGACCGGTCATCCGAAAGTTTCCGTTCACCGCGACGCCCCACGGTTACTTCATCAAGGCCTGACCGATGAGCAAACCGTGGATCATCGAGGGGCTAAAAATTGGCGACGTGGCTTCGCGCATGGGCGAGATACGCGCGGCCTACTCGGCGCATGGCCTAGTGGTGTTTCCTGGCTTGCTCAACGGCGATCCGTTGCTGACCGGATTCCTTGATGGCGTGCGCTACCTGTTTGACCGCATCATGGTGCGCCATGGCGACCGTGTCGCCGCGGGCGAGGACCTGGGCGACGTCATCGTACGCCTGCAGCGCACGGCGGCTCTGGAAGGACGCATCGTCGCGGACATGTGCACCCAGCACAACAAGCTGGTGGCGGCCAACCAGCTGAAATACAATGATTTTGTGATCCAGTTGCTCGAAATGGCGTTCGGCGCGGGCGCCGTGCTCGCCACGCCGCAGGCGGGGGATACCCTGCATCTGTTCATGCCTGGCGAAGAATTCCATCGCTACAACCTGCCGGTTCACCAAGACTTCCAGTACCTGATGCAGTCGTCGCGTCAGGCGACGCTCTATCTCGGGCTCTCACAGCCCTATCCGGATGCAGGCGGGCTGGAGTTCTGGCCCGGCTCCCAAAGCCTTGGCGTCCTTGCTTGCGACAAGACAGAGACAGGCGCCTTCCGGGTCGTTGACGCGGAACGACAGTTAAGCGGCTTCCCGTGTGAGCAATACTACTGGGAGGTGGGCGACGTCGGGCTGTTTGACAGCCTGATGTGCCACCGATCGATCCCCAACATGTCAACGGACCATGGGCGGGTGGTACAAATCTTCCGCTACTCAGACCTGCGCAGCGCAGAGGCGGAGTCCTACGACTGGCGCTCGTCGGTCTACGAACGCCAGGGCGCGAATTTCGAAGATGTGTTTCCGGACCTGTACGTAAGCCCGATTGGCGAGAGCGTGAAATAGGTAGCCGCTGGGGCGCCTGTTCCCGGCAACCGCGGGTTGCTCATTGCGTCACCGTGCCGCCGCGACCTACGCGATGTGGCGCCCAGGCCCTCGCGTCGCTTTTCGTGCGCGCCGGGGATTATGGTTAATCGCCCCTTTACCGGCGCCCTCCACGCTCTCGTCGACCTGTCCTTTCTCGATTCGACGAGTGGCCGAGAGCCTGATGAACCTGAAGAAACACACCTTCGATTATCGCGCGCGCGATGCCTACTACTGGGAAGAGTTGGAGACGCTGAAAACCGCTGAGGGCATGTCGCTGCAGGACATGTTCATGAACTGGCCGACCTACGTGCGCCGGCGCGAGCTGCCTAGGTTCCTGGCCCACTACGAGATGTTCAAGCAGGTGGTCGACCTGCCGGGCTGCATCGTCGAGTGCGGGGTGTTCCGCGGCGCGAGCTTCTTCACCTGGACGAAGCTGATGGAGACGTTCTGTCCCGGCGACCGCTATCGCAAGGTCTATGGGTTCGACCACTTCGAGGGCCTGACCGACTTCAGCGACAAGGACGGCGCCCACGTGGGCGAGTACTACGACAAGCAGGTCGGCGGCTGGAAAGCCTCGGCCCACCACGCCCGCACGATGACCCACCTCGTCAACGAGGACACCATGATGCCGGGTCTCGGCCGCTGCGAGCTGATCGAGGGCAATGTGCTGGACTCGATCCCCCGGTTCCTGGAGAGCCATCCGGGCCTGCGCATCGCGCTGCTTTATCTCGACATGGACATCTACGAGCCCACCAAGCTGGCGCTCGAGCAGCTCTATCCGCTGGTGCTCAAGGGCGGCGTGGTGGCGCTGGACGAATATGGCCTGCAGCCGTGGGAGGGCGAATCGCGCGCGGCGGAGGAGTACTTCAGCTCGATCGGCGAGGCGCCGACCTGGCGCAAATTCCCCATCTCGGTGCTGCCGAGCGGCTACTTCGTGAAATAGGCGCATGGTCCCGGACTTCCCCGCCGACGCTCCGTTGGGACTGCTGCGCTCTGCCCTGGTCGAGAACGGGTGCGTGATCCTGAGGGACTTCGCACCCCAGCGCGTCCTGGCGGACTTGCGTGAGACGTTTATCGCCGCGATGCAGGCCGCGCTGGCCGCCAACGACCTGCCCGAAGGCCCGGACGACCTCGACGCCCTCTACCTGGATCTCCGCCGCCGACTGCCTGCGCATGCGGCCACCATGCCGACGCTGGGCCGGGACCTGCCGGGCTACTTCGAGCTGATCGGGTGGTTCGCCGCAACGCCCCAGGTGCGGGCGCTGGCCGGCGCGGAGCGGCTGCAGATCGCCGGCGACCTGTGCCTCTTGCGGGTGGATGCGCCGCACGAGGACGAGACGGGCTTCGACTGGCACCAGGACTATCCCTACAACCTGCTGGCCAGATCCGCTGTGACGCTCTGGGCGCCGTTGACCGAGGTGACGGCGTCCATGGGCCTACTCAAGGTGATCCCAGGCTCGCATCGCCAGCTGCTCGCCGTCGACATCTGCAGTGGCCCGGCCAAGCGCCTGACCGGTCAGCGCCAGATGCGCATCTCGGGCTTGGCGGAGCGTGTCGACGACTTCGAGGCGCGCGCCGTCAGCCTCCCGGTCATGCGGCCAGGCGACGTGCTGGTCTTCGCCAGCGGCCTCCTCCACTGCAGCGGCGCCAACCGCAGCGACAGGAGCCGTTGGGTGTTCAACGCACGCTACGGTGATCTCACCGACCGCGAGGTTATGACGCGCCATTGGTGGACGACGCGGATCAAGTACCCCCACCTGGTGGCGCAGATCCACCCGGAACTGGTCACCCTGGTGACGGATGAGGCCCGCGGCTGATGGCGCTTGATGCTTCCGCCGACCCTCTCGCCGCCGGCCGCCAAGCCCTGATGGACGGCGAGGACACCGCCGCGGCGCAGGCCTTCGCCCGGGCAATCGCGGCGAACCCGGCGCAGACCGAACCCCGCTATTGGCTCGCCAGCGCCTTGGCCGCGGCCGGCGATGGCGCCGGCGCCGGCGCCGCGCTGGAAGAAGCCCGCTTGCTGCAGAGCTTGCTGCTCGCCAAGAGCTCAGGCGCCGACCTTCCGCGCCTCGAGCGCGATGGCGACTACGCCGCCGCCGTCGCCACCCAGCTCTACGCGGCCCACCACGTCGCCGCCGCCTCGGTGATCTACGGCCGCGCGATCCTGGCGGGGCACAAGAGCTCTAACGGCCTGTTGGGGTACGGGCTCTCGCTGCAGCACCAGGGCCGCGCCGAGGAGGCGATCAGGGTATTCCGCGCCACCGCCGAGCTCTACCCCTCCGCGGAGATCGACCAGTTCGGTCTCTACCCTCACTTCATGGTCGAGAACGGACCGGCGCGCTACGCCGCCGCCGCCCGCGCCTGGGCCGAGCGCTGGGCGCCCGAGGTAGAGAACCCGGTGTTGGCCAATCCGCCGCTCGAGGGACGGCGACTGCGTGTCGGCTATGTCGCGCCGGCGTTCGGCGCCTTGCAGGTGCGCCAGTTCATCACCCCGATCCTCATGGCGCACGACCCCGAGGCCGTCGCGGTGTTCCTGTACCCGGCGACCGACGAGCACGAGAAGCACTGGCCCGCGCACATCGCCGTGCGGCCGATCGGCCATCTCGACGACCAGGCCGCCGCCGCCCTGATCCGCGACGACGGCATCGACGTGCTGATCGACTGCTGGGGCCATTCGGCCGGCAGCCGGCTCGGCGTCTTCGCCCGCCGCGCCGCGCCGGTGCAGGCCGCCTGGATCAATTTCGTCCAGACCACCGGCCTCAAGCGGATGGACTATGTGCTGCACGCGGACACCATGGCCGCGCCAGGCACGGCGGCGCTGTTCACCGAGACCGTGGTCTCGATGGGTGAGATCATCGTCCCCTACCGGCCGCACGCGGACCGCCCGCCGGTCTCGCCAGCGCCGGCGCTGCAGCGGGGCCACGTCACGTTCGGCTCATTCAACCACCCGGCCAAGCTCAGCGACGCCACCGTCCACGCATGGAGCCGCATCCTGAAGGGCAGCGCCGGGTCGCGGCTGTTGCTGAAGTATCGTTATTTCGTCGACCCGGTCCTGCAGTCCGTCACCCGCGCGCGCTTCGCCGCCGAGCGGGTCGCGCCGGACCGCATCGAGTTCCAGGGCCAGAGTGACGGTGCGGAGTACCTGGCATCGTACGCCCAGGTCGATCTGTTCCTGGACCCCTCGCCCTGCCCAGGCGGCACCACCACTGGCGATGCCCTGGCGGCCGGCGTGCCGGTGCTGACGCTGGCCGGGGACGACTTCTATTCGCGCATCGGGATACAGGCCGTGGCGGGCGCCGGCTTGCCCGAGCTAGTGGCGCAAAGCTGGGACGACTACGTCGCCAAGGCCCTCGCGCTGGACATCAACGCGCTCGACCGGTTGCGCTCGCGCGTGCGGCTGGGACTGGAGCGCGGCCCGCACTGCGACGAGGTCGGATTCACGCGTCGCCTCGAGGCGGGCTTCATCGAGCTGTTCGAGCGTTGGCGTGGCCGAGGAGCTCTGCGCGGCGCGGCATGAGCCTTTCCAAGGCCATTGGCGGCGTCATGCCGGCCGAGCCGGCCGGCTCACCACGGCCAGACAGCATCTGGAACGCATGGCGCGCGGATTTCCCGCACACAGCGGCCTTCGCGAACGCGAGATCGGCCCTCGCCGCGCTGCTGGCGCAACGTCGAGTCAGCCGAGTCTGGCTGCCGGCCTACGTGTGCTCCGCTGTCGCCGAGGCCGCTGCGGCGGCGCATGTAGCGTGCCACTACTACAACGTCAGTCTGCGGCTTGAGTCGGACCCCAAGGCGCTGGAGCGTGAATTGTCGGTAGGCGATGCTGTCGTGATCGTCGCCCACTTCGGTCGGCCCCCGCACGACGGTTGGCGCGATCTGATCGCGCGCTGGCCAGAGGTCGTGTTCATTGAGGACCGCGCCCAGGCGCTGGACACCGGCGAAGCGTCGCATGCGGACACGGTGATCCACAGCCCGCGCAAGCTGCTGGGCGTCGCAGATGGCGGGTTGCTGCTTGCACGCGCGCCGCTGCCGGCGCCAGCTGACCCGGCTGATGACGGCCTTTGGGCCCCGCAGGATGCGCGCGCCGGCGACCCGGACGGGCTGACGCCCGAGCGATGGCGGCCGTTGTTTACCGATGCCGAAGCGTCGATGCGGCCGAGCGCTGCGGCCGCGACGGCGCGCACGCTGGCGGCGCTCAAATCGTCGGCCCTGACCCCGATCGCCGATGCGCGCCGCGCCAACTGGCTGCGCCTCGCCGAGGCGCTGGCGGCGTGGGCGCTGTGGGACGAGCTGTCGCCCGGATTTGCGCCGCTCGCCTTTCCGATCCTGACCGCCGACGCCGCGCTCGCGGTCACCGCGCTGGCCGAGCGCCGCATCTGGGCGCCGCGCCACTGGCCGCAACTCCCGTCCGACCCCGCTGCGTTCCCGGACGCCCACCGCCTGGCCGGCGCCTGTGTCTCGCTGCCGCTGGATCAACGCTACGGGGCGGCGGACATGAGCCGCATCATCGAAGCCGTCACCGCCCGCGTCCCGCCCTATCCGCGGTAGGCGGGGAAGAAGTCCGTCGGCGGCCGGTCCGCGGCCAGAGCCGCGTAGGCGGCATCGTCCAGCACCGCGCCGCAGAGGAACGCCGTCGCCTCGGCGTTGGCGAAGCCGCGCTTGAACCGCGCCAAACCATCGTCGGCCGCGTCGGCGACCCCGGCCGCGCCGCCGAGATCGATCTGGCGGCAATGCCCATAGTGCTCGATCGCCGCGTCATAGAGGGCGTAGCTGGCGCCGGCGGCGTAGCCCGCGGCGTCCGAGGCGCCGAGGTGATTGACCGCGACGCCCTGGTGCTCGAACCAGATCGCCATGGCGACGATGCGGCCCTCGACGCGCGCCGCGAAGGTCTCGTAGGTCGCGTCCGCGGCCATCATGGCGAAATAGCCGTCGGAGAACGCGGCCGGACCCTTGATCGCATGACGGTCGGCGAGGCCGGCGTAGAGGCGCGACCAGTCGCCGAGGTGGTCGCGCAGCGGCATACGCTCGACTTGGCAGCGTCCGAGCGCCCGTCGGACCTCGTAGCGGTGATGCTTCGAGGGCGCGTAGCCGCCGCCCGCGCGATCGACCAGGAAATGGGTCTTGAAGGGCCGACAGACCGAAAACGCCGCGCTCAGCGCCTCACCGTCCGGCGCGAACAGCGGGTCGGGAACCAGCACCGCCGAGACCAGCGCCAGGCTGCGCAGGCGCTCCACGCCGGCTCGCAAGTCCGCGTCCTTCGGGATTGGCGCGCGCGGATAGGGCCCCGCTGCATCGCGTCCGCCGCCCGCGGTCGGGCGCAGCAACATCGCCGTGTCCCACTCGGGAACGTCGACGACGCCCCAGCCTTCCGCCTCGGCGATTGCCGCCGCGTAGGCGGTCTGGCCGTAGGGATGGCGCGCGCTCATGCCGACTTCCGCGGCCGCGGCGCGGGCCTATGATGGGCGTCATGGTCGAGATCGTCCGCCTCAGAGCCCTCGTCGAGGACGACTTGCCGGCGCTGCATCGCTGGTACCAGAACCCCGAGCTCTGGGATCATCTCGTCGGCGCCTTCCAGGCAAGGGAGGCCGCTGAGAGCCTCGTCTACATGCGCCGCTGGCTGACGCCGACGCCGCGCGAGCGCCGATTGGCGATCGTGCGCGGCGACGACGGCGCCCTGCTGGGTCTGGTTTCGCTCTCCCCGATCGAGCCGGAGCAGGGCGAAGCGGAGTTCCACATCTTCCTCGGCGAGGCGCAGGCGCGCGGCCAGGGCTTCGGCCGCGCGGCGACCGCTGCGATGCTGGCGCACGCTTTCGACGCGCTGGGGCTGTGGCGCGTACGCCTGAGGGTGCTGAAGACCAACGAGCCCGCGCTGCGGCTCTACGCTGGGCTTGGGTTCGAGCCGCATGGCGAAGGCAGCGAGGCCGTGGCGAAGCGCGGCGTCCTGCTGACGGTGGTCGCGATGAGCGTCACTGACGCCGTCTTCCGCCACCGCCAGGCGGCCTACGCCGCGCGGCGCTCGGCGACGAGGTAGATGCTCGCGCAAAAGGTCGGGTGCTCCTTGCCGAGCTCATAGCAGCCTTCCATGAAGGCCTCGCCGATCAGCGGCCCGCCCATGAGCGCGTCGAACTGGAAATTGGCCAGCGGCTTGAAGAAGATGCCGCCGGTGTCGGCGATCGCCAGGCCGGCGCGCCGCGCCTCCGCGACCAGGGTGTCGAGGCGATAGGCCCGGCGGTGGCCGGCGGCGACATCGGCGACGCTCAGAGATTCGAGTTGTTCCAGCACGCCCATCTTCACGGCGATGCGGCGGGAGGCGGCCTCGGCGTTGGGAACCACCACGAACAGCCGCCCGGTCGGCGAGAGCAGGGCGCCGAGCCGCTTCAGGCAGGCCACCGGATCTTCCACATGCTCGAGCACGTGGGAGAAGAAGATCATCTCGAACCGCCGGTCGGTCTCGAAGTCCTCGACCAGGCCCTCGACGAAGCGCACGGACGCCGGCGCGCGCGCCGCGGCGTTGTCCAGGAACAGGCGGACCGGCTCGAGCACGGTGAGATCGCCGAAGCGTTCGGCAAGGTGGCTGGTTTCATCGCCGTGCGCGCAACCGACCTGCAGGCAAGGGCCGTCGCGGAAATGCGGGGCAAGCGCGCGCATCATGTAGCCGCGCATGGCCGCATCGAACGGCGCGTAAGCCTCGCCATAGGACGCCACCACCTGGTCGAGTCGCTGGCGCTCAGCGGCGACGTTCATTTCTGGTCCGCCTTGAAGGTCCAGCGCTCGGGCGGCTGGTAGTATTCCTCCAGGCTTGCGGCGACGCGGGCGTTGAACCCGAGCAGCTGGCGCACCTCCTCGCTCATGGTCGCTTGGAAGCTCGCCGGCAGAAAGCGCGGCCAGTCCATCTGCGGCTTCATGAACGGGCGGCCAAGACACAGCGTCAGCGCGGGGCGATGCGCATCCGAGAGGTTGGGCGCGGCCGAGTGGACGGTGAGGCTGTCGAACAGCACAATATCGCCGGCCTTGCCGATCAGTTGCTCGGCGCCCGCGGCGAATGCGTCGGCCGACGGCATCGCCTCGTCGCGGTGCGAGCCCGAGAGGATCAGCGTGCCGCCAGTGGCCGGCGTGAAATCGGCCAGCATGACCAGCATGTTGAGCGAGAGCCGGTATCCGCCGGTGAAGGCCCGAACGTCGCGGTGCGGCTTGGCGGTATAGGCGCGAAAGCCGGGAGGGTTGAGCACGGCGCCGTAGTTGAGCGCGATCCATTTGCCGTCGAAGTAGCGGTCAATCCACGACGCCAGCGGAAAACGCTCCAGGAACCGGTCCAACGCGCCGCCAAACCCGGCCACGTGGTGGGCCGTGCCCTCCATGTTGGCCGCCACGCCGTTCTTCTCCTGCACGTCACGGCAGATCCGATAGACGCGGGCGCAGTCGTCGGCGAGCGCGGCGACCTGCTCGGCCGACAGGACGGCGGGAAACAGCGCCCAGCCTTTTTCCGCCATCAGCGTGTCGAACCTGGCCTCGCGGGGCGCGAGCCGCGTGTTCATCGCTTCAGCTGCAGGAACAGCGCCGATCCGGCCTCGAACCGCGCGGCGATCCGCTCGGCGTTGGTCGCGACGAACGCGTCGGCGACGCGGCGCACGCCGTCGCCGAACGCCCATTCGTAGTCGTCGAAGATGATCCAGCCGCCGGGGACCACCTGCGGCGTCCACAGCGCGCAATCGGTCGCCACCTCGGGCTCGGCGTGGTTGCCGTCGATGTGCAGGACCGAGATGCAGCCCGTGTAGGTCGTCGCTCCGAACGCCTCGGTCGTCACCGTCACGCCCGGGGCGTAGCCGGCGGCGGCGTCTCTCGAGCTGGCGCGGATGTAGTTGAGATCGCCCAGGGCCAGCGGCGCCAGGTTGATTTCGAAGATGCGCAGGGCTTCCTGGGCGTCCACACCGGCGCTGGCGGCGTCGACCATCGGCTCGCCCTGCGCCAGGGCGTCGTCGCGCCAGGGATCGACGCATAGGACCTTGCCGATGCCGTAGTGGCGCGCGAGCCAGACGAACAGCGCCGCCGATCGTCCCCACCAGGAGCCGATCTCGACGACGTCGCCGGTTGGGGCGTGGCGCAGCGCCTCCATGACGGCGCCCATTTTCTCCTCGCCGCACATGCCGGGAATGGCGTCGATCATCCGCAACAGACCCGCTTGCTGCAACGGCGTCAGCTGTGGCTTGCCCGGCATTGCCGGCCAGAAGTATGGCGCCCGATCGCTCGCGACGCGCTCGCGCAGCGCGCGGTAGGCGCGTTCGTTATCCTGGGGCATCTGGCCAGTCGTCAGGCTCGCGCCCGGCGCGATCTGGCCGAGCCGCTCGCTCAGGTGCTTCCAGACGATATAGTGGGGGGCGTGGACGGCGCTGACCCCGTGGCGCCGCATGACCGCAGCGAGCGCTTCATCGAAGCCGGGATCATTGACGTATGGCAGATATTCCCAGGCCTCGTAGGCGTCTACCGCCGGATCGTGGTCGATCGACGAAGCGCCGACCACGCGGAGGCCCCTGGTCTTGGCCCGGTCGCAAAACGCCAGCCCCTCCGGCATGCCGGCGGGAAAGACGAGAACGACTTCACCCATGCGCCACCTTCAGGGCCTCGTGCAGAGACTCGATGACTCGCGCCGAGGCGACTTCCTCGAGGTCGATGAAATAGGGGAGTCCAAGTGTCGCGGCGGCGAGTGCGTCCGTGACCGGCAGCGGCGCTCGCGGGCAATGCTCGAACGCCGGCTGGCGATGACACCCATCGCCCCACCAGTCCCGCGTCTCCACCCCGAAACTCGCCAGGACCTTCGCCATCGAGGCGGCGGCGCCTTGCGGCGTACCGACAACGCAGACGCTGGAAACCCAGCGCACGCCCCACCCCGGCTGGAAGGCGATCTGCGGCGTCAGGGCGAGACCGGCGCGCAGGCGCTGCGCCGTCATCGCGAAGCGGGCGCGATCGGCCGGCCAGGCGTCAAGGCTGGCGAGCGCGACGGCCGCCGCGTACTCGGACATCTTGGCATTCATCGCCGGCAACCGCGCGATGCGATCGCCGCGGAAGCCGAACGAGCTCAGCGCGCGCACACGGTCGATAAAACGATGGTCGTCGCTGGCGACGAAGCCGCCTTCACCGGCGGCGACGGTCTTGGTGGCGTGCAGGCTGACGGTGACCGGTACGGGCGCGCTGTCCAGCGCATCGAACGCCGCCGCGCCGTCGACGATGACCGGCAGCCGGGTCGCGTCGGACAGGTCGCGCCAAGCCGCGAGGTCCGGCATACGGCCGAAGGCGGCGATCGGCATGATGGCGCCCACTTTCGCCGGAGCGCTGGCGAGCGCAGCGCAGGTCGCTGCAGGATCGAGCATCCAGGTCTCGGGGTCGACGTCGACGAAATAAGGCGTCAGGCCCGCTTCAAGCGCAGCGTGGGCGCTGGCGACGAAGGTCCAAGCCGGCATGACGCAGAGCGTCCCAGGCTCGGCGCCGGCGGCGCGCAACGCGAGGGTCAAGGCGACCGTGCCGTTGGCGACGGTGACGACACGGGCGTCGTGGCCGAGGCGGGCAGCCACGCGGCTCTCGAACTCGGTGACCAGCGGGCCGTAGTTCGCGTACCGACGCGCGTCATCGATGCGGTCGAGATAGGTCGCGATCGTTGCCCGGGTGGGCAGACGGGGCCGCGCGATCGGCACGTGCGCGATAGGCTCCGCCTTGGGCGCAGCAGGGGCGGATGGCGTAACCGCGTGGGTGGGCTTAAGCTTCGATGCGGCCATGTCGCGGCGGACGTCTCCCAAGTCGAACAGCCAAGCGAACACCTTATGGTTAAGGCTGCGCTAATCCGGCGCCCACCTGCGGCGACTTGACCGTCCGGCGGATCGATCGGCGGCGGCCGGACGCTAGCGGCAGATCGGCCGCAGCTTGTTGATCTCGACCGCGGCCGGCGACCAGTCCCAGACCTGGCTGTCGCCGAAGTAGTAGTACTGGACGTCGCCCGCCAGCATGACGATAGAGATGCCGCCGTAGCCGGACATGAAGGGCGTCCAGGCTGGCGCGCCACATTTCAGCACTGGCGCCAGGTCGCGCCCCCACACGCCGTCGACATAGTCGAAGCCGGGCTCGCCGGCCAGCATCCCGCGGTGTTGTGGATCGCGCTGCAATGCGCGGCGCAGCATGGTCTCGTCGAGCATGGGCTCGCCGCCGATCTTCCCCTTGTCGACCGCCAGAAAGCGGGCGAGGCGAACCGCATCGTCGGGATGGTAGGTCAGGCCGAAGCCGACCAGGGGCTGGCGCACCGCATCGCGCGTGCGAAGGGTCGACATCATCGGCGGACTAAGGTGCTCGGGGCGCCAGAGTTGCCCCGCCAGCAGCGTGTCGTAGAGGTCCGCATCAGGGCCTAGACGCCGGCGAGCAAATGCCTGCATCGCCGTCCCCAAGACGTAGGCGTCGCTGGTGCGATAGACCCAGCGGACGCCCGGCGCCGCCTTGTGGTGATAGTGGCGGCAGGCGAAGTCGATCTTCTGCGCGTGGGTCTCGGCGTTGAAGAAGGCGTCGGTGTCGTCGCTATTCTCGTCGGCCTCGAAGCTGGGCGAGTCGTAGACGCCGGTGGTCATGTCGAGCGCGTC
>DATNJB010000012.1:0-52794 GCA_035604135.1 Caulobacteraceae bacterium | reverse complement strand
GGCATCGGCAACCTCGTCAACGCCAACCTCGGCCAGGAAAGCGCTCAGCTGACCGCCCTGCAGACCAAGCAACAGCTTGGCATCCAGGCGCTGTCGATCGCCAACCAGTCGAGCGCCGCGCTGCTCAGTCTCTTCCGGTAGTTCCAAACGCGTGAGGCGGCGGGCCGGGAAACCGGCGCCCCGCCGGCGCGCGACCGGAGGCGATCATGACACGAATCGTCGGCAATGCCGGCGGCGTGGGCGACCACAGCCATGGCGCCTGCGCACGCGAAGGCGAGGGACAAGCGCAGCCCAACGAGACGCCTGCCGAGGCGGCGGTCATTGATGCGACCGACGACGTCCGCCTCATCATCGAGGGCGACGAGGCGGGGGACGGCTTCACCTACACCACGATCGATCGGCGGACGGGCGTCGTCATCCGGCGGATGCCGCGGGCCGGCCTGCTTGCGCTCAGCCAGGCGCCGGACTATGCGGCCGGGGCGCTGATCAAGGTGCGCGCGTGAAGGGCGGGGCGTTGGTCTTCCGTTAACCATAAATAGAGCTTGGCCTCTTAACACTTCGCCAGCCGCAAGCTCGGTAGGAAGCGCTTATGCGCGCCAAAGGAGCGGATGTGGCGCGAGGCTTTCGAAGGAGGCCGCCTTGGCGATCAGCGTGAGTGGCGCTGGCCCGATTTCACCGGCGTTGCAGGATCTGAACACTCCTGGCCAAGGCGCGGCCAGCGGCGGCGTCCCGCCCGCGCAGCCGAATGGCGACCGGACCCAGGCCGCCGCTGTCTCGATCGGCCAGAACGGCAGCCTCGACGTCGGAACGGTCGACGCGCTCGCGCTCAGTCTGAACAGCGCCGCCGGCATCGCGGACCTCGCCATCGGCGCGGGCAAGACCGTCGCCGGCTTGCTCTCCGCCCTGCAAGGGCAGGCGGGCGCAGCGCAGGACCCGACGCTGGACCCCGCCTCCCGCGACGGACTGAACGCCGACTTTAAGGCCACGCTCGCCCAGATCACGACCACCGTGCAGCAGGCGGGCTTTGACGGCGTGAACCTGCTGGATGGCACGTCTGGCAGCCTGAAGATCCCCGGCGGCGGGAGCTTGACGCCGCAGGACCTGACGCTGGGCGGGCCTGTCCTGGTGCTTTCGCCAACAGCCACCCTCGGTTCGGCCGGCGCCGCGGCCCAGGCGCTTGCCGATGTCAACACGTCCGGCGCGAACCTCGACCAAGCAATGAGCGCGCTCGCCGACCAAGCCAGCCAGATCTCGGCCCACGGAGCCATCCTCGGCCAGCTTTCGACCGCTTTGAAGGCCGGCCTGCCGTCGTCGGCGGACGCCGGCGCCGAGGGCGCGCGTCTGCTGGCGCTGCAGGTACAGCAGCAGTTGGGCGTGCAGCCGCAGCCCATCGCCAACCAGTCGCCTCAATTGGTGCTTTCGCTATTTCGCTAACGGGTTGACGTTCATGCTGCGTTGTCGAGCGTACGATAGGATGCGGGCGTGATCGAGCTACGCGATCTGAAGGACGGTGATCAGGAGCGCCTGTTCCGCTGGCGGCTCCTGCCTGAGGTCGACCGGTGGATGAGCGATCACGCCGCCACGACGCCTGAAGAGAACCGCCTGTGGTTCGAAGACTTCCGCCTTGATCCGGATCGGCGCGGGTGGATCGTCACCGTCGATGGCGAGCCTGCCGGGTTTCTCAGCCTGACCGGCGTGACCAGCCGGCACCGGCGAGCGTCATGGGGCTGGTACATCGGCGAGGCCTCCGCGCGCGGGCGCGGCGCAGGACGCGCGGCGCAGGCGCTCGGGCTTGACCTGGCGTTCGACGCGTTGGGGCTGGAGAAGGTGCAGGCGGAGGTGCTCGCCGACAACGACGTGGCGCTGAAGGCGCAGGCGGCGGCCGGCTTCCGGCGTGAAGGCTACCTGCGCGAGCATGTCGTGAAGGACGGCCGGCGGCGGGACGTCGTGCTGCTTGGAATTCTGGCGCCTGAATGGCGCGCCAGGCGTGGCGCGCTTCGTCGAGCGCTGAGCTCGGCCAACCTGATCGCCGCCTGAGGGTGAGCCTTAGCTGCCGGCCGTCAGCCTGGCGAGCGCCGCCTGATAGCTGGCGATCTCGGCGGTCAGATAGGCCGGGACCGGGCCGCTCACGCCAACCGAGGGTGGCGTGGTCATCTGCGAATAGACCTGCTTGACCGTGGTGATCGCGCCGCCGAGCTGAGCGAGAGCGTTGGCGATGTCGAGCTTCGAATTCAGGCTCAAACTCGACTCCAACCCAAGGCCATAGTTCGCCTTCAGCGTCGTGGTGGGCCTAGCGCCGTTCACCCCGATCGCGCTCTTCGCCTTGGCAGTGGCGTTGTCAGTGACCAGTCCTTGCGTCAACCCGAGCGCCGGCAGCGCGTCCTGGCCGGCCGGCCCCGCCCCCAAGGTGATCTGGAAGCTCGAGCTGACGGGCGTGATCTCGAGCTGCTGGACGCCGTTCGCCGTGACCACCTGGGCCGTGGCGGCGAAGCCCGTGGCCTGTTCGATCTCCTGGGCCAGCGATTGCAGGGTATCGGTCGCCTGGATGGTGATCGTGGTCGGCAGTGAGTTGAAATTCGAGTGGATCGTAAACTGGTCGCCTGGCTGGACGCCGGTGTTGACAGTCAGGTCCTGGGAGGGCGCAAACGCGATCGCACCGGACGGCAGACCGAGCGCGTCCAGCGATGACGCGCCGGCCGGGTCTACCGCGATCGAGTTCGGGGCCGACTGGTTGTCGCTGGTGTCGATAATGTTCGACCAGGTCACCGCGCCGGTGGCGGGATCAATCTGGGCCGCAAATCCGTCGGAGGCGGTCAGCGCGCCCGAGCCCGGTGATGGCGTCGCCGCGACCTGGCCCGCGATATAGACCTGTCCGCCTGCGGCGGTCACGGCGGTCGCGGTGGTGTCGGCGCCGCCGTTGAAATAGGCCAGCGTGTCCGAGCTCGACGGCGTCAGCGAGGCGTTGAGCGTGGCGGCGAAGGCGTTCTCGCCGCTCGTGTAGGCGCTTCCGACCGTGGCTGACGGATCGAGCGCGCCGTTGTTGGTCGAGCCTCCGACGACGATCGAACCGTCGCTGTTTACGGCCACGCCGGCGACGTCCGCCTGGCCAAGGGTTTCGCTCGCCGAAAGCGTCGGCGCGCCGGTGGGCTGCAATGCGTAGCTCTGGACGACAGCCTGGCCGTTCTGATCGCCGGCTGTGATCAGCGACGAGCCGTCGACCGCGATGCCGGCGATGCCGTTCGCGGAGGTCAGCCCGAGCGTCGTCGAGAAGGTCGGCTGGCCGCTCGGCGAGAAGCCGGCGAGGAACTCGTCGGACGGTCCCCCGCCGATCTGGGTCGATCCGGCCACGAAGAGCGAACCGTCGGCGCCGAAGGCCACGCTGGAGACCTGGCCGGCGGTCCAGCCTTCGACCGACTGACTCCAGGCGGCGGCGCCGGCGCTCGAGTAGACCTGCACGAAGCCCGTCGGGTCGGTCGTATCGGTGGGCGGGCCGCCGTTGTTGTCGCTGAGGCCCGTGCCCTGGCCCACGATCGCGATCTGGCTGCCGTCGGCCGAGACGGCGAGGCCGAGCCCGGACGCCGATTGCGTCGAGCCTAGGGTCTGTGTCCAGACTAGGTTGCCTGCCGAATCGTACTTCATCAGCGCGACGTCCTGCTGTCCGCTGATGCCGTGCGATGCCGTCAGCTGCCCGGTCTGGGTGGGGCCGTCGATGTTCGCCAGCACATAGACCGACCCGTCGGGCGCGGTCGCCGTGGCGACGGCGTTCTGAACGGCCGGGCCGAAGGTGTCGCTGAACACCCGCGAGCTGGTCGCGCTGGGATCGGTGGTGAGTTTCAGAAGCTGCTGCGTCGGGCCTGAGGCCGTGGTGTTGCCGCTGGCGGCCGGGGCGCCGGTCGGCGTGTTCGACGTCGACGCGCCGTCCTGTTGGGTTATGTAGACCGCCGGACTGGTTGTCGGCGATGAGAGGCTGATCTTCTCGATCGGGTTGCCGACGATCTGCAGCGCATAAGTGTTCGGCCCCGGCGGGCCGGTGATCGTCTGGCCATCGACCTTCAAGGTGGTCGAGGTCCCCTGGGTGAGCACGTCGGCGAAGCGGGTGAAGACGCCCGCCGCCTGCAGCTGACTGTTCAGATAGTTGATCACGTTGGCGAGGCTGCGCGGGGTCGAGCCCATGTCGGCGAGATTGAAGTTCACCACCGTCTGCGTTCCCGATGGCAAGGTGACGGTCATCGAGAACTGCACATTGCCCGCAAGCGCGGCAACCGGCGTGGTCGGGTCGCCGCTAACGAGCACGCCGGTGGTGTATTTGTCGGTCTCAACGGGGACGCCCGCGCTAGTCTGGTCGCTGGCGGCGACCGACCCTTGCGCCACCTGGAAGCCGGCGAACGGCGAGCCGTTGAGGTAGGTCTCGAGCTGCTGCATCCCGCTTGCGAAGGCCGTCTGCAGCTGGGTCAGCTGGAAGCCAGCGGTCATCCCCGACGCATTCGCCTGCGTCGCTATGTCCTGAAGCGCGGTCAATCCCTGGTAGAGGGCGAACAGCTGCTTGGTGTTGCCATAGTTCGGCGCGGTCGGTGGGATACTGAGGCTGACCGCGCTCGGGTTGAACAGCTGACGACCGCTCAACGCACGCTGCACCAACAAGCTCGTCTGCGTCGCGGTCGGAGTCGTGGCCCATGGCGTGGTCTGCGTGGGCGGGGTGGTCGCCACCGAGCCCGAGCCCGCGCCGGTCTGCGACTGAGGCACGCCGGCCTTCAGGTCGTAGTAGCTGAGCAGCACGCTCGAATCGATCGCGATGACCATGACGCGGTTCAGACTCCGTTGGAGCCAGTTTCCCCTGACATGACTGAGACTTGCTTAACTTTTGGCGCGAAGTTCGCCATGGCGCGCCGGGTTGCAACATCCGCCGGCGGGGCTTAGCTGAGCGTCGATGGACGCACCGTCGATCCGCAGGCTCTGGGTGACCGTCGGCGGCGGCCTGCTGGTCGCCGCGCTCGCCGTCGCACTTGGTCTCTTCCTTCTGCTGCGCGGACCGCACACGGCGACCCCGCCGCCCGCGTCGACCGGCGGCCTGGTGGTGACCCAGGCCGCCCAGCAGGCCAAGCTCGATCCGCAGAAACCGCTGCGGTGCTTCGTCAACGGCCAGCTGGTCGGGGAGGAGACCCTGGCCGACTGCGCCAAACGCAATGGCGTGGCGACCGAGGCGCTTGATATCGGCGTCGACCAGACCGGCCAGCTCGCCGCGGCGAACCAGAACAACGAGATGGCCACGCCGCTCGCGCCGCTGCCCCAGACCCAGGTCGCCGCGGTAAGCGCCCAGCCCGACGCCGTGGACGTTGCCAGCGGGGCGGGCGACTGCCTCCGCTACGCGGCGGCGACCTGGCGCGAGGCGGGAGCGGGGATGTCGCTCTCGGGGTGCGTCAAGCTCTTGTTCGATGGTCATTGCGCCAAAGGGGGCGCGACCGCCTATGGACGCTGGATGAGCCAGACGCTGCGCCAGACCACCGGCGAGATCGACATCTCCAACGATGACAAGGACTTTCACCAGCTCGTTCCGCAAACGGCGCCCGACTGCGCCATCGTTGACTTCTAGGAGGGCCGGATATGCGCCTTCACGCTGGATGGATCGGCCCCGCCGCCTTCGCCGCCATGGCGCTGAGCGGCTGCGCGAAACAGGTCGAGGCGCCGATGGACCGCGGCGTCTGCTGGCATGCCGTCCCGATCGCCAACGGGGAGATGCGCTTCAACAAGGTCAGCAGCGGCGAGCCGACCATCGAAACGTGTGCCGCTTCGCTTGAAGCGATGCGCGACCATTTCCTGAGTATCGGCGGGAGTCAGTTAGAGATAACAGGCGCTTACCAGGGGAATTTCCTGTTCCTTAACGAGCGGGGGATCTTCACGAGCCAGGACCTCAACGGTCCGCGCTACTTCCTGCTCGGGCGAACGGCGGATGGCCGGCTGGCGACGGCGTCAGCGCTCTCGACGGGTCAATGACCGAGAGAACGTAACAAGAACATTGTGTGATCCTGCAAGCTCGGCTAGGGTCACCGGCATCGATTGGCCAGCTATGGAAGAGGCGAGGACGACATGGCGGGAAGCGTCAACAAAGTGATCCTGATCGGCAACCTGGGGGCGGACCCGGAGATCCGCACATTGAACTCGGGCGATCGCGTGGCGAACCTGCGACTGGCGACCTCCGAGACCTGGCGCGATCGGCAGTCGGGCGAGCGTCGCGAACGCACAGAATGGCACCGCGTCGTCATCTTCAACGACAACCTCGTGAAGGTGGCCGAGAGCTACCTGAAGAAAGGCTCGAAGGTTTACGTCGAGGGCGCGATCCAGACTCGCAAGTGGACCGACAATGCGGGTGTCGAGAAGTTTTCCACCGAGATCGTGCTGCAGAAGTTCCGGGGCGAGCTGACCATGCTCGACGGCCGCAGCGGCGACGCCGAGCGCGAGGAGGGCGGCGGCTACGCCAGCAGCTACCAGCCATCGGGCCAGCGCCTGCAGCCGCAGGGCGCGACCGAGAGCTTCTCGGCCGACCTCGACGACGAGATCCCCTTCTAGGTCGCCCTCAGCGCCGTCGCGACGGGCAACCTGGCGGCGCGGAAGGAGGGCGCAAGCCCGCCGATCAGACCGATGGCGAGCGCCCAGACGATGGCGAGCTCGAATAGCGCAGGCGTGACCGCGAGCGGAAAGGTGAGCCCGAGCGCCGAGACCGCGTGGCCGTTGAACAGCAGCCAGGCGATGGCCACGCCGATGAGCGCGCCAGGAATCGCGAGCAGCAGGGATTCCACGAGCACCGAGATCACGACGGCGGTCCCGCCGAAACCGATCGCGCGCAGGGTGGCGATCTCGCGCGTCCGCGCGTCGACCGCCGAATACATGGTGTTGATCGCACCGAACACCGCGCCCACCGCCATCACGACACCGACGAAATAGCCGACGAAGTTCAGCACGCCGGTGATCGGCTTCAGCTGGTCACGCGCGTAGTCGCTGGTGCGCTTCACCTCTACCGAAAGCTGCGGGTTGGAGGTCAGCGCGTCCTTGAAGCGCTCGAACATCGCGGGCGAGCTTAAGCGCACGTCGACGCTCTGGAACGCCGGCCGGTCGAAGGCGGTCATGACCGTATCGGCGTCGCCGATCAGCGCATTTTCGTCTGTGCCGCCGTTGTCGGCGAAGACCCCGACGACGGTCCAAACCGTGCCGCGCAGAGTGATGTGATCGCCGAGGCTGAGGTCGCGGTATTGCGCGCTGGCCGTCCGCCCGGCGACCAGTTCGTGCACCGCGGGGCTGAAACGGCGTCCCGCGATCAGGTGGGCGTACGGCGCCATGAGCTGGCCTTCGGGTCCGGAGCCTTGGAAGGCGATGTTGGCGCTTCCGCCGTCACTCTTGCGCGTCACCTCAACGATCACGATGGCCGTCGGCTGCACCATGGGCTTGCCGTCGGGATCGCGCTTGATGCCGGGCGCATCGGCGATGATCGCCGCGGCGGCGCGGGAAATGGAGCCCATGTAGATCGCCGGCGCGCCCGACGAGAGAACGATGGCGTCTTCCGGCTGAACGTTCTTGTCGACCATCTGCATCAGGCCGGCGGCGATCGAAAGCAGCGAAACCATCACGGCGACCACGGTTGCGACGCCGACGACGGTGACGACAGAAGCGCCGGCGCGCTGCGGCATGGCGCGGACATTCATCGCCGTCACCGCCCAGATCTGCGCGAACAGGTTCACCGCCGCCTCCCGCTCACCGACCGGCCAAGGCGTCGACGACCTCCAGGTGCATGGCGCGGATGGCCGGCGGCAGCCCGCTGATCAAAGCGAGCGCGACCGCGAGTCCAAGACCGGCGAGCATAAGCGGCCCCGCCTGCACGTCGAAGCCGATGGTGCGGCGCGCGACCGGGAACAAGAGGGCGGCAAGGCCAAGGCCAACGGCCGCCGAGACGACGCAGAAGATCAGCGATTCCGACAAGATCAGGCCCATCAGGCCCCGGTCGGTGAACCCCAGCGTCTTAAGCACCGCAAGCTCCGGCGTCCGCTCGCGCACCGACTGCATCATCAGCGCGCCCACGGAGAATAGGAGCGCGAAGAAGACGGCGCCGACGATGGCGTTGATCACGAACCCGATGTCCCCCAGCTGCTTGATCTGGTCCTGGGCGATCTGCCGAACCGTGGCGGTCTTGGTCTCGTTGGGCGAGTTGGCGAACAGCCGGTCGATGCCGGCCGCGACCTGGGCGGCGCGGTTGGGATCATCGACGCGCACGAAGAACACGTTCGCCGTGCCCCCGCCGCTCGCGCGACCCTCGTCGATGTAGTCGAAGTTCACCAGCATGGCGTTGGCGAACAGGGTGCCCCCTTTGGAGGTAAAGATGCCGACGATGTCGACGGGCCAAGTCTGCGAGCCGTCGCGGTTCTGGATCTGCAGCGCGCGCAACGGCACGCGGTCACCCACCTTCCAGCCATAGCGGGTCGCCATATTGCGCCCGACGAGCGCGCCGGTGCGGGTATTTGCGAGGGCGTTGATCATGCTCTGCGGGATGACGAGGCCAGGATCGACGGCCAGGATCTGCTTCGGGTCAACCCCATCGGCCGGCACGATTTGGGTCGGCGTGCGATAGGTGGCGATGAGCGGGATGAGCGGGGTCGCGGCCCGGACGCCGGGCACGGTGCGAATCTGGTCGACATGCGAGAGCGGCAGCGGCTCGACCTGGCTGACCCGGCTGAAGGTCAAGAGGACGTCCGCATGGGTTTGGGCGACCGCGTGGTTCAGGCCGCTCGCAAAGCCTTGCAGGATGCCGAACAGCAAGAAAGCATTGGCCACCGACAACAGGGTCAGGATGGCGCGGCCGGGCTTGCGCCAGATCCCAGCCCAGATCAGCGGTAAGAACTTCATACGCTCGCCATCGCGGGCGCCGGGACCAGCGCGCCCTTGTCCAGGTTGACGATCCGCGACGCGAACGACGCCGCTTTCGGGTCATGGGTGACCATGATGATGGTCTTCCCCTGGGTGCGGTTGAGCTGCTGCAGGAAGCCCAGCACGTCTTCGGCCGTTTGGCGATCGAGGTCGCCGGTGGGCTCGTCGCAGACCAGCAAGGTGGGGTCGGCGACGATGGCGCGGGCTATGGCGACCCTTTGTTGCTGACCGCCGGAGAGCTCGTTTGGGCGATGCTTGCGCCAGTCGGTCAGCCCGACGAGCGCAAGCGCCGCATCGACGCTCTGCTTACGCTGCGCGGCGGAGAGCGGCGTGAGCAGCAGCGGCAACTCGACGTTTCGCTCCGCCGAAAGGGTCGGCATCAGGTTGTAGAATTGGAAGACGAAACCGACGTGGCGCGATCGCCAGCGAGCCAGTTCGCCGCCGGAGAGCCGGTCGATGTCCTCGCCGGCCACGACGACTTCGCCCTCGGTCGGCTGGTCGAGGCCCCCGATCAGGTTGAGCAGTGTGGTCTTGCCGGAGCCCGAAGGCCCCATCAGCGCCAGGAACTCGCCCGCCTCGACCTCGAGGTCGAGGTTGTGCAGCACCTCGATGACCTGGCGCCCCCGCCGGTAACACTTGATAACGTGCTTCAGGCTCACAACGGCCGCCATCGAGGCGCCTCCTTCGCTAGTCGGACGGTGCGTCGCCCTTGATCACGCGCACCTTGTCGCCATCGTTCAGCGTCTTGTCGCTGATCGCCACGACCTCGCCGGGGCGCAAACCGGCGATGACGATCTGGTTCGAACCCTCGTGCGGGCCCAACCGGACCGCGCGGCGCTCGACGCGGCCGTCCGCGACCACGAAAACGATCGACTGGCCGTCGTCGCCGGTCTTCACCGCTTCGTCCGGAACGCTCACGCCGCCCCCCGGCGGGCCGGCGGCGGCGTTCGCGGGCTGAGGGCTGAGGAAGGTCACGCGCGCGCCCATATCGGGCACGATGCGCGGGTCCTTGAGCTTGAACCCCACGCGCACGGTCACGGTCGCCTTCGAGCGGTCGGCAGTCGGGATGACGGCGATCAGCTCGCCTGGTATCGCCCAGTCGGGATAAGCATTCAGGCGCACGACGGCCGGCATTCCCTGGCTCACACGATTGATGAAGCTCTCGGCGACGTCCACGTCGACCTCGAGCGAGGCCATGTCGACGATGGTGCAGATGCCAGTGCGGGTGAAGCCGCCGCCAGCGACCGGGGCGACGATCTCGCCTGGCTGGGCGGACGTGGCCGTCACCACGCCGGCGAACGGAGCGCGCACGATGGTGTCGTCGAGATTGCGGTGGGCGATCTCGAGCCCCGCCTTGGCGACGCCGACGGCGCTGCGCTGGACGCCGAGATTGGCGCGTGCGTTGTCCAAGCTCGTGCGCGCATCGTCGATCGCCTGGTCGGCGACCACGCCCTGACCGGCCAGACCGCGATAGCGTTGGTATTTTACGTCGGCGTCGGTCAGAGCCGCCTGGGCCAGGCGAACATTGGCTTCAGCCTGGCCGACTTGGGCCAGCGCCTGGTCCGCCGCCGCCCGCGCATTGGAATCGTCGAGCCGCGCCAGAACCTGGTTCGCCACGACGCGCTGACCCTCCTGGATCAGCACCTCCAACACCTTGCCGGGGATCTTGGCCGAGACGGTGGCTTCGCGCTGGGCGGTGACGTAGCCGGAGGCGTCAAGTAGCGGCACGCCCTCGGGCGCGCCGGCCGAAGAGACCTCCGCCGCGGTCGCTTCGCGCACCGGCGTCCGATCCGGCTCCGCGATCAGGTACCAGGCCAGCGCCGCGATCGCGGCGCAAACGACCAGGGCGACGCTGATGATCAGCACCCACGGCCGCGGCCGTCGCCTGGGCGAGCGCCTGCTTGGCTGGTCCCGGTCGATCCGCAGCTGGTTCAGAAGCGACTCGTTGCTCATCCGCAAGTCGCCGCCAGACCGGCGTTTGGGCGGGTCCCCGCCAGCCTCAACCCCTTTGACATGTCCCCCCGCCAATCAAGGATTGGGCGCTTGGCGACCTTACACCGCCACCGGCCGCCGCAACATTACGAGCCTGTAAGGGATGACCGTATCGTGCGCCCGGCTTTCGTTGCGATTTCGAGCCGAGAATTTTTGCACTGCAGCGCGCCGGATGCTAAACAGTTTCATGACCTTCGCGCCCGATTCTCGCGCCTGAAAATCCGTTGAGCGACGACGAGACAAGGCCGCCGGACGACAGCCGGCGCGGCGCGGTTTCGCCCATCGCGTTGGAGGACGAGCTCAAGCGTTCGTACCTCGACTACGCGATGAGCGTCATCGTCGCGCGCGCGCTGCCGGACGTGCGCGACGGCCTGAAACCGGTTCACCGCCGCATCCTGCATTCGATGAACGAGCAGGGGCACACGCCCGACCGTCCGCACGTGAAATGCGCGCGCGTCGTTGGCGACGTGATGGGCAAGTACCACCCGCACGGAGACCTGGCGATCTACGAGGCGCTGGTGCGCATGGCGCAGCCCTTCTCCATGGGGCTGGTGCTCATCGATGGCCAGGGCAACTTCGGTTCGATCGACAACGATCCGCCGGCGCAGATGCGCTACACCGAGTGTCGGCTGACCAGGGCGGCGATGGCGATCCTGGCCGACCTCGACCTCGACACCGTCGACTTCAAGGAGAACTACGACGGCAAGGAGCGCGAGCCGGAGGTCCTGCCGTCGCGCATCCCGAACCTCCTGGTGAACGGCTCCGACGGCATCGCCGTCGGCATGGCCACCAAGATTCCGCCACACAATCTGGGCGAGATCGTCGACGCGTGCTTGGCGATGATCGACGATCCCGAGGTCAGCGCCGAAGCTCTGCTCGAGATCGTGCCAGGCCCTGATTTCCCGACCGGCGCCGAGATCGTCGGCCGCTCGGGGGCGCGCCAGGCGCTGCTGACCGGCCGCGGCTCGGTCATCATGCGCGGCTCGGCAAACGTCGAGGAGATCCGCAAGGATCGCGAGGCGATCGTCATCACCTCGGTGCCCTACCAGGTGAACAAGTGGGCCATGGTCGAGCGCATCGCCGAGCTGGTGCGCGAAAAGCGCATCGAGGGAGTCGCCGACCTGCGCGACGAGAGCGACCGGCAGGGCTTGCGCGTCGTGGTCGAGATGAAGCGCGACGCCTCGGCCGAGGTGGTGCTGAACCAGCTCTACCGCTTCACCGCGCTGCAAAGCTCGTTTCCCTGCAACATGCTCGCGTTGAACCACGGGCGGCCCGAGCAGATGGGTCTGCGCGAGATGATCGCCCACTTCGTCGTCTTCCGCGAAGACGTGGTCGTGCGCCGCACCAAGTTCGAGCTGAACAAGGCGCGCGACCGCGGGCACGTGCTGGTCGGGCTGGCGATCGCGGTCGCCAACATCGACGAGGTCATCCGCATCATCCGCCAGGCGAAGGACCCGGCCGAGGCGCGTGAGCGGCTGGCTGAGAAGGACTGGCCGATCGGCGACATGATGGCCCTGATCGAGCTGATCGCCGATCCGCACAGCATGCTGGTCGGCGACGGCCGCATTCGCCTGACCGACGAGCAGGCGCGCGCGATCCTGGCGTTGACGCTCTCGCGCCTGACCGGCCTCGGCCGTGATGAGATCCTCGAGGAGGCCGAGGGCCTGGCCAAGACCATCCGCGAGCATTTGGACATCCTGGCCTCGCGCGAGCGGGTGATGGCCATCGTCCGCGCCGAGCTGGTCGAGGTGCGCGAGGCGTTTGCGGTTCCGCGGCGCACCACGATCGTCGAGGGCGACGCCGACGTCGACGACGAGGACTTGATCACCCGCGAGGACATGGTGATCACCGTCACCCACGGCGGTTACGTCAAGCGCACGCCGCTCGCGACCTACAGAACCCAGCGGCGGGGCGGGAAAGGCCGCTCGGGCATGGCGACGAAGGAGGAGGACGCCGTCACCCGCGTGTTCTCGGCCTCGACGCACGCGCCCGTGCTGTTCTTCTCATCAGGCGGCAAGGTCTACAAGCTCAAGGTCTGGCGCCTGCCGCTCGGGCTGCCGACCGCGCGTGGCAAGGCGTTCATCAACCTCTTGCCGATCGAGCCCGGCGAAACCATCACCTCCATCCTGCCGCTGCCGGAGGACGAGGAGAGCTGGAGCCGCTGGGACGTTATGTTCGCCACCCGTTCGGGCACGGTTCGCCGTAACAAGCTCTCCGACTTCGTGCAGGTGAACCGCGCCGGCAAGATCGCCATGAAGCTCGATGACGGCGACGCGATCATCGGAGTGGGACTATGCACTACCGCCAACGACGTGCTCCTGACCACCGCGCTCGCCCGTTGCATCCGGTTCCCGGTGGACGAGGTCAGGGTGTTCGCCGGCCGCGACTCGACGGGTGTGCGCGGCATCCGGCTCGCCGACGGCGACTCGGTCATCTCCATGGCGATTCTGCATGGGGTGGAGGCGACGCCCGCGGAACGCGGCGCCTACCTCAGGCACGCCAACGCCGTGCGCGCCGCCCAAGGCGCAGATGACGAGCCGCCAGCCGCTCCCGATGATGATGACGATGAGGCGAACGGCGACCAGATCACCCTTTCGTTGGAGCGCATCGCCGAGCTCGGCGCGGCCGAAGAGTTCATCCTCAGCGTCTCGACCGAGGGGTTCGGCAAGCGGACCTCGGCTTACGAATATCGCCGCACCGGCCGGGGCGGGCAGGGGTTGATCGCCCACGACCTCTCCAAGAAGGGCGGCCGGCTGGTCGCCTCCTTCCCCGTCGAGGATGGCGATGAAATCCTCCTGGTCACCGATCAGGGGCAACTCATCCGCGTTCCGGTGGCCGGAATCCGCATCGCCGGCCGCAACACCTCCGGCGTCACCATCTTCCGCACGGCCGAAGACGAGCACGTCGTCGGCGTCGAGCGCCTCGAAGGCGAGGGCGAGGCCGATCCCGACGAAGGCGACGAGGAAGCCGGCGACAGCCAAGCCGATTGACAGCGGAGCGTTTTCCAAGTCCTTCGGCGCGGGCAAATTCCAGGGAGCGCTGCATGACGCGCGTCGGGCTCTACCCGGGCACGTTCGATCCGATCCACAACGGCCATCTGGACATCATCCAGCGAGCCTCGAAGGTGGTCGACAAGCTGGTGGTCGCCGTCGCGATCAGCAAGGCGAAGGGGCCACTGTTCACCCTCGAAGAGCGAGTCGAGATCATCTGTGAGGAGTTGCCGCACCTGACGCTGCACGGGGCGGTCGACGTCAGGCCGTTCGACACGATGTCGGTCAGGTTCGCCCGCGAGGTGGGGGCAAGCGTCGTGGTCAAGGGCCTGCGCGCTGTGTCGGACTACGAGTACGAGTTCCAGATGACGGCGATGAACCAGCAGCTGGACCGCGAGCTCGAGACTATCTTTCTGATGACCGACCCGATCTACCAGGCGATCGCGTCCCGGTTGGTGAAGGAGATCGCGCAAATGGGCGGCGATGTCTCACCGTTCGTGACCGCCAGGATCCAGCAACGCCTGCTCGCCAAGTTCGGACATGCTGCGAAGTAGCGTTGCGATCGCCGTGCTGGCCGCGGCCCTGACGGCCGGTTCCTCGACTGCCGCCCCCGCCGGTCCGAGCGCCGCAGACTGGCGTCCGGTCGATGTGCAGAACACGCTGGTGATCGACACCAGCCAGGGCCGCGTCATCGTCGAGCTCTATCCGGCGGTGGCGCCGGCCGCGGTCGCCCAGGTCGAGACGCTTGTCCGCCAGCACTTCTACGACGGGCTCACCTTCTTCCGCGTGATCGACGGGTTCATGGACCAAACGGGCGACCCGCAGAACAACGGCAAGGGATCGTCGAGCCTGCCGAACGTCAAGGCGGAGTTCGATTTCCGCTACGCGCCGGGGCTTGGCTCGGGCGTCACGGACCTTGTGCCCGTACCCGGCGGCGCGATCGGTTTTGTGGGGGCGCTCCCGGTGGTCGGCCAGCCCGACGCCATGGCCGCGCTGACCGTCGACGGCAAGGTGCGCGGCGTTGGCCTGTTCTGCGCCGGCGTGATGGGCATGGCCCGCTCGCAGGACCCCGACAGCGCCAACAGTCAGTTCTTCCTGATGCGTGGCGAGCAGCCCGGTCTGAACGAGAAGTACACGCCGGTCGGGCGTGTCGTCGCTGGGCTCGCGGCCGTCCGCGCGATCAAGACCGGCGACCCCGTGGCCGATCCCAAGGACCGGATGGTGAGCCTGCAGGTGCTGGCCGACATGCCGGCCGGCGTTCGCCCCGACGTGCGGGTGCTCGACACTGGCAGCGCCTATTTCAAGGCCGAAGCCGCAGCTCGGCGCGCGGCCAAGGGCGACAACTTCGACCCCTGCGACCTGGAGGTTCCGTCGCAAGGCGGCTGAGCGCGCGCCGCCGCGACCTTGACATGCCGGGCGGGTCATGTCCCTTCCGCGCCTTTCGAAATCGGCCCTCTTAGTCGGCGAAGATCCGCGCATGCACGCCTATCGCACCCACACCTGCGGCGAGCTCCGCCTGGCCGACGCGGGCCAGCCTGCGCGCCTGTCGGGTTGGATCCATCGCAAGCGCGACCACGGCGGGCTGTTGTTCATCGACCTGCGCGACCACTACGGCCTCACCCAGTTGGTGTTGAGCCCCGGAACCCCGGACTTCGCTCTCGCCGAGCGGCTGCGCGCTGAGAGCGTGATCACGGTCGATGGGCAGGTGGTCGCCCGCTCGGACGACACCATCAACCCCAACCTGCCGACCGGCGAGGTCGAGGTGCGTGTGGACGCGCTCGAAGTGCTGTCTGGAGCCGCCGAGCTGCCGGTGCCGGTGTTCGGCGAGCCCGACTATCCGGAGGATCTCAGGCTCAAGTACCGCTACCTCGACCTCCGGCGCGAGACACTGCACGCCAACATCGTGCTGCGCTCGAAGGTCATCGACTCGATCCGCCGCCGCATGGTCGAGCAGGGCTTCCTGGAGTTCACGACGCCGATCCTGACCGCCTCTTCGCCGGAGGGCGCGCGCGACTTTCTGGTGCCCTCCCGCCTGCATCCCGGGACGTTCTATGCGCTGCCGCAGGCGCCGCAGCAGTTCAAGCAGCTGCTGATGGTCTCCGGCTTCGACCGCTACTTCCAGATCGCGCCCTGTTTTCGCGACGAGGCGGCGCGCGCCGACCGCTCGCCCGGCGAGTTCTACCAGCTCGACATGGAGATGAGCTTCGCGACCCAGGAGGACGTGTTCGCCGTCATCGAGGCGGTGATGCAGGGCGTTTTCGAGGAGTTCGCCGAGGGGAAGCCCGTGACCCCGGCGCCGTTCCCCCGCATCCCCTACCGCGAGGCGATCGGCAAGTATGGGAGCGACAAGCCGGACCTGCGCAACCCGATCGAGATGGCCGATGTCTCCGAACATTTTCGCGGATCGAACTTCGGTGTCTTCGCCCGCATCCTCGAACAGCCAAAAGCGGCGATCTGGGCGATTCCCGCGCCCGGCGGCGGCTCGCGCGCCTTCTGCGACCGCATGGACGCCTGGGCGAAGGGCGAGGGCCAGCCGGGCATGGCCTACATCTTCTGGCGCGACGGCGAGGACGGCGGCGCCGGTCCGGTGGCGCGCAACCTTGGGCCCGAGCGCACCGAGGCGCTCCGCCAGCAACTTGGCTTGAAGGTTGGCGATGGGGCCTTCTTCGCAGCCGGCGATCCGAGGGCCTTCTACCGCTTCGCCGGCGCGGCGCGGACGAAGGTCGGGACCGATCTCGGCCTCATCGACGAGGCGCAGTTCAAGTTCTGCTGGATCGTCGACTTTCCGATGTACGAGTACAACGAGGAAGACAAGAAGATCGACTTCTTCCACAACCCCTTCTCGATGCCGCAGGGCGAGATGGAGGCGTTCAAGACCAACGATCCGCTCGAGATCACCGCCTGGCAGTACGACATCGTTTGCAACGGGGTGGAGCTGTCGTCGGGCGCGGTCCGGAACCACCGGCCGGAAATCATGATCAAGGCATTCGAGCTTGCCGGCTACAGCCGCGAGGAGGTCGAGACCCAGTTCGCCGGCCTGCTGAACGCGTTCCGCTATGGCGCGCCGCCGCACGCCGGCGTCGCGCCCGGCATCGACCGGATCGTCATGCTGCTGGCCGGTGTCCACGCCATCCGCGAGGTCATCGCCTTTCCGCTGAACCAGCAGGCCGAGGACCTGATGATGGGCGCGCCGTCGAAGGTGAGCGAGCGTCAGCTCAAGGAGCTGAACATCCGCCTGGTGACGCCGCCGAAGGGCTAGCGGGTGACCGCTAGCGGCACTCGGGCAGTCGGAGGCCGCGAGGAAGGCGGGTGGAGTCGTCGCCGCAGGCTTCGTCGAGCTGCGCCTGGCTCAGGCCGACGGCCCGGTCCATTTCCGCGCCCGAGAGGTTCACGCCCGACAGCCGGGCGCCGCGGAAGTTGGCGCCCTGGAGGTAGGAGCCGACCAGCGTCGCGTTGGTCATGTTTGCGCCGGCGAAGTTCACGTCGGTAAAGAGCGCGCCATAGCCATTCACGTCGCGCAGGTCGGCGCCGGCGAAGGTCGTGTGGTTGAAGACCGAAAGGCTCATGTCCGACTGGCGAAGCCGGGCGCCGGCAAAGTCGCGGCCCTTCAGCTCCTTGTTGCCGAGATCGGCCTGGAACAGGTTGCAGTGCGGGCAGTCGCCGCCGGCCTCGGCGCGGCTGACCTGGGCGGCGTTCTGCGCCAGCGCCGGCGCGGCGGCGAGAGTGAGCGCGATCACGAGCGCAGCGGTTTTCATTTCGGCACACCTCAAGACGGTTTGACCCGCGGTCTGCCGTGCGCTCGCAAGCTTGGGGCCAAGTCGCCTCAGCTCAGCATGGGCGTCATCTTGGGGTCGCCCTTGGCCATGGCGCGCTGGTAGGCCGGCCGCTCGCCGATACGCTTCAGATAGGCGCGGATATTCGGCTGGTCGGCGAGGTCGCGCGCTACGAACGCACGCATGGTGGTCAGGATGAAGCCCATGATGATATCCGCCGCGGTGAACTCGTCGCCGGCGAAATAGGGGACCTCGCCCAGGCGCTGCTCGACCATTCGCCATGGCGTCTCAGCCCGTTCCCGCATGAAGCGGGCGCGGGGATCATCCTCGCCGGCGCCGGCCATGTTCAGGAACATCACCCGCATCTGGCTCGGCATCATCGAGCCGTTGGCGAAGTGGAACCAGAACAGGTAGTCGGCATAGTTTGGCTTGTCCGGCCCGACGCTCAGCCGCCCCTCGCCGTACTTGCCGATGATGTATTCCATGATGGCGCCCGACTCCGGCAGCACGACATCGCCGTCGGTGATGATCGGCGCGGTGCCCAGCGGGTGCAGCGCCTTGTATTCCGGCGGTCCCAGCCGCGTGATCGGGTCCCGATCGTAGACCCTGAGCTCGTAGGGGATGCCCAGCTCCTCGCAGAGCCAAACGATGCGCTCCGATTGCGAAACGCCGAGGTGGTGAACGGTCAGCATAGGCAAGCCCCAATGGTTGTGATCGGTGAGATATCGCCGTTCACGTCGGCGGCGTCGAGAGGCTAGCCCGCCTGTTCGGGCGCGGCGCCGCAGCTTTCGCAGACGAGCAGCCCGCCGCGGCGCACGAGCGCGAAGTCGCCGCAGGCAGGGCAGACCTCCTCCTGCAGGTGGCTGGTCTCTTCGCGTGAGGGCGCAGCCTTCCTGGTGGGCGCCGGCAGGAAGACCAGGTTGTCGGGCGCCGAGCCGCGGCTGAAGCCCTTGGAGATGTAGCGCGAGGCGGGCACCGATTGCGCCTCGGTCGCGGCCGGCTCGCCCTCCGCCGACCCATGACCCAGGCCGTCAGCGTTGAACTCGTGAGGATCGGCGTTCGCGAGGTCGTCGCGGTCCAGGTACGAGACGGCCAGCTCGCGGAAGAGGTAGTCGAGGATCGAGGTCGCCGAGCGGATGGAGTCGTTGCCGGTCACCGGGCCGGCCGGCTCGAAGCGGGTGAAGACGAACGCGTCGACAAACTCGTCCAGCGGCACGCCGTACTGCAGGCCGATGGAAACGGCGATGGCGAAGTTGTTCATCAACGAGCGGAAGGCCGCGCCCTCCTTGTGCATGTCGATGAACACCTCGCCCAGCGCGCCGTCGTCGTACTCGCCGGTGTGCAGGTAGACCTTGTGGCCCCCGACCGCGGCTTTCTGGATGTAGCCCTTGCGCCGGTCGGGCAGGCGGCGGCGGACCGGATCGCGCTGGACCACGGTTTCAACGATCCGCTCGGTGACAATCGGCGCCGGTGCGGGGGCCTGCTTCCGCTCCGGCTCCTCGAATACCGGCAGGTCAAGCCGGAAGTCGGCCGGCGCCAGCTTCCGCTGCAGCCACACGCCGCGCGCGCCCACGCGCACAGCTTCGCTGATCAACGGGCCGATCTGGTCGGGCCGGGCGCCCCAGTCGAGCGGGATCGGGCTGAGCGCCGGGGCGGATGTGAAGGCCTCGCAGGCCGCCTGCATGGCCAGCCGCGCAGCCGGCGCGACATCTGCCGCCCCCGCGAGCAGCGCCTTCGCCGCGGCCGGCAAGTCGCTCGCGGCCAGTTCGTGGGCGCCGAAGACGTAGCGGTCCGCCTCGGCGATCTCTGTGGCCGAGAATCCGGCCAGCGCCAGCACGTCGAGGCCCTCGTCGGCGAGCGCGTCCGCCGAGGCGCCCAGAACGTCGCGGACGAACCCCTCGCCGATTACAGCCGGCGCGAACGCGCGCTTGAGCGAACCGGCTTCGGCCAGCACCGCCAACGCTGCGTCGATCTCGTGGTCGGTGAACCCGCGGGCTCTTAGCCGCGACAGGTCGACGCCCGGCGCATCGTCCAGTTCGCGGTGGCCCAACAGTGCGGTGACAGCAAGGTCTGGATCGACTCCGATTGCCTGCAGGCCGGTAGAGGCATCGGCCGAGAGCCAACGGACGATCTCGCCGTCCTCGGTCTCCGAAAGCGCGACCGGGCCAACCCATGGGGCCGCTCCCAGGCCGCCGCGGCCGAGGCGCAAGGCCAGCTCGGCGTCGTCGAAGAGCGCGGTCATCGCGCTCGGCCGCAGACCTGTGCGCGTTGCGCCCGCCAGCGCCTCGGCCAACATCAGCGCCGTGCGGCGCCCGAGTGGGGAGTCGCGGTCTCCGGCTTGCGCCATCCGGCCGATGGCGGCGGCTTCGACGTCGCGCCCTTCGGCCGCGCCGGCGCCCGGTCCCAGCACGGCGCAGAGCTCGCCTGAGGCGTGTAGCGCGGCCGCCGTGGCGAGGGCGAAAGCCTCGGCCGCGGCCTTGCGCGCCGCCTCGCTATCGTAGGCCAGGCCCTGGCCGACCAGCCACTCGCCGATGCCAGCAAGCGTGATCGCGGCCGGAGCTGCGTCTGCGCCGGCGATGGCGCGATCGATCTCCAGGGCGACCACCCAGAGCCGAACCGCCGCGACGAGCCCGTCGGCGTCGAGCGCGCGCCCGGAACCGAAGGCGTTGATGTCGATCGCCACCCGAGGCGCGGCCTCGAGCGCCGCCGCCTTGGTTGCGTCGCGCGCCTCGAATATCGCGACGATCCGGCCGGTTTCCCAGACGGCGTGCGCCAGCGCGGGCGCCGCGGCCGCGAGCGCGCCGGGCGCATGCACGACCAGCCGGCCGAGCGGCGGCGCCGGCGGCGCCAGCAGCGATGCCGCCGCGGCGGGGGCGCGCGCGATCGCCTCGGCGATCCGCGCATCGGAGAGGCCGGCATCCCGGGCCGCTCGGGCGGCGCGGCCCAAGGCGGGGTTGCGGTTCGGATCGAGGCAGGCCGCCCGATCGCCTTCGCAGCGCGCCACGGCGTCGCTTACCGCCGCGAGCCGCGCCTGCGCGGCGGAGAGCGCGTCGCCGGCAAGCGTCGCGGCTTGGGTCTCGGCGATCTCGCCGCCCATCGCGGCCGTCGCCTCCGGCGAACCGAGCGCAAGCGCCGGCGGGGGCGCTGCGAAGCGCGCGGGCGCGGCCGCGGCGATCCCGTCGATCACGGTGGCCAGGAGCTCGGCGACGAAACGGCCGGCATCGGCTGGGCTCTCGAAGATGCCTAAGGACCAGCCGCGTGCGGCAAGCCGCTGGGCATAGCGCGCGGGCGCGCCCCCGAGGAAGGCCTCCGCTGGTCCCGCGGGCGGGGCGCCTTGGTCATCGGCGGGCAGGGCCGGCAGCGCCGCCGCCCACTCCAGCCAGGCATCCAGCTGCGCCTGGGTCCACCGCACGGGGGCCAGCGCCTCGACCGTGCGGCCCTGGCGCTCGCCGACGCGCACCGCCAGCGTTTCTGGCCGCTCGACGGACGACGCGAACCTCGACGAAAAGCGCATCACTGCCTCCGACGACCAAGCCTAGGCGGCGGCCGGCATCCCCGCAATACATGTTGAGGCGAGCGCCGAGCCTTTCCACAACATGTTGTGGATGTTGGGACTGGACGACGCCGTGCCCCGCCCTGGACGCGCTGCGGCGCGGCGCCTATAGTCCCGCCCATGCTGAAATCGATCTTCACGTGGTGGAACGGCGCCACGATCGGCATCCGCTTCACCGCTTGGCGCCGTGGGCGCTTCATCGGCGAAGACGACTTCGGCAACCGCTACTACGAGGCCAAAGACAACCGCGACAGCTACGACGCCCGCAAGCGTCGCTGGGTAATCTACAACGGCTATGCGGAAGCCTCGAAGGTGCCGCCGGACTGGCACGGCTGGCTGCACTACACGTTCGACGATCCGCCCACCGTGGCGCCGCTGAAGCGGCGGTCGTGGGAGAAGGAGCACATCCCCAACCTGACCGGTACGCTGGGGGCGTGGCGGCCGCCGGGGTCGATCGCGCGTACGGGCGAGCGGCCGCCCGCAACCGGCGACTATCAAGCCTGGCGGCCGGACTAGCTCGGTGTCCATTTCACGCAAGTCGATCGCGCTCGCGGCGGCGCTGGTCCTGACCGCCGGGCTGGCGAGCGGGGCGCTGGTCAGGGCGCAACAGAGCGAGCCCGCCGGCCAGACAGCCTCCAGCGTGCCGGCGAGCGCCGGTGAAGAGGCGCCACCGCCGGCCTCGGCGCTATCCGGTGCGGTGGTCATCCCCCCGTCGCCGCCAAGCGAAGCTGCCAACGTGCAGCCCGATACCTCGGAATCGCCGAGCGCGGAGTCGTCGGCCAAACCGACGCCGCCGATGAAGCGACCGCGCTACCAGGCGGCGGTGCTGCAGGCGCTCGACAAGGTCACCGCCGAGACGCTCCGGTTCGAAGCGCCGATCAACCGGCCGATCCGCTACAAGAGCCTGATCTTCGTTGTGCGCGCCTGCGAGACCACAGCCGCCGACGAGGGTTTCACCGACGCGGCCAGTTACATCGAGATCGACTCCCAGCCCATTCCGCCCGACGGCAAGCCGCCTCCGCCGCCCAAGCAGGTGTTCCGCGGCTGGATGTTCGCCAACGGTCCGGGCGTCCACCCTTTCGAACACCCGGTCTACGACGCCTGGCTGATAGCCTGCAAAACGGACGCGCCGGGCGCGTAAGCGGGCATCCTGAAGAAATCGCCGTCCGTGGCCAGCGCGTGGGTCAAGCGCTTGCGATACTGTGCGCGCGGAATGTCCTGCGCGCCGAACTGCGCGAGGTGGCTGGTCAGGAACTGGGTGTCCAGCAGCTGGTAGCCGCCGACGACGAGCCTGGCGACCAGGTGGGTCAGCGCGACCTTGGATGCGTCGCGCGCGATCGAAAACATGCTCTCGCCGAAGAAGGCAGCGCCGATCGCAACGCCGTAGAGGCCGCCGACCAGCGCCGCACCGTCCCAGCACTCGATGCTGTGAGCCAGACCCCGGGCGTAGAGGTCGCCGTAGAGCGACTGGATGGGCGCGTTGATCCAGGTCTCGAGCCGGCCGGGTCTTGATTCGGCGCAAGCCTCGATCACCGCGGCGTAGGCGCCGTCGACGCGCACGGTGAAAAGGTCGCGCCTCACCGTGCGGGCAAGGCGACGCGGGACATGGAAGTCGGCGAGCGGGATGACGCCGCGCCGGTCCGGGTCGATCAGGAAGATGCGCTCGTCCTCGCGCGCATCGGCCATCGGGAAGACGCCGCGCTGGTAACAGGCGATCAGGTCGTCGACCGCAAACCCGGCCGCGCGCGCACCCGTCTGCACGCGCCTAGCCCTCGGCCTGCATCCACTGCTCGAGCCAGTGGATGTTGTAGTCGCCGGCGACGATGTCCGGCTGGACGAGCAGGTCCTGAAGGAGGGGAATGGTCGTCTCGATGCCGCCGACGACCATCTCGCCGAGACAGCGCTTCATGCGCGCGACGCACTCCGCCCGATCCCGTCCGTGCACGATAAGTTTCGCCGCCAAGCTATCATAATCATGGGGAAAATTGTAGCCGGCGTAGATCGCCGAGTCGAGCCGTACACCGGGGCCGCCCGGCGCGTGGAAGTCGGTGATCAGCCCCGGTGACGGGGTGAAGGTGCGCGGGTTCTCGGCGTTGATGCGGCACTCCATTGCGTTGCCCTCGAAGACGACTTCCTCCTGTCGGAAAGAGAGCGGCAGGCCGGCGGCGATGCGGATCTGCTCGCGCACGAGGTCGATGTCGGTCACCGCTTCGGTCACCGGGTGCTCGACCTGCAGGCGCGTGTTCATCTCGATGAAATAGAACTCGCCGTCGTCGTAGAGGAACTCGACCGTGCCGACGCCAAGATAGCCGAACGAGGCGATCGCCTCGGCCACGCGGCGGCCGATGCGGTCGCGAGTCTGGGCGTCGATGGCGGGAGAGGGGGCCTCTTCGAGCACCTTCTGATGGCGCCGCTGCAGCGAACAGTCGCGCTCGCCCAGGTGCACGACGGCGCCGAAGGCGTCGGCGATCACCTGCACCTCGATGTGCCGCGGGCCGCTCAGGTACCGCTCGAGATAGACCGAGCCGTCGCCGAACGCCGCTTTCGCCTCCGCCTGCGCGGTGGCGAGCGCCTCGGGCAGCGCCGCGCGGTCGACCGCGACTTTCATGCCGCGCCCGCCGCCGCCGGCCGCGGCCTTGATCAGCACCGGAAAGCCGATCGCCTCGGCGACGGCCAGCGCCTCTTCCGGATCCTCGACGGCGCAGTCACCGCCGGGCACGACCGGGAGCCCGGCGGCCTGCACCGCCCGCTTGGCCGAGATCTTGTCGCCCATCAGCCGGATGTGCTCCGGCTTCGGCCCGATGAAGGTATAGCCGTGCGCCTCGACGATCTCTGCGAAGCGGGCATTCTCAGACAGAAAGCCGTAGCCGGGGTGAACGGCCTGCGCGCCGGTGATCTCGCAGGCGGCGATGATCGACGGGATGTTCAGGTAGCTCTTCGCGGCCGCGGCCGGGCCGATGCAGACGCTTTCGTCGGCCAGGCGCACGTGCATCGCCTGGGCGTCCGCCTCGGAGTGGACGGCGACGGTGGAGATGCCCATCTCCTTGCACGCCCGGTGGATGCGGAGCGCGATCTCGCCCCGGTTCGCGATGAGGATCTTTTCAAACACGGGCGCGACTACTCGATGACGACAAGGGGCTCGCCGAACTCGACCGGCTGGGCGTCGTCGACCAGGATCGCCAGCACGACGCCGTCCCGCGGAGCGGGGATGGGATTCATTGTCTTCATCGCCTCGACGATCAGCAGCGTCTGGCCCGCGCTCACCCGATCGCCGACGCGCACGAACGGCTCCGCCTCCGGTTGAGGCTTTAAGTAGGTGGTGCCGACCATGGGAGAACGGACCGTCTCGCCGCGGGCGAGCGCATCCTCTGCCGCCGAGGTCGCCGGCGCCTGCGTCGCTGGCGTTGCTGCGGGGGTCGGCTGCGTCGCATAGACCGTGGTTGTCGCCGGTGCGAGCTCGCGCGCCACGCGGATTCTCACGCCATGCTGCTCGACCTCGATCTCGGAGAGGCCGGTCTCGAGCAGGATGTCGGCCAGTGTCCGCACCATATCCGGATCGATCGCGGCGCGGGGCGGAGCCTTCGGCTCAGGCATGGATTTGGCCCCTTCCTACGTCTTCGCCCGCGCGGCGACGGCGGCTGAGGCCGCCTCGACCGCCAACACATAGCTCATCGGTCCAAAACCCGAGACCACGCCGGTCGCCGTCGAGGCGACATAGCTCTCGTGCCGGAAGGCTTCCCGGGCGGCCGGGTTGGAGAGGTGGCAGTCGACGATGGGAACGGCGAGCGTCCGCAAGGCGTCGTGCAATGCAACCGACGTGTGACCGTAACCGGCCGCGTTCAGCACCAGCGCCGCGCCCTCGCGGCTGGCTTCCTGCACCCAGTCGATCAGTTCGCCCTCGTGATTTGTCTGGCGAAAGACGATCGATTGTCCAAGCGCGCTTGCGCGCGCCTCGCAGAGGCCCCTGATGTCCTCGAGCGTCGCGGCGCCGTAGATGTCCGGCTCCCGCGTTCCCAACAGATTGAGATTGGGCCCGCTCAGCACGTAGATCGGTTTGGGCATGAGCTCCGGTGCGTCGCGCGCTTTCGGGCGAGTCCGGCGTCTTCTATCGTTGCGCGGCGGGGCGAACAAGCCGGGCGGGCCGCGCCATCTCGCCGCTTGACCCGGGCCGCGCCGGGCCTAAGGTCCAACCATTCTCCGGGGAGTCCCGCCGACGTTCTTTGGGACTGAGAGGCCGCAGACGTCTCCTTCGAGGCTCGGGCGCGGCGACCCGCTGAACCTGATCCGGGTCATGCCGGCGAAGGGAGAGACAGGTCGATGCGGCTATTCGTGAACGGTGAGGAGCGGGCCTTTTCCGAGGTCTCGACCATCGCTGCGCTCATCGCCTCGCTGGCGCTCGATCCGCGCAAGGTCGCCGTCGAGCGCAACCTCGAGATCGTTCCCCGTTCGCGCTACGCAGTTGCGCCCGTCGCCGACGGAGACCGGATCGAGATCGTGCATTTCATTGGAGGCGGGTGAACCCCATGACCCAGGCCGCGCTGAAGCCTGACGATGTTATCGAGGACGTCTGGACCCTGGCCGGGCGCGTGTTCCGTTCGCGGCTGATCATCGGCACCGGAAAGTACAAGGACTACGCGCTGAACGCCGCGGCGGCCGAGGCGGCAGGCGCCGAGATCGTCACCGTGGCGCTTCGCCGGGTGAACCTCTCCGACCCGAGCCAGCCGATGCTGGTCGACTACTTGAAGCCGGACCGCTTCACCTTCCTACCCAACACGGCCGGCTGCTACAGCGCCGAGGAGGCGGTGCGTACGCTCAGGCTGGCCCGCGAGGCCGGCGGTTGGGACCTGGTCAAGCTGGAGGTGCTATCGAACACCAAGCACCTCTATCCCGACATGGAAGAGACGCTTCGCGCGCTCAAGGCGCTGGTGAACGACGGTTTTTCGGTGATGGCCTACTGCACCGACGACCCGGTGTTCTGCCGCAAGCTCGAGGACGCCGGCGCCGCCGCAATCATGCCGGCCGGGGCGCCGATCGGCTCCGGCCTGGGCGTACAGAACCCGGTGAACATCCGCCTGATCGTTGAGCAATCGACCGTGCCGGTGCTGGTCGATGCGGGCGTGGGGGCGGCCTCCGACGCGACGGTCGCGATGGAGCTCGGCTGCGACGCGGTCCTCACCAACACAGCGATCGCCGAGGCCAAGGACCCCGTCCGTATGGCCCGCGCCATGAAGCACGCGGTGATCGCCGGCCGGGAATCCTATCTGGCCGGCCGGATGGCCAAGCGCCTATACGCCGACCCGTCGTCGCCCCTGTCGGGCTTGATCTAGGGGCACAAATGCGAACCGCCCCGCCTCCATGCGGAGGCGGGGCGGCGCAAACGTCAACGCTGGCGGTGCGGAGCGCCGCGAGCGATGTCGTTAGAACGGGTAATTCGGGCGGAAAGCCTGTGGGGGCAGTTTCGCCATCAGCGCGAAGGCTTCGCTAAAGGCTTCGCTGATCCAGCGGATCAAGGTCATCAGCATCGGGTTTCTCCAGGCCGGCGCGCCGTCCCTCGATGGTGCAGCGCAATAATTTTGAGGCTCATATGGTGCGGCGCACCATGAACGTCAAGGCCTGGCCGGATGCTAGCTGTTGTGGGCGCGCGCCCGTCTGATCGCCGCATCGACCGCGTCGGTGTCGTCGCCCGGCACGATCGTGTCGCCGATCACGAACGCCGGCGTGCCCTCGATGCCGAGATCGATGGCGAGCTTGCGCACAGCCAGGATCTCCTGCTCGGCGCGCGCGTGCACCGCCGGATCGTCGAGCTTGGCCGGATCGACGCCATGGGCGCGCAGGATGCGGTCGATCGCTGCGTCGTCCAGGGGATGCGTCGCCATCAGGTCGCCGTAGAGAGAGAGCACGTCACCCCCTTGTTCCTTCAAGACAATCGCACCGGCCGCGGCGCGCTCGGACACGTCGCCGAAGATGGGAAACTCCTTGAACACGAAGCGGACGTCGGGCTGGTCGTGGATGAGCTTCAGCACCGCCGGCGCGGCGTTGATGCAGTGCGGACAGCGATAGTCGTAGAACTCGGTCACCGTCACCCGCCCGTTCGGATTGGCCACGAAGTCGCGCGGGTCGTGTTCGAGACTCTGACGGTTCTGGGCGATGGCGAGCTTGGCCTGCGCCGCCGCCTGCTGATCCTGCTGGGCCTGCAGCTTGGCCATCGCCTGCTGGATCACCTCGGGATGGGCAAGGATGTAGTCGTGCACCTTGGCGTCGAAGCCGGCATCAGATTTGCTGCAGGCGCTAACCAAGAGCGCCCCGGCGGCGAGCGCCGCGAAGAGTCGAAGAGCGGTCATGTTGGGGACGAGATCTCCTTGAGCGTTCGGGCTTACTTGGTCTCAGGACCGCCGACACCGCCCTGCTGCGCGAGCATTCGTAGGTCTTCCTTGGTCGGCTTCGACACCAGAACGATATCGGTGGCGCGGCGCCACTCCGGTGTACCCTTCGGCAGCTGCATCCGCGCGCGCATGGCGAACATCTTGGCGTCGCCCACCTGGCCGAGCGCGAAGTTCTCCTCCGCCGCCGCGAGCCGCGCCAGCCCGTCTTCGCCCTTCTCGTCATACGCCTGAGACAGATAGAGCCAGCCGAACGGCGCGAACTGGCCGTCCGGATCGACGGCGAGACCCTTGTGCAGATGCACGATGGCCTCGTCGACCTTGGGGTCGTCTGCCTTGGTGTTGGACTCAGCGAGCAAGGTCTGCCCCAGGAGAATCAGGAGCTCCGGCGCATTCGGTTTCAGCGCCAGCGCTTGCCGGAGCGGACCCTCGGCGTCAGCGGGACGACCGACGTCGAAGTACATCTGGCCCTTGACCTGATAGATGTAGGGGTCCGCCGGTCGCTCGGCGATGAGCGCGTCCAAGAGCTTTGCCGCCTTGTCGACCTCGAAGTTGCGCGAATAGGCGATCGCGCGCGCGTAACGCGCCGGGAAGCTGGTGTCGGTCTCCGGATAGTCCAGCAGGACCTCGTCGGGCTGTTCCAGGTAGGCGCGGAGCTTGGCGATCATGATCTGATGTCGTTCGACGGCCTCGGGCGTATCGACGACGTGATAATGGGGCTGCTGGCTCGCTCGGGTCTGCAGCGCCTCGATGCGGTCGTCGGTCAGCGGGTGGTCATCGAAGTACCGATAACGCTTGGCCTCCGAGAACACTTCCTCGTAGCGGAAGTTGTCGAAGAAATCGATCAACCCCTGCGCGGACTGGCCAGACTTCTCGAGATAGGTGACCGCGGCCTGGTCGGCGGAGGCCTCCTGGGTGCGGGTGAACCCGGCGCCCGTCAGGTAGGCGAATTCGGGGGCGCTGTAGAGCAAGCCGCCGGCCGCGTCCGGCGCACCGGCGACAGCGGCGGCGATTCCGAGTCCGAGTGTGAGCAGGTAGGTGGCCAGCGCCTGCTTTTCGCCCTCGTCGGAGCGGATCAGGTGACCGCCGGCCATGTGGCCGGTCTCGTGCGAGAAGACCCCGATCAGCTGATTGGGCGTCCTGGTCTGGATGATCAGCCCGGCGCTGACGAACATGTTTTGCCCGCCGGTGACGAAGGAGTTCATGTTCTCCTTGCTGAGATCGCCGATGACGAAGACCCGGACCGACTTTGGATTGAGGTCTGCGGCGGCGAAGATCGGGTCGGCGTCCTGGCGGATGGTTTCGTCGATTTCGGTGTCGCTGAGCAGGCCGGCCGTCGGCGCCTCATCGCTGTCCTGGGCGATGACTGGGGAGACGGGGGCGAGCGTCGTGAGAAGGAGAGCCGCCGCGCCGACAACGCCAAGCGCGATCCGGCTACGGGGGCTCGCGGGCCGATTGCTCATGCGAATGGCTCCAACGGTCGTTGGCGACAGGCCCAGCCCTTGGAACCACCCATAACGCAGACTTGCGCCGATGTCTCAACCGCTGCGCCGCCACCATCCGCGCTTCGGAGCGGGGGGCGGGCTCGAGATCTCCGCGGCGTCCGGGACCGCGACGGGCGCGGGCTCGGGGTTCGCCGCGGCGAGGACCGGCTCGGGCGCCTCGTCGGCAACGGCATCGAGCACTGGGGGCCGAGGCTCGGCGACCGGCGGCGGCGCCTCGGCGACCGCGGCGTCGTCCGCCGGCTTGGCCTTGGCGCGCGACCGTCGCGCGCGCGGCGGCTTTGCCGCGGGCTCAGGCTCCGCCGGCAGCTCCACCCAGATGTCGGCTTCGGGCGCCGCCGTGGCGGGCGCGGCGACGGTCACGGTTGGCGGCGCCGCCTCAGCGACCGCGACCGCGACCACGGGTTGCGCAGCTTCGCCGAGGGCGGCGGACGCGTCGGCCTGCGGCTGCGGCCGCACCGGCTGTCCGGGCTCCATCCAGATGTAGGGATCGCCCTCCGGGACGCGGGGGCGGAACCAGACGTAGGGGTCCTCGCCGGTCGCGACCTCCTCGCGCATGCGCCGACCGCCGCGTCGGCCGCGCCGGCGACGGCGCTGGCCCTGACCATCTTCCTGCTCGCCGGAATCTGCGGTTCTTGGCGCTTCCTCCTCGCGAGCGGCGGCTGCGCCTGCGGGCTCGGCCTCATCCTCGCGACGTCCGCCGCGGCGGCGACGACGCCGGCGCGATCGCCGCTGGCCGTCGCCGTCCTCGCCGAGCTCACGCGCCTCGTAGCGGGCCGCCGGTTCGTGGTCGTCGACGTCCTCCGCTTCGATTTCCGCCTCTTCGGACGCCTCAAAATCCTCCTCGACCTGATAACGGCTGACGGGCGAGGGTGGCGCCGGTTCGTTGCCGCGAGCCTCGGTTCGATCGAGCGCGAACTCGGCGTGCGCCAGGCTGTCGTCGATGACGATGGTCACCGCGAGGCCCTGCGCCTGCTGCAGCCTCTCGAGGTGGGCGCGCTTCTCGTTGAGCAGATAGAGGGCCACCGCTGAGGGCGCCCTCACTGTGAGCGCCCCGCCGCCCAGCCGCACCGCCTCCATCTCGACGGCGCGGAGCACCGCCAGCGCGCTGGATTCCGTCGAGCGTACGCGGCCGGTGCCCAGGCAATGCTCGCAGACGTGGGTCGTGCCCTCCAGCACGCCGGTGCGCCGGCGCTGGCGGCTGATCTCCATCAGCCCGAACCCGGAAATCTTGCCCATCTGCACGCGGGCGCGGTCGTCGGCGAGGGCGTCCTTCATGCGCTTCTCGACGGCGCGGTTGTTCTTCGACTCGTCCATGTCGATGAAGTCGATGACGATCAGGCCGGCCAGGTCGCGCAGCCGCAGCTGGCGAGCCGCTTCCTCGGCCGCTTCCAGGTTGGTCTTCAGCGCGGTGGCTTCGATGTTGCGCTCGCGCGTCGAGCGGCCCGAGTTGACGTCGACGGCGACCAGCGCCTCGGTCTGGTTGATCACCAGATAGCCGCCGGACCGGAGCGGCACGACCGGCGAGTAGATCTGCGCCAGCTGGTCCTCGACCTTGGCCTGGGTGAACAGCGGCGTGGGCTCGGCATAATGCTGGATCTTCTTCGCCTGGCTCGGCATCAGCATGCGCATGAAGTCGCGCGCCTCGCGGAAGCTGGCGTCGCCCTCGACCAGAACGCTGTCGATGTCCTTGTCGAACATGTCGCGGATGGCGCGTTTGACGAGGTCCTCCTCCTCGTAGATCAACGCAGGGGCGATCGAGTGCAGCGTCAGGTCACGTATGTTCTCCCAAAGCCGCATCAGGTACTCGTAGTCGCGCTTGATCTCCGCCTTGGTGCGCTTGGCGCCGGCCGTTCGCACGATCAGGCCCATGCCCTCCGGCACGGCGAGCTCCTGCACCAGCGTCTTCAGCCGCTTGCGGTCGGTCGCGGTCGTGATCTTGCGGCTGACCCCGCCGCCGCGGGCGGTGTTGGGCATCAGCACGCCATAGCGGCCGGCCAGCGACAGGTAGGTGGTCAGCGCCGCGCCCTTGGTGCCGCGCTCTTCCTTCACCACCTGCACCAGCATGATCTGCCGGCGCTTGATGACCTCCTGGATCTTGTAGCGGCGAGCGATGCGGCGGCGCCGACGGGCGGCCTCTTCGCTGATCACGTCGTCGTCGCCCTCGTCGTCGTCGCCTTCGTCGTCGTCGGCTCCGGCCCCGTTGCCGTTGCGGGCGGATGCCGGTTCGTCGGCCTCCTGCGCTTCCTCCCGCAGCAGCGCTTCGCGATCGGCAAGGGGGATCTGGTAGTAGTCGGGGTGGATTTCGTTGAAGGCCAGGAAGCCATGGCGGTTGCCGCCATAGTCCACGAAGGCGGCCTGCAGGCTCGGTTCTACCCGCGTGACCTTGGCGAGATAGATGTTCCCGCGCAGCTGCTTCCTTGATTGGCTTTCGAAGTCAAAGTCGTCGATACGGGCTCCGTCCACGACGACCACCCGCGTTTCTTCGGCGTGGGCGGCATCGATCAGCATTCTCTTTGGCATCAAGTAAGTCTCCGAGGCGCGCGCCGGGGCGATGCCCCGGGGGCCTGATGTTCATGCGGGCGCGCGCCGACAGGTCGCGCGCTTGCAAAGCTGCAAATGCGACCTGCTGCCGGTGGTGGGCGTGAGCGACGCGGCCCATGGGGATCATTCGTCCAAATCGCGCTCGGCAAGCGGGCGCGGGGTCCTGTTCAGGCGCCTCTGAGTCTCGCCAGACGCCAAGCTCGGCTTGTTAAGACACGAACCTGGAAGGGCGGCGCCGAGGCGGCCTTCGTTGCGGGCGCGCCCGGTGGTCTGGGCGGCGTGACCCGCGCCTGCGACTCTGCAACAATCGCGCGAGAAAAGAAAGGCTAGGTTCGACGGCTCGGTTAACGGAATTGCTACAGGACAGACGTTACCGTCAGACTTAAAAGACATTCCCAGTAATCGGGGGCCTCAGATGCCCGCGCGGCTTCTCGGCGCGATCGGATCGGCATGGGGACGGCTGGCGGCCGCCGTGGGAGCGGTCCTCTGCCTTGCCGCCGCCGCATCGCAGAACCCGGTCGGCGCGGAGAACGTGCTCGGCGTTCGCCTGGGGGGCGATATGACCATGACCCGCGTCGTGGTCGACCTTAACCAAACCGCCAAGGGGCGGCTGATCGCCCCCGGCGGAATCGCTGGCGCGCCGGTGGTGCTGGCGCTTCCCGGCCTGAGCGTCGACAGCGATCTTCAAGGGCGTGGGCTCGGCCTGGTGTCGAGCTGGAGCGTCGACAGCGTCGCCGGCGCCGCCCGTGTTCGTCTGGCCCTCGCCAGGCCCGCCGACGTCCGCCGCCGGTTCTTGCTCCCACCCGCCGATGGCGAGCCGATGTACCGCTACGTGATCGACCTGGAGCCTGCGCAGGGCGCCCCGCCGCAGGCGGTAGCCTACGCGCCTCGGGTCACCCCCGCCCACAGCCTGACTTCCACGCGTGCGGCGCCCAGCCACGCGCGCAAGGTGATCGTCATCGATCCAGGGCATGGCGGCCACGACCCCGGCGCGCTCGGTTCGATGAGCCGTGAGAAGGACCTGAACCTTGCCGCCGCCCGGCTGCTGAGGGCCAAGCTGGAGGCGACCGGCCGCTATCGCGTGGTGATGACGCGCACATCGGACGTCTATGTGCCGCTGCCCGTGCGCGTGCAGATCGCCCGGCGCGGAAATGCCGACCTCTTCATCTCGCTCCATTCCGACTCGGGGTCGTCGGATGCAGCCCGCGGCGCGACCATCTACACCCTGTCTGACAAGGGCTCAGAGCGGGTCGTGCGTGGAGTCACCGACCGCGACGACTGGCTGATGAACGCCGACCTGCCGGGGCAGACGCAGGCGGTGAACCAGATTCTGCACGACCTGACCCAACGCGCGACGCGCAACCGCTCCGACGCCTTCGCCGAGGCGCTGCTCGACCATATCGGCGACCGGGCTCAGGCGCATGCCGGCCACCGCGATGCCGGCTTCATGGTGCTGCTCGCGCCCGACGTGCCCGCCGTCCTGCTCGAGATGGGCTTCATCACCAATACCGATGACGAGCGGCTCTTGAACAGCCCCGCCCAGCGCGACCATTTCATGGGCGAGGTCGCCGCCGCCATCGACGACTACTTCCACCAGAGCCTGCAAGTCGCCGAGCGCTGAAGGCGGCTTAGGCCGGGGCCTTCGTGACGGATCGCGTCGATGGGCGCGCCCGAGATCGCTGTGATCCGCTGAAGGATATCGGCCAGGAGTGTTTCTTGGTCGCCGCCGATCGCGGTCGATCAGAACGTTGCCGGCCGGCGAACCCTGTGTCCCGGTGGCGGCCTTCAGCCGTACTGCGGCCCCTTACAGTCGCGGAACCACCGACTGTCCCGCGAATGTGGAAGCGATACAACGCGAGGACCGCACACGCCCCGCTGCGCCGTATTCGGCATGGCGCGAAGGACCGGGCGGCAGGCCGCCTGGTGAGCCTTCCCGCACGACGCGACACACGCTAGACCCTGAGCCCTAAGGGGCGGCGCCCTCGGAGGTCATCCGGCGTTGAAGTTCGCAGGCCGTTGGATCGCGACAGCGGGCGTGGTCGCGCTGAGCGCCATCGCCATCGCCGGGTTTGCGCTCGCGGTCTACGCCGCCTGGCTGTTCCACGACATGCCGGACGCGTCCCAGCTCGCGGACTATCGCCCGCCGACGGCGACCCGCGTCTATGCCTGGGACGGCACGCTGATCGGCGAGTTCTCGCGCGAGCGGCGCATCTATGTGCCCTACGACCAGATTCCGCCGCAGCTGATCAACGCCTTCCTGGCCGCCGAGGACCGCAACTTCTTCCAGCACGGCGGCGTCGACCCAGCCGGCATGCTTCGCGCTATGGGCAAAGACATCGTCAACGTCATGCACGGGCGACGGCTCGAGGGCGGCTCGACCATCACCCAGCAGGTGGCCAAGAACGTGCTCTTGACCAACGAAGCGACGTTCGGCCGCAAGCTCAAGGAGGCCATCCTGGCCCAGCGGCTGGAGAAGACGCTGACCAAGCAGCAGATCCTCGAGCTCTATCTGAACGAGATCTGGCTGGGCTACCGCTCCTATGGCGTGGGCGCCGCAGCCTACAACTACTTCGGCAAGTCGCTGGGCGATCTCGACCTCGCTCAATGCGCCTATCTGGCGGCGCTGCCCAAAGGCCCGGACAACTACCAGCCCGTCCGCTACAAGGCGGCCGCCATTCGTCGCCGCAACTGGATTATCGGCCAGATGGCCGACCTGGGCTGGGTGAGCCGGGCGCAGGCAGACGCGGCGATGGCCGAGGATCTGACGGTCCAGCAGGCACCCGAGCGGGCCAAGTACCACGACGCCGACTACTTCGTCGAAGAGGTGCGCGAGCGAGCGATCCAGACCCTCGGCCCGAAGGTGAACGAGGGTGGCTACTACATGCGCACCACGCTCGATCCCAGGCTGCAGACAATCGCGCGCGAAGCCTTGATGAACGGGCTCGAGGCCTATGACCGCCGGCACGGCTGGCGGGGCGCATGGGGTCACACCGACGACGCGGCCAACTGGCAGAACGGGCCACAGGCGCACGCGCCGTCCGAGCGACGCACCTGGCGCGCGGCGCGCGTGCTGTCGGACGGCGGCCGAGTCCAGCTGGCCGACGGCAGCCAGGGCGACATCGTCGGGGCCGACATGACCTGGGCGCGGGCGGGCAAGGGATTGAAGGAGGGAGACCTTGTCTTCGTCGAGCCGGCCGCCTCCGGCCAGTTCAATCTCAAGCAGGTGCCGGCGGTCAACGGCGCGTTGGTCGCCATCGACCCGTGGACAGGCCGGACGCTTGCCATGGTCGGCGGCTACAGCTTCTCGCTCTCCAACTTCAACCGGGCCACTCAGGCGATGCGGCAGCCGGGCTCGGCGTTCAAGCCGTTCGTCTATGTGACGGCGCTGGAGAACGGGTTCACGCCGGCATCGACCGTCGATGCCGGGCCGCTGACCCTGAAGGGCTTCGGCGGGCAGGACTGGTCGCCGGAGAACTTCCACAAGGGCATATCCGGCCCACAGACGCTGCGCACAGGGTTGGCGCTGTCGCTGAACACGATGTCGGTGCGGCTGGCGATGCAGGTCGGTATGCCAAAGATCGTCGACACGGCGGTCAAGGCCGGCGTGGTCGACAAGATGGATCCCGATCTCGCGATGGCGCTGGGCGCCGGCGAGACGACGCCATTCCGCCTGACCGCGGCCTACTCGGCCTTCATCAACGGCGGCAAGCGTATCACCCCGCACCTGATTGAGCTGGTGGAAGACCGCGACGGCCACCCGATCCTCGACGCCGACCAGCGGCCGTGCCCGCGCTGCGAACAGCCGTTCGACGGCGAGGAGTCGCCCCACGTGGATCCCGGTGGAACGCAGATTCTGGACCCGATCGCTTCCTACCAGATGATCAGCTTGCTCGAGGGCGTGGTGCAGCACGGCACCGCCTACCAGGCGAACGTCATCGGCCGGCCGATCGGTGGCAAGACCGGCACGACCAACGACTTCCGCTCGGCCTGGTTCGTCGGCTTCTCGCCGGACATCGTGGTCGGCGTGTTCGTGGGCTTCGACGACAACCGCTCGCTCGGCCCCAACGAGACCGGCGCGGTCGATGCCGTACCGATCTTCATCGATTTCATGCAGAACGCGCTGAAGGACACGCCGGTGCGCGACTTCCTTCCGCCGCCGGACGCAAAGTACGCGATCGTCAACGGCAACCGCGAAGTCTTCCGGCCGGGCACCGAGCCCACCCGGCCGACGCCCGCGGTTCCCGGCGGCCCGCCAGCGGCGGCGATCACGCCCAACAGCGGCGCCGAGGGCCCGGCCAACGGCCCGCCCGCCGCCGGCGCGCCGCCCGCGCCAAAAAAGGCGCCGCCCGACTTGAACGGCCTATATTAAGGCCAGCACGCCCGTTCAGGAGTTTACCCATGAGACCGGATGTCGAGGCCGCGAAGGCCGACATCGAGCAGTCGATCGACCTGCTCAGGAGGCGCCTTTGACTGGGAGCCGGCGCTAAGGCGGCTGGACGAGCTCGACGCGCGCGTCGAGGACCCGACGCTGTGGGACCGGCCGGCGCAAGCGCAGAGCCTGATGCGCGAGCGGACCCGGCTCGCCGACCAGATCGGGGCCGTCCGTGAGCTCGAGCGCGGGCTTGCCGACGCCGTGGACTACGCCGGGCTGGCCGACGAGGAGGGCGATGAGGCCTCGCTCGAGGATGCGCGCCAGCAGCTTGCGGGCTTGAAGGCGCGCGCCGGCCGGGCCGAGCTCGAGGCGCTGCTGTCGGGGGAGGCCGACGCCAACGACGCCTATCTGGAAGTCAACTCCGGCGCCGGGGGCACGGAATCGGCCGACTGGGCGCAGATGCTGGTGCGCATGTACACCCGCTGGTCCCAAGCCCACGGCTATGCGGTCGAGGTGGTCGAGGAGACCCCTGGTGATCAGGCCGGGATCAAGTCAGCCACGCTGCAGGTCAAGGGGCCGAACGCTTACGGCTGGCTGAAAACCGAAGCCGGCGTGCATCGTCTGGTGCGCATATCGCCCTTCGACTCCAACGCCCGGCGGCACACCAGCTTCGCCTCGGTCTGGGTCTATCCGGTCGTCGATGACACGATCGAGATCGAGATCAATCCGGCCGACGTGCGCACCGACACCTACCGCTCATCCGGCGCGGGCGGTCAGCATATCAACAAGACCGACTCAGCCGTCCGCCTGACGCACATTCCGACCGGGGTCGCGGTCGCCTGCCAGGCCGGCCGCTCGCAGCACCAGAACCGCGACGAGGCGTGGAAGATGTTGCGCGCCAGGCTCTACGAGCTCGAGCTGCAAAGGCGGGAGGCGGCCCAGCAGGCGCTCGAGGACCAGAAGAGCGACATCGGCTGGGGCCACCAGATCCGTTCCTACGTCCTGCAGCCCTATCAGATGGTCAAGGACCTCAGGACCGAGGTGGAGACGTCCGACACCGCAGGCGTGCTCGACGGCGACCTCGACGCCTTCATGGGCGCCGCGCTCGGGCAGCGCGTCGGCGCCACGCGGGACCGGCCGAACGCCTAAGAGACGGCGCTATTCCGCGGCACTGATCTCGATCACTTCGCCAGTGATGGCCGCGACTGGCGTCGATGTGCGTTGAAACTTCAGGCTGCGTCCCTGGAAGAACGCGCCCGCCTCCATCGTCAGCTGCTCATGGGTGATGTCGCCGTCGATGTGGCAGCTGGCGTACAGCCTGACCTGCTTGGCGGTGATCGAGCCGACGACGCGGCCGCGCGCCTCGACGGTCTCCGCCTGGATCGCGCCTTCGATCGAGCCGCTCTCGCCGATGGAAAGGCGGGCGACGGCGACGTCGCCACGGATCACGCCATCGACGTGCAGCTCGGTGTCGCCGCTAACGCCGCCGTCGATGGTCGTGTCGGCTGCGATGAGCGAGGCCACCTTCGGCGACGCGGGTGTTTTGCGGAAGGAATTAGGATCGGCAACGGTATTCATCTCGCTCACGATGCTCGGGGTTGATGTCCTGGCCGGCGTGTTCGTCGGCGTCTTACTCGGTTGCTTGCTGAACATATTGGCCGGCCTCCAAGAAACGTTCCGGGTTTTGCAGTCGTCCGTCAACCCAGACCTCATAGTGGAGGTGAGGTCCGGTGGAGCGGCCCGTTGAACCGATGCCGCCCAGCTTGGTCCCGATAGCGACGTGCTGGCCCGCCATGACGTAGACAGCAGCCAAGTGGCCAAACCGTGTCTTCAACCCATGGCCATGATCAATTTCGACTACATTGCCATAGCCGTTGCGCTGGCCGACGAAAGAGACGACGCCGGGGGCGGTGGCATGGACAGGCGTGTACATCGGCCCGGCGAAATCAACGCCCGGGTGAAAACTTGGCCGCCCGGTGAAGGGGTCGATGCGCGCGCCGAAACCGCTTGTGCGACGGGTCTGCGAGGCCAGCGTCGGCGCGGCCAGCGGCAGCGCCTGGGCGAGACCGGTCAACGAGCGTACGTCGGAGAGGTCGGTCGCCGCGTTCTGGATGCGTTGGGCGAAGTCGGGATCGACGTCGAGGATGGCGGCCAGCGCGCGCGGGTCCTTGGTATCGATCAGCGGTCCGCCCAGGCTGTCGTCGCTGACCGGGCTGAACGAGGCGGGGTCGAGCCCGGCGAGGCGAAACGCCAGGCGCAGCCGGTCGGCGCGCGACTTGGCGTAGGTCTCGGCGCGGGCGATCAGCCGGTCCTGGTCCTGTTCGACCGCGCGGACGCCCGACAGCGGGTTGGCGTTAGCCAGCGCAGCGACCGGCGCGGGGGCGAGAGCCTGGGCGGCGCCGGGCTCGCCCTTCGCCTCGGTGAACAGCAGGGCCAGCGCTTCATGGCGGGTCTCGACCGACCGCGCGAGCTCGCTCAGCGCGCCGTTGGTGTCGCTCAACTGGGCCATGGCGCTGTTCAGCCTGGCCTGCCGGTCGGCGGTCAGCCGCTCGTAATAGGCCTCCATGTGGGCCGCGGCGCGGTCCGCGGGGTTCGGCGACGTCGCCTGCACGAGCATCGCGCCGGTGCAGAAGATGAGCCAAAGGGCGAGCACCGACACGCCGGCGCAGACCGCGACCTGGCGGGCGGTGGTCAGGACGATGCCGCGCACTTCGCCGCCGCCGGTGCGGACGTAGATGTGACGTTCTGGGAATACGCTCTCGAGGAAGCGTCGCAGCCGGGTCAGTTGGTCAGCGACCATCCGCACGGAACCCCTTGTCGAGCGCAGTCCGGAGCTTATGGCCCATTAACGACGGCTTAGGCAACCGCTAGCGCCGCCGTATAGGCTGACGCGACGCTCCGTCGCGGACTGCACCTGCTGCTCACAGCGAGCGGAGGGCCCCGAGCACCTCCTTGGCGTGGCCGGGCACCTTGACTTTGCGCCAGATCCTGGCGATCCGTCCCTCGCCGTCGATGAGCAGCGTCGTGCGCTCCGTGCCCATGTATTTGCGCCCGTACATGCTCTTCTCGACCCAGACGCCATAGCGCTCCATGACCAGGCCGTCCGCATCGGAAGCGAGCGCGAAGTTCAGATCGTACTTGGCCTTGAACTTGTCGTGACTCTTCACGGAATCCTTCGAGACGCCGACGATCGCGGCGCCGGCCTTCGCAAAGTCGCTCGAGGCGGCCGCAAACGCCTTCGCCTCGGTGGTGCAGCCGGAGGTGTCGTCCTTCGGATAGAAGTAGAGCACCAGCGTGCGCCCCTTGAAGTCGGTCAGCCGCACGCGCGCGCCGCCATCGGCGGCGAGGTCGAAGTCGGGGGCGGGGTCGCCCACTGAAAGGTCGCTCGGCATCAGGTCTTCGCCTCCTCGGGATAGAGAAAGAAACGTATGCGGGTCTTGCCCTTGCGCAACTCCGCCTCGCCCCCCTCGATCGCGGCCGGAGCGCCCGCGTCGTCGACCTTGGCGCCGTTGATGCGGAAACCGCCGTTCGCGATCTGCCGCCGCGCGTCGGAGTTCGAGGTCGCGAACCCGACAGCCACCATCAGCTCGGCGTTCGACATCCCCGCAAAGCGGGTCGCGCTAAGGCCGAAGGCGGGAAGGCCGCCCAGCGCGTCGGCCGCGCGGCCGCCCTCAAACGCCGCCCGCGCGGTGAGCGCCGCGTCCTCGGCGGCCTCCGGGCCGTGCAACAAGGCTGTCGCCTCGTTCGCCAGCACCTTCTTGGCTTCGTTGATCTCGGCGCCGCCCAACCGCTCCAGCCGCTCGATCTCGTCCAGCGGGAGGTCGGTGAAGAGGCGCAGAAAACGGCCAACATCGGCGTCGTCTGTGTTGCGCCAGAACTGCCAGTATCCGTAGGCGCCGAGCAGATCGGCGTTCAGCCAGATTGCCCCGTCGACGGTCTTGCCCATCTTGACGCCCGAGGCGGTGGTGACGAGCGGTGCGGTCACGCCGAACGCTTCGGCGCCATCGAGGCGGCGGATAAGGCCGATTCCGTTGACGATGTTGCCCCACTGCTCGGAGCCGCCGAACTGCAGGGTGCAACCCAACCGTCGGTGCAGCTCGAGGAAATCGACCGCCTGCATCAGAACGTAGTTGAACTCGAGTACGGTCAGCGGTTGCTCGTTCTCAATCCGTAAACGGACGAACTCCAGCGCCAGCATGCGGTTGATGGTGAAATGCACGCCAAACTCGCGCAGGAACTCGACGTAACCCAGCTGCTCCAGCCAGTCGGCGTTGTTCACCATCACCGCGTCCGTCGGCCCACTGCCGAAGTTGAGGAACGGGACGAAGGCGCGCTCGATCCCGGCGATGTTGGCGGCGATCTCGGCGTCGGTGAGAAGCGGGCGCTGACTCGTCTTGTCGGAGGGATCGCCCACCTTGGTGGTGCCGCCACCCATCAGCGCGAGCGGTTTGTGGCCGGTCTCCTGCATCCGGCGCAGCGTCATGATCTGCACCAGGCTGCCAACATGCAGCGAAGGGGCGGTGGCGTCGAAGCCGATGTAGCCCGTGATCGGCCCCTTGGCCGCGGCGGCGTCCAGGCCAGCCAGATCCGTCGCCTGGTAGATGTGGCCGCGCTCGATCAGCGTCCGAACGAGGTCGGACTTCGGCTTGAAATCTGATGGCGTGGCTTCGGCTGGCATCGACGGAATCCTTGATCTGGCTTTCGGCCGGAGACCGTCTCTTGGCAAGAGCCGTCGCCGACCTTTGCGGGCGGCGAGGCAAAGATGAACCGGCCGCTCGCTAGAGGTGCGAGCGGTAGTAGCGGCGGCCGTGGCAAACCGTTCCGGTCATGGCGCGCTTGGTAGCGGCGCCCACCTATGGCAGTCAACCGCCATGCGCATCCTTGGCTTCATGACCGGCACCTCTCTCGATGCGGTCGACATGGCGGTGATCGAGACCGACGGCGAAGAGATCACCCGGCTCGGCCCGGCGGAGGAGAAGAGGCTCGATCCGGCATCGAGGGCGCTCATCGAGTCGGCCATCGCCGACGCGCTGCGCTGGGAGCCGGGCGCGCCGCTCCCCGAGAGCTTCGCGCGAGCTGCGGACGTGATCGCCGACGAGCACATCGCCGCGGCCGACGACTTCATGCGGCGCCATCGGCTGCTGCCGGAGGACATCGACCTGATCGGCCTGCAGGGCCAGACGGTGCTGCATGCGCCGCCGACGCCGACGCGCCCGGTCGGGCGCACGGTGCAGCTCATCGACGCGGAGGCGGTCGCGCGCGGGCTTGGCATCGCCGTGGCCTATGACTTCCGCTCCGACGATCTGGCCGAGGGCGGGCAGGGGGCGCCGCTCGCGCCGGCATACCACGCGGCGCTCGTCCAATATTCGACGCTCTCGACACCGACCGCGGTGCTCAACCTTGGCGGCGTCGCCAACGTCACGCTGGTCGGGTCGGACGGCGCGCTCGAAGCCTTCGACACCGGTCCGGCGAACGGAATGCTGGACCTGCTCGTGCAGTCCCGAGGGGCGGGGCGGTTCGACGCCGATGGGGTGCTCGCCGGCGCTCGGCAGGTCGACCAAGGCGTGCTCGAAGCCTACCTCGCCGATCCCTACTTCCAGAGGCACGGGCCGAAGTCGCTGGATCGGTTCGACTTCGCGCTCGATCCGGTCAGCGCGCTCTCCCTGGAAGACGCCGCCGCGACCCTGACCGCCTTCGCCGCCGAAAGCGTCGCGCGCGGGCTGCGGGCCTTGCCCGAGATACCGCTCCGCCTCGTCGTCACGGGCGGCGGCCGGCAAAATCCCGTGCTCATGCAGGCGATCCGCGAGCGGCTGCCGTTCCCAACGCTGAGCGCCGAGGACGTCCACTGGCGCGGCGACTCCATCGAGGCGGAAGCCTTCGCCTTCCTCGCCGCCCGCTGTCTGCTCGGGCTGCCGATCTCGTTCCCGCGCACAACCGGCGTTCCCGCCCCCATGACCGGCGGCCGCATCGTCCAGCCTTAGCGGCCGCCCGACAGGCTTGACCGCCCCGCTCCAGTTACTTAAGCAATGACTTAAGTGATAGTCCGGAGGCGCTGAGATGGCCGAGCCCAACACGATCGAGTGCATCCTGGTCCTAAAGCGCATCTACGACGCGCCGGTCGAGCGGGTCTGGCGCGCCTGGACCGAGGCCGAGGCGCTGGGCAAGTGGTACATGGCCGGCGACGATCATGTGATCCACTATGCCGAGGCCGACGTGCGTGCGGGCGGCGGCTATCGCATCGCCTTCGGCAAGCCGGGGCTCGAGCCCTACGTGGAGACCGGGCGCTTCAGCGAAGTGAAGCCGATGACCCGGCTCGCCTGGGAAGCAGGCGTGTCCCAGGGCGGTCAGGAGATGCTCGGCGAGAGCGTCGTCCTGGAATTCCGCGACCTCGGCGACGGGCGCACCGAGCTTGTCCTCACCACCACCGGCGAGGAGTCCTGGCACTCGGCGCAGGGTTGGATTCCCTGCCTCAACAGTCTGGCGCGCTACCTTGCGGCCTGATCAGGCCGGCTGCGGCTCCCGCGCCGGAGCGGGCTGCGGCGTAGCGGCCGGCCGGGCGCCGCCGGGACGCGAGGCGTCCGACAGTCGCTTCACCGCCTCCTCCGGCAGCTGGAGCGGGAACCCTGGCTCGTAGTCCTTGAGCTGCTGCAGCGTCCTTGGCCCGATGATAACGCTGGTCACGCCACGCCGGGTCAGACACCAGGCGATCGCCACCGCCACCGGCGTGGTTCCGAGCTCGACCGCTACATCCTCGACCGCCTCGACGATCTCGAAGTTGCGGTCGGTGAGGATCATGCCGGCCATGCCGGGGCGGCCGCCCATGCGCCGGCCAAGCCGCGTGTCCGCCGCCGGCGCTTCGCCGCGACGATACTTGCCGCTCAGCATGCCGCCGCCGATGGGACTGTAGATCAGCGTGCCGAGGCCGTGCCGTTCGGCGGTCGGCAGGACGTCGGTCTCGACGTCGCGGGCGATCAGCGAATAGCGCGGCTGCAGGCTGGTCAGCGGCACGCCATTCATCCGCTCGGCGGCCCACTGGCACTCGACGATCTGGCTGCCGGTGAAGTTGGAGCAGCCGATGTAGCGGACCTTGCCTGCGCGCACGAAGCCCGCGAGCGTGTCCATCGACTCTTCCAGCGGCGTGTCCGGGTCGAAGTGGTGCATCTGGTAGAGGTCGATGTAGTCGGTCCCGAGCCGCTTCAGACTGGCATCCAGCGCCCGCGTCAGGTGCAGCCGCGAGAGGCCGACGTCGTTCGGACCGGGTCCCTGCAGCCCCCGCGCCTTCGTCGCGATGACGACACTCTCGCGCTTGGTTTTGACCGCGCGGCCGACCACCTGTTCCGACTGGCCGCCGGTGTAGACATTGGCGGTGTCGATGAAGTTGTTTCCTGCATCGAGGAAGGCGTCGATGATGCGGTGCGCCTCCGCCTCGTCGCAGGGCGCCGTCTCCGAGGTTCCGAAATTCATCGCGCCCAGGCAGGCGCGGCTGACCTTGAGGCCCGAACGGCCCAGCGTCACATAGTCCATGGTTTTCAATCCTTCCTGACATCCTCCCGACCGACAGCGACTCTCGCACGCCGCCGACTGCGACGCCAAGGCGAACTGGGAGAAATCAGGCCGGCTCGGCCGCCAGGCGCTTGTCGAGGTAGGCGGCGACGTGGCTTTCCACGTCGGGAAGGTTGTTGGTCCAGAAGTGGTCGGCGCCCTCGATCACGTCGTAGTCGATGACGATGCCCTTCTGGGTGCGCAGCTTGGTCACCACCCGCTCGACCTCGGCAGGCGGCACCACCGTGTCGGCCGAGCCATGCAGGAAGAGACCCGAAGCCGGGCAGGGGGCGAGGAAGCTGAAGTCGTAGGCGTTGGTCGGCGGCGAGACGGAGATGAAGCCGTCGGTCTCCGGCCGCCGCATCAGAAGCTGCATGCCGATGTAGGCGCCGAAGCTATAGCCGGCGACCCAGGTCTGGGACGCGGCGGGATTGGTCGCCTGCAGCCAGTCCAGCGCCGTGGCTGCGTCTGCCAGTTCGCCCACGCCGGCGTCGAATTCGCCCTGGCTGCGGCCGACGCCGCGCAGGTTGAAGCGCAGGACGGAAAAGCCGCGCTTCATGAACAGCAGGAAGAGCTGCGCGACGACGGGATGGTTCATGTTGCCGCCGGCGCGCGGATGCGGGTGCAGGATGAGCGCAATCGGCGCGCCCTCTTTCTTGCCGGACGCATAACGTCCTTCGATCCGACCGGCCGCTCCGGTCAGAACCACTTCAGGCATAATCTCTCCAGGCTATGCGCGTTCGCGCTCTTTCGAATTCTTGACTAAATTACTCGGTCTTCCTAGATCAGCCCTGCTGAGCGCCTGGGCCGTCCGGAAGGCCGCGGTTCTTAGCACAGCAGACGTTTGATGCGCGCGAATTCTCAATTCCGAGGCGAAGCAAGGCGCTAGGCCATGAAGCTCTCCACGAAAGGCCGCTACGCGGTGATGGCGATGACGGATCTGGCCGTCCACGGCGCGGGTCGCACCGTCGCGCTCGCCGAGATCGCCGAGCGCCAGCAGATCTCGCAGCCTTACCTCGAGCAGTTGTTTGCACGCCTGCGCCGGCGCGGGCTGGTTCTTAGCGCGCGTGGACCGGGCGGCGGCTATCGGCTGGCGCGGCCGGCGGAGCTCATGACAATCGCCGAGGTCGTTGCCGCAGTCGATGAGCCCCTGCGCGCGACGCGCTGCGCGGGCGGCGACAGCCTGGTCGGCTGCATGCGCGGCGGCGCGCGCTGCCTGACCCACGACCTCTGGGAAGAGACCGGCCGGCGGATCGAGGACTTCCTCTCAAGCGTGTCGCTGGCCGACGTCATGAACGGCCGCCTGCACTCCGCGCGCGAAGCGTCTGCCTTCGCCAAGGCGCCTTCCGCCCGGCCCTTCGAATCCGCTGCGAGCGCCGCGGTATGAGACAGGTCTACCTCGACAACAACGCAACGGCCCCGATCCGCCCGGCAGCGGCGGAAGCGGCGGCCTGCGCGCTCGCGATCGGCGGCAACCCGTCGTCGGTGCACGCCGCCGGACGGTTGGCGCGGGCAGCGGTCGAGCGCGCGCGCGCCGAAGTCGCCGCGCTGGTCGGCGTCAAGGCGGAGGCCGTCACCTTCACCAGCGGAGGCACCGAGGCCAACGGGCTCGCCGTCGAGAGCGCCATCGCCGCCGGCGTTCGCCGGCCTCTGGTCGCCCTTGCCGAGCACCCCAGCGCCATGCAGACGGCGCTGGCCAGCGGCCGGATGGTCGAAGGTTGGCCAATGACGCCGGCCGGAACCGCCGACCTCGAGTGGTTGGCTGCACGGCTCAGCGCGTGGACGACGAAAGAAGGACCAATTTTCGCGGTCCTTTCGGCGGCCAACAACGAGACCGGCGTGATCCAACCCGTGGCCGAAGCCGCCGAGCTGATCCACGCGGCTGGCGGGACGCTGCATGTCGACGCCGTGCAGGCAGCCGGCAAGATTCCGGTGGATTTCGCGGCGCTGGGCGCCGACACGCTGTCGCTCTCCGCGCACAAGCTCGGCGGACCACAAGGCGTCGGCGCGCTCATCGCCGGCCCGAAGGCGATCGTTTCCCGCCGTCAGCACGGCGGCGGCCAGGAACGCGGCCTGCGCGGGGGGACGGAGAACGTCTCCGGCATCGCTGGATTTGGCGCGGCCGCGGCCGTCGCGGCGGCTGAGCTCGACTCCGCCGCGCGTCAGGCGCCGTGGCGCGACGCCGCTCAGGCCAAGGTCGCCGCCGTTGATGGCGTGGCGGTCTTCGGAGCCGACGCGCCGCGGCTTCCCGGGGTGCTCTGCTTTGCGACCGAAGGGTTCGCTTCCGACAGGCAGGTGATGGCCCTCGATCTGGAGGGCGTCATGGTGTCGGCCGGCGCGGCCTGTTCGTCCGGCAAGGTCACGCCGAGCCAGGTGCTGACCGCGATGGGCTTTGCGAGCGAGGCGGGCAACGCCATCCGCGTCAGCGGGGGCTGGTCGACCGTCGAGGCCGATTGGGAGCGTTTCGTCGATGTCTGGCTCGTCGCGCATACGCGCGTGCGCTTGCGCACGCTGGCGGAGGCTTGATCGCCGTGGCCGCTGTCAAAGAAACCGTCGAACAGGTCGCCGCGCTCGAGGCCTATCAACACGGGTTCGTCACCGACATCGATCAGGAGTTCGCCCCCAAGGGGCTGAGCGAAGACACCGTCCGTTTCATCTCCGCCCGCAAGGACGAGCCGGAATGGATGCTGGAGTGGCGCTTGGGCGCCTATGAGCGGTGGCTGGGCCTGGAAGAGCCCCACTGGGCAAAGGTTAACCACCCACCGATCGACTACCAGGACGCCTACTATTTCGCCGCCCCGAAAACGAAGGCCGGCCCGAAGTCGCTGGACGAGGTCGATCCCGAGCTGCTCGCCACCTACGCGAAGCTCGGCATTCCCCTGAGGGAGCAGGAGGTCCTGGCCGGCGTCGAGGGCGCGTCCAAGTACGCCGTGGACGCGGTGTTCGACTCCGTCTCAGTGCTCACCACCTTCAAGGCCGAGCTCGCGAAGGCGGGCGTGATCTTCTGTTCCATGTCGGAGGCGGTGCGCGAGCACGGCGAGCTGGTGCGCCAATACCTGGGCTCGGTCGTGCCCGTCAGCGATAACTACTTCGCCTCTCTGAACAGCGCAGTCTTCTCCGACGGAAGCTTCGTCTATGTCCCGCCAGGCGTGCGCTGCCCGATGGAGCTCTCCACCTACTTCCGCATCAACGCGGCGCAATCCGGCCAGTTCGAGCGGACGCTGATCGTCGCGGACAGGGGCGCCTACGTCTCCTACCTCGAAGGATGCACTGCGCCGATGCGCGACGAGAACCAGCTGCACGCCGCCGTTGTCGAGCTGGTGGCGCTGGAAGACGCCGAGATCAAATACTCGACCGTGCAGAACTGGTACCCGGGCGACGCCGAGGGCCGGGGCGGCATCTACAACTTCGTGACCAAGCGCGCCGACTGCCGCGGGCCGCGCTCGAAGGTGTCCTGGACGCAGGTCGAGACCGGCTCGGCGATCACCTGGAAGTATCCGTCCTGCATCCTGCGCGGCGACGGCTCGTCGGGTGAATTCTACTCGATCGCCGTCACCAACCACCGCCAGCAGGCGGACACCGGCACCAAGATGATCCATCTGGGCCGCAACACCACATCGCGCATCATCTCCAAGGGGATCTCGGCCGGCGGGTCGTCCAACACGTACCGCGGGCTGGTCTCGGCGCATCCGCGGGCGGCCAACGCCCGCAACTTCACCCAGTGCGACAGCCTCCTGATCGGGAAGAAATCCGCCGCCCATACCGTCCCCTACATCGAAGCCAGGAACGGCTCGGCCCGGCTCGAGCACGAGGCGACGACCACCCGCCTCTCCGAGGAGCAGCTGTTCTACGTGATGCAGCGGGGCCTCTCCCAGGAGGACGCCGTCGCCCTCTTGGTCAACGGCTTCGTCCGCGAGGTCCTGCAGGAGCTGCCGATGGAGTTCGCCGTCGAAGCCCAAAAGCTGGTCGCGATCAGCCTCGAGGGGAGCGTGGGCTGATGCTGGAGACCATCGATCACGCCCAGGTGGCCATTCCGGCCGGCGGCGAGGGCAAGGCGCGGCCGTTCTACGCCGGGCTGCTCGGCCTGCCGGAACAGCAGAAGCCGCCGGAGCTCGCCAGGCGCGGCGGCTGCTGGTTCGAGAGCGAGCGGGTGAAGGTCCACTGCGGGGTCGAAACGCCGTTTGCGCCGGCGCGCAAGGCGCATATCGCGTTCCGCGTCGACGACGCGCAAGGCCTCGCCGCGCGGGCGCGGGCGGCCGGCTACGAGGTGGTCGACGACGACCTGCTCGAGGGCCACGAGCGCATCTACATCTACGACCCGTTCGGGAACCGGCTGGAGTTCCTCAAGCCCCTGGAGTCCGGCGGTTGATGCTCGCGATCCACGACCTGCACGTCCGCGTCGGCGAGGCGGAGATCATCAAGGGGCTCTCCCTCGATCTGCCCGCCGGCGAGGTGCACGCCATCATGGGTCCGAACGGGGCCGGCAAGTCGACGCTTGCCTACGCGCTGGCCGGACGGCCGGGGTACGAGGTCACCGGCGGCGATGTGATGTATGAGGGCAAGGACCTGCTGGCGCTTGCGCCCGAGGAACGGGCGGCGCGGGGCGTCTTCCTGTCCTTCCAGTATCCGCTCGAACTCCCGGGCGTGCCGGGGCTAACCTTTCTGCGCACGGCCCTGAACGCCCAGCGCAAGGCAAGGGGCGAGGACGAAGTCCCGGCGCCGGCCTTCCTCAAGCTCGCACGCGAGAAGGCCGGCGCGCTGAAGATCGACTTCGACATGCTGCGCCGGCCGCTGAACGTCGGCTTCTCCGGCGGCGAGAAGAAGCGGATGGAGATCTTCCAGATGGCGCTCTTCGCGCCCCGCTTGCTCATTCTCGATGAGACCGATTCCGGCCTCGACATCGACGCGCTGAAGGTGGTCGCCGAGGGCGTGAACGGAATGCGTTCGCCGGAGCGCGGCCTGCTGGTCATCACCCACTACCAGCGCTTGCTCGACCACATCCGCCCCGACCGCGTGCACGTGCTGGCCGCCGGCCGCATCGCCGCCTCCGGCGGCCCAGAGCTCGCCCACGAGCTGGAGCGCGAGGGGTACGACAAGTACTCGAAAGTCGCGGCATGAGCCTGGCTTCCGCCATCAAGACCGGTGACGTCGCCGAGCTCCCGTCGCGGCGCGACGAAGACTGGCGCTGGACCGACCTCGCCGGTCTGCTCCGTCAGATCCCGTCGCGGTCGCCGCCTGGAGACGCGGCCGCGGTTGGGCGCGGGCCGTTCGACGGGATGGACGATGAAGAGATCGTCTTCCTGAACGGCCGCGCGCTGGCCCACGCCGATGGCCTGACCGTCGCGCCTGGCGCGAGCCTCGCCGTCGCCTTGCGGTTCCTCTCGCATGCGACCGGTACGGCGCATGCCGCTGCGTTTTCCATCGATATCCGGGCGGGCGGCTCGCTCCTCCTGCTCGAGAGCCACGAGGGCGCTGGTGCGGGCTATGTCGCCGACGTTGCGCTCGACGTGCGGTTGGCCGAGGGCGCGAGCCTGCAGCGGATCGTGCTGCTCAACGACTCAGCCGACGCGATCGCGGTCAGCACCACCGAGATCCAGCTCGCGGCACGGGCCGAGCTCGCCCAGACGGTGCTGACAGACGGCGCCAAGCGGCAGCGATGCGAGACGCGCGTGCGGCACGGGCCCGACGCCGCAGTCCAGCTCGACAGCGGCTATGTGCTGGATGCTGAGCGCCGCGCCGACCTGACGAGCGAGGTGACCCACGCCTGGCCCGGGGCGACCACCAAGCAACTCACCAAAGGCTGCGTGAGCGACCGGGCGCGGGCCGTGTTCCAGGGGCGCATCATCGTCGCGCGCGGGGCCGATGGGACCGATGCGCGGATGGGGCATCACGCGCTTATCCTTTCGGAGCGCGCCGAGGTGGACGCTAAGCCGGAGCTCGAAATCTACGCCGACGACGTTGCGTGCAGCCACGGTAACACCGTGGGGGCGCTCGACGAGGAGCAGCTGTTCTACATCCGTCAGCGCGGCGTTCCCGACGCCGAGGCGCGGGCGCTTCTCACCGAAGCGTTCGTCGGCGAAGTGGTCGATCGAATCGGGCACGAGGGCGCCCGCGAGATCGCCCGGGCGTGGGTCGCGGAGCGATTGAGGGCGCTATGAGCTTCGACCCCAGCACCATTCGGGACGAATTCCCGATCCTGAAGCGCGAGATCAACGGCCATCCGCTGGTCTATCTCGACAGCGCCGCTTCGGCGCAGAAGCCGCGCGCGGTGATCGAGGCGATGGTGCGGGTGATGGAAACCTCCTACGCCAACGTGCACCGCGGCCTGCACACGATGGCGAACGAGACCACGGAGGCCTATGAGGGCGCCCGCGAGAGCGTCCGGAGGCTGCTGAATGCTGAGAGCGCCTCGGAGATCGTCTTCACCAAGGGCGGAACGGAGGCGATCAATCTCGTCGCCTCGTCGTTCGGTCTGTCACTCATGGCCGGCGATGAGATCGTGCTCACGGAGATGGAGCATCACGCCAACATCGTGCCCTGGCATTTCCTGCGCGAGCGGAAGGGCATCGTCCTGCGCTTCGCCCCGATCACCGACGACGGCCGGCTCGACCTGGCGGCGCTGGAGGCGCTCATCGGCCCGCGCACACGCATGGTCGCGCTGACGCACATGTCGAACGTGCTCGGCACGATCAACCCGGTCGCCGAGGTCGTCGCCATGGCGCACGCCCATGGCGCGCCGGTACTGCTGGATGGCTGCCAGGCCGTGGTTCACACCGCCGTCGACGTCCAGGCCTTGGACGTCGATTTCTACGCCTTCACCGGGCACAAGCTCTACGGACCGACCGGCATCGGCGCCCTCTACGGCAAGGCCGAGCACCTGGCCAAGCTGCCGCCCTACCAAGGCGGCGGGGAGATGATCGGCCACGTGATGCAGGACGACATCACCTATGGCGAGCCGCCCCATCGCTTCGAGGCCGGCACGCCGCCAATCATCGAGGCGATCGGCCTGGGCGCCGCGATCGCGTGGCTGGAGCAACACGACAGGACGGCGATCGCCGCCCACGAGCGCGCGCTCTACGATCGGGTGAAAGCGCGCCTCAATGGCGCGAACTGGTTGACCGAACTCGGGACTGCGCCGGGGAAGGGAGCGATCTTCGCCTTCAACGTTGCGGGCGCGCACGCCCACGACATCGCGCAAATCCTCGATCGCTACGGCGTCGCCGTGCGGGCCGGGACCCATTGCGCGGAGCCTCTGATGCGCCGCTTCGGCGTCACCGCCAGCGCGCGCGCCTCGTTCGCCCTATATAACACCCGAGACGAGGCCGACGCTTTCGCTGACGCTCTTGTCAAAGCCCACAGCTTTTTCGCTTAGAGTTCGCTGCCAATGGACGCCCGACTCGACGAGACCAGCCAACCTTCCGCCCTCGGCCAGGAAGAGCTCGACCGCTTGACCGACCAGTTGGTCGACCAGCTGAAGACGGTGTTCGACCCGGAGATCCCGGTCGACATCTACGAGCTTGGCCTGATCTACAAGGTCGACGTTTCCGACGAGAAGGACGTGGCCATCGACATGACCCTGACAGCGCCGGGCTGCCCGGTCGCGGGCGAGATGCCGGGCTGGGTGGAGGACGCGGTGATGGGGATCGACGGGATCCGCTCCTGCATCGTGAACCTGGTGTTCGACCCGCCGTGGGATCCGTCCATGATGTCGGACGAGGCCAAGCTGCAGTTGAATATGTTCTGATCATGGAACCCTCGATCCAAACGCGCCCGCGCCGTCCGCGCCCGAAAGTGGTCACTCTGACCGACCGCGCCGCCGATCGCGTGCGCGAGATCATGGGACGCGCCGCCAAGCCCTATGCGGGCTTGCGCGTGGGCGTGAAGAACGGCGGCTGCGCCGGCCAGGAGTATGTCGTCGAATACGCCGAGGCGGCCCATCCGCTCGACGAGATCGTCGAGGACAAGGGGGTCACCATCCTGATCGAGCCCAAGGCGGTGCTGTTCCTGCTGGGCTCGGAGATCGACTACGAGACGAGCAAGCTTGCGGCCAAGTTCGTGTTCCACAATCCGAACGAGACCGACGCCTGCGGCTGCGGCGAGAGCGTCACCATCGAGCCGGCCGCCGCCCGCGACGCATAACAGGCGTCCGCTTCCTGCCAGATTTGATCGACGCGGCCTGCTATAGCCGCACCTCGGATCCGCCGCCCGAGGACGCCCACCCATGCCGACCGCCGCCGAGAAACGCGCCGCATTCCGCCGCCTGCACGAGGATGGCTTCTTCGTCCTGCCAAACCCATGGGACGTCGGTAGCGCGCTGCATCTTCAGAGCCTCGGGTTCAAGGCGCTCGCCTCGACCTCGAGCGGATTTGCGATGACCCTGGGCAAGGGCGACTACGGCGTGACCAGAGACCAGTTGCTCGACCACCTCCGCGCCGTCTCCGCGGCGATCGACGTGCCCTTCAACGCCGATTTCGAGGGCGGCTACGCCGTGGAGCCGGAGGGTGTCGCCGCGAACGTGCGCCTCGCCATCGAGACCGGGGTCGCCGGCCTCTCGATCGAGGACCGGGTGCTTGGCGGCGAGGCTGGGCTGCTCGACCTTGAGCTTTCGGTGGCGCGCATCAAGGCCGCACGGGCAGAGATCGACCGCGACAACAGCGGGGTCATCCTGGTCGGACGGTGCGAGGGCTACCTGGTTGGCCAGCCAGACCTGGGCAAGACCATCGCGCGGCTTCAGGCGTACGCGGAAGCCGGCGCCGATTGCCTCTATCCGCCCGGACCCCGCGACAAGGACGAGATCGCCGCAATCGTTAGGGCGCTCGCTCCCCGACCGGTGAACATCCTCCTTCGCCCGCAGGGACCGTCGCTTGCGGAGTTGCGGGACCTGGGGGTCAGGCGCGCCAGCACGGGCGGCGCGCTGGCGTTTGTTGCGCACCGCGCCTTCGACGCGGCGGCGAAAGATCTCGTTTTCGACTAGAGCGTTAGGCGGCGTCCGGGATCGGGTTCGCCGCCGTGACGCGGTTTCGCCCGCCACGCTTGGAAGCGTAGAGGGCCGAGTCCGCGCGCTCGATCAGCGCCGCGGTCTCGTCGGTAGGTCCGAGCTCGGCCACGCCAGCGGAAATGGTGATCGAGCCCAGGTCCTCGTCGGTCGAGCGGCGCTTGAGCGTGCGCGAGCTAACGGCCACGCGAATGTGCTCCAGCGTCTTCAGCACCACCTCCGGCGCGTCGCCAGGGAAGAT
>DATNJB010000011.1:0-52787 GCA_035604135.1 Caulobacteraceae bacterium | reverse complement strand
GAAGAACGGCTGGTCGCCGGTGTAGCTCGGCTCGGGTCGTTCCGACATCAGCCCTTCTCCCGATGGACCGCGAGGCCCATCGTTCTCCTGCGCCTAGGCTGTGAAGCTGGGGGCAAGGGAAAGGTGGTCGTGGGACGTCGTAACCGACGTCGGCTTTCCGGCCGGGCGCCGATGTCTGCTTTAGAACCACAGGAGACCATCCCAAGGTCCGCTACCAGCGATAGGACCCGAAAATCGCCGCACGCCCAAACCGGATGATTTCGCGGACAGGTCCGTGCGTTCAATGATGCGTCGTCGCAACCACTCGTTACCCGAGCTCAGCGATCCGCCGCCGACGTCCAAGGCGACGGACCACAAACCAGACCGCGCCGATCAGGACGCCGGCGGTGAAGACAGCGATGAGCAGGATCCGATGAGCCAGCGCGCTCAGGCCATTGCCGACCTGGAACACCGGCGGCTGGCGGACATAGAGGCTGGCGTCCACCTGGCCCTTGTCGAAGAAGGTTGCGAGGAGGCGGTCACGCGCGGCGGGCTGTGAGCCCCAGAAGCTGGCCGTATGTCCGAACTCGGCCAGCGACACCAGGCTGCCATGGGAGAGCTTCGGCATCAGCTCGCTCCGCGCGGTCTCGATCGGCGTGGTGAAGTCGAGCGTTCCGGCGACCACCAAGGTCTCGACGGCCGAAGGCTGCATGACCGAATAGGCATCCGCATCGGCGTTGGCGGGCCAGTCGCGCGCCATTTCCCAAAAGAGCCTGGATGGCGCGCCGACGATAACGTCCGTCGGGGTCAGATCGTCGACCTGGGCGGGCGTCAGACGCGCATAGTCGCCGGCGCCCATGGCCATGAACTCGCCCCAGTTGTTGATCAATCGCGGCAGGACCGGATGGCTGAGTGCGGACAACAAGGCCATGCCACTAGCGTCTCCGCTGGCCGCGCTCAGCCACATGTCGATCGCCGCCGGGCCGCTGAGCGGGACGGGCGCGGACTTCGGGTCGATCGACTCGGGGAGCATGAAGAAGCTGAGAAACCGCACGCGGTCGGGGTCGATCGGTACGCCCATCCAGCCCGTCGGCATGTTGGCCGAAACCCGCCGCAAGCTCGCCCTCAGGTCGGTGGTCCGGGCACGGCAATAGCGATCGTCGGCGCAGAGCAACGCGTAGCGGTCGAGCTTGGCGTCGGTGAGCTTCGGGTCCCAGACAAAGTGGCCTGGGGGATTGGCGCCGATCATGACCACCCGCCGAAGACTTGCCGGATAACGCCACTCATAGATCAGCTCCAGGCGCGTGCCATAACTGCCGCCGAGCAAGTCGATCGGACCGTAGCCCAGCGCGCGCCTAGCGAGTTCCTGGTCGTCGACGGTTTCGGGCATGGAATAGCCGGCTAGATCAACGCCCGCGCTTAGCAGCCGCGCGGCGCAAAGGCGGGCGCCGGCCCTGATGCTGGCCAGCGCCGCGGGCCCCATTAGCGGGCCCTTCGCAGCGGCGATGTGGTCGGACACCTCCGGACAGTCGAGGTTCACGCCGCCGTCGACGCCGCGGTAGCCCACCATGACGACATCGTGGCGCGCAAGCAGTCCGTCGATGGCAAAGTCGATGATGTTGGAAGCGCCGGGTCCCCCCTGGAAGGTGAAGATCGGCTCGGTAGGATTGGGGCCCGTGGCGCGAATTCGGATCAAGGGAAGTTCGATGAGCCGGCTACGCGTACCGCGCCGTTCCTCCGGAACAACCAGCTGACCGCAGTCGGCGAGATAGTTCTTGCCGTCTTCCTTGGAGTGGAAGGCGCAAGGTTGCAGCCCTAGGTCCCCCGCGTGGGCCGCTGCGGATGGCGCAACGACCTGCGGATAGCCGGTCAGGGCAGACGCGGCCGCTGGGGCGGCGAGAGCCAGGCCGAGGACGATCGCCAGCCACCCAACCAGTCGCCGGCTCAAAGCAAAGTACGGCAGCGCGATCAAGGGCCGCGACTCAATCTCGCCGACCAATCAGGTGTTGGTTGGCTTGGGCGTATGTCTCCATCCCGTCAGCCAAAGCCCCTCGCAGCGTTTGACGTCCGATAGCGGCGTCACATGGTCGCCGCCACACTACACCTGCGAATTTGGTTTTGGCAGGCAATGTGGAATTTCTTACGCTGTGCTCTACGACCTAGGAGCCGGAAGATCTTGCAGGACGCCGCAATATGGACGCGCTCCTAGATCTCGAGACCGATGCTCGTCCGCAGATGCCTGCGGCAGGCCTCTTCGAGGGCTTGCGGCCACTCGGCTCCGATGCGGCCGGCGAGGGCCTGCGCGCGCGGAAGGAAGAGGGTCACGAGCGCCCGGTTGCCCTCGATCAGGCTCTCCCGCTCGCCGACGATGGGCGGGAGTGCCGCGAGCGCCGCAAGCTGCTCGGCGCGCAAGAAGCGGCTCGGATGCAGGGCGCCGCCGCGGCGGTCGGGGGCGATTCCGTTCTCTTCATGCATCAGCTCGACAGTGAGGCGGCGCAGGATGTCGACGCCGGACAGCGCGTTCAAAAGCTCGCCGCGGCCGAGCGCGTTCGGCAGCAGGCCCAGCACGCGCAGGAACTCCCGCGCCAGCCGCACCACGGTCTCGGGCCGCGTTCGGTAGGGCGTGTCCGGCCTGGCCAGCGGGGCGGCGTCGCCGCGGTTGAACACGAGCCTAAGGCGGTTGGCGTCGTAGCGCGCCAAGCCGTCCCGCTCTACGATGGTCAGGTCGAACCGCGCCCAGTCTGCAGTGATGAAATTCACCACGCGGCCGCCGAACAGCGGCTCGACCAACACGGCGTCGAACGCCCCCGCGAGGCTGCGCGCCAGCGTCTCTGACAGGTCTTGCCAGCCTCCCTCAGCGGCCAGCACCAGGAGGTCGACGTCGCTGAAGGCGTCGCCTTCGCCGGCGCCCAGGCTGCCGGCGAGCCAAAGCGCCTGGACCGTGGGCTCGCGTTCCAGATGCGCCGCCAGCGCCTCGAGCAGGGCGCCCTGTTCCTCAGTCATCGCTCGACCTCGCCCGCTCCAGCCAGGCGGCGGAGCGCATTTCGGCCAGGCGCGAGGCGGTGCGCTGGAAATCGAACGCCTCGTCGCCCTTCGGATAGAGCGTCGCCGGGTCGCCGGCCGCCAGCACCACCAGCCGCACCCGCGCCTCGTAGAGGGCGTCGATCAGCATGATGAAACGCCGGGCCTGGTCGCGAAAGTCGGGGCCGAGCGTGGGCACGGCTTCCAGGAAGACCGTGTGGAAGCGATCGGCGATGGCCAGATAGTCCTGTGGGCCTAGCGCAGCGCCGCAGAGGCTGGCGAAGGAGGCGCGCATGAGGCCGCCGGTGGCATGCGGCAGCCGGAGCTGGCGCCCCAGGACCTCAAGGGTGACGCCGGTTTCCTCCGCGCCATCCAGCATCGCGGTCCATAAGCTCTCGAACCGGTCCTCGTGAGCCGCGTCGAGGGGCTGGAAATAGACGCCGGCGCTCTTCAGCCGGTCGAGCCGGTGGTCGAGCGGCCCAGCGACCCGCACGACCTCGAGCTTGTCCTTCAGCATGGCGATGAAGGGCAGGAAGAGTTGGCGGTTCAGCCCGTCCTTGTAGAGGTCGTCCGGCGGGCGGTTAGCGGTCGCGACCAGCACCACCCCGCGCTCGAACAGCGCTTCGAACAGCCGGCCGAGGATCATGGCGTCTGCGATGTCGTTGACCTGCAACTCGTCGAAGCAGAGCAGCCTGGCCCCGGACGCGATCAGACCGGCCACCGGCGGGATGGGATCGGCGCCGCGCGTCTGGCCGAAGATCTCCCGCCGCACCGCCGTCCCGCCGTTCCGCCAGCGCTCCACCAGCCCATGGGTCTCGGCCATGAAGGCCTGGAAGTGGGCGCGGCGTTTCCGCTCCACCGGGGCGCTAGCGAAGAAGAGGTCCATCAGCATCGACTTGCCGCGGCCGACCGGCCCCCACAGGTAGATGCCCCTGGGCGGCGCGGGCTTCTTGAACAGGGTCGCGACCAGGCTGGGCTCCCCGGCGTCGCCGAGTTCGGCCTCCAGGCGCGAGAGCGCGGCAAGCGCCTGCGCCTGCGCCGGGTCGGGCTTCAGCTCGCCGCGCTCAAGGCGCGCCTGGTAGTGGACGGCGGTCGGCTCGGTCATCGAGAGCTTCGGTTAGCGTGCGCCGGCAGCGCTCGCAAACCGCCTTCGCCGCCGTTGCCGGTTGCGCTCGGCGCGGCTCCGGTCTTCATAGTCGTTCGTAAAGGCCGTGCAGGCCTTAAGGAGGACACGTGGGATGAGCGAGGGCGAGGTTTTTCCCGTTCCGGAGGCCTGGGCCAAGCGGGCGCACATGGACGCCGCTGGCTACGAGGCCGCCTGGAAGCGGGTGGAAGCGGATCCCGAAGGTTTCTGGCGCGACGTGGCGGCCCGCATCGACTGGATCAAGCCGTTCACGGTGGTGAAGGACGTCTCATTCAACAAGGAGGATTTCCGCATCCGCTGGTTCGCCGACGGCGTGCTGAACGTCTCGGCCAACTGCCTCGACCGCCACCTGCCGCATCGCGCGGGCGACATCGCCTTCATCTGGGAGGGCGACGACCCGAAGGATTCCCGGACGGTCACCTACGCGGAAGCGCACGCCGAGACCTGCCGGATGGCGAACGTGCTCAGGGCCTACGGCGTCGCCAAGGGCGACCGGGTGACCATCTACCTTCCGATGATCCCGGAGGCCGCCTACGCCATGCTGGCTTGCGCGCGAATCGGGGCGATCCATTCGGTGATCTTCGGCGGCTTTTCGCCGGACTCGATCGCCGGCCGCATCCAGGACTGCGACTCGCGCATCGTCATCACCGCCGATGAAGGCCTGCGCGGCGGCCGCATCATTCCGCTGAAGGCCAACGTGGACGAGGCGCTGACCATGTGCCCCGGCGTCGAGACGGTGATCGTGGTCAGGCGCACGGGTGCGAACGTCGCCATGACGCCCGGTCGCGACGTCGCCTACGACGAGGCGAAGGCGAACGTGCCGGCCACGTGTGCGCCCGAGCCGATGAGCGCCGAGGACCCGCTCTTCATACTCTACACCTCCGGCTCGACCGGAAAGCCCAAGGGTGTCTTGCACACCACCGGCGGCTACCTGACCTGGGCCGCCTGGACCCACGAGCTCATCTTCGACTATCGGCCGGGCGAGGTTTTCTGGTGCACCGCCGACGTGGGCTGGGTCACCGGCCACAGCTACATCGTCTACGGGCCGCTCGCGAACGGCGCGACCTCGCTGATCTTCGAGGGCGTGCCCAACTACCCGACCGTCTCGCGCTTCTGGGAGGTGATCGACAAGCACAAGGTCGAGATCTTCTACACCGCGCCGACGGCGCTCCGCGCGCTGATGCGCGAAGGCGAGGCGCCGGTGAAGCGCACCAGCCGCAAGTCGATCCGCCTGCTCGGCACCGTCGGCGAGCCGATCAATCCGGAAGCCTGGCTCTGGTACCACCGCGTGGTGGGCGAGGGCCGCTGCCCGATCGTCGACACCTGGTGGCAGACGGAGACGGGCGCGGCGCTGATCGCGCCCCTGCCGGGCGCGACGCCGTTGAAGCCCGGCTCGGCGACCAAGCCGATGCCGGGGGTCAAGCTCGAGATCGTCGACGCCGACGGCAAGGTGCTCACCGGGGCGACCCAGGGCAATCTGTGCATCATCGACTCCTGGCCGGGTCAGATGCGCACGGTCTACGGCGACCACGAGCGCTTCATCACCACCTACTTCACCACCTATCCCGGCAAGTACTTCACCGGCGACGGCTGCCGCCGCGACGAGGACGGCTACTACTGGATCACCGGCCGCGTCGACGACGTGATCAACGTCTCAGGCCATCGGCTGGGCACCGCCGAGGTCGAGTCCGCCCTGGTCGCCCATCCGACCGTCGCCGAGGCGGCCGTGGTCGGCTATCCGCACGAGATCAAGGGCCAGGGCATCTACGCCTACGTCACGCTGAACGCCGACCAGACGCCGAGCGAGGACCTGCGCAAGGCGCTGATCCAGTGGGTGCGGCACGAGATCGGGCCGTTCGCGACGCCCGACATCATCCAGTGGGCGCCGGGGCTGCCGAAGACCCGCTCTGGCAAGATCATGCGCCGGATCCTGCGCAAGGTGGCCGAGGGCGACGTGAGCAACCTCGGCGACACCACCACGCTCGCCGACCCTTCCGTCGTCGCCGACCTGGTCGACAACCGAGCGACGGTGGGCTGAGGGCGATGCTCACCTGGCAGGTCGGGCGGGTGAAGATCACCCGCATCGTCGAGATGGAGCTCGTCACGCGCTGGCGGGAGGACCGGCCGTTCATCGTCGAAGCCACGCCAGAGGCGGTGAAGGCGACGACCTGGCTCTACCCGCACTTCATCAACGACGAGGGCTCGCTGCTCGTTTCCATCCACGCGCTGCTGGTCGAGGCGCCGGGCCTCAATCTGGTCGTCGACACCTGCATCGGCAACGACCGCAACCGCGCCTTCCTGGGCGGCCGCTCGCTTTCGACCCCGTTCCTTGATCATCTGAAGGAGGCGGGCTGGTCGCGCGATGTTGTCGACATGGTCGTCTGCACGCAACTGCACGTCGATCACGTCGGCTGGAACACCATGCTCGAGAACGGCAAGTGGGTCCTAACCTTCCCCAACGCCCGCTACCTGATCGGCAAGCGCGAGTTCGAGCACTGGATCGGCGAGGGCGACGTAGAGCAGCAAGCGATCCTCAGCGACTCGATCGTCCCCATCATGGACGCCGGCCGCGCCGAACTGGTCGAGCTCGACCATGTGATCTCGCCCGAGATCCGTCTGACGCCCACCACCGGACACACGCCGGGCCACGTCAGCGTCATGATCGAGTCGCAAGGCGAGACGGCGATGATTACCGGCGATATCATGCATCACCCCGTGCAGATGGCGCATCCGGACTGGGCGCCCAGCTTCGACAGCGACAAGGACGCGGCCATCGCAACGCGCAACCGCGTGCTGGGCGAGGTCGCCGACCAGCCGATCCTGGTGATCGGCACCCACTTCGCCGCGCCGACGGCCGGCCGCGTCCGCCGCGACGGCGACGCTTACCGGTTCGAGGTCTGACGGCCATGCTCAGCTGGCGCATCGGCGAGGTCACCGTCACCCGCGTCGTCGAGATGGACCTGCCGTTCCCCTACACGGCCGAGTTCCAGTTCCTGAAGGAGGCGACCCCGGAGGCGCTTCGGACCATTCCGTGGCTCTACCCCAACTACGTGACGCCCGATGGGACGTTGTTGCTCTCGATCCACGCCCTCCTGGTCGACGCCCCGGGCTTGAGGCTCGTCGTCGACACCTGCATCGGCAACGATCGGCCGCGCGGCATCACCGGCGGGGTGGCGCTGCAGACCGCGTTCCTGGAGGGGTTCGCCGAGGCCGGCTGGACCCGCGAAGGCGTCGACGTCGTCGTCTGCACGCACCTGCACGTCGACCATTGCGGCTGGAACACCATGCTCGAGAACGGGAAATGGGCGCCGACCTTCCCGAACGCCCGCTATCTCATCGGGCGCAAGGAGTACGAGCACTGGCGCGCCGAAGGCGGGCGCGAACAACAGGTCATCCTGAGCGACTCGGTGCAGCCGGTCTTCGACGCCGGCCTCGCCGAGCTCGTCGAACAGGATCACCGCATCTCGAACGAGATCCACCTGGTGCCCACCACCGGCCACACGCCCGGGCACGTGAGCGTGGTGATCGAGTCCGCGGGCGAGCAGGCGATCATCAGCGGCGACTTCCTGCATCATCCCTGCCAGATCGCCCACCCCGAGTGGTCGTCGATCGCCGACTCGGACCCGGAAGAGGCGCGGGTGACCCGCCAGCGCGTGGTCGAGCAGGTCGCGCGCGACCAAACCCTGTTCATCGGCACCCACTTCCCCGCCCCGACCGCCGGCCGCATCGTGCGCGCCGGCGCCGCCTATCGCCTGGAGAGCTGACCCATGCCGACATCGAGCCGCGAGATCCACCTGGTGAAGCGCCCCGAGGGCGAGCCGGTCCTGGAAGACTTCGCCATGGTCGAAACCGAGGTCGCGGATCCCGCCGACGGCGAGGTGCTGGTGCGCAATCTCTATATGTCGGTCGATCCTGCCATGCGGCCGCGGATGAGCGGCGACCAGAAGCTCGACGAGCCCATGGGCGGCGGCGCGCTCGGGCGCATCGAGAAGTCCCGCAACCCGAACTTCAAGGAAGGCGACCTGGTCACCAACCGGTTTGGCTTCCGCGAGGCCTTCGTTTCCGAAGGCCGCGGGCTGCAGGCGCTCAAGCCCGAGCCCGGCCTGCCGCTCACCGTGCACATGGGTCCGCTCGGCGGCACGGGCTTCACCGCCTATGGCGGCATCCTGCACATCGGCCAGCTCAAGGACGGCGAGCAGGTGTTCGTCTCCACCGCAGCCGGCGCCGTGGGCTCGGTGGCGGCGCAGATCGCCAAGATCCACGGTTGCTATGTCGTGGGCTCGACCGGCTCGGACGCCAAGGTCAACTGGCTGCTTGATGAAGCGGGCCTCGATGCGGCGATCAACTACAAGTCCGAGCCGATCCGCCCGGCGCTGGGCAAGGTCACGCCGAAGGGCGTCGACGTCTATTTCGACAACGTGGGCGGCGAGCACCTGGATGCGGCGCTGGCGCGCATGAACTCGCTCGGGCGCGTGGCGGTCTGCGGCATGATCTCCGGCTACAATTCAGCCGGCGCGCGCACCACCGTGCACAACCTCGCCAACATCATCTACGGCCGCATCAATCTGCGCGGCTTCGTCGCCACCGACTTCATGCACATGTACGACCAGTTCAAGGCCGACATGGCCGGCTGGCTGAAGGACGGCCGCGTCAAGTACCAGGAGACCATCTTCGACGGCATCACCAACGCGCCGGCGGCCATGGTCGGCCTGATGCACGGCGAAAACACCGGCAAGATGCTGGTCAAGCTCGCGGACTAGCTACTTCCGCCGCACTTCGCCTTCGGCGATGAGGTGAAAGTCGCTCGAGCCGGGGGCTGCCGTCTCGAACTTGATCGCGAGCACGTCTGCGGAGACCTTCGTGTAGGTCAGGCGGTAGACGGGCCTGGCGTCCGCGTCGGTGAGGAACTGCACCGCGACGTCCGGCTGCACCACCGAGCGGGTGTAGTGGATCACGTGCGACCCATCGAGATAGTCGGCGTGCAGGCTCCCGCCCTCGGGATAGATGGGCATGACCTGGTCGAAGCTCTCGACCACCTTGCCGCTCGCGTCGAGCACGTCGTTGTGGTCGTTGCGCAGGAGGGCTGCGCCCCCGACGATCGGATGGATCGAGGAGACACCGCGATCTGTCGTCCCGCCCTCCGACTTGGCAGTCCCGGCCCAATCGCCGACCAGGAATCCGAGCGGCGCCATCTGCGGCGACAAGCTCTGCGCGGCGACGGTGTTCGCGGCGAACAGCGCCGCGGTCGCCACCATGAGTGCTTTGCGCATCATTCTCGCCCTCCGCGTGCGCCGACCGAGCCTCTCATAGGCAGTCGACCGCGACAACGCTGGTGGCGCGGCGCAGCACGTCGGCGGCGCGGCCGTAGTTGTCGCGGGTGATCGGCTGCGGGGCATCAGCCCCGCCGGCCTTCCGACCCGCCGTGGCCAAGGCCGCCGTCAGCTCGGCGGGCGTCGCCGCCGTGACCAGCCCGCGCCTCGGCGCATCGCCGATCACCATGCCGGCCACCACGCCGCTGGCGTCCAGCATCGGCGCGCCGGCGAAGCCGAACAGTGGCCCCTTAAGGCCGTCCGTGCGGCCGATCTCGGCCCAGGCCAGACGCGAGCGGATGTTCCCGAGGTAGATCGTCGCCGCCTCGCCCGGCGTGCCGCGCGAGAAGCCCGCGACGAAGCCGCGCGCGCTCGGCGCGGGCCGGCCGCTCTTGGCGAACCCCAGCGCCGGCGCCCCGTCCTCGGCGCCGAGCACGGCGACATCGCCCGCCCGCCCGAGCACCTTCGCCGGCGCGGCCCAGCCGTCGGCGACGACGATCGCCGGCTTGCCGCATCCGGCGACGGCGCTCGCGGCCGTCAGCCAGACGCGGTCGGCGACGGCGAAGGCCGTGCCGCGGTTGGCCCGCCCGCCGCCGATATGAACGAGCGTGGCCTCGGCGAACGGCGAGGCGGGCGAGATCGGCGCCTGGTCGGCGCCGGGAACCGGCGGCGGCGGCGCGGGCGCGTTCACCTGCTCGCGCCGGCCGAAGCTCGCGGCCGAGAGCACGAGCACGACGCCGAGATAGATGAGCCAATCCGGCAGGCGGGGCATGGACCCGCCGCCTCAGATCACGACCGCGGCTGCGAGGATCAGCGCCACCGCGAGTTTGGCCGCGACCAGCACCACCGCGGCGCCGACGTCGCCCTCGCGCAGGCGCTGCGGCAGGCCCGCGAGCACCACATCGACGATGCGAAAGCAGAGCAGTGCAAGCGCCAGCACCGCAACGCCCCAGAGCGCCAGGCCGACCAGCGAGGCGGTCGCGATCATGGCGGCGGCGAGCGGGACGGCCAGGCCGATCATCGCGCCGCCGAACGAGACCGCGGCGGCGGTCTCACCCTCGCGGATGCGCCTGACTTCCTGGTGCGGGGAGAGGACGGCGTGGGCGGCGCAGGCGAGCGTGAGCAGCACCAGCCCCAGCGCTGCCTGGAGCAGCATGAGCGGAAACCCGCTGGCGAAGGCCTGCACCTCAGGCGACATCGGCGCCGCTCGCCCGCCGCGCGCTGGCGCGGACCTTCAGGCTCTCCGTGCGCAGCTGGCCGCACGCGGCCAGGATGTCGCGCCCGCGCGGCGTGCGGATCGGAGACGCATAGCCCGCCCGGTTCACGACGCCGGCGAACGCCTCGATCGTCGCCCAGTCGGAGCACTCGTACGGCGCGCCCGGCCAGGGGTTGAACGGGATCAGGTTGATCTTGGCCGGGATGCCGGCGAGCATCTGCACGAGCGCCCGCGCTTCGGCCAGCGTGTCGTTGACGCCGTTCAGCATCACGTACTCGAAGGTCACCCGCCGGGCGTTGGAAAGCCCCGGATAGCCCCTGATGGCGTCCATCAGCTCCGCCAGCGGATAGCGCTTGTTCAAGGGCACGAGCTCGTCCCGCAACGCATCGTTGGTGGCGTGCAGCGAGATGGCGAGCATGGCCTGAGTGCGCGCGCCAAGCGGCGCGATCTGCGGAACGACGCCGGCGGTGGAGACCGTCATGCGCCGTCGCGAGATCGCCAAGCCCTCGTTGTCCGAGATGATGTCGATGGCGTCGGCGACGGCGCCCAGATTGTACAGCGGCTCGCCCATGCCCATGAAGACGATGTTCGACAGCCGCCGGTCTTCGCGCTCGGAGGGCCATTCGCCGAGGTCGTCGCGGGCGATCTGCACCTGAGCCACGATCTCCGCGGCGGTGAGGTTGCGCACCAGCGCCTGGGTGCCGGTGTGGCAGAAGCGGCAGTTCAGCGTGCAGCCCACCTGGCTCGAGACGCAGAGCGCGCCCGCGCGCCCCACGTCGGGGATGTAGACGCACTCGGCTTCGACGCCGGGCTCGAAGCGGATCAGCCACTTGCGCGCGCCGTCGGCGCTGACCTGGCGCGCGACGACCTCCGGCCTGGCGAGCTCGAACCGCTCGGCGAGCGTCGTGCGCGTCGCCTTGTCGATATTGCTCATCGCAGAGAAGTCGGTCGCGCCGTGATGGTGCATCCAGCGCCAGATCTGGCCTGCCCGCATGCGCGCCTTGTCGGGTGGAGCGACGCCCCCCTCGACCAGCGCCTGGGCCAACGCGCCGCGCGTCAGGCCGGCCAGCCCAGGCCGGCCGGCGGATTTCGGACGCGCAGAATTGGGCGAGAGATCCAGACGGACGCCCACGACGTATGACCTCTTGATGAATGTGGCCGTGCTCATAACAGATCAGGCATTTGCGCCAAAATCTGGTCCGCTCCCGGCCGCGCGGGCCGGGGCCTTCCAGGCGAAGGCGCAGGTGTGGCAGGATGGGCCGATCCGCGCCGGTGCGGCGCGTGTCCTTCCCCGCGCGGAGCCCGGTCGAATGGCGAGCGGCGCCAACGTCGAAGACTTCGCCAGCCTGATCGAAGCCGTGGCGACGCGCCAGGATCGGGCCGCGTTTACCCGGGTCTTCGCCTACTACGGCCCGCGGGTGAAAGCCTATCTCCTGCGCCTGGGGCTTGACTCGGCCGAGGCCGAGGAGACAGCGCAGGAGGTGATGGTCGCCGTCTGGCGCAAGGCTCCGAGCTTCGACCGCGCCCAGGCCTCGGCGGCGACGTGGATCTTCCGCATCGCCCGCAACCGCCGCATCGACCTCTTCCGCCGCGACCAGCGCGCCCAGCTCGACGCCAACGATCCCGCCTTCCAGCCGGCCGCCGAGGCGACGCCCGACCAGGCGGCCGAAGCCGCCGAGCGCGAGGACCAGGTCCGCCGCGCGATGGCCGAGCTTCCGCCCGATCAGCGCGACCTCGTCCGCCGCGCCTTCTACGAAGACCAGTCCCACAGTGAAATCGCCGCCGAGACCGGCGTACCGCTGGGCACGGTCAAGTCCCGCCTTCGCCTCGCCTTCGCCAAGCTGAAGCTCAAGCTCGCCGACATCGGCGAGGGCGCGGACTTCGAGGAGGCGCTCGCATGAACGCCGAAACCCTGACCAGCGTCATCGCGGCGCACGGCGACAACCGGGCGCTGGACCTGCTCGCGCGCACGACCCACGCCATGCGCGCCGACGCCGATTTCGTCGCCCGCGACGATGACGTCGCCTCGGCCGTCTTCCTCGCCGAGGAACAGCCGGCTGGCCTCGCCGCCGATGCGCTGAACCGCGTGCTGGCCGAGATCGACGCCGGCGAAGCCGCGGACGCGCTCGCCCCCTCCGCCTTCGCCGGCCAGGCCCACGGCGACGAACTTGCGGCCCTGCCCTTGCCGGTGCGCGACGCCGCGCTCGAAGCCCTCGCCCAAGATGCGCGCTGGGACTTCGCCGGGTTCGGCATCCAGCGGCTGCCGCTGTTCAGCGACGACGGCGCGCATGCGGAGCTGATGCGGATCGAGCCGGGCCGCGGCGTCGCCGAGCACGACCACGAGGACGACGAGCTGACGCTGGTGCTGACCGGCGCCTACAACGACGGCGAGGGATCTTACGGCCCCGGCGACGTCTCGCTCGCGCGGCCGGGGTTCTCGCACACGCCAAGGGCCGAGCCGGGCGAGGTCTGCTACGTGCTCGTCGCCTTCAAGGGCGCGCCCCGGTTCAAGGGCGTCTTTGGCGTCGCCCAACGCCTGTTCGGCTTCCCGACCCCGCTGACGGGCAGGAGCGCCTGACTCCCGCGAAGCAGATTCCTACCGCAGCACGCAGAGAAGGCGCGGAGATCGCAGAGATGCATTGCCGCACCGCGTCCTCTGCGCCTTCTCTGCGTGCTCTGCGGCTAAATGCTGCGGCTTCGCCGCATGTGACGGCGTTGCCGCCATGGCGCTTCCCTAGGGTCCGCCTTTGCCGCGCTCTCGCCTTGGGCTAGCGTCTTTTCGACAACCCAAGGGAGGACGCCGATGAAGGCGCTGTTGAGCAAGGCCGGTGGCGGGCCCGAGACGCTGGTGCTCGAGGACGTGCCGAGTCCTGAGGCCAAGCCCGGGTTCGCCGTGGTCGAGGTCAAGGCCTGCGGCGTCAACTATCCCGACGTGCTGATCATCGAGGACAAGTACCAGTTCAAGCCGCCTCGGCCGTTTGCGCCCGGCGCCGAGATCTCCGGCGTCGTGACGTCGGTCGGCGAGGGCGTCACCAACGTCAAACCGGGCGACCGCGTGCTGGCCAACATCACCTGCGGCGGCATGGTCGAAGAGCTGTCGCTCGAGGCCGCGCGGGTGCTGAAGATCCCCGACGCCATGCCGTTCGACGAAGCGGCGACGTTCATCATGACCTATGGCACGTCCTACTATGCGTTGAAGGACCGCGCGTTTCTGAAGGCTGGCCAGACCTTGCTGGTGCTGGGGGCCGCGGGAGGGGTCGGCCTGGCCGCCGTCGAACTCGGACGCGCCATGGGCGCGCACGTGGTCGCCGCCGCCTCGTCGCCGGAGAAGGTGGAATTCGCCAAGGCCTACGGCGCCGACGAAGGGGTGGTCTATCCGCAAGGACCGTTCGACAAGGAGGGCCAACGGGCGCTCTCCAACCTGTTCAAGGACGCGCTCGGCGCCCACGGCGCCGACGTGGTTTACGACGGCGTGGGCGGCGACTATGCCGAGGCCGCCATCCGCTCCATGGCCTGGGAGGGCCGGTTCCTGGTGGTCGGCTTCCCGGCCGGCATTCCGCGCATTCCGCTCAACCTCGCGCTCTTGAAGAGCTGCGACATCGTCGGCGTCTTCTGGGGCGCGGCGGTCGCGCGCGATCCGCGCGCCCACCAGCAGAACGTCAAGGAGCTGTTCGAGCTCTATGCCGCCGGCAAGATACGGCCGCACGTCTCGGAGCACTATCCGCTGGCCCGCGCCGGCGAAGCCATCAGCCGCCTCGCCAGCCGTCAGGCCTTGGGCAAGGTGGTCGTGACCATGGACTAGGGCCATGGCCGGACAGCTGGACGGCAAGATCGCCCTCATCACTGGCGGCTGCTCGGGGATCGGGCGGGGCACCGTCGAGCCTTCCTCGCCGAGGGCGCTGAGGTCGTGGTCGCCGACCTGCAGGACGAGAAGGGCGCGGTGCTCGAACAGCGCTTCGGCGGCCGCCTGCGCTACGCCCACTGCGACGTCACGGTCGAAGCCGACATCGAAAAGGCGGCGGCGGCGGCGAAAGAGGCCTTCGGCGGGCTCGACATCCTGTTCAACAACGCAGGCTCCGGCGGGGCCGGCAACGGCCTGGCGGAGATGACCATCGAGGCGTGGGACGGGACGATGAACCTCCTCCTGCGCTCGGTCGTCTTAGGCATGAAGCATGCGATCCCGCTCATGCGGGCGAGGGGCGGCGGCGCCATCGTCAACACCGCCTCGATCGCCGGGGTCGAGGCCGGCTGGGGCCCGGTCGCCTATTCGACCGCCAAGGGCGCGGTGATCCACCTCACCCGCGTGGCCGCCGCCCAGCTCGCCGCCGACAAGATTCGCGTCAACGCCATCTGCCCGGGCCTGATCGCCACCTCCATCTTCGGCGCCTCAATCGGCCTGCCGCGGGCGGTGGCCGACCAGATGGCCGCGCGCGTGGCCGAGAACGCCGCGAAGTTCCAGCCGGTCGCCAAGGCCGGCATGCCGGACGACATCGCCCGCGCCTGCCTCTACCTTGCCTCGGACGCCTCGGCCTTCGTGACCGGCATCCACCTCATCGTCGACGGCGGCATCACGGTCGGCGACCGCCACTCGTGGGATGCGGCCACCCTCTCGCCGTTGCTGGAGCTGATGGGCTTCAGCGCCGACCAGGTCCAGCAGATGATGGCCCAGCGCGCCGCGGCGCAGCCGTCCGGCTAGAAGATGCTGCCGCCATAGACCAGGTTGATCACCAGCCGGTTCACCAGCTGCTGGATGAAACCGAGCAGCAGCGCGGCGACGATCGGGCTGATGTCCAGGCCGCCGAACGAGGGGATGATGCGCCGGATGGGCATCAGGATCGGGTCGGTCAGCGCCCGCAAGCCCCGGTCGATCTGCCACACCAACCGGTTGCGCGGGTTGACCACGTTGAACGCCACCAGCCAGCTCATGATCACCATCGCGAAGATGAGGAAGATCATCAGCTGCACGACGGTGTTGAAGAGCCAGAGCAGCGCGGCGATCATCCGAACACCCGTCTTTCCAAAGCGTTGCCGCATGTAGCCCACGCGGTCGCTCGCGGGCAAGGCGAACCCGTCCGCGCGGGCCTGCGCTCGCCTTGACAGCCCTGGCGACCGGCCCTTATCTGCCGCGCTCCCAAAAAGGGGCCGTAGCTCAGTTGGTAGAGCGCCTCGTTCGCAAAGTACATCGTAAGTATATTCCACCTGTATCTTGCGGAATTCTCTCGGTAAAACTGTTTACAAAATCAAAGATATTCTAGACTAGTCCGGACTAAGTTGAGCAACTCGGCGGGATTCCTGGTCGATCTGGCGCGCCTGAAAACAGGCCAATTTCGCCCAAGTGCGGCGCACAGCATCCCTGCTAACAGGGAAAATAACAGGCGAAAACCGCAATTTGAGGTGCGCGCGGCGGCGCCGACGGGCCTTAATTCGCAGGAATAACAGCTGACTAGCGCCAAGTGCCTGCGTGAACCGCAGCAATCCGAACAGGGAAATGACAGGCCCTGATCAGGGGCATAACAGGGACGATAACAGGGGATTATCAGGGCCACGTCAGGCGAAAATATAGTGGTCGGAACGCACGAGAGAGGAGTCCGACCTTGGTCCCCGGTCGAACCCTGCGCGGGACCCGCCGATCCGCGTCTTTTCGACTTGCTGGTGCGCGCTAATCGAGCACTGGTCGGGTTATGACCAAAGACCCAACGCCGCGGCTCGATCCCAAGCAGCAGACGCTGCACAGGGGGCTATCCATCGAGGTCGTCACGGTGACTGCGGCGGCGCTCCGGCTGGCGGTCGGCGCGCTCCCCATCGAAGCTATCTCGCTTGCGCGAGTGAGCTTGCGCTCGGGCGGCTCGGGTGCCAAGCGGCGCTTTGCGGAGTTGGCGGCTTGCGCGCTCCGATCAGGCTGAGACGAGCCTGGCGTTGATAAGCCCGGCGAAGGCCGGGCTCGCGTCGGTACGGGCCGAGCGTGTCGATATCGCTCGCAGCCCGCAGGGCCTGCTCAGACCGGACAGCGATGATGTGATGGCGCGCGACCTTGAGAGTCTTGGCCTGATCAGTGCGTCGCCGCGGGAAGGCGCCGCGGACATCTTGTTTGTCACCGGTGCCGGACGGGAACTGGTTGCGGCGCTCGTTGAGCGCCTCTGGGAACACCGTCGCTCTCTGCGGTCGCGGGCTCTGGACGAGTGTGGTGGAGAAGCCAGATGAACGTGCACGCCCTTCCAGCCGCGGCCTCGAGGCTGGACCGCCGGACCTACCGGCCCACGTTCCTGTCCGACGCATTCGTCGAGGAGCTGGAGCCGATCCTCGGCGGCCGCTACCGGGTCTGGGACACGACGCTCAAAGGCTTCAATGTCTGGGTACACCCCAGCGGGCGGAGGACCTACTGCGTCCACTACCGCCGCGGTGCGCAGACCCGCTGGTACGTCATCGGCTCGCAAGGCGAGCCTTGGACCGCCGACGAGGCCCGCATCGAGGCGAACCGGATCCTGGGGGCAGTGGAGCGTGGCAAGGACCCGCAAGCCGATAAGCAGCAGGCGCGCCGCAAGGCGCTTACAGTCTCACGGCTGATCGACCTCTATCTGCGCGACGGACCCAAATCACGCCTCGGCAAGCGCGACGGCAGCTGGGAAAACGATCGGTCTTGCCTGGTCTGGCACGTGAGGCCGCTGCTTGGGACGCTCGCTGTCGGCGATGTGCGGCGATCCGATGTGAGCCGGATGGTGAAGGCCGTCTGGGAAGGCCAGACGGCCGTCACGGTCAAGACCAAGCGCCAGGGGATCGCAAGAGTCCGGGGCGGTTTGGAGGTGGCTCGGCGAACCCTGTGCTCAACGCAAGGCATGTTCACCTGGGCCATCGAGCAAGAGATCATCGGCACTCACCCGGCCCGTGGCATCCGCCTACCCAAGGGCGTCATGCGCGACCGCCACTTGAGCCTCGAAGAGGCAGAGCGCCTCTTCGCAACGCTGAGCGAGATGGAGCGCGCCGGCCAACTCAGCGCGCGATATGGCGACATTTTCCGCCTTTTGCTTCTCACCGGCGCCCGCAAGATGGAGATTCAGGCCCTGCGGTGGAGCGAGGTGGACATCGAGGGGCGTCAGCTGGTGTTGCCGGCTGAGCGGACCAAAAGCGGCGCGCGCTCTGGCGGGCGACGAATCCCACTCTCCAGCCATGCGATATCGATCATCGCGCGCCAGCCTCAGACCTCAGACTTCGTGTTCCCTGCCGCCAGGGCGGGCGTGTCTCCGTTTACCACCGGCCTTCAGAAGGCGTGGGAAGACGTGCGCGTGCGCGCAGCGCTGAACGAGGTCCGCATGCACGACCTTCGTCACGGTTTCGCGAGCTTCGCCCTCACCAACAATGAGAACATCTATGCCATCAGCCGGGTGTTGGGGCACGCCAGCGCCCGATCGACCGAGCGCTACCTGCATATCGACGGCGCTCGGGCAGGGGCGCTATCAGAGCGTACGGGCGCATTCATCCTTGGATACGCAGGCTGAGCCGACGCTGCTGATCCCGAGCTTCTTATGCTTAGCGCCACGCACGACGTCCTTTTGCGACGCGCCGAAGTGGCGGCCGCCTGGTGCCAGGATCGCGCACCGGCGGTTAGCCCATCCCAGTGCTCAGATTTGGAAACGGACGCAGTGTCGCTTGCCTTGACAGTCTGCGGTCCGGCCCCTTATCTGCCGCGCTCCCAAAAAAGGGGCCGTAGCTCAGTTGGTAGAGCGCCTCGTTCGCAATGAGGAGGTCAGCGGTTCGATTCCGCTCGGCTCCACCATCTTCGGAGCCACTCTGGGGCTAAGCGCACCTGAGGTCAGGGCGCCTTGATCGGAAGGCCGACATAGTTCTCCGCGAACACCGTCTGCGCGCTGCGCGAGCCGCGGAGGTGGTCGAGTTCGGCGAGGCAGAGCTTGCGTTCGAAGTCGTCGCCGCCTGGAAAGCGGTGCGTCAGGCGGGTGAACCACCATGAGAACCGTTCCGCCGCCCAAACCCGGGCCAAGGCGCGCTCTGAATAGGCGCTCAGCCCCGCCTCCGAACCTTGCGTGAAATGCTCCGCCAGCGCCTCGGCGAGGACGATCACGTCGCAGACGGCCAGGTTCAGGCCCTTGGCGCCCGTGGGCGGCACGATGTGGGCGGCGTCGCCGGCCAGGAACAGGCGTCCATGCCGCATCGGCTCGGCGACGAAGCTGCGCAAGGGGGCGATGGTCTTCTCGAACGCCGGCCCGCGGACGACCCCGGCCGCCGCCCGCTCGCCCATTCGGACGCATAGCTCGTCCCAGAAGCGGTCGTCCGGCCATGCCTCGGGCTGCTCGTCCAGTCCGCACTGGATGTAGTAGCGGCTTCGCGTGGCCGACCGCATGCTGGCGAGCGCGAACCCGCGGGCGTCGCTGCAGTAGATCAGCTCGTTGCTGGCCGGCGGCACGTCGGCCAGGATCCCCAGCCAGCCGAACGGATAGACGCGCTCGTACAGCCTGAGCGCCCCGGCGGGGATGGCGGCGCGACTGACGCCATGGAAGCCGTCGCAGCCGACGATGACGTCGCAGTCCAGCCTGTGCTCGCGGCCGTCCTTGCGCCAGGTGACATGGGGCGCGGGGCCTTCGAACCCGTGCGGCTGGACCTGCTCCGCCTCGAAGACGATCGGGACCTCGCGCGCCTCGGCGGCGTCGAACAGGTCCTTCATCACCTCCTGCTGGCCGTAGACGGTGATCGCGCCGCCGGTCAGAGCGGCGAAATCGACGCGGAAGAGGTCGCCCTGGTGGGCGATGTTGACGCCGGTGTGGACCAGCCCCTCGCGGCGCACGCGCTCGTCGACACCCAGGCACCCCATGAGCGCGACGGTGATCGACTCCAGGACGCCCGCCCTGACGCGGCTCTCCACATAGGCGCGCGTCTTCTGCTCCAGCACCACCGCCGCCACGCCGGCTTGGCTGAGGAGGTGCGCCAGGAAGAGACCCGCCGGTCCTGCGCCGATGATCGCGACCTGGGTGCGCAAATCCTAGTCGCCGCCCCACACCTCGTCCGCCAGCTCGACCACGAGCTCGAGCTTGCGCCGCTCATCATCCAGCGTGATCTCGTTGCCGTGCACGGTGGAGGAGAAGCCGCACTGCGGACTGACGCAGAGCCGCTCCAGCGGAACCTGCCGCGCCGCCGCATCGATGCGCCGTTTCAGCGCGTCCTTGGACTCCAGTTGCGCGTGCTTGGTGCTGACCAGGCCGAGGACGACGATCTTGCCCTCGCGCACATAGCGCAGCGGCGAAAAGTCCCCCGCCCGGTCGGTGTCGTACTCGAGGAAAAAGGCGTCGGCGTCGATCTCGCCGAACAGCACCTCGGCGACCGGGTCGTAGCCGCCCTCCGCCACCCAGGCCGAGCGGAAGTTGCCGCGGCAGAGGTGGATCGCCACGACCATGTCGGCCGGCCGCCCGGCGATCGCCGCGTTGATGACCTGGGCGTAGGTCAGCGGCAACGCGTGAGGGTCCTCGCCGATGGCCCGCACGCCGTCGCGCAGCTTCGGGTCACACAGGTAGGCGAGGTTGGTGTCGTCGAGCTGCAGATAGCGGCAGCCGCGGGCGGCAAGATCGGCGATCTCCTCGGCGTAGACCCGGGCGAGATCGGCGAAGAAGTCCTCGATCTCGGGATAGGCGCCGCGATCCACCGCCCCGCGGCCGCCGCGGAAGTGCGCCATGCTGGGCGAGGGGATGGTCATCTTCGGCGTCGCCCCGGTGGCGGCGGCGAGGAATGAGAAGTCCTCGCCGAAGATCGGGCCCGGCCGGCTGAGCTTGCCGGTGATGGCGAGCCGTGGCGGGGCGAAGTCGAGGTCGCCGTCCTCGCGATGAAAGTGCGCGGCGATGCCGTCGCCGCTCACCGCGACGCCTTCGAACCGCTCCAGGAAGTCGATGTGGAAGTAGGTGCGGCGAAACTCGCCGTCGGTGACGCTGGAGAGGCCGATTCCCTCCTGCAAGGCGACCACGTCGCGGATGGCGTCGTCCTCGGCGGCGCGCAGGTCCGCCCGCGAGATATCGCCTCTGGCCGCCCGCTCGCGCGCGGCGAGCAGCGCCGGCGGCCGCAAGAGGCTGCCGACATGATCGGCGCGAAACGGCGGACGGCTCCGCTGGGCCACGGGCGTTCGGTCCTCCCAGTCCGACGTCTTAGAGCAAAATCGCGCTCGCATGAATCATCGGCGCCGGGCGGTTCCGGTCTTGCGGTTCGCGATCTATTCCGCTTTTCAGCGCCGGCCGGACGGGCCAACGTCACGGACCGATTGCCGGGGCTCTCCCATGCCGGACCGCTACGCCCGTGAGGATGCAGGTCAGCCGCCCTCGCTGCATCCTGCCTATGCCTCCACGCTCGCCCGCTCGCCGCGCCAGCCGCTGGTGCGCATCCCCCAAACCCTGACCGAAACCACCGGCCCGGGCGACTGGGACCGGCTGATGGGGCCGGCCATGGCCGATCTGACCACCCAGCACGCCGGCGCCCCGATCGGCCAGCGGATCATCGTCTCCGGCCGCGTGCTCGACGAGAGCGGACGGCCGGCGCCCAGGACCGTGATCGAGATCTGGCAGGCCAACGCGGCGGGCCGCTACGTCCACGCCAACGACCAGTGGGACGCGCCGCTCGATCCCAACTTCACCGGCGCCGGGCGCGTGGTCACTGACGAGGCGGGCGCATACCGCTATGTCACGGTTCGCCCGGGCGCCTATCCGTGGAAGAACCATCCCAACGCCTGGCGTCCAGCCCACATCCACCTGTCGCTGCTCGGTCCGGCGTTCGCGACGCGCCTGGCGACGCAGATGTACTTCCCGGACGATCCTCTGTTCGCCATCGACCCGATCGCCGGCGCCGCGCCCGAGCCCTATCGGCGGCGCATGGTGGCACGCTTCGATCTGGCGACCACCCAGCCGAGCTGGGCGCTCGGCTATCTGTTCGACATCGTGCTGCGCGGCCCGGACGCGACGCCGGCGGACGCCGCAGCATGAGCCTGGACAACCAGAGCCCGGAGCTGTTCGGCCAGACGCCCTGGCAGACGCTGGGTCCGTTCTTCCACTATGGGCTGCCGTGGAAGGGCGGTGCCGACCTGGTCGGCGACCGCGACATCGGCGCGCGCGCGGACCTGATCCCGGCCGGCCACGATCGGCTGCGCCGGCAAGGCGCGCGCGGCCCCATCGCCGGCCAGGTGGTCGACATCGCCGGTTTCGTCTTCGACGGCGAGGGCGCGGCGGTTCCCGACGCTTTGGTCGAGATCTGGCAGGCCAACGCCGCCGGCCGCTACAACAGCGCGTCCGACCGGCGCGAGGCGATCCCGCTCGAAGCCGACTTCACCGGCTTCGGGCGCGCCGCGACCGGCGAGGACGGCGCCTACCGCTTTCGCACCATCCTTCCCGGCCGGGTTCCAGGCCCGGGCAACAGTCTGCAGGCCCCGCACGCCGCGATGGGCGTCATGGGTCGTGGTCTGCTCAAGCGCCTGGTCACCCGGATCTATTTCGAGGACGGCGAGGGCAACGACGAGGATCCAGTGCTCGCGCTCGCGCCCGCCGATCGCCGCGCAACCCTGATAGCCCGCCGGCAGTCGCCCGCGGTCTACCGCTTCGACATCCACTTGCAGGGCGCGCACGAGACGGTCTTCTTCGACGTCTAGGGGAAGGAAGCGACCTTGGCCTCGTTGCTGAGAGACCGTGCGGCTACGAGCGCCGCGATGCTGGCCGTGTTCGGCGACGAGACGCTCGTCCGCGCGGCGCTGGATTTCGAGGCGGCCCTGGCCCGGGCGAGCGCGGCCGAAGGTCTGATCGCGCCCGAGGCGGCCCAGGTCATCGCGCAGGCCTGCGCGGACATCCCGATCGACGTCGCCGCACTGGCGGACGAGGCCGCCCACGCCGGGACGTTGGCCCTCCCGCTGGTGCGCCGCCTGCGCGAGCGCATCGCCGCGCGAAACCCGGACGTCGCTGATCTCGTGCACCGGGGCGCCACCAGCCAGGACCTTGCCGACACGGCGCTGATGCTCCAGGCGAAGGCCGGCTCCGCGCTGATCGTTTCCGAAGCCGGCGCGGTCGCCGATTTGCTCGCCGGCCTCGCTGAGGCCCACGCTGAGACGCCGATGCTGGGCCGGACCCTGTTGCAGGCGGCCGCGCCCATCACCTTCGGGCTGAGGGCGGCCGGCTGGCTGCTCGGCGTCGACGCCGCGCGGCGCCGCTTCGAGCGCGAGGCGGCCGACGCGCTGCGGCTCCAACTTGGCGGCGCCGTCGGGACGCTGGCCGGTCTCAGCCCGGCGGTGGTCGAGCGCATGGCGCGCGACCTTGGCCTCGAGCCGGCGAGCCTTCCCTGGCATTCGCGGCGCGATGGGGTCGCCGGGACGGCGACGGCGCTCGCCATCCTGATCGGCGCGGCCGGCAAGGTGGCGCGAGACATCTCGCTGATGGCGCAAAACGAGCTCGCTGAGGCGTTCGAGCCTCGCACGCCCGGTCGCGGCGGCTCGTCCGCGATGCCCCACAAGCGCAACCCGACCGGATGCCAGATCGTGCTGTCGGCGGCAATCCGGGCGCCGGCGCTGGCCAGCGCCATCCTCTCCGGGCTGCCGCAGGAACACGAGCGCGGCCTCGGTGGATGGCAGGCCGAAGCGCCGGCCCTTGCGACGCTCTTCGAGTTGGCGGACGGCGCGCTCGGCGCGCTGCGAGAGGTCCTCGATGGCCTGGAGATCGACGCGGCAGCCATGCGCCGCAACCTCCGCGCCGCCGACGTTGGCGACGATGCCGGCCACGCCGTCGCCCTCGCTCAGCGCGCCCTGGCCGAGTATCGCCGGCGCGGCTGACCCTTGCAGCGGGACGCGGCTCGCGCTCGTTCGCCTTAGCGGTTGCCGGGCGGCGATTGCGTTCGACCGCATGCGGCGCGCAAACTCCCGCCCATGGACCTTAACCTGCGCGGCAAGACCGTTCTCATCACCGGGGCGTCGAAGGGGATTGGCGCGGCGGCGGCGGAGGTGTTCGCCGAGGAGGGGTGCGATCTCATTCTGGCGGCGCGAAGCGCGGACGCGCTGGCCGAGATCGCGGGGCGGCTGGCGCGCCAGCACAACATCAAGGCTGTTCCACACCCCGCCGACCTGCGCGAGCCGAGGGACCTCGACGGCCTCGCCGCGGCCGCGGACGCGGCCAAGGTCGACATCCTGGTCAACAACGCCGGCGACATCCCGGGCGGGTCGCTGGAGCGGGTGGACGAAGAGACCTGGCGCCACGCCTGGGAGCTGAAGGTGTTCGGCTACATCAACCTCACCCGGCTGATCTACGCCGGCATGAAGGCGCGGGGCGCGGGCGTGATCGTCAACGACATCGGCTCGGCCGGCGAGCGGTTCGACTTCAACTATATCGCCGGCTCGGCCGGCAACGCGGCGCTGATGGCGCTCACCCGCGCGCTGGGCTCGCGCAGCCTCGAGGACGGGATCCGCGTCGTCGGCATCAACCCAGGCCCGGTCGAGACCGACCGCATCGTCACGTTGATGAAGGCGCAGGCGCAGGCGCGGTTCGGCGATGCGGGCCGCTACCGCGAGCTCATGGCGCGCTTCCCGCTCGGCCGGCCGGCCAAGCCGCGCGAGATCGCCGACCTGATAGCGTTCCTCGCCTCCGAGCGCTCGGGCTACACGTCGGGGGTCGTCTTCACCGTCGACGGCGGCATTGTGGCGCGCGGCGGATGATCGGCGAGCGGGCCGTTGCGCTCGAGCAGCTGGTCAGCATCTTCATGCTGCTGATCGGCGCGGGATGCATGTTCGGCGGCTATCGCCTGTTCGCCGCGGGCGCCGGGCAGAAGGGGCACAACGCCGCGCCGGCGTCGTTCTTCGCCGGTTTCGGCGCCTTGCTGATCGTCGCGGTGATCCTTCTGGTCCTCGGGCCCTGGCGCGTGCGGTACGACGACGTCTTTCCGATGCATGTCCTGGACCTGAACGCGCCGCCGGCGGCGATCGAGCGCCCGCAGCCGCCTCCTCCGCCGACACCAAACAACGTCGAGCGCTAGCGCTTCGCACGGGCGATTGCCGGCGACCCCACAAGCATCGATATTTGCGCCGTAAGCGAGGGGGACGCGATGCGGATCGGTCGAGGGGCGGCTGCGGGCCTGGCGGTGCTTTCGCTCGTCGCGTCAGCCGCCGCGCCGCCGCCAGCCCGCGCCCAGGCGCCGGCCCAGGCCGCCGACCGCCAGGCGTTGATCGCCGGCCTTGAGGCGCAGTACGAGGTCTCGCTGATCCGCGAGCGCAAGATGGCCGACGATCGCGAGACGCAGATGATCGCCGCCCTGGAAGCCCGCCTGCGCGCCGCGCGCGCCCAGGCCGACGCCGCCAAGGGCAGCGCGCAGCAGGCCAACGCCGCGCTGGCTCAGGCGAGGGCCGACTACGCGCGCCTGGCCGGCCAGATCGCCGACCGCGATCCCGGCGTGCAGGCGGACGTCGCCAACTACCATCAGCAGACCGAACGCGAGGCGGCGGCTGCCTCGCCGGAGAAGCTGGCCGCCCTCCAGCGCTTCGCAGACGGCGATCGCGTCGCCGCCTGGGGGCAGTTGAAGGCCATGTTCGCCGCCGAGGAGCCCACCGCCTCGGCCGCCCGGCGCGCCGCGGACCTGCGCGAGCTCGCGGGTCTGGGCGATATCATGCGCGCTCACGGCGAGGCGACGACGGCCGAGGTGCTCGACCTCTACGACCGCGCCGTGGCGCTCGACCCCACCGTCTTCAGCGCCGAGATGGCGCGGCTCTTCCTCGCCCATGATCTCGGAGACCTGACGCGGGCGAGGGCCGCCGGCCAGCAGGCGCTGGCCGTGGCCCGCAACGACAACGAGCGCGCCGAGGCGCTGAAGGCGATCGGCGATCAGGCCTCCGACCAGGCCGACTTCAAGGCGGCGCAGGACGACTTCGATCAGTCGTTCGCCATGTTCGAGCGGGTCAACGCGGCCAATCCAACGCCCTATCTGGAGAATTTCGCCGCCGGCGTGCTGGAGGACGAGGGCGAACTGGAGGTGCGGATCAGCGACTTCGACGCCGCGCGCAAGAACTACAATTCGGCGCTCGAGATCCGACGCCGCCTCGCGGCGGCGGATCCGGCGAACGGGCGGATGCAGAACGCCCTGACCCAGGTGTTGCAACGCATCGGCGATCTCGACCTGAAGCTCGGGGACCTGGCCGCCGCCAAGGCGGCCTACGAGGAGGGGTTGGCCATTCGCCAGAAGCTGCTGGCCGGCGATCCCACCAATACCGATCTCCAATACGATGTGTCCGGTTTCCTGCGCCGGCTGGGCGACGTCGCCCTGCAGGCGCGCGACCTCGCCGCGGCGCGGCAGAGCTACGAGGACGTGATCGTCATCCGCCAGCGGCTGCTGGCGGCCAACCCCTCGTCCGGGCAGCTGAAGGACGCTGTCGCCCTCGACTTCTTCGACCTGGGCGAGGTGGCGTTCGCCCAGAACCAGGTCGACGCCGCGCGCGCGGCCTATGAGAAGTGCTTCGCCATGCGCGAGGACCTCGCGGCCGTCGACCCGACGAACGCCGACCTGCAGCAGCTGATCCTGCGCGTGATGGTCCGCTTGGCCAGCACAGACGATGCAAGGATCGGGTGGCCCGACGTCGCCCGCCAGTACCGCAAGATCAAGGACGCCGGCCACCTGGTGCCCGCCGACGAGCGCGTGCTGATGGCGCTGCAGAAGCGCGGCTTGGCGGCGGGCCTCTAGCGGCCGCCCGTTAGCTGCGTGAGGGCGGCCGTCGCGTCGTCGATCAACGCCAGCTCGGCCTTCGCCCTCTGCTGGACGTCAGCCTGGCTCCGGCAGAGATCGGCCGTCCGGCTGACCTGCCGCGCTTCGGCGGGGAGGACCGACAGCGCCTGCGCCGCCGACCGGCGCGTCGCCGCCGTTCCGGCGCGCCGGTCGGCCTTGAGCGTTAGGCCGGCGGCCAACGCCGCCACGTCGCGCACGTCCAACAGTTGATCTGAGGTTTCACTGGCGGCGTCGCGCAGGGTCTCCAGGCAGTCGAGCGATTGGGCGTCGCCCGAGGCGTTCAGTTGCGCGACACCGGCGCCGACGGTCTTGGTCAGCTCCTCGGCCAGGTCGAGCGAGCGCTGGTAGAGCCGATCGAGCGCTTGCGCCCGGTTGTGGCTCACCGCGCCGGCCCCGCATCCCCAAGCGCAGACAAGCGTGGCGACAAGCCCACCCGTTATCGCACGCAGCGCTGCGTCGCCCATGGCGTCTCTCGTCTCTCCCCCGCGACCCTTGGATTGCGAGCGTGCGCGCGTCGCGATTTGCGAAGTTCGCGCCGTGGGTCATAGTCGTCCAGGGTCGGGTCATCGCGAATTTCTACACCGCAATGCGCAGCGTCGCCTTCAGCATCGCCTACTGGGTCGTGTCGGGGTTCTACGTGTCGGTCGGCGCGTTCGCCGCCGTCCTGCCCGGCCGACGCCCGGTGCAGGGCGTCGCCCAATTTTACTGCAAGCGCATGCTGTGGGCGATGCGTTGGATCGCCGGGATCAAGGTTGTGCTCGAGGGTCACGAGCGGCTGCCCGAGGGGGCCTTCATCGTGGCGGCCAAGCACCATTCGTGGGGCGACGGCTTTGTCATGTTCGCCCACGTCGACAACGTCGCCTTCGTCGCCGGCGACCATATGGAACGCATCCCGCTGCTGCGCGGCATCCTGCGCAAGCTGGGGGCGATCGTGGTCAACAACTGCGGCGGGCCGGAATCGCGCCGGGCGCTCAGCGACCAGGCCGCCGCGGCGCACCGCGAGGGTCGGCGCATCCTGATCTTTCCCGAGGGCCACCTCGCCAGGGCCGGCGAGCGCTTCCGCTACCGCACCGGCGTCTTCCACCTCTACCGCGACTTCGCGCTGCCTGTGGTGCCGGTCGCCACCAACCTCGGCCTGTTCTGGCCCCAGGAAGACTTCAAGAAGAACCCGGGCCAAGCCACGGTCGAGTTCCTCCACCCGATCCCCACCGGCCTGGATCGCAACGCCTTCATGGCGAGGCTGGAGCACGCCGTGGAGACCCGGACCGCGGAGCTGGTCGCGCTGGCGACCGGCCAGCCGGTGCGCGAGTCCATCCTCGTGCCGGCGCCGGACGAGCGGCAAGGGTTGGAGGCGCAGACCGCGTGAGCCTCATCGCTCTGCCGCCCCAGCCCGCGGACACGCCCTGGCCGACCGATGGGTGGCCGGAAGGCGACATCCCCGCGCGCGTCGACCGGCGACGGCTGGACGCGCACATCGAATACGCCTTCTCGCCCGCCTCGCTCGAGGCGATGGGCGAGACGCACGCGCTCGTGGTGATCAAGGGCGGGCGGCTGATCCTCGAGCGCTACGACGCCGCGCACGGCCCGGCCGACACCTATCCCTCCTGGTCGAAGGCCAAGAGCATCACCCAGGCGCTCGCCGGCATCCTGGTCGGCGACGGCAAGCTCGACGTGGCCGCGCCAGCCGATGTTCCAGAGTGGGCGGGCGCGGACGATCCCCGGCGAGCGATCACGCTGGACCTTCTGCTCCGCATGTCGAGCGGGCTCGCCTTCGTCGAGGACTACGAGCCCGAACATCCCTCCGACGTGATCGCCATGCTGTTCGGCGAGGGGAGCGGCGACGTGGCCCACTACGCCGCCGCAAAGCCGCTCGCGCACGCGCCGGGCAGCTTCTGGGACTACGCCAGCGGCACGACCAACATCATCTGCCGCTGTCTCTCCCGCGCGATCGACGCCTACGGACCCGACTTCGAGGCCTTCATGCGCACGCGGCTGTTCGAGCCGATCGGCATGACAAGACCGATCCCGAAGTTCGATGCTGCCGGGACCTTCATCGGCTCGTCCTACTGCTTCTGCACGGCGCGCGACTTCGCCCGCTTCGGCCTGCTCAATCTCAGGGGCGGGGCCTGGGAAGGGCGCCGCATCCTGCCCCCGGGGTGGGTCGACTACGCGCGAACCCCCACCTGGCAGCAGCCGAACGACTGGGGTCCCTACGGCGCCCACTGGTGGCTCGACCTCGCCGGGCCGGGCTCGTTCTCCGCCAATGGCTACCAGGGGCAGTACACGGTCGTGGTTCCCGATCTCGACATGGTCGTCGTGCGCCATGGCGCCACGCCGCTCGATCGCGCCGAAGCGCCCAAGGCGTGGATCGCGCAGCTGGTCGACGGCTTCCGCGTCAGGCCCTGACGCCGTCCAGAGCCGCCTTCGCCGCGACGAGGCCATCGGCCATCATCGCCGCCACCTGCTCCGCCGCGGCGTCGGGCAGCACGTCGGCGATCCAGACCAGCCTGCTGCCCTCAGCCTCCGGCAACACCTGGAACGCGGCGTTGTGGTGGCTCAGCCGCTCGCTGCGCACCGAATAGGCTAGCCGCCGCTGCCCCTCGTCGATCCCGACGATGACCTCGCGCGCGACGAGGCCGTTGGCGAAGGTGATGACGCGGGTGCCCTCTTCCATGACGACGTCGACGACGAGCCGGGGGCGAAGCGGGTGTGCACCGCGCCCACGTCGCGGACGACGTCCCAGACAGCGTCAGGCGACGCCTTGAGCGCGAGTTCCTTGCGAATGGACGACATTGAGGAGGCTCCTTCGAAAACCGAGGGCAGCCTCGCGCAGACGCGGATCGAATGCTGGCGCAATCCGGACCTTACTGGCGGCGCGCGGCCCACAGACGCCATCCCCCGCCCCCTTCGGTCAGGCGAGGACCGAAAGGAGACGGGGGACCCACGAGCACTGGGGCTGGAGTGCGCTCGTGGATGACCGACTGCCCCGGACCATCCGGGGGAGGGGTCATGACGATCGGGGCGCGCTAGCCGATGCGGTGGCTGACGCGGTTTTCCTCGTGGTTCAGCCGAGCCTGCTCGGCGCGGGTGATGTGCCCGCCGTCACGGCGCGCGAACCAGCGCTCCTGCAGGCGGATCCGATGATCGGCCCTGTGCAGGCGGAAGGCCTTGACCGGTCCGATCTCGCCCGTGCGCCGTTCGTACCTGATCCGATGGTACTGGTTGGCGAGGCGATGGTTCACCTCGACCCGGCGCGGGTGGTGGTTCTGCCAGGGCGTGCCGGCCTGCGCGGCGCCTGCGGCGCCGGCAAGCGCGACGACGAGGCCGGCGGTCGCCAGAAGAGTTTTCAGCTTGCTGTTCATGACGATGCTAGTCCTTTGCTTGGCCCGAAAGCCGGGCCGCAACGACTGCGGGGGGTCTCTCGAACAGGCGCGATCCTGATCGAGCGGCGCTGAAGCGCGCCTGAACCTCAAAGCTCATCCGCCGTTCATCATCGTGACCGAAGCGTGGCCGTAGGCCGTAAAGCCCATGTCAACCGGTTCAGCGGCAGACTCTGGTCCGATGAATCGCCGCCTGTTCCTTGCCCTTACCCTCCCCGCGCTGCTCGCGCCGGCCGCCCTGCTCGCCCAGGGCGCCGAGAAGAAGAAGGGCGGCGGGATCAGCTACATCCAGTTCCAGACGCTCACGGCCACCATCATCAAGAACGACGGTCGGCGCGGGGTCTTGACCGTCGATGCGGGCGTCGACGTGCCGGACGCCGGCCTGCGCGCCAAGGTCAACCTGGTGCTGCCCCGGCTGCGCGCCGCCTACGTGCAGGTGCTGCAGGCCTACGTCTACTCGCTCAATCCGGGCGCGCCGCCCGACCCGGACTATCTGTCGATGACCCTCCAGCGGGAAACCGACCGCGTGCTCGGCCGCCCCGGCGCAAAGCTCCTGCTCGGCGCCATGCTGGTGAATTAGGCTCCGTTCTCAATACCGCCCCGCAAAGCGGGGACCCAGACGTTCTTGCTTGCTCGTCCTTGCCGCAGCGCGCCGACAGTTGAACCACTGAAAACACGGAAAACACGGAAATGGCTGTTGTAGCGGCACATCCGGCGGGCATGCCGCGCGTCCGTGTCTTCCGTGTTTTCCGTGGTTGAAACAGTCTGGGTCCCGCTCTCGCGGGGATGAGCGGAATTGGGTTCGGGGGCCTAGCCCGACAGGTGCGAGAAGCGATCGAGCCGAAACGCGCGGTCGGATTGGTAGCCATTATCGAGCACCAGGTCGGCGACGATGTCGCCGATCGCGGTTGCGAACTTCGCCCCATGGCCGGAGCAGGCCGAAACCACGACGATGCGCGGCTCTGTGGGCAGCCGATCAATGATGAACTCCTCGCCGCCGTCGGCTCTGAGGTCAGCCGCGGCGGTGTTGGTGTAGAGGCAGACCTCGCGATCGACGATCGGGCCCGCCGCACCTGGGACGAAGGCTTCCAGGCCGGCGCGCGCCGGCGCCAGCTCGGCGTCCGTGGGCGGCGGGTCCCAGGCATCGGCGCTCACGGCCCGCCCGTGATCGTGCGCGGCCGCCTTGACGCCCCGCCCCTCGAAGTCCGGGAAGCCGTAGATCAGGCCCTGGGGCGCATCGAGCAGGAAGATCGGGAAGCTCCCATACCGAACGGTTTGCGGCCGCGCCGGCCTGAACCAGCCAACGGCCTGTCGCGTGAGGCTGAGCACGGGCGCGAGCTCTGCAACCAGCGCGCCGATCCACGGTCCGGCGGCGACGACCACCTGGGCGGCGAGCAGCGCCTCCTCAGCGGTGACTACCCGAATGCCGCCGGCTGTTGGCTCGAGCCGTGCGGCGCGGGGCGCGATGCGGTCGCCGACCGGGCCCCCAGCGCACGCAGCGCGGCTTCGGCGAGCAGGATGCCGCCGTCGTCCTGCACGACCACGTCCCAATCGTCGGGCAGGCGGAAGGCGGGAAAGACGGCGTTGGCCTCACCGCCCGTCGAGGGGCCTGTCATTGCGGCGCCGCTGGTCGCCGCGCGCGACCCGTCGATGAGGGCCGAGCCGCGCGGTCCGGCCTCCAGGACCGGGCACGGCATGAGGATCGTCGTTCCGCTCTCCGCCTCCAGCGCCCGCCATCCGGCAAAGGCCCGGTCGCTCAGCGCCGTGTAGGCGGGGTTCTCGAAGTTGAAGCGCCTGAAGACCCGGCACGAGCCGTGCGAGGACCCGCGCCGCTCGCCGACCGCCAGGGGGTCGAAGCCAAGGACGTCCGCGCCCCGCGCGGCCAGGGCGCGCAGGGTTGCGGCGCCCATGAGGCCGAGCCCGACGACGGCGATGTCGCAGGCGCGCATGGTCCGGCTTCAGTCTCTCGCGACCTTCGCGGCGGCGTCGATCAGCTTGGCGAGTTTGACGTCGCGCTCGGTGACGCCGCCGGAGACGTGGGTCGAGAGCCGGACGTCGACCCGGTTGTAGACGTTCGACCATTCGGGATGGTGGTCCATCTTTTCCGCCGCCAGGGCGACGCGGGTCATGAAGCCGAACGCCTCGTTGAAGTCGGCGAACTCGAACCGCTTGGTGATCGCCTCGCGGCCCTCGGCCGCCGCCTCCCAGCCGTTAAGCTGGGCCACCGCCAGGAGGACCGGCATGGTTGGGGGCGAGGCCATGGCGCTCCTAGAAGCTCAAACCGGTAGCGCGGGCAAGCGCTTCCAGCGCCTGGCCCTCGGTCTCGACCTTGATCGCGGTCATGCCGAGCTGCGCCGCCGGTTTGCAGTTCACGCCAAGGTCGTCGAGGTAGATGCAGGCCGCGGGCTCCACGGCCAAGAGCTCGCACATCATCTGGTAGATGCGCGGGTCGGGCTTGCGCACGCCCACCTTCGAGCTTTCGATGATGGCGTCGAACATCAGCATGATGTGGCCGGTCTTGCTTTCGGCGGCGGCGCTCGCCGCCATGCCGGGCCCGCGGCCGGTTCCGGCCATGTTGTTGGTGATGCAGCCGACCTTGAAGTGCTGCTTGCAGGTCGCCAGCGCTTCGACCATGCGCGGGCGGACATCGCCGGAGAGCAGCGGCAGAACATCGCCGCCGCGGACGTCGTGCCCGAGGGCCGCGGCCTCCTCGGCGAACTTCTCGTCGAAGCCGGCCGCGTTGATCTCGGCGCGCTCGAACAGGGCCCAGGCGTTGTCGTGCGGATTGGTGGCGTTGATGGTGCGGATCAGGTCCTTGGGCAGCCCGTGCTTGGCCTCGTAGCGGTTGAACGCCTCGAACGGCGATGTGGTGAACACCCCGCCGAAGTCCCAGATCACCGCTTCGACCGCCAACGCCGGCTCCTTGCCGCCCCATGAGAAGGCCGCACGACGGTTAAAGAGCGGCGGGCGTAGGCGCAAGGCGCCCGTTCCCTCCCTGGGAGAATTCGGGTTCCGGCGTCGCGCAAATGGTTAATATGGCCGTCGAGCTTCTCCCTTGGCGAGGATGTCCCATGCGCGTTCCGATCCTTACTGCTGTCGCCGCCTCGGTTGCGCTCATCGCGCTGCCGGCCGCCGCCCACGGCTGGGTGGAGGACCGCGCCGACACCGTCGTCATGGTCCGTGAATGCCCGCTGCCGGCGCCGCCCGCCTACCACCGCCATGCCAGCCACCTGGTCTCTCACAGCCGTCACGCGGCCGTGCGCTGCCAGGTCGCCGCCGTGACCCCGCCGGTCGAAGAGCGCATCGTGCGCGTTTATCACCACGAGGACACGGACGCCTGGCGCGGCGACCGCGACGGGTGCGACGGCGACCGGTGCGGCGATCGCGATCGCGACCGGGACGAAGGGTGGCGCGACGGCGACCACGATCGGCGCGGCGCCGACGGCGACCGGGACATGTACGAAGATCACGGCATGGCCATGCGCCACGGTGAGCATGAAGACCACGACATGGCGATGCGCCACGACGACGGTGACCGGGGGATGTCTGAGGACCGCGGCCGCGCTTTCGTCGATGGCGCGGTCCACCACGAGGACGAAGATCGCCGGGGCTGGGACGATCACCAATACGCCCAGCGGGACGGCGGCGTGCGCTGGGACGGCGGCGAGGCCCGCTCGCACGTCTACTACGAGCAGCGCGAGCGCACCTTCGAGCACGGCGAGCACTGGGTCGAGCATTGCGGCTGCGGTCCGGTGCGGCCGACCGCCACCGACGAGGACGGCTACCTGGTCTGGGCCGGCAAGGTGGCGCCGCCCGACGAGCCGGATTCGCGGTCCTGGGACGTGCATCCCTAGCGCGGGTGGTCGTTGGCGCGGCGGCGATAGCGCTCGCGGGACAAACCACGAAAACACGAACGATGGCCGTCTCGGCGCCCCCCGCATTCCGCCGCTGCGCGGCTCCAGCGTGGGATGAGGTGTGGTTTGAGAACCGTTCGTGTTTTTCGTGTTTTTCGTGGTCAAGCTTCGCCGGCGTTTCCGCCCCTCGCGCCCGGCAGGCGACCCCTCGGTCGACCCTGCCTACTCGCGACCGGCCCTCAGGCGTCGACCATCAGGCGGTAGCCCACCCCGGGCTCGGTGACCAGGGTGCGCGGGTTCGCCGGGTCGGCCTCGAGCTTCTGCCTGAGGTGGCCGACGAACACGCGCAGGTACTGCACGTCCTCGGCGTTGGCCGGGCCCCAGACGGCGGTGAGCAGCTGGCGGTGCGTCATCACCTTGCCCCCGCCTGAGGCCAGGCAGGCGAGGAGGTCGTATTCGCGCGGCGAAAGGCGCACCGGCTCGCCGTCGCGGCTGACCAGCCGCTTGATCAGGTCGATCTCGACGGCGCCGGCATGCACCACCGCTGGCGCGCCGGCGCGGTTCAGGGCGTGGCGCATGGCCACGCGCAGGCGGGCGAGCAGCTCGCCGACGTGGAACGGCTTTTCCACATAGTCGTCGGCGCCCAGGTCCAGCGCCTCGATCTTCTCCATCTCCATGTCGCGCGCCGACAGGATCAGGATAGGCCCCTCGTAGAAGGCGCGCGCGCGGATCAGCGCCTGCTTGCCGTCGATGTCGGGCAGCCCCAGGTCCAGCACCACCGCGTCGGGCGGGCGCTGAGCCATAGCCTGCAAGCCCTCCGCGCCGGTGTCGGCGCGCACCGGCTCGTAGCCGGCCGCTTCCAGCGCCGGGCCGAGGAAGCGGTGGATCTGCGGCTCGTCGTCGATGACGAGGATGCGGGGTCGGTGTGCTGACATCGCCCTAGAGCAGCAGCCGGTGCGTGGGCGTGGCCTTCGGCAAACTGATCAGGATGCGTGTGCCGCGCCCTTGGAACAGGGGGCTCGCGGCGGCGATCCGCCCGCCCATCGCCTCGATGAACCCCTTGGCGATGGAAAGGCCGAGCCCGGCGCCTTTGCGGTCGCTGCGCACGCGGTCGGTCGGCTCCTCGATGCGGCGGAACTTCTCGAAGACGCGCTCCAGGTCCGCCTGCGGGATGCCCGGCCCCTCGTCTTCGATGGAGATCACCACGTTCGCGCGGTCTTCGTAGGCCGCGACCTCGATCCGCGAGCCGTCCGGGCTGTAGGCGATGGCGTTCTCCAGCATGTTGACGATCGCCTGCTCCAGCAGGCCGGGGTCGGTCTCGACCGTGCTCAGCGTCTCCGGATAGTCACGCTCGAGCTTGCGCGCTTCCAGCCGACGGCTGACCCGCTGGACGGCGGCGTCGAGCACCTCGCGCACGTCGCTGGGCTCTGACTTGGTCTTCAGCGCCCCGCCTTCCAGCCGGGTCATGTCCAGCAGATCGCCCACGTATCGATTCAGTCGTTCCGCCTCCTCCCGGATGCTGACCAACAGGTCGGCGCGCACGGTGGGCTTCAGCGTCTTGCCGTAGTCGATCAGCGTCGTCGCCGAGCCCATGACGGTCGCCAGCGGCGTCCGCAAGTCATGGCTGATGGAGTTCAGCAGCGCGGCGCGCAGTTTGTCGGAACGCCGCAGCGCCTCATTCTCAACCGTCGCGGTCGCCAGTTCCGCGCGCTCCAGGGCGACGGCCCCCTGATCGAGGAGGGAGGCCAACAGCCGCTCTTCGTCGGGGCCTGTCGCCGCGCTCACTTCGACGCCGGCGACGCCGGCGCGGCCGCGCAGGCCGACCAGCGGCCAGAAGGTCCAGCCCACCTGCGGCAGCGTGCCGGTGCCCGCGCCGGCCGCCTCGCCCTTCTCCCAGGCCCAGCGGGCGGCGGTGATGGCCCCGGCGGTCAGCAGCACCGTGGTCGGTGCGCCCGCGACCTGCACGAGGTCGGCGTTCTTGGGCAACAGCACGACCGCGCGGCCGCCGGCGGCCGCCGACGCCTGCTCGGCCAGCGCCTGGGCGGTCTCGTCCTGGCTGGTGGCGGCCGAAAGACGCCGGCTCGCGGCCAGGAGCGCGGTCACCGCCGAGGCGCGCTGCGCCGACAGCCTGGCCTGGTCGCGCACCTGGCCGGACAGCCAGCCTGCCGCCCCGGCGACGGCGATGAAGACGGCGAAGGTAAAGACGTCGGTCGCGTGACCGATGACGAACGAGAAGCGCGGCTCGAGGAAGAAGAAGTTGTAGGTCAGGATGGCCATCACCGCGGCCGCCAGCGCGGGCCTGAGCCCGTAGGCGAGACCCGCCCCAAGCACGCTGGCCAGGAAGACCATGCCCAGGTCGGCGCCGCCTCCCGCGTTCATCCGATCGAGGAAGAAGGCCAGCCCATTGGCGATGAGAACGAGCCCCGCCGCCACCGCATAGCCGCGCCACCAGAACCGTCCCCGTGGGACGGGCGCGACGTGGTGCTCGGTCTCGCCGTCCGGTGCGCCGCCGGTGACGAAGTGCAGGGCCGCCCCGCCCGACTGGTGTAGCAGCGCCAGCGCCAGCGAGCGGCCGATGAGGATGCGCCAGAAACCGTCGCGCGATTTGCCGACGACGATCTGGGTCACGTTGTTGCGGCCGGCGTAGCCCAGCACGGTGTCCGGCAGGTCGTCGCCGGTCAGCACGACGGTCGAGCCGCCCAGCTGCTCGGCGAGCTTCAGCGCTTCGGCCACCCGCCGCGCGGCCTGCGGGTCCCGGGCCGGGCGATTCGGCCGTTCCACCGTCGCCACCGTCCAGGGCGCGTTCATCACGTCAGCGAGGCGCCGGCCGGTGCGGACCAGCGTGGGCGCCATGGCGTCGCCCGAGACCAGCACCAGGATACGCTCGCCCGCCGCCCAAGGCCCTTCGATGCCGCCCCGGCGCATGGCGTCGACCAGCTGGTCGTCGACCGTCTCTGCGACCCGGCGCAGCGCCATCTCGCGCAACGCGGTCAGGTTCTCCGGCTTGAAGAAATGGGTGGAGGCGACATGGGCGGTCTCGGCCATGTACACCTTGCCTTCGGCCAGCCGCTGGCGGAGCTCGTCGGGGGTGATGTCGACCAGCTCGACGTCGTCGGCGCGCGACAGCGCCGAGTCGGGCACCGTCTCGCGCTGGCGCACGCCGGTGATCTTCCAGACCACGTCGACCAGGCTCTCCAGGTGCTGGACGTTCAGCGTGGTCCAGACGTTGACGCCGGCCGCGAGCAGCTCCTGGACGTCCTGCCAACGTTTGGGGTGGCGCGAGCCCGGCGCGTTGGAGTGGGCGTATTCGTCGACCAGCAGCAGCTGCGGCTTGCGCGCCAGCGCCGCGTCAAGGTCGAACTCCATCAGTGTGCGGCCGCGATATTCGATAGGCCTGCGCGGCAGGACATCGAGGTCCTTCAGCCACGCCTCGGTCTCCTTGCGGCCGTGCGTCTCGACGACACCGACCAGAACCTCGCCGCCGTCCTGGTGCCGACGGTGGGCCTGGGCCAGCATCTCGTAGGTCTTGCCGACCCCCGGGGCCATGCCGAGGAACACCTTGAGCCGCCCGCGCGCCTGTCGCTTGGCTTCGGCTAGAAGCGCATCGGGGTCGGGGCGGCGGGGCTCGTCAAGCGTCATGCACCCTTAGGCTGACCCTTTGGAAAGGCCGCGTCCAGCGCCCGATTGGTCATCAGCACGTTGACGTGCGGCTGGCCGATGAAGCCAAGGAAGGGCTGCTCGACGTGGTCGGAGATCAGCTTGCTCACGGCGTCGGCGGTCGCGCCCCTCGCCTTGGCGATGCGGTCGACCTGCAACAGCGCGTAGGCCGGCGAGATATCCGGGTCGAGGCCCGAGCCCGACGTGGTGATGGCGTCGTCCGGGATCTCCTGATGTCCGGTCGACTTGCGCAGGGTGTCGGCGTCGCCGGCGATGCGCTTGGCCAGGTCGGTGCTCAACGGCCCGTAGTTCGAGCCGCCTGAGGCGGTGGGATCGTAGCCATTGCTGCCCGCCGCTGACGGACGCGGGTGCAGATACTCGTCCTTTGCGAAGGGCTGGGCGAGCAGGGCCGAGCCGATCACCTGGCCCTTGGCGTCGCGCACCAGGCTGCCGTTGGCCTGGTAGGGGAAGGCGACCTGGGCGATGCCGGTGATGGCCAGCGGATAGCCCAGGCCGAGCAGGAGGGTGAAGAGGACCGTCGAGACGATCGCCGGGCGAATTTCGGAAAGCATGGGTCTAGGCCCTCCTTAAGCCAGGCCGATGGTGGTGATGATCAGGTCGACGATCTTGATCCCGATGAAGGGCGCGACGATGCCGCCCAGCCCGTAGATCAAGAGGTTGCGCTGCAAGAGCCGCCCGGCGCCGATCGGCCGGTAGCGCACGCCGCGCAGCGCAAGCGGAATCAGGGCGATGATGATCAGCGCATTGAAGATCACCGCCGAGAGGATCGCGCTCCTCGGGTTGGTCAGCCGCATGACGTTGAGCGCCCCCAGCGCCGGCAGCGAGGCCACGAACACCGCCGGGATGATGGCGAAGTACTTGGCCACGTCGTTGGCGATGGAGAAGGTGGTGAGCGCGCCGCGCGTGATCAGCATCTGTTTGCCCACCTCGACGATCTCGATGACCTTCGTCGGGTCGGAGTCGAGGTCGACCATGTTGCCGGCCTCGCGAGCCGCTTGCGTGCCGGTCTGCATGGCCACGCCCACGTCGGCCTGCGCCAGCGCCGGCGCGTCGTTCGAGCCGTCGCCGCACATGGCGACCAGGCGACCACGGCCCTGCTCTTCGCGGATCAGTCGCAGCTTGTCCTCCGGCGTCGCCTCGGCCAGGAAGTCGTCGACGCCCGCCTCGGACGCGATGGCGGCGGCGGTGACAGGGTTGTCCCCGGTGATCATCACCGTGCGCAGGCCCATGCGGCGCAGGTCCGCGAAGCGGTCCTTCACGCCGGCCTTGACCACGTCCTTCAGGTGGATGACCCCGACCACGGTGCCGTTCTCGGCCACCGCCAGCGGCGTGCCCCCCGAACGGGCGATGCGGTCGACCGCTTCGTTCAGCTCGCCGGGAACCTGCGCCGGCGCAAGCCCCACTTCGCGGAGGATCGCGTCGACCGCGCCCTTGCGCCAGTGATCCGTGCCGGCGTCGAGGCCGGAGATGCGGGTCGTGGCGCTGAACGGCACCGGGGTGGAACCCGCCGGGGCGTCGGCGCCCTGGCCCTTCTCATGGGCGAGGTCGATGATCGAGCGGCCTTCCGGCGTCTCGTCGGCCAGGGAGGCCATCATGGCGGCGCGAATCGCCGCTTCCGGCCGCACGCCGGGAGCGGGGATCACCTCGGTCGCCATGCGGTTGCCGTGGGTGATGGTCCCGGTCTTGTCGAGCAACAGGGTGTCGACGTCGCCGGACGCCTCGACGGCGCGGCCGGACGTGGCGAGCACGTTGACCTTGAGCAGGCGGTCCATGCCGGCGATGCCGATGGCCGAGAGCAGGGCGCCGATCGTGGTCGGGATCAGGCAGATGAAGAGCGCGCCCAGCACCAGCGGATCGAGCCTCACGCCGGAGTACTGTCCGAGCCCGAGCAGCGTCACGGTGACGATCAGGAAGATGATGGTCAGCCCCGCCAACAGCACGGTCAGCGCCAGCTCGTTTGGCGTCTTCCGCCGCTCGGCGCCCTCGACCATGGCGATCATGCGGTCGAGGAAGGTGTTCCCCGGCTCGGCGGTGATCCGCACCTTGATCCAGTCGGAGACGACGGTGGTGCCGCCGGTCACGGCCGAGCGGTCGCCGCCGGATTCGCGGATCACCGGCGCGGATTCGCCGGTGATGGCCGCCTCGTTCACCGAGGCTACGCCCTCGATGATGTCGCCGTCCGAGGGCACCATGTCTCCGGCCTCGACCATCACGACCTGGCCGGCCAGGAGCTTGTAGGCGGGCGTCGGCACGATCAGGCCCTTGTCGTCGACGATCAGCTTGGCCATCACGTCGACGCGCTGGGCGCGCAGTGCGTCCGCCGCCGCCTTGCCGCGGCCCTCGGCGATGCTCTCGGCGAAGTTGGCGAAGACGACAGTGAACCAGAGCCAGAGCGCGATCTGGAACGCCCACCAGGGATATGCGCCGGTGATGAACGCGTTGACGGTCGAGACGGTGGCCAGCACGGCCACGATCTCGGTCGCCAGGATCACCGGGTTCTTCGACAGCTTGCGCGGGTCGAGCTTGACGAAGGAGTCCTGGATCGCGCGCACGATGACGCTGGAGGACAGCGCGGTCGAGGCGACGGCCGAGCGGCGCTTTTCGCCCAGATGGACTGATGCGACGGTCATGGGTGTCTTGGCTCCAAAGGAAGCGGTCAGTGTTGGGCGGCGACGGCCTGGAGCACCTGGAAGTGCTCCACGACGGGGCCAAGGGCCTGGGCGGGGAAGTAGAGCAGCCCGCCCATGATCAGGATCACCCCGACCACCAGGCCCACGAACAGCGGGCCGTCTGTCGGGAACGTCCCGCCGCTCGCGGCGAGCTTGGGCTTGGCAGCGATCGCGCCGGCCAGCGCGAGGACGGGCAGCGCATAGGCGAATCGGCCGAGATACATGGCGATACCCATTGTGACGTTCCAATAGGTGTTCGCGCCGAGCCCAGCGAAGGCGGAGCCGTTGTTCCCCGTCGCCGAGGTGTAGGCGTAGAGGATCTCGGAAAGGCCATGCGCGCCCGTGGCCGACACCGTCTTCAGCGCGATCGGCGTAACGGCCGCGACCGACGCAAACCCGAGGATGGAAAGCGGCGGGATGAGCACCGCAAGCATGGCGAACTTGATCTCGCGCGCCTCGATCTTCTTGCCGAGGTATTCGGGCGTTCGCCCGACCATCAGCCCGGCCACGAAGACCGCGATCAAGGCCATCACGACGATGCCGTAGAGGCCCGAGCCCACGCCGCCCGGTAGAATCTCGCCGAGTTGGATCATGAACATCGCGACGCCTCCGCCGAGCGGCATCAGGCTCTCGTGCATCGCGTTGACGCCGCCATCGGAGGCGCCCGTCGTGAAGGCGACCCACGTGGCGGTCGAAGGCGCCCCGAAGCGAACCTCCTTGCCCTCCATGTTGACCGCTGTTGCGGCGTGGACGGCGTGCATGGCGGGAGCAGGCTGGGTCTCTGACCAATAGACGATCGAGGCGGCGGCGAGAATGAAGAGCGCCATTACGGCCACGATCGCACGGGCGTCCTTCTTGGCCATGGCGATCGCGCCGAAGGCGAATACGCAGGCGTAGCCCAGCACGTTCATCTCGATCTCTTCGATGATGTTCGAGATGGCGTTGGGATTCTCGTACGGGTGCGCCGAGTTGGCGTTGAAGATGCCGCCGCCGTTGGTGCCGAGCTGCTTGATCGCCTCCTGGCTGGCGGTGGGGAAGAGGATGTTGACCTGCTTGGCGCCCTCGATGCCGGCCATGTCCACGTGGCCAGTGAGGGTTTGCGGTTCGCCAAGCGCAACAAACGTAAGCGACACGACGACGCAGATCGGCAGAAGCACGTAGAGACTGATCCGGGTCAGATCGACCCAGAAGTTGCCGAGGCCCTCGCCCCGATTGGCTGCAAAGGCGCGCGCGACGGCGGCCGCCATCGCGATGCCGGCGGCGGCGGAGAGGAAGTTGTGGCTGGTCAGGCCGGCCATCTGCGAGAAGGCCGAAAGTGCGCTCTCACCACCGTAGAATTGCCAGTTGGTGTTGGTGATGAAGCTGATCGCCGTGTTGAAGGCCAGGTCCGGCACCATTCCTGCGAACTTCTGCGGATTGAACGGCAGCAGGTCCTGGAAGCGCAGGATCAGGTAGAGGACGACGAAGCTCGCCATGCTGAACGCCAGCATCGCCATGGCATAGGCGAACCAGTTCTGGCTCTTCTTCTCGTCGACGCCGAACGTCCAATAGAGTCCGCGCTCGACCGGCCTTAAGACCGGGTCGAGCCATGTGCTCTGGCCTTGCCAGACGCGCGCCATGTAGGCCCCCAGCGGGATCGCAAGGGCGACCGTGATGGCGAGGGTGACGAGAATCTCGCCCCAGCCGCTCGCGTTCATTGTCTTTGATTTCCTGTGCTTAGAACTTGTCGGGCCGCAGCAGGGCCGCGACCATGTAGACGGCGACGAAGACGACGGCCGCCGCGTAGATGAGCTGGACGATCACGCTCAAATCCTCCGCAACGCGGCCGCGTAGAGGGCGAAGACGCCAAGCACGGCGATCCCGGCCACGATGTAGACGAGGTCCATCATTTCGGGCTCCAGTCTGGAGGCGCCCATATATCGCCCCCTCCCATCAAGGCTCTGTGGCTATCGGCGAGCCCGGCCGTAAACGACGCATAAAGATTTCGTTAAGAAATGAAGCCTGGCGCCGAACGGGCGATGCGGAATTGCGCTGGATCAACTTCATCGCGCATCCGCGACCCGGGACAACGACATCTGCTCCAGCCCCGGCGCGAGCGTGAGCACCGGGAAGTAGGTGAGGCCGCCGACAATCAGGATCACGCCGATCAGGAGCGAGGCGAACAGGACATTGTCAGTGGGCATCGATCCCGCCGACGGCGTCATCCGGGGTTTGGCCGCCAAGGCCCCGGCAAGCGCGAGCACCGGCACGATGGTCGCAAATCGGCCGATGGCCATCGCGAGGGCCAGGGTCACATTATAGTAGACGGCGTTCGCGGAGAGGCCCGCGAAGGCGCTACCGTTGGTCGCCGCTGCTGAGGTGAAGGCGTACAGGATCTCCGAAAGGCCATGCGGCCCTGTCGCCTCGCGGCCCGCCAGGCCGGCAGGCAGGACGACGGCCAGAGCAGTGAACCCCAGCGTGACGACGGGCGGCGTCAGCGTCGCCAGCATCGCGAACTGGACCTCGCGCGTCTCCATCTTCTTGCCCAGATACTCCGGCGTTCGGCCGACCATCAGGCCGGCGATAAAGACGGCGATGATTGCAAACAGGATCATGCTGAACAGGCCCGACCCCGGCGCGCCCACGATCACCTCGCCGATCTTCATGTTCGCCATCAGCACCAGGCCGCTGATCGGCATGTAGCTGTCGTGCATGGAGTTGACGGCGCCGTCGGCCGAGGCGGTGGAGACCTCGGCGAAGAGACTGGAACCGGCCGGTCCGAAGCGCACCTCCTTGCCTTCCATGTTCGCCCCTGAGATCCCGGCATGCGCGAGAACGGGATTGCCATGCGCCTCGTCGGCGTAGACGAGCGCAGTCCCGCCCACGAACAGCACCGCCATGACAGCGAGCAGAACCCATCCCTGGCGCGGCGAGCCGATCATGCGGCCGAAGGTGTTGGTCAACGCCGCGCCGACGACGAAGATCAGCAGCATCTCCTCGAGGTTCGTCCGGGCGTTCGGATTCTCGAATGGGTGGGCGGAGTTCGCGTTGAAGAAGCCGCCGCCGTCGCCGCTCATCAGCTTGATCGATTCCTGCGAGGCCACGGGACCGAGCGCGACGGTCTGCGACGATCCTTCGACGGTGGTCGCCGGCACGTTTGCGTGCAGGGTCTGCGGCACGCCCTCGATCCCGAGCACGATCGCGCCGAGGATCGACAGCGGCAGGAAGACGTAGAGAACCGCTCGGGTCAGATCGACCCAGAAGTTGCCGATGGTCTCGGCGCCTGAGCGCGCGAAGCCGCGGATCAGCGCGACGGCGGCCGCGACGCCCGCGGCGCCGGACAGGAAGGAGGCGACCGCGATACCGAGCATCTGCGACAGGTTGGAAAGCGTGCTCTCGCCCGCATACGACTGCCAGCTGGTGTTGGTGACGAAGCTTATCGCGGTGTTGAATGCGAGATCGGGCGCGACGCCCTTGAAGTGCTGCGGGTTCAGCGGCAGCCAGGCCTGCAGCCGAAGCAACCCATAGAGGACCAGCACGCCCAGCAGATGAAAGCCCAGGAAGCAGACGGCGTAGGTGAACCAGCCTTGTTCCTTGGCCTCATCGACCCCGCAAAGTCGGTAGAAGCCGACCTCGATCGACCCGAGCACCGGATGGGCGAACGTGCTCTCGCCCGAGAAGACTTTCGCCATATAGCCGCCGAGCGGAACGACCAGCGCACCGACCAGGGCGACGAAGACGCCGATCAGAACCCATCCGGTCAGGGTCATTCGGGCGATCCTCGATGATGCGCCAACGAGCGCCGGACTGCGCCTCTCTTGGCCGCAATCAACCTCCGCCGGAGCCAAGCGCGTGACTAGCGCCGCCCGCATAAGCGGGCAATTGCTCATTTCGGCCGCGGGAATCGTGCGCGCGTAGTCGGTTCCAATGTGAGGCGACCGGGCGACCGGCTATAGTCGCGGCGACTTTGTGATGGGGTTGGGCTCGGTGCTCGCGCGACTTCGACTTCTGCTCAGGCATGCGCTCTACGTGGCGCGCGGCGGCTTCCTCGTGCGCCCGCTGGTGATCGCGGTCGTGCTCGGCACGGCCGGCATGACCTTGTCATGGCTGGAGCAGCAGTTCCCGATCGTCAGCTCATGGGCGCCGTCGATCCTCTTTCCCACCCACTCCGATCCGCAAGTGGCGCAGGTGATCCTGGGCGGCATCGCCGGCTCGATCATGACGGTCGTCTCGATCGTCTTCGCGATCCTCCTGATGACGCTGACGTTGGCCTCGATGCAGTTCTCGCCGCGGATCCTGCTGAGCTTCGTGCGCGACCGCGTCACCCAGTGGACGCTCGGCGTCTTCCTCGGCACCTTCTGCTACTGCATCGCCGCGCTGCCGGCGGCGCGCTACTCGCCAAAGCCATTCGCGCCGGTCACGACGGTGGCGGGCGCCATGGCGCTGGCCCTCGTCTGCGTCACCTGGCTGCTGTTCTTCATCCACCACATCTCGCAGGCGATCAGCGTCAACCACATCGTCGATCGGATCGCGGGCGAGACCGAGGACGTCATCGACGAGATCATGCCCCACCCGCGGTTGGCCCGGGTGCGGCACCACCCGGAGATGCGCGACCGCGACCGCGAGCAGGCCGTCGCGAGCGCCACCTCCGGCTATATCCGCTTCGTCGACACCGCTGAGCTGATGGAGCTCGCCAAGGCCAAGCGGCTGCGCATCCGGCTGCTGCGGCGAGTCGGCCAGTTCATTCCGGCCGAGGTCCCGCTGTTCATGTTGCTGGACGGTCATCGGCTGGAGCGCGAGGAGATGGAGGCGCTGCTCGCCGCCGTCGATATCGGCCCCGTGCGCACGCTGCAGCAGGACGTCGAGTTCGGCGTGCTGCAGATCGTCGACATCGCCCTTCGCGCCATCTCGCCGGCGGTGAACGATCCGTCGACAGCCATCAACGGCATCGACCAACTCAGCCGCATCATGATCAGATGGATCGGGCGCGACCCGCCCGAGACCTACCTCTCCAGCCCGCCGCACGTGGTCAGAGTGGTGATCCCATGGATCACCACTCCGGAGCTCTTGGAGACCGCCTTCGAGCAGATCCGCCACTATGCGACGAGCGACCTTGCCGTCAGTCTGCGGCTGGTGCGCGCGTTCGGCGACTTGCTGGCCGTCGCCGAGGCCCCGGGGCTCCGCTCGCTGATTCTCGAGAGCGCGCGGCGCGTCGTCGCCGGCTCGGCGCTGGGCGCTGAAGACATCGCCCGGCTCGAGGCGCGGCTACAGCGGCTCGAACAAGCCGTCGCGCCCGGAGCCGGCGGGCAGCCCGAAACCTATTGGTCGCTGCTGGGGGCCCGTGACCGGGTCGAGGGCTAGTTGTTGCTGCGCAGCCGATCTTCCATGTGCGTGCGACGCTCAAGTTCGCGCAGCAGGGCTTTGTCGCCCGCGCGCGAGGGCGCCGTGGAGCGGCGATCGGCATAGTCGATCAGCGACAGCACCAGGACCGCGAGCGCGAGCGGTCCGAAGACGACGATGAGGCCGATATCGAGGGCGGACATGGGTCGATTGCCTAGCGCAGGGGACGCGAAAATCTCCATCGGCGTCGAGCGCGTTTCGCATCAAGGAATCATAACGATCCGACCGCCGTCAGGCGCCAGACACCGGCTCGCCCGCGGCCTTTAGCTTTCATTTAGGCGGGGGGTTCCGGCTCGTATTGAGCCTTTATGGCCAGCCCCGGCATCCTCCGCCCATGCGTGACGACGGTCGACCTTCAATCCCGGAGGTCGGGGCGCCGGCGCGCACCTTGAGTGTCCCATGCGAGTCGCTCACTTCCTGCCCCAAACTCCGCTCGGCGGCGACGGCGCCGCCCTGGCGAGAGCCCTCAGACAGGCTGGCGTCGCCAAGACCAGCAACATCCGCGTCACCGGCCCGGCCGGCATGACCGCGGTGCTCTGGCTCTACCGGCACGGTTATGAGGGCGCGTCCTACGTCCACCCGAACTGGGCGGGCGCGCGCGGATGCGCCGACGTGCTCCTGATCCCGCACAGCTGCGAGCCGGAAGAGCTCGCGGGCCTGCTCGCGCGCGGCCATGGGCTGCGCGACGGCGGCGTTGTCATCGTTCAGGCCGCACCGAGCCGCGGGGACCCGGAAATGGACAGCGTCCCGACGGTGCTCACGGCCGTGGGATGCCGCGTGGAAGCGCGGATCGCCGAAAACGGGCGCGAGATCTTCATCGCCCGCCTCGCCGGCGTCGGCGCCGACGTGAAGGAGGCCGCGTGATGATGGCCCCCGGTATGGAAGCCGTCGTGCTGACCTACGCCTGGCTTGCGCGTCAGGGGTCTGGAAAGAGCCCGGCGCCGCAGCCCAAGCCTGCGCCTGTACGACCGCGCCTGCGCCTGATCCCGACCGCCCAGGGCTAGGAGCCCTGGCGCGGCCGGGTCACGAGGGTTCCGGGCCGCCTGTGATATGATGGCGCTCGGCCGCCCCTCCAGGGCGGCGCTGGAGCCGTCGGATGAACCCGATCACCCTCTTCCTCGTCGTCGTGGTGCTCATCGCCGGGGCCTTCTTCGGGCAGGCCGTGGGGCCGTTGCTCGCCGTCCCGTTCGTGATCCTGGCGGCGATCATCGCGCTCTCGGTCAAGGTGGCGAACGCCTGGCAGCGGTTCGTCATCCTGCGCGCCGGCAATTTCTCCGGCGTGCGCGGCCCGGGCTTCTTCGTGATCTTCCCGATCCTGGACGTGGTCACGGCCGTGATCGACACCCGCATACAGACCACCGCCTTCAACGCCGAACAGGCGCTGACCAAGGACACCGTGCCGGTGAATGTCGATGCGATCATCTTCTGGCGCGTGCACGATGCGCAGAAAGCGGCGCTCGAGATCACCGACTACCGGCAGGCGATCGATCGGGTGGCCCAGACCTCGCTTCGCGAAATGATCGGCGCCTCGATGCTCTCGGCGCTGCTCGCCGAGCGCAAAGCGGCCGACGAGCAGCTGCGCGTCGAGATCGCCGCAAAGACCGAACACTGGGGCGTCTCGGTGAACTCGGTTGAGATCCGCGACGTGGCCATTCCCGCCAATCTCCAGGACGCGATGTCCAGGCAGGCGCAGGCCGAGCGCGAGCGACATGCGCGGGTCATCCTGGGCTCGGCCGAGGCCGAGGTCGCGGCCAAGTTCGTCGAGGCGGCGAAGACCTACGGCGACCATCCGATGGCCTTCCAGCTGCGGGCGATGAACATCATCTACGAGACGACCAAGGAGCGGGGCGCGACGATCCTCATCCCCTCGGCCATGGTCGACGCCATGAACCCGTCGAGCGCGCTCGCGTTCGCGCTGGCCGGCCGGCCGCCGGTCGAGCCGATCCCAGCGCCGCCGCCGGTGACGGCGCCGAGACGCACGCCGAGGCGGCCGGCCACGCGCTGAGCCGGTGAGCCATCGTCCGGCGACGGAAGTTCACGCGCGGTCGCGCTTAGCCCTTGACGAGGGCGGGGACGACCGCCTTGCGTCCGGCCGCAAGTCTCCGTTCCAAGGTCCTTAGAGCCCACCCATGCCCAACCGTCGCGAGCAGGCCGCCGCCCATCTCGAGAGCGGCAACCGGGCGCTTGCGGCGAACGACTTCGAACAAGCCCGCCGGAGCCTGGAGGCCGCGGCGGCGCTCGAGCCGGCCCGGGCCGAAGCGCGCTGTCAGCTTGGCCGCACTCAGCTGGGCCTTGGCGATCGAGAGCTCGCCGAGCAGTCCGCGCGCATGGCCATCGAGGCGGACCCAAGCCACGCCGCCTCCGCCCACTTCCTGGGCACGCTGCTCTGCGAGCGCGAGCGCTACGCTGAAGCCTTGCCGTGGTTGCAGACGGCCGCGATGCTTGCCCCGAACAACGCGCAAGCCCAACGCGACCTTGGCGTGGTTCGCCTCTTCCTCGGCGACTTCGCCGCCGGCCGCGCCGCCCTCACCCGCACGCTCGAGCTCGATCCGTTGGCCAAGGACATCTTGCCGACGCTCGTGCGGATGACGCGGATGGATTCCGGCGCCGCGGACGCCGAGTGGCTGTTCGCGCTCACCCGCGAGATGGTGGCCAAGCGGGACGCGTTGCCGATGGACGCCCAGATCCGCGTTCTCTTCGCGCTCGGCAAGGCGTTGGAGGATCGCGGCGACTTCGGTGCGGCGTTTGAGGCCTACGCGAGCGCCAACGCCATGCACCGGGCGGCAATAACCTATGACGTCGCGGCTGACGAAGCGCGCCTGGCCGCGGGTGGTGTCTCAGTTTGAAATTGGATGAAGAAGGCGGGCGAGCCAATAGCTGCCGATCACCAAGGCTGACGCTAGCAACGTCGCGTAGAGATAGACCGCCAAGAAAGACCCTATGACCTCGGGCCCCCAGTGCTCGGACGGCGTGATGGGCCGGGGCGGCAGGCCAGGGTCCCTCCACGGGCTTTGCTGCAGGAGAAGCTTCCGGTCCATCCACACGGAGATGGCGCCCAATACGGGTCCCATGGCGAACGACAAGAACGCACCTTGGTGGAAGTAGCCGAGCCAAGCGCCCACAAGAGGCGCGGCCACGAGGCCAGCGGGGTGGAGAAACCTGAGGAAGCTCCGCTGCCGCCAGGTCGTCATCCAGCTTCCCGCTTCCGATATGGTCCGCGCTTGCCGGGTTGCGGCCGGTTCGCTTCGATCCTCTCCGCAATGTCCTCCATCGTCCAGAGCGTATCGCTGACCCCGGCCGCCATAGCTGGCGTGACCTTGAGCGTCTTGTGGATGCGGACGAAATTGTAGAACGCGAAGTAGAGCGCCAGCGCGTGGACGTGGTTGGAAAACTTCTTGGAGAAGGCGTTGGTCAGTCGCGTGAAGCGCCTGTTCTGCATCCTGATCGACAGGTTCGAGCGCTCAACGAAGCTCGTTGAAACGTGCGCCTCGTCCGGGTCGCCTTCGATGGTTTCCTTGATGACTCCGGTGCAGATCGGCGGGCTGTAGCGACCCCGCGCGGCGGTCGGATCGGTCCGGTAAATCTTCTGGATGGTCGCGTAGTCGGCGTCAGCGCCGAAGGCGTCCTCAATGGCGCGGAGGTAGGCGTTGTGGCTGTCCGTCGTCAGTTGGATACGCTCGCTGGCGATCCGCGAGCGCAGGTCATGCGCCAGAAACCGCGCGCTCTCGCCTGAGCGGTCGCCAACGAAGTAGCTGACCATTAGCTTCGTGTCGGCGTCCAGGGCCGCCCACGTCCAAACGTCGCCGGCGCCCTCGACCGGAGCCTTGGCCGTCGCGACGTTCTTGGCCTTCGCGTAGCAGAACGACCAAATCTCGTCGGCCTGGATGCGCTCGGACTTCACGCCGCGCACCAGCTCGTCATGCAGCGCCAGGCACGTCTCGCCAGCGTCTTCGAGCAGCTTGGTCACGGTGTTGATCGACACGTCCGCCATGCGGCTGATCGAGCGCATCGATACGCCTTCGCAGAGGCCGTTCAGGATCATGACGCGCTTGGCGAGGGGCAGCTTGTTCATGCCCCCAATATCTGAACTTTGTGCTTGAGTGTCAAGCATATTATTCATAATGGAAAATACGACTCGGATCGTTCTAGCTCAGGCAGTAGCCTCCACTGCGAATTATCGGGGGTTGCGCTTCTCGCAACGCTTGCCTTTACCGCCTGTTGACATATATGGCAACACTTGAAGCGCTGGATCGGGTCCATGCTGTGTCCAAAGTGGACGCCGCGCTCGGCTCGCGTTTGGAGGTCAGGTGCATCTATGCCTCGCCACGATTCCGCGCGTGGGCCGAGACGACGCTTCCCACAATGGAGGCGCACCCCCTCGCCGGCACGACACACGCTCAGGAGCTAGACACGCTGCTTGAACAATTCTGCGCCGGAGACGAGTTAAAGATTGGGCCACGACTAAAATCATTAGAACACAAGAGCGACTCTGTTTGGGAACTAAAGACCGACTCGCTGAGGCTGTTTGGATGGTTTACGCAGAGGGACTACTTTATCTGCTACGTCGCGGACGACACCGACAGGATAAAGCAATACAGACTCTACGAAGGCTACATCACCGAGACAGTAAGGTTCCGCGATCAACTAGACTTAGACCAGCCGAAGTTCGTTCCGGGAGATGATCCGCATGCCGTCGTTTCAAATTACGCTTACCCCTAAGGATCGGGCAGCGGGCCGCTTTGTTGGCCGTGTGAAGCGCGCCTTTCAGAAGGCACTGGATGACGAGCGGCGGCGCAGTGGACTCACTCAGTCCAAGATGGCGCGCTCGCTCGATGTTCATCGCTCGGTCCTGAGCCGGGAGATAAACGGCAACCGAGGACTGAGCGCGACCCGGATCGGGGAGCTCGCTTGGGCGATGGGGCTTGAGCCGCACTTTGAGCTTCGAAAGCCGACTGTGCGCGCGGGCCAGAACAGCGTCACTAGTGCGCCTGCCGGAACAGACATCGGCACAACCACCACGCCGGCGCAGTCCGGTGCGGACGTCAACGCCATGCTTCGACGGCCGCCTGTGCCTGTGGCTGCGTGATGATTAGGAACGCAACACTACTCATCTGCGATCAGGTGAGAATGGAGATAAACGGCAAGTTATTTATCATCGGGATGTATACTGGCAATATCGCCGTTGCTGATAACGAAGAAACTAGGGGAACATTTCAGTTCATATTTAGCGCGGACTGCAAGATTGACGAGATTCCTCGCTCAATGGTGTTTGAGGTCATTCTTCCGGGCGAAGAACCAAACCGATCGGTCGCCAATATTGTGCCGCCACCGCCCGATGAAACGCACACGAGCTGGATGGTTCGCCACGCCGTTGTGGCGATAAATCAGGTTCTACGGCCCGGCAAAATAGTCGCGCGAGTGATCGCCGATGGGCAGGAAACGGAAGTTGCTGCCCCATGGATTGTCGCTGCGCCGGTCGACGTCATCGCCGCCTTGAACGCCGGCCCTGCGGCTATGGCCGGTCCCAGCGCTTCTGAGCCGCCTTCTTAGCGATCTCGGACCGCTGGCTGGCCGTCAGCGCCTTCGCTCGCGCCGCGCCGCCAGCTTTGCCGCCCCGGCTATGGTGAGCCTTGTCGGCGGGCGTGGCGTTGTCCTCGACTTCGCCCGTCGCGATCCGCGCGACCATGATGGCAGCGCCGATCACGTCGCCGGGGCGCTTCTCGCCTCTAGGCCCTTTGGGCATCAGAGACGGTCCAGCATCATAATTTCGACCCCAGCGGGATCAAACAGGCGCCCTATGTCCGCGATAGCGGCAAGCGCTGGCCACTCGTCCCTGAACATGCGCTTAGCTATCTCAGGGCTCGGCGCGGTTATGCGTCGGCCCTCGCTGAGCCGGCGCCCGTCCTTCGACAGGACTAGATCGTAGTCGTCATCCATGCGCCCAATGATAGGGTCCGCGCGCAAGAGACGCTACGTTTTGTCAACGGCGTCAGATTTCAAACTGAGACACTACCTGGCCGCGGTCGAACAGGTCTTCAACGCGGGGCTGTTCGAGCGACTGGGCGGCCGAGGTTTGGGGGCCGCGAGCAACCGCCCCATCATCATTGTCGGCATGCCGCGATCCGGCACGACGCTGGTCGAGCAGATCATCAGCGCTCACCCCGACGTGCATGGAGCCGGCGAGCTCGACATCCTCCAGCATATGATCGGCGAGGCGACCGGGATCGGCGGGTCGCGGTTCCCCGAGTGGGCTGCAGGCATGAACGAGGCCGACCTCAAGCTCATCGGCGAAGCCTGCCTCGCCGCCCTGCCGGCCGGACTGCCGGGTCAGAGCCGTACGACGCTGAAGCGGCTCGAGAACTTCGAGTACCTCGGCCTGCTCCATCTTTGCCTGCCGAATGCGACGCTCATCCACTGCCGGCGGGATGCGCGCGATTCCTCGTTCTCGGCCTTCACCACGCTGTTTCTCGAGAAGCAGGACTACAGCTACACGTTCGAAGAGCTCGCGCGGTACTGGCGCGCCTACGATCGGCTGATGGGGCGCTGGAGCCGCGTCCTGCCGATCGGGCGGGTGCTCGAGGTCTCCTACGAGGGGCTGGTCGCCGACCTCGAAGGCTGGACCCGCCGGCTCCTGGCGCACTGTCGGCTCGAGTGGGACGACGCCTGTCTGCGTTACTACGAGTCCAAGCGCGTCGTGCGTTCGGCGAGCTTCGCCCAGGTGCGCCAGCCCATCTTCACCACCTCGATCGGCCGCTGGAAGCCGTTCGCGCGCCAGCTCGCGCCGCTGTTCGCCGCGATGGGACTATAGGTCTGACCAGGACGCGCGAAATCAGGCGCCCGGATCGCTCATCCGGGGCCTGATCGGCGTCCGCAGCCGGACGCATCCCAGGTCGCCAAGGCCGCTTGCGCTTAGGCCTTGGTCTTGATCACGTCGCCGGCCAGATAGGCCGGCGCCTCGCGCATCTTGAGGATCTGCTCGCGAGGGATTTGCTGGACCACTTCGCCCGTGCGCCAGTCGATCGTCTTGTAGACGAAGCAACCGGCCGCCTGGTCGTCCTCGATCACCAGCCGAAGGTCGGCCGGGTCGGGCAGGGACGGCGGCGAGGCCGTGGACGGCGGCGGCGTTGACGTCGCAGCCGTTGAATCGCCGACGACGGAAGCCGGCCCGCCCGGTGGTCCGATGGAGTTGACGATCTGAGTCATGGCTGAACGCCGGGGTCTCCCGGCGCCTCTTACGAGGGCGCGAAAGGCGACGAGCCGGTCTCCCGGCCCGCCGCCTCACGCGTCTGAAGAGCTACCGGAAGAGACTGAGCAGCGCGGCGCTCGACTGGTTGGCGATCGACAGCGCCTGGATGCCAAGCTGTTGCTTGGTCTGCAGGGCGGTCAGCTGAGCGCTTTCCTGGCCGAGGTTGGCGTTGACGAGGTTGCCGATGCC
>DATNJB010000010.1:0-19482 GCA_035604135.1 Caulobacteraceae bacterium | reverse complement strand
AGGTCCAGCACCTTCTTCGGAGCATGAGGGTCGCGCGCCAGCTGGCGGCATTGCTTTACGAATGCGTCCAGGTCGAACATCGGCCCGCCCCCTTCCGTCGCTTGCGGTCCCCGAGCCTAGCCCTCGCAGGCGGCGCCGAATAGTCCTCCACCTACCGGCCCGATGGCGCGGCTTCGTCGTAGAAGCGGGCGAGGTCGGCCTTCATCGCGTGCAGCGCCTCTGGGTTCAGGTAGACCATGTGGCCGGAGGGGTAGTAGGCGAAGCGGACATTGCCGCGCAGCGCCGGATCCAACTGCATGTGCGAGAGATCGTACTCGGTCCCGAAGAACGGCGTCGCCAGGTCGTAGACGCCGTTCAGCGAGTAGAGCAGCAGGTGTGGGTTCTCGCGCATCGCCTGCGAGAGGTCGAGCGCCACGTCCGCCTCGTTGTCGCCGCTCGATCCGCCAAGGCCGCCTGCCTTGTGGTTGAAGTCCCAGGCGATGCCGGCGCTGTAGTAGGTCGGACGATAGGAGAGATCGGTCACGTATCCCAGCTCCCGCGTCACGTAGTCGTGGAAGGCGGCGACGAAAGCCCCAGTGATGCCGGTGTCGGAGGGGTCGAACTCGGGACTCTCGCCGGCCGCGTCGACATCCTCGCCGGTGAAGCGGTCGTCGTAACGGCCGAGCGTCAGGCGCTGGTCACGCAGCAGCTCCTTGCGGAAACGGCCGGGCGCGATGCGCAGGTCGCTGGCGATGATGTAGTCGACCGGCAGGCCGATGTAGCCGGCCAGCTTCTGGGCGATCGCCTGCCGCTCGGGCTCGGAGAGGTCCTGCGCCTTGGCCAGGGCCTCGGCATAGGGTCCGCGCGCGAAGTCGCGCACCTCGGCCAGGAAGGCGTGCAAGTCACCCGGGGGATTGGCCAGCTTGTGGTGATAGGCCGCCGCCGCCGCATAGCTCGGCAGATAGTTGATCATCTCCTGGTCGAAGCCCGGCCGGCGGCGGCCGTAGTTCAGGATCGAGGAGAGCAGGACGACGCCGTTCAGCTGCACCCCGTCCTGTTGCAGCCGGTATGACAGGCCGGCCGACCGGGTGGTGCCGTATGACTCTCCGAAGATGAACTTCGGCGCGTTCCAGCGCTCGTTGATGGTCAGCCAGCGCTCGATCCCGCGCGCGAAGGCGTCGATGTCCTGATCGGTGCCCCAGAACGCCTTGAGCTTGGTGTCGCCGACAGGCCGCGAGAAGCCGGCGCCAACGGCATCCAGGAACACCAGGTCGGACTTGTCGAGCAGGCTGTCTTCGTTGTCGACTAGCTCGTAGGGCGCATTGTGCGTCGGTTCGGGGCTGTCGGTCAGGACCCGCTTGGGCCCGAGCGAGCCCATGTGCAGCCACACCGTCGAGGAGCCGGGGCCGCCGTTGTAGAGGAAGGTCACGGGTCGATGCGGATCGCCGGTGGTGTAGGCGACGTAGAACATGCTGGCGGTCGGCTTACCGTCGTCGTCGCGCAAGGTGAGCGTGCCGGCCGTTGCGGTGTAGGCGATCACGCGGCCGTCGATGTGCGCCTCGTGCCGGCTCGCCACCCTGATCTCGTTGATCGGGGCGGTCGCGATGTCGGCGTCGGAGAGCTTGCGGCAGTTGGCGCGGTCGGCACGCGCGTCGCCAGCGCCGGCCTGCGCGGCCGCCGACTCGCCTCCCTGCGCCTCGCAAGCCGGATCCGGATGTAAGCCTTCGCCGGGGGCAGGCACCGCGCCGGGGGCCCGCGCGGGGGCCGCGGGTTGCCCCTGCGCCCGCATGCTGGCATCCGGACCCCGATCACGGGTCTGGGCGAACGGCGAGGTTGGCGCGAGAAAGAGAACAGCCGCGGCGACGGCAAGGACGGCGGAACGCATGCAATACCCCTCAAAATCCACCCATGAGCGTCCTATAGCACCCGACCCGGTGGCGCCGAGTCCTGCGACGCCCGAAGGTTGACGGAGCGCGTCTGAACCCATGCCGGCCCTGACCCTTGCGCTCGCCGAACAGTTCGCGGGCATCGCGCTCGGACACGTCGGACGCGAGTACCCGAACAAGCTCGACCAGGTTCTGACCGAAGCGGGCGACCTGGCGTCGCCGCGGACGTTGCACCCGATCTTCTACGGCAGCTTCGACTGGCACTCGGCGGTGCACAGCCACTGGCTGCTCGCCCGCGTGCTGAGACGCGCGCCGAGCATCGCCTCGGCCAGCGCCGTCCGCGCCTGGCTCGATCAGGCGTTCACGGAGGCCAACGTCGCCGGCGAGCTCGCCTTTCTCGCGCGTCCGGCGACCCAGGGTTTCGAGCGGCCCTACGGCTGGGCCTGGCTCCTGATGCTGCAGGCGGAGCTCGAGGCGCACGTCGGCGCCGACGGCCAGCGCTGGACCGCCCTTATGCGGCCCCTCGCCCGCGCCTTCGAGCGCCGGCTCGTGGCGTGGTTGCCGAAGGCGACCTACCCGATCCGCGTCGGCACGCACGGCTCGACGGCCTTTGCCCTTGTCCTCTGCGCTCGCTACGCGCCGTTCGCCGAGGACCAGGGCCTTGCGGCCGTCCTGCGCGCGACGGCGCTGCGCTGGTACGCCACCGACGCCGATTGCCCGGCCTGGGAGCCTGGCGGCGCCGACTTCCTGTCGCCGGCGCTGATCGAAGCGGCGTGCATGGCCGAGCTCCTACCGCCCGACGACTTCGCGCCGTGGTTCGCGAGCTTCCTGCCGCGCCTCGCGGACGGCGAGCCGCAGACGCTATTTACACCGGCGACGGTCAGCGACCGCGGCGACGGCCAAATCGCCCACCTCGACGGACTGAACCTGAGCCGCGCCTGGTGCTTCCGCCGCCTCGCGCGCGCCGCGCCGACGCTAGCCCTGGCGCTGGAGGCGGCCGCCGAGCGCCACCTTGAAGCCGCGCTCCCTCACCTTGCCGCCGACTACATGGGCGAGCATTGGCTAGCCAGCTTCGCCCTGCTCGCGCTTGACGGCGCGTGAGCGCCCCACAGGCTTTTTTGCCGGAAACCCCGAGCTGTGAGAGCTAAAACACCTGAGTCCCCGCGTTCGCGGGATGAGCGGTTTAGAAGGCGGTGCGGCAATGACCACCACGGAGATCGACGCCCCGGCCCGAGCCGACGCCATTGTCCTTGAGGGCGTCCTCACGCGGGCCGACCACGAGACCTACAAGGAGCTCGGCTTCGACGTTCCGCCCGGCGTCGACCGCATCACCGTCGAGTTCGCCTACACCGGCCGCGACGAGAAGGCGGTCATCGACCTTGGCCTCTTTGACCCCGAGCGCTTCCGCGGTTGGAGCGGCGGCGACAAGGCGCGCTTCAGCGTCTCGACGATCGACGCCACGCCCTCCTACCTGCCCGGCCCCATCGTTCCTGGCCGCTGGACGCTGCTGCTGGGCGTGCCCAACATCCGTCCCGGCCGCGAGGCGCGCTATGTCGCGACAATCCGCTTCGGCCGCGGCGAGCAGACAGCGGTCTCCAGCTTCGCGTCCGAGCCGCTCGCGGTCGGCGCCCGCTGGTACCGCGGCGACCTGCACATGCACACCTGCCACTCCGACGGTTCGGTTGGGAGCCAGTCTGGCGGCCGCTCGCCCGGCCCGGTCTACAAGACCGTCGAGTCCGCGGCGGCCAAGGGCGTCGACTTCATCGCGGTCACCGACCACAACGCCATCTCGCATCACCATGCGCTGCGCGAGTTGCAGCCGCACTTCGATCGCCTGCTGCTCATCCCCGGCGTCGAGATCACCACCTTCTGCGGCCACGCGGGCGTCCTGGGCGCCATCGGCTTCGTCGAGTTCCGCCTGACCAGCCGCCATCTGCCCACGGTCCGTGATTTGCAGGACGCCGTCGACCGCCAGCACGGGCTCTTCATCGTCAACCACCCAGCGCTGCCCTCGAACGAGCTCTGCTTGGGCTGTGGCTGGACGGCGAGAGGCACGGATTACGCCCGCGTCGCGGCGGTCGAGGTCGTGAACGGCGGCGCCGTCCGCGCGCAGGGCGGCAAGGCCGACGGGCCCTTCTCCGGTATCCCATTTTGGGAACAGCGGCTGAACGAGGGCTTCTCGCCGACCGCCATTGGCGGCAGCGACAACCATCAGCCGGACAGCGATCCGGCCAAACACCCCGCGGTCGCCTTCCCGACCACTGTGGTCTACGCCGAGGCGCTCAGCGAACGCGCCATCCTGGACGCGATCCGCGCCGGGCGGGTCTTCATCGACGTCGAGGGGGCAGGCGGCATCCTGCTCGAACTCGCCGGCTCATGCGGCGAGGCGCGCGCGATCATGGGCCAGAGCCTGGCCGCGCCGAGGGGCTCGACGGTCGCGTTCAGCGTCCATGTCGAGGGTCTGGCCGGCGCCTGCATGGACCTTGTCATGGATGGCCAGCACGGCGTCGCGCTGGGCGACGTGTCGATCGCAGACGCCGATCAGGCGCTGAGCTTCACCCTGCCCGGGGACGGCATGCGCCATTGGATCCGCGCCGACGTCCGTTCCGCCGACGGCGAGCGGACGCTCGCGATCGGGAACCCGATCTACCTGAACCGCTAGCGCTTTTAGGGCTGCGTGCGGCCGAGCAACGATTCGAGCTGCATCCGCGCGTTGCCGAGTTCCGCCACGAGCCGTCGGGCGGTCTCGCGCACCCCGCCGAGATAGGCCTCGCCGCCGCCGGCGATGTCCTGAGCGATCGCCTCGAGCTCGACCACGGCGGTCGCGAAGATCTCGCTGTGCTCGCGGGCGTGCGCCTGGGCTTCTGCGCGCAGCCGCCGCATCGTCTCGGCGATCGACTCCGCGGCCGGCGTGGTCTCGCGGCGCTTGGGGGTGGGCAGAACGGTGACCGACATCTCAAATCCTCTAACGACATGCCGAGGCCCGCCCGGTTTCCCGTTCGGGGACTCAACTCGCCTGAGATGCGAACTTCGTGCCAACCAGACCCCTCGCCGCGCGAATACCTGGCCCGCGATAGTCGCCGGTGCGCTCAGGCGCCCCCGCCTTAGCGGTCCAGGAAGCGGCGGATCCAGCCGCCCAGGCGGGCGTGGTCGTTCGGCCGCTCGAGTTCGGCGATCGCCGCCTTCGCCCGCTCGCCGAGGTGCGTCTCGGCCCAGCGCGTTTCAAGGAGCGCCTGCGCGTAAGCGGGACTGAACTCCGGATGGCACTGCATGGAGATCGCCGGCTGGTCGTCGTAAGCGATGACGCCCATCGGGGTGAAGTCGCTGCCGCCGACAACCCGAGCGCCGGGCGGCAGGGCGACGACCTGGTCCTGGTGCGAGACCGCCGCCGCGATCGGGGCTGTGGAGTCCATCCAGGGCTCCTGGGTGTCCAGCGCATACTCGTGCAAGCCGATGCCCAGGCCCTTCGGCGACTTGATCGTCTTGCCGCCGAAGGCCTCGGCCATCATCTGGTGGCCGAAGCAGATCCCGACCAGCTTGGTGCGGCCCTTCACCGCGCGCAGGAAGTCGCCCAGCGGCCCGATCCAGGGGCGGTCGTCGTAGACCCCGGCCTCCGAGCCGGTGACCACGTAGCCCTCGCAGAGCGGCCCGGCCGCCGATGGCAGCTCGCCGGCCGTGACGTCGAAGCTGCGATAAGCGCGTCCGGGGCCGATCAGGGCCTCGAACATGGCCGGATAGCTGCCGAAACGGGCCGTCAGCGACCTGGGGGGCTTGCCCGTCTTCAGGATTCCAATCGTCATTGCAGGTGCTCAGCAGGCCTCGTCGACAACCCGAGGTTACCGCGCTTCAGCCCGTGCGCCAACATGAACCAACACCTTTTCACACAAGGAAATTCGGCCGGGGCCGGCTGCCAATCGACGACGGCAACGCTTGCTGCACTGCGGTAGGAATCGGCCGCGGAGCGCTCCGGCGGTAACCTTCCGGTAACGACTTTGGCTTGCCACGGCCGGCCCGGGCGGCTAATCCTGCGACTCGCTCGCATAGCCGCTAGATGCGCGAGCTCGACCGAGGGGGCCCTGTTTCGGGCTCGCAACGGGGAACTGATAAATCTGGTCGCGGGCCTTCCTCTCCCTTGTACGCAAGGGTCGCGACAAGACGTGATCTGGGCTCTGGCGGCCGTGCTTTTCCCTTAAGCGCCGCTATGGGCCGGTTGGCGCAATGGCAAAGTGAGCGAATGTCTCTTCGGTTTGGGCTTCCAGTCGCCACGATCCTTGGCGCGAGCCTCGTCTTCGCGCCCCAGGCGTTTCCGCAAACGATCACCGCCTCCAGCGCGATGATCCGGCCGATGACGGGCCCTGCGATCACCGTGATGCCGGCCGATGCGCCGGCGCCGAGCGAACCTGTCGTGCTCAGTGAAAGCCCGCCGCTGCATGCCGCCCTGTCGCTGGAGGCGCGCGTCGTCGTCGCCGGCGCCGATGTCGATCACCTCGACGCCGATCTCGACTGCATGGCCAAGGCCGTCCACCACGAGGCGGCCAATCAGTCGCTGAAGGGCCAGCTCGCGCTCGCGCAGCTGATCATGAACCGGGTCAAGTCGCCGCTGTTTCCGAAGACCATCTGCGCGGTGGTGAACCAGGCCGGCCAGTTCTTCCACACCGCCCGCTATCATCCGCACAGCTCTGACGACCGCTGGCATACCGCCGTCGGCATCGCCCGCATCGCGCGCGAGGACGCCGAGCCCGCGCTCGTGCCAGGCGCCCTTTTCTACCACGCCGCCTATGTGCACCCCTACTGGGCGCACCGCCGCGAGGAAGTCGCGCGCATCGGCGAGCACGTCTTCTATCGCTAGCCGCTAGCCGAAGCCTCGGCGTTGCACCCTTCGAGCCCGCCGGAGCCGGTTGGGCGGGGCGCGTCGCCGTTGGCCGGGCAAGGCGCGGCGTCCAGGTGTGTCCGCGCCAAGCGAAGAGGACCAGTAGGGCCTGGCTAGTCCCACTCCGCCCGCCGGCGGTCTTCGATCGCCAGGATCTCGTCGAACGTCAGCTCGCCCAGCGTGCGCGTCTCGGGCGCGGCGGGTGGGCGCTCGGACGCGTAGGGCCGCGACATACAGGCATAGCGGGCCTCATCGGCCGCATGGTCCTCGGCGTTGGTGTCGACGTCTTCCGGCCGCGCCGGGTCGTGCTGCAGCGCCGGCACGGTGCGGATGAAGTCGAGGCAGGTCGCGAAGACCACGAGCCCCGGCCTGTCGCTGTCGCCGGAGATGCGGGCGCGCATCTGGTCCCAGCCGCCCATGGCGCCGCCGCGCGCCACCCGCGCGTTGTCGGCCCGGCGCCAGGTCAGGCCCTCGCGGAACATGCGCTCGGCGATCGAGGGCCCGCCGTCTGAGGCGAAGATCGACGGGTCGGCCACGCCATAGGCGATGCTCTCGCCGGCCCCGCGCGTCAGGATCCCCCGTGCGACCGCTTCGGCGGTCATCTTCAGCCCCTCGTTCGGCTTCGCGCCGCGTCCGTACCATTCGCGGTGGCGCACCAGCGCGCCGCGGGGGATCACGACGCGCCCGGCCGGCGTCGGATCGCCCGCAACCGCCCACCAGCCTACGCTGAACGGCCGGGCTGAGCCCCAGTCGAGCGAGCGGAAGCGGGTCCAGTCGGCCGGGATCGGAAACGGCGCAACGACGTTCCTCGCCGCTGACCAGTTGTCGAAGAAGGCGCCCTCGACGATCCCCCAGTCGCCCTCGAGCCAGGCCCTGACCAGCTGCGCCGAGCCCGATTGCTGCAGCTTGGCGACATAGAGCGGGTCGTTCTCTAAGAGGCGCGGATTGTCGGTGAGCTTGGCGGGGATGAAGACGCGGCCGAGCGTTATCCTGCGTCCGTCGAACGGGTTCTCGAACACCTCCTCGATCACCTGCCAGGGCCCGGGGTCGATGTAGCGGGCCTTCACCCACGTGTGCCCCGGCCCGCCCGGATTGCAGGTCGCCCGGAAGCCGCAGGGCACGCCCGCGGCCGAGCGCAGCGTCCGCTTCAGCTTGTCCACCGGCGACGGGTCGGGGAACTGGGTCAGCTCCTCGACATAAACTCTGCTGTAGTCGTGGCCCTGATAGGCGTCGGCGTCTGCGTCCTGGTTCAGGTAGCGGAAGTAAAGCACCGCCCCATTGGGCCAGCGGAACAGCGACCGCTGCTGCCGCCACTCCACCCCCAGCGGCAGGTAGAGCTGGCGCGCCCGCTCGATCGTGGGCTCGAGCGCCACCCGCGTGCGGCGCACGAACAGGCCCTTGGCGTTTGCGCCGTAGCGGCGCGCGTGCAGGGCGAAGTCGCCGAGGCTCGCGTCAGTCTTCCCGCGGCCGCGCGCGCCGCCATAGACGACCTCGAAGGTCGGGCAGGTGACGAACCTGTACTGGGGTCCAGGCTGCGGCGCCCAGGTTACTCGCGCGCGCGCCTTGCCCATTCTTCTTCGCTGAGCGGCGTTTCGCTGACGTCGGCAACATCGGCGCCGCGCAGCTCGGACTCGGGGATCAGCTTGAGCAGGGTGGCGAAGAACTGGTTCGGGTTCGCCTTGCCCCAGTCGGCGAGGTCCTTTGGCTCCATCGCCGCCAGCGCCGCCAGGAACACCTGGCGCACGCTGTCGAGCATGGGCGTCTCCGTCTCCGGGGCGGCGGCCTGGCGGCGGCGGCTCAACTCGCCCGCCTCAGGTCCTCGCCCACGCAGCGCAGCGCCTCGCGGCATTCGGCGACGCCGGCGGGGGTGAGCCAGTAGCCCGCCTCCGGTTCGAAATCGATCGCCTCGTCGGCCAGCGATTGCCTCAGAAAGTGCAGGTGATGATTCACCAGCGACTTGCGCGTCGTCATCGCCTGCCTGGCCAGCACCGCGGCCGTGAGCGGCTTTCCCCCGGCCCGGTAGAGGGCGCAGAGCACGGTGCACGATCCGCGCGGGATGCCGAACCAGAGGCTGAGCGCGGCGCGGATCGCGGCGTCCTCGGCGGCGTCGCTCACCTGCGTCCCCTTAGCAGCGTGAGCTGCGCCTTCAGAAGCTTCTTCACGAAGCGCGCATCGCGCTGGGCGGCCGTGCCACGCAGCACGGGCCAGCCTTCCGCCTCCAGGCGCTCGGTCGCGAGCTCTTGGGCGGTGAGCGGCGGCGGCGGTTCGTCGATGTCGGGACGAGACGCGGGAGCGGACTGAGTCATCGTTCCCGTAATGTTCCACATAGACACATTTGACGTCAAGAAAAATGTGTCTATAAGTCACGGGCAGACTCAGCAGATGGCGCCACGCCGTGGCCATGAGAAACGCACCCCGTCACTTCATCCGCGCCTGGCGCAAATACCGCGGCCTGACGCAGGCGCAGCTTGCCGAGCGCATCGGCATCGACCGCTCCTATCTCTCCAACATCGAGACTGGCCGCCGGCGCTACGACCAGCCGTTCCTCGAGGCGGCGGCCGAGGCGCTGCGGTGCGAGCCCGCGGACCTGATCATGCGCGACCCCACCGAGCCCGAGGGGATGTGGTCGATCTGGGACCAGCTCGCTCCCGTCGAACGCCGCCAGCTGGTCGAGGTCGCCAAAGCGCTGCAGCGCACCGGCACGGACAGATAGGGCAGCCTAGAACCGATGCTGACCGCCCTCGGAAACTAGCTGCGGTGACAGTGTGTCTGTGAGACACAATATTCTTGACTCATCGATGTGTCTGTGTGACACGACTGCGCATGCCAAAAGCTCCAATCGACCGACAGACTAATCTCGAGCGCATGCAGGTTTGGGTGGAGGCGATGCGCGACGCGGCGCTCGACAAGCCTGACCCCGAGGTTTTCCTCGCCGAGTGGCGCGATTGGCTCGGGCTGCGCATGTCCGACCTCGGCGAGGGCTGCCCGCGCTATCTTGCGGGCCTCACCGCCTTCGACCTCGGCGAGGCGCAGATCGCGCTCGCCCAGCCACTGCCGGCCCACGCGGAGCCCGCCTAGGCGTTGCGCGCGCCCGATCCCGGCGTCCCGTTCTACTGGTTCTCGGCCGGCGACATCCTGACCCGCGATCCGGATGCCGGCGCGCGGGCCTTAGGTGTCGAGGCCGCAGCCCGCCTGCACCGCTTCCACCTCACCGAGCTCGCGCTCGCCGCCCGCGCCAGCCGCCGTGCGGCGCACGACTTCCACCGCGCCCGCGAACGGGAGCTGCGCGCGGCGATCGCCGCGCTTAGCGCCTGGCGCCGCGCCGCGCAGGTGGCCTGAGCAGGGCCGAAAGCGCTAGGACGGTCCCGAGCGACCACAGCCAACAGGGCCTTCCATGGCGACCATCCTCGCGCTGCATGCGCATCCCGACGACACCGAAATCCTGGGCGCCGGCGCGCTCGCCCTGCTCGCCGCCAAGGGGCATGCAATCCGCATCGCCACCGCGAGCGCCGGCGAGCTGGGTTCGACCCAGTCCGACCCGGCCGAGACAGCGCGCATCCGCAAGCGCGAAGCGACTGAAGCGGCGGCCCTGATCGGCGCGACCTACGCCTGCGCCGACCTGCCCGACCTCGGCGTGTTCAACGACGACGCCGCACGCAGGCGCATCACCGACCTCGTGCGCGAAGCGGCGCCCGATATCGTGATCACCGCCTCGCCGGCCGACTACCACCCCGACCATGAGGCTGTGAGCCTGCTCGCCCGTGACGCCTGCTTCGCCTCCACCGTGCCCCACTACGCCGGCGCCAAGCCGCTGGGGACGATCCCCCACCTCTACTTCATGGATCCCATCGGCGGGCGCGACCGTGAGGGCGTGCGCATCCGCCCCGACTTCGGCGTCGACGTGGGCGGGGTGATGGATCTGAAGCGCCGCATGCTGCTCGCGCACGAGAGCCAGCATGCCTGGGTCGCCAGGCAGCATGGAATCAGCGACTACCTGGCCTCCATGGAGGCCTGGGCCGCACGTCGCGGTCGCGACTTCGGCGTCGGCCACGCCGAGGGCCTCCGCCAGTACCGAAACCAGCCCTATCCGCGCACCCCGCTGCTGCAGGAACTCTTGGCCGACGCGCTCGTCGAGCTCAAGGACTGGCCGAGCTAGAGCCCGCCGCGGCGGCGCTGACACTGGCGGCGATGGTCGAGCGCTGCAGCCGACTGGCTTGGTCGGACCGGTACATGCCGGCGAGGAAACCCTTGTCCCAGTCCGTCATCCCGGCGGGACGATCCGCCGCCGCAGCTGAAAACAAGCGGAGGATCGTCGGCGCTTCGCCGAGGTCGCGGTCGAGGTTCAGCTCTGCGAGCCCGACCATCGCGGCATAGTCGGCGATCTGGCCGATGGTGAATCCCTGAACCTGATTGGCGTCGACGACGACGATCGCAGATTGCAGGCCGAGCACCGTCTCGAAACGGAGCCGGGAGAGCGTGAAGCTGCTGAGGGTCGGCGCGCCATAGAACTGGGTCCGGTCCTGGGTGATGGCCTCGCCGTCGACCGTCGTCCTGAGCGCGTTGTACCAGACCCGCACGGGTCGCTCTTTGGTGAGGAACCGGCTGATATCCGAGGGCAGGCCGTCTCCGAACAGGTCCGGGTCACGTTTGCGCCAGGCGGCAAGCAATCGGTCGGGCTGGCTGGTGACGACCACCACGAAGTTGGGATGGCAATCGGTGGTGGCCACCGGAGCGCTGGCGGCGTTGGCGACCAGGGCGATCTCGTGGGCGATTCCCGCGTTCTGCTCGGAGCCCAAGCCCACCGCGTAAGGGCAGATCGGCGCGCCCCAGCGGACCAACGACTCGCCCGGCGCCTGTGCGGCGATGTCATTCACGAACGCGTACGTCTGATGGTTGAGGCTGGGCGACGGCTTCGGCTTGGCGGTGACCGTGACCACCGGGGCGGGCGGATCCGCCAGGGCTGACACGGCGACCGCCATGGCGGCCACCGTCAGCAGAACGCTCAACGTCGCGCGCATAGCGGAAACTCCACGCCGGGTTGAATAGCTCTCACGCCCGCGTCCGTCCGATCAAGACCGGAGTCGCCGGCCTTCGGCGAACATTGTCGCGCCGCGCGCTGGGGTTTAGCGTTCGGGAGAAGCGAGGAAAGGAGCCACGATGAGCGAGACCGCTGTCGAGAAGGACGTTGTGTATGGAGATGCGGGCGACCGCTCGCTCCGGCTCGACATCTATCGGCCGCCAGGCCGATCGCTGCGCACGGCGGTCGTGATGGCGCACGGCGGCGGCTGGTCGCGCGGGTCGAAGGACATGCTGGTCGAGCACGCCAAGGCGCTGGCCGCCGAGGGGTTCGTCGCCGTTCCGATCGAGTACCGGCTGACCGGCGAGGCGCGCTGGCCGGCCCAGATCCATGACCTGAAGCGGGCGATCCGCTGGGTGCGGAGCCACGCCGACGCGCTGGCGTTCGACCCGCACCGGCTCTGTCTCGAGGGCCACTCGGCCGGCGCCCACATGGTGCTCTTGGCGGCCGGCACGGCGGACGATGCCCGGCTCGATCCGCCGGAGGGCGACGGCGGCGTCTCGGCCGCGTGCGCGGCTGTGGCCGCGGTCTACCCGCCCGTTCTCTTCCATCTGGGAGGCGCCAGGCCCTCCGGCGGCCTCGCCGCCCGCTCGCTGCCCGGCGCGGACGGTTCCGAAGAAGCGGCGGCGCTGGCCAGCCCCATCACCCATGTCGGCCCAAACTATCCACCGGTGATGCTGCTGCACGGCGACGCCGACAAGGTCGTGCCGGTCAGCGCGTCGCGCCGCTTCGAGGAGCGTGTGCGGGCCGAGGGCGGCAAGGTCGACCTGCACATCTTCGGCGGGCTGCCGCACGGGTTCGGCAACCACGCGGTCTTCCGTCCCATGATGATGACGATGATCTCGGCCTTCTTCCGCCGCACCGTCGCCGAGCCGGAAGCCTTCACCTTCGCCCAAGCCCAGCCCCAGCCAGAGCCGGCCCCCGCGGGCTAGCGAAAGGAGAAGGGCTCAGGGCGTGGGGTAGAGGTCGGACGCCTTCAGCCAGCCGGAGACGGTCGCGTCGCCGCCCACGTAGTCGACCTGGACCCAACCGGCCCTCGCGGCGCGGACGCCGACGCCGTCGCCCTGGACGACATAGGCCCTGCGATGCGCGGCCGCGCCCGGCGCGTCGTAGAAGTACGCCTTGTCGCTCCGCACCACCGCGACCGCATCCCACGGGTGCGCCGTCGCCAGGTCGAAGGTCGCGGGCTGGCTCTCATCAGCGAAAGACCAGACGTTGGCGCAGCCGCCGTGCTCGCTCTCAAGCTGGACCTGAAAGTGCGTCGCGTCGCTGAGCACAAGCTTGCCCTTGATCAGGTCGTCCTTCGGCGTCTCCGGGAAATAGGTGTCGATCGCCGCGCTCGCGCCCGAGAGCTTGCCGTGCAGATAGAAGATGCAGCTGAACGACGGCGCCTCGCCCCGGGTCATGTCGAAATAGCCGCTGACTGCGCCCGTCGCCGGGTCGTACGCGAGCAGCATCGCTTCGTTGTAGGCCCCGCTGGTCACCGGAGGGGCGGCGCTGGCGAGAACCGGCGCGGCCAGAACCAGGCTCACAGCGGCGAAGAGTTGGCGCATCGATGTCCCCCGTTTGCGTAAGCTTGTGCCAGCTCGGCCGCGCCGCGCAAGATCAACGACCCATGCGGACAGCGGGAGGTCCGCTTCGCGTTCGTCTGACATCGCTCCCGTCAGGTATCCGCCTCGCGAAGGCCGCACAACAGACCAGGTCGCCACCCCATCGTCTCCTGGGTGATCGCAGGGGACGCCGGCGGCGGAGGCCGTGTGTTTGACTGCTCAGTCCCGTTGGAACACGCTTGAGCCCGCGCCGTCCGGGCGGGCATGGGTGCGGAGCAAGGGCGATGAAACCGGGGACGCTAACGGCGCTTGTCATCGCGATCGGAGCGGTCGAGCCGGCACAGGCGGCCGATGATGGCTTTGCGGCGTTCTGGAGCAAATTCGCGGTCGCTGTCGCCAAGGACGACAAAGCCGCGCTCGCCTCCATGACCACGCTGGGGCCTGGCCTCGACGACAACGACACGCCGTTGACCTTCGGCAGGGTCCACGCCCTTCTTCTGCAGCCGGCGGCGCGCAAGTGCCTGGCCAAGGGCAAGCCGCAGAGCGAGGTCGACGGCGCCGGCGCGGTCACCTACGCGGTCGTCTGCGGTCAGGTGATCTATGTCTTCTCGAAGACCGGCGCGGTGTGGCGGTGGACGGACAGCAGCCCGGACGACTGACCGCTCGCCTTGGCGGCCGCTCGGACAGCAGTCCCCTTGCAACGCCGCCGCTTCGAACAGACAGTGGCCGGGTATGCGCAACGCGTTCGCGATTTTCGCGCTGGGCGCGGCCGCCTCGGTGGCCGGCTGCGCCGTCACGAGCACATACAAGGTCCCACGAGACGCCGAACCCACCAGCGATGCCGTCGAGGCGGCCGGCGACACGAGTGTCACGAGACGCCACTCGACCGACGTCCACACGCTTCGGCCGCACGGATGCGTGGGACCCGTCCCCGTGAGCGGACCAGGCTTGAATTCGTGCCCGGACGGGTCGCCGCGCCAGTAACGCTGGCTGACCGAAACGCGCGCCCGATCGCAGCGCCGGGGCGATTGTCTGCCTCCGACGCAGAGCGGACATCCGCAGGTCCCCGTGGCCATGCGAGCCGCGAGGGCCGAGAGTAGTCTAGGAACACAACACAATGTCGCGACCCGACTTCATCTTCATGCTCACTCGTGGCGACGCCACGATTGCCGACGCACGCGAGCAGCTGCCGCACGCCATAGCGGCCGGCGTGCGACACATCGGTTTTAAGGACGTCGGTCTGCCACTTTCAGAGCTACGCGCGCTCGCAGCCGACATTCGCGCCGCGGGCGCCGTCGTCTACCTGGAAATGGTCTGCCTGGAGGCTGAGGCCGAGGCGGCGGCTGCGCGCGCGGGCGTCGAGCTCGGCGTGGACGTGCTGATGGGGGGCACCCGACCAGCCATCGTCGAACCAATCATCGCCGGCAGCTCGATCCGCTACTTCCCTTTCCCCGGCCAGGTCCTCGGCCACCCAAGCCGCCTCGTTGGCGACATCGCGACGATCGCAAGCAGCGCTCGCGCGCTGGCCGCCCGCGAAGCGGTGCATGGGCTAGATCTCTTGGCCTACCGTTTCACGGGCGACGCGCCCCGGTTGATCCGCGAGATCCGCCGCTCAGCCGGGGACAAGCCCGTAATCGTCGCGGGATCGATCGATCGCGACGAACGAATCGCCGCTACGGCCGCCGCCGGCGCGGCCGCTTTCACAGTGGGCGCCGCGGCGCTGGATGCCGCGTTTCCGGCGCCGCCTGGCCTCGCCGACCAGCTGGCGCACATCTGCGGCGTGGTGCGGAGATTGGGCGGCGATGGAGTCGGGTGCACCTAAACCGATGGCTGCGCATCATAGGCCCCGCGTGCGTTCGCTAGCGATCCGGCCCGCCGTGTCGTAGCTCAGGATCGGTTTGGAATTGAACCCAAGGTCAGAACCCGCCGTGGGTTCCGCCAGCCGCCCCCACGACGGCGATCAGGGCCAAGGCCAGCAGCACGCGGTGTAACCGCTCGATCCGGGAGAAGGCCGGACCGGCCCCTGCGGCGCTCGCTAGTGTCGCAAGCCGCCGATGCAGGACGAAAGGCTCGATCACGAACAACATCACTGCGAAGACGAACCACACACCGACCATGGCATGCATCCACCAGAACCGCGCCGAGCCGAAGCGCGTCCACAGGTCTCCGCGCCAGAGCATGTAGAGTCCGCTCATCCCCGCGGCAGCCACGCTGAGGCGCGCCTGCCAGGCGAATGGGCCTTCAAATCTTAGGAACGCCTTCAGCCTGTCTTGCGGAGGGTGTCCCCGACGAATGGCCGGCATGAGGATGGTGGTAACGAAGCTTACGCCGCCAATCCAGATCACCACTGCGAGGACGTGGATCGCACTCGCTAAAGCCATGTCGTTCATGGCCTTCAGCGCCGTCGCACGAGTGCGTGCGCCCGCTCAAGAGCGCCGCCATGCCTGGCAGAACGTCTGTTCACTCCGCCGCGCCGGCCGGGCTCGGAGCGGGCCGCGACCCAGGCATCAATCGCTCGACGAAGGCGGGAAACAGCGGGCGCAGCTTGATGAGAAAGTCCCAGGCCATCAGCAGAGCCCCGAGCGCGAACACGACGTCGCCCGGAAAGCGCATCCACTGCCAGAACAGCGTGGTGTCGTAGAAGGCCGCGCTGCGGGCGTAGGCATATCCGTGGGTGTAGACCGCTCCAAGCTGCGCCCAGCCGATTGGGAAGAAGTTGAACACGATCCACAGGGCCAGGCCGCCATTGTAGAGCCAGAATGCCCAGCGCCCGAGCCGCTCGCCGAACCGAGCTCCTTCTCCCGCGAGGTAGCGGAGGCAGAAGTAGATCAGGCCAAGTCCCAAAAGCCCAAAGGCGCCGAAGAGCGCCGTGTGCGCGTGGTTCAGCGTCAGGAAGGTGCCGTGCTCGTAGTAGTTCACGAGCGGCGCGTTCAGCACGCCGCCCCCGAAGACGCCGGCGCCGACGAAGTTCCAGAAGGCCGCGCCGAGGATGTAGGTGTATGCGAGGCCGTATTTGAACTCGGTCTCGGCCCTGATCATTTGACGGTGCCGGATGGCATCGAGGATCAACAGGACCAGCGGCAGCACCTCGATGAACGAGAAGATCGAGCCGAGCGGGACCCAGAGGTCGGGGCCGCCGACCCAGTAGAGGTGATGGCCGGTGCCGAGCACACCGCCGAGGAAGATCAGGATCAGCTCGAAATAGACCGCTCGCTCGGCCAGCTTGCGCGACACCAGGCCGATGGCCATCAGCAGGTAGGCGCTGATCGCCGCGGCGAAGAACTCGAACGACTGCTCGACCCACAGATGCACGACCCACCAGCGCCAGAAGTCGGTGATCGTGAACGAGTTCTCGATCCCGGTGAGCGGGATCATCCCAAAGGAATAGAGGAGCGCGATGTTGATGGTTGAAGCCCACAGCAGGTTCTCGAGTCGGATGTTCCCGCTCCAGAACTGACGCGTCGCTTGCTCCAGCTTCGTGCGCGTCGGCCACATGGCGCGGAAAACCAGCACGCTCCAGATGACGAGGCCCGAGAAAAAACCGATCTGCCAGAACCGACCCAGCTGGATGTAGGACAGGCCCTGGTTGCCGAACCAGAACCAACCGTTGCCGATCCATCCCATGATGCCGAAGTAGTCGCCGACGAGAGCGCCCGCGACCACGGCGAGGGTGACATAGAACAACACATCAACCAGCAGGCCCTGCCATTTCGCTTCCTGGCCGCTGATCGCCGGCGCGAGGAAGAGAGCCGCCGCAATCCACGACAGGCCGATCCAGACGATCGGCGTCTGGGTGTGGACGTCGCGCAGGAAGTTGAAAGGCAGATATTTGTCCACGGGCAGGCCGTAAAAGTCGGTCCGCTCGGAATAGTAGTGAGCCATGATCGCGCCCACGAGGATCTGCACCAGGAACACCGCCGCGACGACGAGGAAGTACTTGCCGGTCTTGCGCTGGCTGGGGGTCAATGGCCGGAACGCCGCCAACACCGGGTCCATCGGCGCGTCATCGGGGGCGTTGAGGTACCGCTCGTAGATGAACAGCACCATTCCCATGGCCAGGAAGGTGAAGCCGATGCTGGCCCAGGTCCAGAGGAACGTCGAGGTCGACGGCATGTTGCCGACGAGCGGCTCGAACGGCCAGTTCTGGGTCCAGGAGGTCTGGCTCCCGGGGCGCCGCGCCACGGTCGTCAGCGAGGAGTAGATCAAGAAGTCGGCTGTCTGAGCGGCGCTTGTCGCGTCCAGACTGGAGGCATGCGTCCATCCCTTCGCAAAGTCGTCGTGCAGCAGTTCGCTGCTGATCCTATCGCGCAAAGTCGCGATCGCGGCTGCCAGGGCTGCGGGAACCACAGCCTGCTTGGCCGTCAGATCCAGCCCTTGCAGCTGCGCCTGCATCGTGGTGCGGGCGAGCCACTGCTGCTCGGGCCGCAAGGCCGGGTACGGTTGGCCTAGCTGGGCAGTCGCGACGTTGGCCTCAGTCAGGTTCGCCAGCGCGACAAGGTTCGAGGCGGTGTAGTCCTCGCCGAAATAGGAGCCCATGCCGTAGAGGCTGCCATAGTCCATCAGGTCGGCTCGCTGGAATCCAGCCTTGCCGGCGACTATGTCGGCGTTGGTCATAACGACAGCGCCAGCGGCTGTAACGTATCGATCGGGCTGAGGCGGTGCGGCGCTATAAGTCTGAACGGTCGCCCAGGCGAGACAGGCGAAGGTGACGATCGCAACCGCCAGCAGCACCCACTTCAAGATGTCGCTGACGGGGTCTTCCGTCGGCCGATCTACAGCACCCGCACCTGTCGCCATGACCCACCCTCCCGCTGGACATCCGCTGAGCAGGATACCCGCCTGCATCGTCAGTCCGGCATTGATCTACATCAACGAAGCGAGTGACTATTGTCACAGTGGCGTTACGGCGCTTGCGGTGCGACGCTCCAGCGGTGATTTGGGACGTTGAACGAGATGCAGGGGCCGGAACTGGACCTTGAACACCTGCCCCTGTTGAGCGGCCTTCCTTCGGCAAGGCGGAAGGACCTCTTGGCGAATGCGGTAGTCCACGCGGTTGCGCCGGGAACGATACTGTTCGACCAAGGGGAGATGCCGACCTTCCAGCATGCGGTCCTGACCGGGTCGGCGCATCTTCTGGGTCGATCGAGCGAGGGACGCGAAGTCCTCATCGAGGTGGTGGAGCCGCCGGATCTCGTCATTCCGGCCGCGGTGGTCACGGGATCGCCCTATCTGATGCGGGCGCGCATCGCCGAACCGTCTCGACTCCTGCTGATCCGAGCTGGCGTGTTCCGTCAGGCGGTTCAGACCGAGCCGCAGCTTGCGCAAGCGGTGATCGCGAGCCTGGCTGGACAGTTCCGACGCTTGGTTCGGCAGGTCAAGAACCTCAAACTACGCACGGCCGCCGAACGCACCGGTTGCTACCTGGTCGCCTTATCGAGGCGGCAGGGAACGCCGCACCGCGCCGTTCTACCGTATGAGAAGAACCTGATCGCCTCGGAGCTTGGAATGACCCGAGAGAGCTTCTCGCGCGCTCTCTCGGCGCTGCGGGTGCACGGCGTCACCGTCCAGGGCGACACGATCTTGATCCGGGACTCGAACCTCCTGGGCAGGGCCTGCCACCTCGACCCGCTCATCGACGGTCTGGAGATGCCGCCGTAGGCTTAGTCCGCTTCGAGCTCGGACGCCTCGTCAGGTTGCCGCAGCGCCTCCCCCCGTGAGGAAAGGCGGTAGCCCATCTCTAGAGGTCTGCTTTCGGGCAGTCTGACTTCGTTGGATGCGCCGGCAGGGAACGCGAGGGCTCGCCGGCCCCTTTGCGTGTCTGCGGCTGGAAGGATTACCGGCCCACCAGCGGTTTCAGCGGCGGGTCGACGCCCTCGGGGAGAGGGACCTCGGCGACGTTCAGGGTCATCGAGACGGTGTCGTAGTAGCCGCTGACGCCGATGATCTCGATCACGCCCTGTTCGCCGAGCAGACCGAGCGCCCGGGCCAGGGTCGCGTCGCTGACCGTCCGCGTGCTGCGAAGCTCCGTACAGAAATCATAGACCACCGCCTCGTCGGCCCGCATCGGCTCGGGCCGGCGGCCCTCGGCGATCGCCTCGGCGATAATCGGATCGAGGCCCG
>DATNJB010000009.1:0-62919 GCA_035604135.1 Caulobacteraceae bacterium | reverse complement strand
ACGCGTGCTGGAACTGATGACCCTCAAGGACGCGAGCGGCTACCCGATCGAGATCTTCCACGGCCCGCAGGTCCAGGCCGACAAGCCGTTCCACCCGGGCCGGCGCATGCACGGGCGCTTCAAGACCGGCGCGGGCGGCATGGGCCACCTGATCCAGCGACAAACGGCGGGTTTCGAGAAGACCTACGCCTTCTACAGGCTGCTCGGCATGCGTGGCGGCATCGAATACCGCATTCCGCTGCCGGGCGCTCCGCGGCCGCTCGAGCTGATGTTTTTCCACTGCAACGAGCGCGACCACACCGTCGCCTTTGGCTTGCCCGGCGAGAAGCGGATCAACCACCTCATGCTCGAGGTCGACAATCTCGACGACGTGGGCCTCGCCTACGAAGTCGTCCGCGAAGCCGGCGTGCCGGTGGCTGTCGCGCCCGGTCGCCACGCGAACGATCACATGTACTCGTTCTACTTCGTCAATCCGTCGGGCTGGCAGATCGAGGTGGGTTGGGGTGCGCGACCTGCGACGCACCAGTCGGAGTACTATCAGCGCGACACCTACGGCCACGAGCGGATGGCGCCGCCTGCGCGACAAACCGAGACCGCTGCGGCCGCGGGCTGACGGCTCGCACCGCTCCGCTGCAAGACGAAGAGGAACCTGCCATGTCCGTACTCACCGGCCCGCTCGAGGAATGGCGGCGCATCCTGTTCGAGGGAACGCCGCAATGGGTGAAGCCAGAAGGCGACCGCCTGCGCCTCGGTGACGGACGATCAACGCCGGAGGCGGAGGCGGTCTATCTGCCGCCGTGCGATCCAACCAAGATCATCTGCATCCACCTGAACTACGAGTCGCGGCGGGTGGAGTTTCACGCGCCGCCGCTGACCACGCCCACCTACTTCCAGAAGCCGACCACGGCCCTGAACTCGCACAGAGGCAAGCTGAGCAGGACGGCGAATTGCCGCTATCTCAACTACGAGGGAGAAGTGGCCGCGATCGTGGGCAAACCTATGCGCAATGTCGCGCCCGACGAGGTCTGGGACCATTTGGCCGGGTTCGCGCCGGCCAACGACGTCGGCGCCCAGGACTTCCGCGAGACCGACGCGGGCTCGATGCTGCGCGTGAAGGGGCAAGACGGATTTTGTCCGATTGGCCCGGGCATCGTGCGCGGCGTCGACATCCGCGAGTCGCGCGTGCGGACCTATGTGAACGGGAAGGTGGTGCAGGACGGCCCGCTGTCGGAGATGACGTTCGACATCCCCTACATCATGGCGGATCTCTCCAGGCACATCACCTTCCTGCCCGGCGATGTCGTGCTGACCGGGACGCCGGCCAACTCCCGCCCGATGGAACCCGGCGACGTGGTCGAAGTCGAGGTGACGGGCGTCGGACGGCTGCTCAACACCGTCCAGGACGTCCCGGCGCCGGCTCACGCCGTGGGCCATCAACCGACCGATTCTGACGCCGTGCGGCGCGTTGCTCTCGGACAGTTCCCAGCGAGGGTGCCGGCCTCGGTATGACGGCTCATCACCCAACAGCAGGTCGTAAGGCGGGCCGATGGGCCGCGATCCTGGGCTGGGCGCTTAAGTGCCTGTTGGCGCTCGCCTTCCTCGCCGCGGCGGCCGCCAAGCTCTCGAGTCAGCCGATGATGGTCGCTGAGTTCGACAAAGTCGGACTCGGACAGGGTTTCCGCTATGTGACGGGCGCAACGGAGGTGGCAGGCTCAGTTCTGTTGCTGTGGCCGCGCTCAGCGTTTCTGGGGGCCGTCATCCTCCTGGGCGTCTGCACCGGCGCTTTCCTGGCTCGGATCGGGCCTCTCCATGGCGACCTCATCCACGTGTTCGTGCTGGGCGCACTTCTATCGCTGGCGGCGTGGCTGACACGCCCGAGCTGGCTACGCCGAGCAGGCTAGACGGCCTCTTGGCGATCCAGGGCGGACTCTCCATCACCTGCTTTGGGTCGGAAGCGGACATCGGGCCCATGCCGGGAAACGGACGCTCGCTTGCCCCGTAACGCCGCAAGCGCGCAAACTGCGCCCGGACAGGAGAAACGCCGTGCGCTACGCCCTCATCGCTTTGTGCGCCGTAGTGTTCGCTTCAGCCGTCGCACCAACGCCGGCGTTCGCCTGGTGGCGCGACGGATGGCGCCAGAGGTTCTACTGCGCGACGGGTAGTAAACCCTGCGGCAACACGTGCATCGCCAAGAACCAGACTTGCCACAAACACTGACCTGCGCCGATCCGGCCGTGCTGCCCAACGACTTCAAGGCTGGAGCGCAGCGACTAGCGGCGTAGCAAGGCGCACGCTGGATGTCTGCTTTGGGTCGAAAGCGGGCGTCGCGGGGTGGCGGCGCGGAGCCTACAAAACAAAGAACACGCCGGAGGTAGCCCTTCCATGTCTGCGAACTCGCCACAGGCCCTGCACCGTCGAATTCACGGCCGCGCTGATCCGCAGGGATATCGGTTCCGCGCTGGCATTGTTGGCCGATGACGTCATCTTCTTCTACAGCAACGGAACAGCGATCTTGGGCAAAGAGGACTTCTCTTCCATGATGACCGAGAGCTGGAAAATGGTCGAAGACTACCGATACTTGACCCTGGAACCGCGCTGGATCGCTCAATCTGACGCAGCCGCAGCTGTCATCTACGGGTTCGAGTGGTCGGGCATGGTCCGCGGCGCGAAGGTCGGTGGCGGCGGCCGCGGAACTCGGGTGTTTCACAGCAACGAGTCTGGCTGGTTGATTGTGCACGAACATCTGAGCAGCGGCCAATGGAGATGATCCGGCGCATCGTCGCCACGCAGCGGAACCGGTAGCAGCGAATGTCCGCGATGGGTCGGAAGCAGACGATGGCTCCCGGCCGCATTCGACGCGAGTCTGCGTCACGGCCGCAGCGGCAAGGCCTTCAGCACTTTGCGCGCCGTTCCGAAGTTGCCGATCTGATAGACGGCGGCGGTAGCAGGCGAGAAGGTGAAGCCGTTGAACGGCTCGGCCATTAGCGCGTCGAGGAAGCCCGTCGTGGCGAGGCCGATTGAGACATGTGGGCTGAAGTTCTTGCCCGTGTGTTCGGCGAAGGCGGTGACGTAGTCAATCACGGCTGGGTGGATGTCGGGCTCGGACGGGGTTGTGTAGAACGCTGCCGCGGTAGCAGTCTTCACCGTGTAGGGACCTGCCGCGTCGATCATGTCCTGCTGCATGCGAATAAGGCCAAGCGTCGGCTCGATCACGATGCCGGCCAGTCCGATTGGTCCGAGCGGGATGTAGTAGTACTCGATCGCATCCAGCGCCCAGCTCGTGAAGGGCTCGTTCGCCAGCACCGCGCTTGTCGCAGCGTAGACCTTCGGCAAGTCGCTCGTGGATACGAAGCCCGCGTAGATCGAGGTGTGCGCGGGGCGCCCCGCATCCAGCGGAAAGCCCTCGGGGTAGCTCGCGCGCAGCATGGCGTTGGCTGCCCGCGCGCGCCCGACCATTTCCTGATCTGGCTCCAGGGCGATGACGATGGCGGTGACCTCTGTCTCAGATGCGGGCTGAACCATCGAGGCATCCCATGGTGTGGCGGGCGTCACCAAGCTATGCGGGTGGGCGAGACAGCGGAAGGGGTGACAGGACGCTTCAAGAGCGTCCGCATTGGGTCGGAGCGGACGATGGCTCGGCGCCGGAGAGCGGACAACGCGCAGCCGTTTGGCTGGCCATCGCCGCGTGGATCAAGCATGTTCTGGGCTGAAAGGAAGCCATGACGACCCTTAAGAACCGCCCCAACACCGCTCTCCTTGTCGTTGACGTGCAGAAGAGCGTTGTCGAAAGAGCGCACGAGCGCGACGCGGTGGTCGCGAACATAGCCAGCCTCGTCGAGAAGGCGCGGCGGGAGCAGGTCCCCGTTCTCTGGGTCCAGCACTCCGACGAGCACCTCGCGAAAGGAAGCGACCGTTGGCGGATCGTTTCCGAGCTCAGCCCGAGCGACACCGAGCCGGTGGTCGACAAGAGCTGGGGCGACGCCTTCGAGGACACCACCCTGGAGACGGTTCTTTCGCGGCTCGGCGTCGGGCGCCTGATGGTTGTCGGCGCGCAGACAGATCAGTGCATCCGCTCGACGCTCCACGGCGCGTTGGTCAGGGGATACGACGCGACCCTAGTCAGTGACGCCCACACGACGGAGGATGCGACCGAGTGGGGCGCGCCGCCGCCGGACCAGGTCATTGCTTTCACGAATCTTTACTGGACCTACGAGACCGCGCCAGGGCGGACGGCCGGGACGATCAAGACCAAGGATGTCGACTTCCGCGCGAGCGCCGGAGCCTAGGACGCCATGAACGTTCGATTGGGAGTGCTGGCCTCGTTCGCGCTGGTCGGAGCGACGCCGGTATTCGGAGCCACGCTGCACGCCGACATGGCCAAGGCGACGCTGTCGGGTGCGGGCGCCGGGATCGGGACGGTGACGATGTCCGACAGCGCCAAGGGAGACCAAGTCACGGTCAGCCTGCATGGGCTAACGCCCGGCCTGCACGCCTTTCACGTCCACCAGAACCCGTCCTGCGCGCCAGGACCCGTCAACGGCAAGATCGTGCCAGCAGGCGCAGCGGGCGACCACTACGGCATGACCGCCGGGATGAGCATGGGTGCTGGCGCGACGCCGCCGCTAGGGGACCTGCCGTCCCTCACGGTGAAAGCGGATGGAACCGACAACGAGACCCTGCTGGCCCCTCGATTGACCAATGTCGCCGAACTCAAGGGCCACGCTGTGATCATTCACGCCGGCGACGCCACGACCGCACGGTTCGCCTGTGGGCTGTTGAAATAGAAGGCTCGCGGACGCCGTTTCGCGGGCAATCCTACACGCCCGACACGGACATTCGGCCGCATGAGCGGAGCCGGCGCGCTCCGCCTTCGAGGCTCTACGCGCCGGCCCGTGCGTGGCGCTAGAGGGACAATGTCGCACCAGCTCGTTCGCCGGGCCACCGGGCAGGCGTGGTGCGCTTCGGCTCGCTCGCTTCCAGCACCGCGTCCTCGCCATGTGTGCGGAGCGCTGCGATCATCCCCTCGGCGCGCTCGACGGCCAGCGCTATTGACAGACAAGGGCCTGATCGCCCGGTGTCGGTGTCGACGTACCACCCCTCGGGTTCAGCAGCGATGCGAAAAACGATCATGGCGAACCTCCGACGCTAGAAACTCCCCAACGGCAAATGACTGTCGCCGGCTTGCCAGATCTCTAGCGCCGGGCGCGACTCGGCGAAATTCGGGCGGAACGCTTAGGGACTTCTACTTAGGGTAGCGGTGAGCCTCCCCGGTGTTTCCGTCGTTCCGGCCGACGCGGCTCACTGGTAGAGTGGCGCAGCTCAAACCGATCTGGGAGGAGCGCGCCCGTGCCCGACGATATGGCCGCCCCGCGGCCGCAGAACTTCGATACCGAGATTCCCAGCGTCCACGACCAGGTCTCCCATGAGGAGTGGCGGGCCAGGGTCGATCTGGCGGCCTGTTACCGGCTGATCGACCTCTATGGAATGAGCGACCTCATCGCCAACCACGTCTCGGCGCGCGTGCCGGGGGAGCCGGGCCATTTCCTGATCAACGCCTATGGCCTGCTCTACGACGAGATCACCGCCTCCTCGTTGATCAAGATCGACCTCGACGGCAACGTCATCGCCAAGCCGCCGTTCGACTACGGGTTCAACCGCGCCGGCTTCGTGATCCACGCCGCCATCCACCGGGCGCGCCACGACGTGGACTGCGTGATCCACACGCACACCGCCGCCGGCATGGCCGTCTCGTCTTTGGAGTGCGGCCTCTTGCCGCTGAACCAGACCGCCATGCGCTTCGCCCGCTGTGCCTACCACGACTACGAGGGCGTGGTGCTGGACCTCGACGAGCAAGCGCGGCTCGTCGCAGACCTCGGCGACGGCGACCTGATGATCCTGCGCAACCACGGCCTCTTGGTGGTAGCCCAGACGGTGCCGCAGGCCTTCAACCACATCCACCGCGCCGAGCTCTCGTGCCGCGCCCAGCTGATGGCGATGGCCACGGGCGCCAAGCTCATCACGCCCTCGCAGAACGTGATCGAGAAGACCTTCCAGGACTACCAGCCCCACGTGCGCCGCCCCTTCGGCGTGCTCGACTGGCCGGCCCTGCTCCGCAAGCTCGACCGGCTCGACCCTAGCTACAGGACCTGAGCGACGGCTCTAGGGCTGCTCGCGGCGTTCGGCCTGCTCCCTAAGTGAGTGGCGTCGACAGCGGCGGCAGCGGGCTCGCCGCCCTCACACCGCAAACCTGAACGCTGCGCCGTCGCGGACGACGTGGCCGGCGGTGGGCGCGGCGAAGTGGGTGCCGATGACGAGGATCGACTGGTCGGCCCATTCGGCGAAGAGGCGCAAGCGGGTGAGCGCGGCGGCCTTCGGGTCATTGTCGCCGAGCGACCAGTCGGGGTGCGCCAGCTGGCACGGATGGTGGGTCATGTCGCCGGTGATCACCGCCCGCTCGCCCTCGGACTCGATCATCACGCTGACGTGGCCGGGCGTGTGGCCGGTGGAAGGCGTGAGCCGAATCTCTGGCGAGATCACGTGGTCCAGTTCCACCAGCTGGACGAGGCCGGCGTCGAAGATCGGCTTGACGCTATCGCCGAGCATCGCCTGCTGCTCCTCGTCATCGTGGGCGCTCCAGAAGTCGTACTCGCGCCGACCGAGGAGGTAGCGCGCCTTCGGGAAGGTCGGCGCCCACTTGCCGTTCTCGAGCGTCGTGTTCCAGCCGACGTGGTCGACGTGCAGGTGCGTGCACACCACCGCGTCGACTCCGTCTCGCGACCAGCCGGCCTCGCCAAGATGCTGCAGGAACGGCGTCGCCAACGGCTGGCCGCCGGTGATCTCGCGCGGCCGGTCGTTACCGATGCAGGTGTCGACGACCAGCTTCAGCCCCGGCGCCTCGACCAGCAGCGCGTGGATGCTGAGCTTCAGAGTATCGTCCTCGCCGACGAAGTGCGGATAGAGCCACGCCAACTTGCGCAGCGCCGCGGACGTGGCCGGCTGCATGAACCTGGCCGGCACCGGCAAATCCATCTCGACGATGCGGGTGATCTTCACTCGGCCCACTTGCCAACTCAGCATCGCGCTCACGCCTCCTCGCTGGTGAAGGTCACTTGGCGGGCATGAGGCTGAGGGTGAGATAGAGCTCGTAGACGCCCTTCATGTAGAGTTCCCTCGGGTGGCTGGCGCACCATTTGGAGAGGAATGCGCGCTGGTCCGGGACGGAGGGTTGGCTGAGATCGCGGGTGGGCCTACCGGCTTGCATCTGATCCAGGTCCCATGCGGTCATCCAGCCCCGCGCCCAGGAGAAGTAGAGCAACTCGCGCTGTTCGTCGGCCGCCGACGCCCGGGTGAACTCGTTGCAGCTGTACGTGCCGACGCCGGCGCCCACTGCCGGCTCGGCGGTCGCGGGCGAACCTGCCAGCAGCAGGATCCCCATGACCAACGCGCCTGCCGGCGGGGCGCCGTTCATCGGTCGCATCCCTAAGTCTCCCCTGAACCGCCGCCGCAGCCTACCACGGGCCCCACTGGGCGCCTTGCTCGCCGCTGCCGGCGCGCCCGACGTCTAGCCGGGGAGCCCGTCGACGGCGCGCGAAACCCGGTCGAGCGCGGTGAGCGCTCGGGAAAGCACCGCCGCCGGATCGCCGCCCGGACCGAGCGCCTCGGTCACGAGCCTCGCGCTGTTGCAGAGGCGAAGCGCCGCCACCGGCGCACCGTCGCGTTCGCCCGCGCGCACGGGTTGGCCGAAGCGTGTGCGCCCGACGCCGGCCAGGGATCGATAGATCGCTTCGGTCTCAGCCAGGCTGAGCGGGCCGCGCCGGCCGCCGGAGGTGTGACGCAGCAGGAACGGGAAGATGGTGGCGCTGCGGTCCCAGCTGGTGAACGCGCCGATCGCGCCCCGGTCGAGGCGCCGGGTCGCCAGCAGCTCGAACGCTGGATCGTCGGCAAGGCGCTGGCGAACGATGCGCGCGAAGGTGCGCATGAAGCCCTCCACCTCGGGCTGCGGCAGGGCGCGGAACGCGGAAAGCTCGGCCAGCGCCGCTTCCCAGCGGAGGAGGAGGCCGAAGTTCGCAGCCTCCGGCAGGCTGGCCCCGGCCACCCAGCCTTGCGGCCAGTCGGCGCGTGCGGAGTAGGCGCTGAGGCCCTTGGGCAAGAGGCGGCTCTTCAACCGGTCGGCGGCGCGCTCGGGAACAAACAGCGCGCCCGCAAACGTCGGGCCGGTAAGGAACTTCGAACCCGTCACCGCGACCATGAACCCCTGCTTGAGATAGGCCCTGAGCGTCTCTGGCGACAGGCGGAACTGGCAGGCGTCGACCATGACCTCGAGTGCGCGGGGGAACCGCCGCGCGAGCGCCATCGCTGTCTCGGGCGCGGGCGAGATCAGGCCAGTCTTCGACACGTCGGCGAGGTTCAGCAGAGCGCGCCGACCGGCCTTTGCCGCCGCATGCACGGCCGCGTCGAGCTCGGCCTCGATGTCGGCCGTCGCCCGCAAGCGCCCGTCCCGATCGCGCGCACGAACGGCGCGGAACTCGCCGTGCGCGCCAAGCGGGTCGCCCTGCACCACGCTCTCGCCGAGCGCGGTGACCGTCGAGAAGTGACGTCCGGCCAGCGCCGCGGGCACGCCGCTGCCGGTCTCCTCGGGCTCGACGTCGATGCAAAGCAATGGCCGTTCGGGCGAGCCGCCGACGAGCGCCGCGGCCAGGAGGTGCAAATCGGTGCCTGAGGCCGCGAAGATGATGTCGAGGCCGGGCATCTGCTCCAGCCCGCAAAGCCGAACGAGCTCGTGGCGAATACGCGCAAGCTCGCGGCCATAGGCCGAGGCCGGCGGTTCGCCGCCGGTTCGGGCGGCGAGCCGCTCGCGCAGAGCCGACGCCGCGGCGTAGCCGCGCGGCGAGATGCTGGACGCCGTGGACGAGGCGAAATCGGAGAGCCTCTCCTCCGGCCTTGGCGAGCAGCCGTACTGATTGAGACCGGTGGCGCGATCGCGGCGGATGCGCGCATCGCCGCCGTCGACGAGCAGAGCGTCCACCGACGCGAGCGCCGGCGACGGGGGGTCGGTCGCGGGCGACGCTCGCGCGGCCGTGGCCGAATAGTCGAACGCCTCCGTCATGGGTTGCCCGCGCCCCAGCGATGCATCGGCCGAGCCTGCGCTGTGGGTGCTTGCGAGACGATTAATCCATCGCATGTGGCCCAGCGTATCCGGGGTGACGGCCAGCACTTGCGACGCTACAGACCAGAGCGTGATCGCCGGCGGCGGGCGGAGAACAAACGAATGTCGGCAAGCGAGGCAACCATACCAGCCGCGCCGCCCGCGGCCCGGGTCAGACGGCCGCGCGAGGTGATCTATCGGCACAGTCTGGTCGTGCGGGTCACCCACTGGATCAACGTGCTGCTCATCAGCCTGCTCATCACGAGCGGCGCACAGATCTTCAACGCCCACCCCCGGCTGTACTGGGGCGCTTACGGCGCCGACGCCGACAAACCGATCTTCGAAATGGGGGCCTGGAACGGCCCGAACGGGCGGCTGGTGGGCAGGACGTCGATCGGCCCGCTGACGTTCGACACGACTGGCGTCTTCGGCGTCTCGAACGGTCCCGGCGGCGGGCAGGAGGTGCGCGGATTTCCCAGTTGGCTGACCGTCCCGAGCTGGCGCGACCTCGCCATCGGGCGGCGGTGGCACTTCTTCCTGGCCTGGCTCTTCGTGGCCAATGGATTGATTTATCTCGTGTTCGGGTTCCTGAGCGGGCACTTCGGACGCGATATCGCGCCCGGCCGCGACCAGATCCGCCCCCGTCACATCCGGGCGAGCGTCTCGGACCACATCCGGCTGAAGCATCCGACCGGCGAGGAGGCCAAGCGCTATAATATCCTGCAGAAACTGGCTTACCTCGCGATCATCTTCCTGGTTCTGCCGCTCATGGTCGCGACCGGGCTGACGATGTCGCCGGGCATCGACGCCGTGGCGCCATGGCTGCTCACCCTATTCGGCGGCCGCCAGTCGGCGCGCGCGATCCACTTCATCTGCGCCAACCTGATCGTCTTCTTCGTGCTGGTGCACGTGATCGAGGTCTTTCTGGCTGGGGTTGTGAACGAGATCGGCTCGATGATAACCGGCCGCTACGCCGTGCCGCCGGACCACCCATGACGCGCCGCCTGATCGTCTCCCGCCGCGGCCTGATCGCGAGCGCTTCGGCCGGCCTCGGCGGGCTCCTGCTTGAGGGATGCGACCGGCTATCTCGCGCTCCGTCCTTTCAGCATCTGCTCGGATCCGCGGAGGGGCTGACCTACCGCGCGCAGCGGCTGCTGCAACTCGACCAGCCGCTCGCACCCGAGTTCTCGCCCCGCGACATCTCGCCGGTGTTCAAGCTGAACGGGTCGATTCAGCCGGGCGCTCCGGCCTACAAGGCGCTCGTCGCCGACAACTTCGCCAGCTTCCGCCTGACCGTCGGCGGCCTGGTCGCTCATCCCCTTCAGGCGACGCTGGCCCAGCTGAAGGCGTTGCCGTCGCGCACCCAGATCACGCGCCACGACTGCGTCGAGGGCTGGAGCGCGATCGGTCAGTGGACCGGCGCCCCCTTGGGGCCTCTCCTTAGCGCCGCAGGGCTCATGCCAGGCGCCCGCTATATCGTCTTCCACTGCGCCGACGAGCTCGCGCCCGGCGCGCCCTATTATGAGAGCATCGACCTGATCGACGCCTTCCACCCGCAGACGATCCTCGCCTACGCCCTGAACGGCGCGCCGCTCGAGGTCGGCCACGGGGCGCCGATAAGGCTGCGCGTCGAGCGGCAGCTGGGCTACAAGCAGGCCAAGTTCGTCATGGGCGTCGAGGCCGTCGACCGGCTCGACAACATCCAGGGCGGCAAAGGCGGCTTCTGGGAAGATCGCGGCTACGAGTGGTACGCCGGGATTTGAGTTAAGCCTCGATCAAGCCGTTTTTCGACATGAGTCTTCGAAGACGGAATCGAGGAGCGACGAAATGGTCAAGCGTGCCGGCGCGATCGCCGTGGCGTCTGTGGGGCTGGCGGCGGTGACGGCGTTCATGGTCGCGGCGGCAAGGCGCGCCAAACCAGGCGCCGCCATCGTCGAGCTCGACACCGGGCGGATCGAAGGCGTGATCGAGGACGACGTCATCGCCTTCAAGGGCGCCCCCTATGCCGCCCCGCCCGTCGGGCCGCTTCGCTGGCGGCCGCCCAAGCCGCACCCCGCCTGGCGCGGCCTGCGTCGGGCCGACCGCCTGGGCCCGATCGCGCTGCAGGCGTACAAGCCGGACGACAACGGCGTCGGGCCGTTGCCGATGAGCGAAGACTGCCTGACGCTCAACGTCTGGACGCCGACGGCGCGCGGCGGACCCCTGCCGGTCATGGTCTGGATCCACGGCGGCGGCTTCGTGAACGGCTCGGCGACGGCGGCGCTCTATGATGGGGCGGCGCTGGCGCGACAGGGCGTTGTGGTGGTTGGCGTGAACTACCGACTGGGGCGGTTCGGCTTTTTCGCCCACCCGCTGCTCAGCGCCGAGGAGCCCGACGAGCTCAAGGGCAACTATGCCCTGATGGACATGATCGCGGCGCTCGAGTGGGTCCAGCGCAACATCGAAGCGTTCGGGGGCGATCCGGCCAACGTCACCCTGTTCGGTGAGTCCGCCGGCGGCATGGCGGTGAATCGGCTGATGATCTCGTCGCTGGCCCAAGGGCTGTTCCACAAGGCGATCAGCCAGTCGGGGGCCGGCCGCGACGCCTCGACCCCGCTGGCCAAGGCCGCTGACGACGGTAAGGCGTTCGCCGACAGCCTCGGCGTGGTCGCGGAGACCGTGGAAGACTTGAGAGCCCTCCCGGCGGAGACCATCCTGGCGGCTGGCGACCCGGACGTGGGCCAGGGCTGGGGACCGATCATCGACGGCAAACTCCTGGCCAACGATGTCTCACCCGCATTCACCAACGGCGACCAGGCCAAGGTTCCCTACGTCGCCGGCTCGAATGCGCTGGAGTTCCCGATCCCCGAGCGGGTGTTCGAGCCGGCGTTCAAGCGCCTGACCCGCCTTTCCGAGGCGGACCGCGACACGCTCAAGGCTGCCTATCCGAGCGAAGGGGCGTTCAAGGCGCGGGTGGTCAGCGATTTCATCTTCGGCGAGCCGGCCCGCCATTTGTGCGCCATGCACGCGCAAGCCGGCGCGCCGGCATTCCTCTATCGTTTCTCGGTGCTGTCGAAGGCGCTGGCCTCGACGCTGCGCGGGACGCCGCACGCCGCCGAGCGCCAATACGTCTTCCGTACGCTGGGCGCCTCCACCTGGCCCACGACCGAAGTGGACGAGGCGGCGGCGGCGACCATGAGCGCCTATTGGGTCGCTTTCGCCAAGACCGGAGATCCGAACGGCGGCGGCCGGCCGGCCTGGCCGCACTACGACGCGGGCAAGGACCGACTGCTCGAGTTCACCAACCAGCGGCCCATCGCCCGCAAGACGCCGGACGCGCCGGCGCTCGATGCGGTCGCGACGGTCAGGGAGAGGGCGTCCGCGCCGCCGCAGCAGGCGGCGCCCACACTCAAGCCCGGCACGGCGAAAGCTTCGCCGCCGCCAACAGCCGCGCGCGGTTCGAGCGCAGGTCGCGTCCGCCGCGCACGGTCGGAAACGCCGTCTCGCCCTTGAGGCCCAGCCAGAGCGCCCGGTTGAAGGCTGCGGTGTCCAGGTGGTCCTCGACGCTGAAGTCCTGCCCGGCCATCGCCTTCGCCCACCAGGCCGCTGAGCGGCGCGGCGCCGTGGGGCATCCCGCCTCGGCGCGAGCGGGCGGCGGCAGCGGCAGCGCGGTCGAGCGAAGCACCGGCGGGACCCGCGCCGCATAGGTCCATTGGGGAGGCTGGCGGACGTCGAACACCGCAGCCATCGGCTCGGCGAGGGCGTCGTTCAGGCCCATCGGCTCCAGGCCCAGCACGGCCTCCATCGTCCTCAGTAGGCTGACTGTGGTGTAACGGCGCGAGATGACGGCGCCCTGGCGGACGTAAGGGCCGACGACGAACGCCGGCGAGCGGTGGGCGTCGACGTGGTCGGGTCCATCCTGGGCGTCGTCTTCGAGCACGAAGATCAGCGTGTCGGAGGCATAGCGGCTGTTGGCGAGCTTCTGCACGACCAGGCCGAGCGCATAGTCGTTGTCGGCAAGCTCGGCCTCGACGGTGTTCACCCCGTCGATCCCCGCCTCGAAGCTGCCCGTATGGTCGTGCGGCAGGCGGAGCAGCGTGAGGTTGGGCAGGTCGCCACGGGCGACGTCGCCGTCGAACTCGCGCTCCCACTCCTTGTAGCGCCAATAGTCCGGCAGGGCCTGGTCGAAGCCCCAGAAGTAGGGGTCGGTCAGCGGCATGAGCGCGGCCTTGGCCACGTAGAAGACCTGGTGGTTTGTCTTGTAGGGTTCGCGGTCGAGCGGAATCTGCGCCGCCCCGGCGCTGGGCTCATAGCGCGACAGGTCGCCGTAGAAGCCGTAGTTGCGGACGCTCAGGCCCGCGCGCAGCGCGGCGTCCCAGATGTAACCCTGGCCGGCCGCGCCGTCCGGCCCGTCGGGGGCGGCGACATCGGTTGCGCCCGGCAGCACGTCGGGGTCGGACGGCGATAGCGGGTTGGCCGCTACGCGCTCAGCCGAGGTAGCGTAGCCGACGTTGATCTGCCGGTTGTCGCCCTCCTGGTCGTATTGGAGCCCTCGCTCGGCGTAGTTCACCGGCCCCTCGCGCTCGGTGAAGTCGTTCGTCCGCGCCGCCGTCGACCAGGTCCAGCCGGTGTTGCTGCTCTCGCCGGAGTCGAGGAAATTGTCGAGGTCGACGAACTGACGAGCGAGTGCGTGCTGGTTCGGCGTGATCGCCCGCGGGAAGATGGCCAGCCGCGGGTCGCCGTTCCCGACCTCGAGGTCGCCCAGGATCTGGTCGTAGGTCCGGTTCTCCTTGATGACGTAGATCACGTGGCGGATGTGCTGGCGCAGGAAGGCGAACGTCGCTGCATCGGCCGGATCGGGCGCCGCGCGATAGCGGTTGTTCTCGGCGGCCTGGCGGGTCAGGCGCCCGAGTTCGCTTGGCGACGGCGTCGGCAGCACGAGGAAACCCGCGAGCTCCTTCTGCCAGACATACTCGTTTGCCGCCTTACAGGCGTTGTCGTGGTCGGGCGCGATGCTGAGGTTGACGCGGCAGGCGTCGGGCACAGGCCCGGTATTGCTCTTGCCGTTGACGACGAAGATGCGCCCGCCGTCGGCGGCCATCGCGACCGCGGTCGGATACCAGCCGGTAGGGATCAGCCCGATCACCGCCGAGCGGTCGGCGGCCGCCCGATCGTCTTCGTCCTCGTCCCCGTCAGGATCGCGGGCCGGCGAGGCGGCGGCGCCCGCGGCGGCCGCGCTCAAACGAACAACCGCCACATCGTTCTGCGCCCCATTGGTGACGAGCAGCGTCCGACCGTCCGGCGCCAGCGCGAGCCCGTTCGAGCCGGCGCCGCCGAGGCGGTGGGCGGACACCGGCCTCACCTCGGCCGGCGCGAGCGTCGAAGCGCGTTCGACTACCTGATTGCTGGCCGTGTCGAGGACGACGAGGCCGTCGCTGTCGTCCAGGGCGACGTAGAGCCTGGAGCCCGTGGCGTTGCGGGCCAGCGCCACCGGCTGGCCGCGGGTGGGCAGGCGCTGCTGGATCGCGATTCGGCCGCCGGTGATCCCAAGCGAGATGATCTCGCGGTCGCGCTCGCTGGTTACATATGCCTTGTCGTCGGCGGTCCAGAGCACGGCGCGCGGGAAACTGCCGCCGGGGCGTCCCGCGAGCGCCGGGTCAAGCGCGCCGGGTCTCAAGTCCTGTTCGGTCACCTCGCCGCTCGCAAGCTCGATCAGGCTTACAGAGTCGTTCTGGAAGTTGGCGACCAGCAACCGCGCGCCGTCCGGACTGACCGCGAGCTCGCCGGCCTCGGGCTTCACCTTCAAGCCGAGGCCCTGCTTGTGGCCGAGCGCGAAGGTGCGCGCGAGCGCAAAACTGGCGGCGCCGGCCGTGTACTCCAGCACGTCGTCGTCGACGCCGCCAGAGACGTAGAAGCGCTGGCCGGACGGCGCCCAGGCGAGGCCAAGGAAGCTGTTCGGCAGGCGGATCACCTGCCGCTTGACCGGCCTGGGGCCTGCCACGTCGTAAACGAAGACGTACTCCATCGAGGCGTCAGGGATCGGCTTGCCGTCAGCCCCGAACATCAGGTTGTAGCCGCTGGTCAGGATGAGCAGGGTCTTGCCGTCGGGCGACAGCGCCAACGCCGAAGCGTCGCCGGCCGAGTGGCCGGGGAACTGCGACAGCTCAGGATCGAGCGTCTGGAACAGCGCGCCGGTCGCCGCCGCAGGGGTGATCGCCTGGCCGGTCGGCGTCGCCTCTTCGCCACGCGCCGATGCATGCCCCGCGAGGACGGCGGCGATGACAGCCGCCGCCCAACCGACCGCACCTGATCGCGCCACGCTGAGTCTCCCTCATTTGCCTGAAGGCTGTAGCGGGGTTTTGCAACGACTTGACGTCGCTTGCGATGTTGCGGGCGCCGGCGCGTCCGCCTAGGCGGACGGTGCTCTTAGGTGGCTGGGCGGACCGTAAAGCGTGTCAGTTCGGTGCGCGGCGGCGCCCAGGTCGGCTTCAGTTGCGACGCCTTGGTGTAGTCGTAGTAGGCCGCCGTCTCGTTATCCAAGCCTTCGTCCGCGAGCCCGCGGTTGTAATAGGCCTTCTCCGGCTCGCCTGCCCCGAGCGCCAGTCCCTTGTCGATGTCGGTGATCCCGGCGGCGAACTGATGGTTGGCGATCTCGAGCGCGCCGAGATTGACCCAGGCCTCACCCAGGTTGGGATCGACGGCGATACTCTTCTCGAAGTCGGAGCGGGCGGCGGCGTATTCATTCACCGCCATGTGGAGGACGCCGCGGTTCACGTAGGTGCCCGCCAGGTCGCGCCCCTCGAGCTGATCCTCGATAAGCGCATGGTCGCAGTCGACGATGCCAGCGTAGATGTCGCCGCCGTCGCGCGCCGCGTGAAAACATTGCTCGGCAAAGCCAGACCCGTAAACGGTTACCGCCGCCTTGGCCTGGCCGGCAGCGAAGGCCCCAATTCCGGCAGCGGCGAACGCAGCAACGCCCGCCAAAGTAGCGATCCTGATCATGATCCGGCCTCCTCTCGCCTTATGCGCGACTATACGCCGCTTCCTGACGCGAGGGAATGGCCGGTCAGGTCAGTCCGAGCGGCGGATATGGCCCGAAACAGAGCTGCTCGAAGACGCCCATGCCGGCCTGGTCGGGGCGGCCGTCCTGGCGGAGCGTGAGCTTGGAGAGCGCCTGGATGTGCAGGTTCTCCATCGAAGCCAGGTTGAGGTCCTTGAGCCCGATGTCCTCACGCTCGAAAGCGAGCTCGCCGTGTAGGCGGCCGTGGCCCCACTTGGGATGGGTATAGCCGATGCCGCGCATGAGGAAGGTTTGGACGGGGGTGAACTCGATCCGGACGTCCGGCTGATTCGGCAGTGGCACCGTCAGCGTCGCGGTCTTCGCGTGCCGCGTGCCCTCCTGAAGAACAACCGCCATGTCGGCGTGCTCGACCTCGATGAGCTCGCTCGTGCTCGCACCGTCCGGCGCGATGACTGCGCGGGTGTTCCACGGGACGCCGGACGAGTCGGCCGTGAAGTGGAAGAAGACGCTCTTGTCGGCGAAGTTCATCGGCGTCCACTGCCAGAAGAACCCGGGCGGGGCTGTGTTCGGCGTCGGTTGAGAGTCCGGCGCGCCGACCGGCCTCACGCCCCAGGAGCGGTCGCGCGTCCCGACACAACCGGGCGCGAGCGTCTCGCGCTTGCCGTCGATCTCGATCCAGCCTGTATACCGGCCGTTCTGGGTCAGCCTCGTGTAGTCCATGAAGGTGCGCGGGCCGTTGCGACGGATGAAGCGCGGCTCCTCGATCGGAAAGGCGCGGCCGTCGAAAGTCAGTTCGGCGGCGAGCCCGTCGGTCGGCGTCAGCGTCACCCGGAGCCGCTGCAACGGCTCGACCACCTCGATCCTGATCGGCCCGACCTCGAGGTCGAACCGCTCCATGTTGAGGATGCGCGAGGCGTGCACGCAGTACTCGACGTCGTTCCGTATCAGCGAGACGTGGGCATCGACGACGTTCAGGTGCGGATAGGTCCCGAAGGCCACCGCGAAGAAGCCGGAGCCGTCCGGGTTGTAGCCGTTGAAGAAATAGCGGTCGTAGAAGTTGCGGTCGGTGCCGGCGTAGGCGATCGGCTCCGGCGTTTGGTGGATCGGAAAATCGTCGGCCTTGCTAAGCATTGACGGCTTCTTCTTGCCTGAACATTGCGCGCCGGGGGCCCGCGTAGCCGAACAGGTACGCCGCCACTTTGCGCATCTGGATCTCCTCCGAGCCTTCGGTGATCCGGTAGCGGCGGTGGTGGCGATAGATGTGCTCGAACGGCTTGTGCCTTGAATAGCCGATGCCGCCGTGCACCTGCATGGCGCGATCGGCCGCCTCGCAGCACAGCCGGTTCGCCCAGTAGTTGCACATGGAGACCTTGTCGGAGATCTGCCGCTCGATCTCTTTGTGCGGCAAGCGGTCCATTTCCCAGGCGGTCTTGCGGATCAAGAGGCGCAACATTTCGCACTGGGTCGCGAGTTCGACCAGCGGCCACTGGATGGCCTGGTTGTCGGACAGCGGCTTGCCGAACGGCTTGCGCTGGCGTGCATACTTGACGCTCTCGTCGATGCAGAACGCGCCCGCGCCCAGCGATGAGGCGGCTTGGCGGATGCGGTTCTGGTGCACGAAGCTCTGACCGAGGCCAAGCCCTCTGCCCTCGACGCCCCAGATCGCCTCCTCCGGCGCCCAGACGTTCGTGAAGCTGACCCGCGGGTGGTCGGTCGGCATGTTGAAGGTCCAGAGATACTCCTCGATCTTCACGCCAGGGCTCTCGGCTGGCACCAGGAAGACGGTGATGCCGGTCGCGTCACCGTCCTTGCCGGAGGTGCGGGCGAACACCATGCAGTAGTTCGCCACGTGCATCCCGGTCGTCCACATCTTCTCGCCGTTGATCAGCCAGCCATCGACGCCGTCGCGCGTCTCGCGCACCGCCCGCGTCTCCATGAAGGTGGCGTCCGACCCGTGATTGGGCTCGGTCAGTCCGAAGCCGGTCCGGATCTGCCCCTTCAGCAGGCGGTCGGAATAGAGCTCGTACTGGGCGTTGGTCGCGAACTCCTTGAACATGATGATGAAGGGGTTGTTGCCGACGATGGAGTGCTCGGTCTGTAGGTCGTTGTGCAGGCCAAGCCCCTTGGCCGCCAAGTGCTCGCGGATGATGGCCATGGAGAGCTGCGTGCCGCCCTTGCCGCCCCACTCCACCGGCCAGGCATAGCGAAGGTGGCCGGCGGCGTCGGCCCGGCGGCGCGCTTCGGCGAGCAGCTCCTCCCACTCGCGCCGCGGCAGGCCCTGGTTGTCCCAGTCGGTGCGGGCGTGCTCGCGGCGGTGGTCGAAAAACCTGATGTTGTCGTCCTGCTGTTCGAGCGGCTTGATGTCGGTCTCGATGAAGGCGTCGAGTTCCTCGAGATAGGCGGCGACGTCTTCGGGGATGTCGAAGTCCATGTCAGTCCTCCTTGGGGCCTCGCTTGGCGAGCTCCGCGCGATAGGATGCGTAGGTCGGCTGGTCGACCGCGAGCTTGGCCATGGTCGTGGCCCAGAGATGCTCGATAAGGCCGGGTGACGACGTTTCGATCTCGCCCGCCGCGATCCGGCGCGACAGCTCGACGTTGAGGTCGAACAGCGAGCCGTCCATGCCGAGCAGCGCCTTCAGCCGCTCACGCTCGGCCGCGTCCTCGGCCGGCGCGAGATCGAGCTCGCGCTTCATCATCTCTAGCGCGTTGGCGGCGACACGCGCCTGGAAGGAGGTGGCGCCGGCAGTCTGGGCGGCGACGGTGGTCTTCAGGAACGCGGCGACCGAGCCGATGACTTCCGCTGGCGTTGGGCGATCCTGCATGGGCGTCAGCTCGCGATCAGCCTGAGGAGATCGATCTCGTTCTCCGAGCTTCGCCGCGCGATCACGCCGCGCTCGACCGAGGGGTCGGCGCCACGGAAGGCGGCGATCATCGAGGCGCACATCACCCCCCATCGCATGGAGCCGAACACCTCCCAGAACAGCGCGTGCGCGCGGTCGACCGGCGCGCCGCCGGCGGACTCGTAGCCGTCCCAGAGATCCTCGCGCTCGCCGAACCCGCCGACCGGCTTGTCCAACGCGCCGAAGCGCCAGCAGGCGGTGCAGAGCCAGCCGAGGTCCTCCATCGAATCGCCGACATGAGCGATCTCCCAGTCGAGCACGGCGCGGACGCCGTCATCCGGCCCGATCATCAGATTCCCATTGCGGAAATCACCGTGCACCAGCTTCATCGCCTTCGGGTCCGGCGGGCAGTGCGCATCCAGCCAGCGGAACGCGAGGTCGAACACCGGCCGTGGCCAGCCCGTCGCCTGATAGGTCGCCTTGTGCTGGGCGACCAGCTCGGCCGGCGTCGAGCGCCGCAGGCGCGGGAAGGCGCCCGGGTCGAGGGTGTGGATGCGGGCCAGGATCTCGCCGCACTGGCGCGCGAGCTTGGGCCGCACCTCGGCGAAGGCGTCGCCGCGGGCGATGCGTCCGCCCAGTGTCTCGCCCTCGACGAACCCCATGATGAAGCCGTGCCCAAGACCGTCGTCGGGCTCGAGCACATAGCGCACCAGCGGGACCGGCGCGCCAACCTTGTCGGCGGCGCGGATCAGCTCCGCTTCGGTCTCCAGCCCGACCGCGGTGTCGGAGACCCGTGTGCCGCCCGGCGCGCGGCGAAGGATGAGCGGCGTGCGCGCCTGACCCTCAACGAGCTCGAAGCGCCAGACCTCCTGGGTCGCTCCGGCGGTCATGCGGCGCAGGTCGCTGATTCCGCTCGCGCCCGAGGCGATTTTCGACGCGATGGCGGCAAGGCCGGCTTCAAGGTCGCTGTCGGCGGAAGCGGTCATTGAACGCGTCTTCGTCTCTTCCCGAAACGCGCCGATCGTTGCTCTTCGCCGGCGCCTCGCCTATCAAAACAGCCAGAAAATATAAGGCAAGGAGGAGACGCGGGCCTTGCCGTAAAGGAAGGCAAGCCTTTCTTTGCCGGCCCGCTGAAAACGCCATGGCGGCAGCCGACGTCGCAATTCCCAAGGACATTGCCGAAACCCTGGTCGATGCGACCGCCTACGCCGACCAGCGCATCCACGACGCCTACAAGTGGCTGCGGGCGAACCGGCCGCTGGGCGTTGCCCAGCCGGAAGGTTACGACCCGTTCTGGGTGGTGACCCGCCATGCCGACATCCTCGATATCAGCCGCCAGAACGCCTTGTTCCACTCGGGCGACAAGGCGACCACCATCGTCTCGGCCGAGGGCGACGCGCGCATCCGCAAGATGACCGGCGGAAGCCCCCACCTGGTCCGCAGCCTGGTGCAGATGGACGCGCCGGACCACCCGAAGTACCGGGTGCTGACCCAGGCCTGGTTCCTGCCGCAGAACGTCAGGAAGCTGGAGGATCGCATCCGCGCCATCGCGCGCGCCTCGGTGGCGCGGATGATGGCCACCGACGGATCGTGCGACTTCGTGAGCGAGGTCGCCCTGCACTACCCCCTTCATGTGATCATGGACATCCTGGGCGTTCCCGAGGAAGACGAGTCGCGCATGCTAAGGCTCACGCAGGAGCTGTTCGGCGCGGCCGACCCGGACCTCGGCCGCGAAGACAAGCCGAGCGAAGATCCGATGGACATGGGCGCCATCCAGGCGGTGCTGGCCGACTTCTACCAGTACTTCGCCAAGCTCAGCGCCGACCGGCGCGAGCGCCCGCGCGAAGACCTGGCGACGGTGATCGCAACCAGCCAGATCGACGGGCGACCGATCTCCGAGTTCGAGGCGATGAGCTACTATGTGATCGTCGCCACGGCCGGCCACGACACCACATCCTCGACGACCGCCGGCGCCATGGTGGCGCTGTGCGAGAACCCTGACCAGCTGGCCTGGCTGAAGGACGACCTCAGCCGCGTCCCCGGCCTGATCGACGAGGCGATCCGCTGGACGACTCCGGTCAAGACCTTCATGCGCTCGGCGACGGCGGACGCGGACGTGGCGGGCCAACCCATCGCCAAAGACGACTGGCTGATGCTCTGCTACGCCTCCGGCAACCGCGACGAGACTGTGTTCGACGAGCCGGACCGCTTCCGCGCCGACCGGTCGCCCAACAAACAGCTCGCCTTCGGCTACGGCGCCCATCTCTGCCTCGGCCAGCACCTGGCGAAGCTGGAGATGCGCATTCTCTACGAGGAGCTCTTGCCCAGGCTGAAGTCCGCGGAACTGGCCGGGACGCCGCGGATGTCGCAGGCGGTGTTCGTGAACGGGCTGAAGTCCCTGCCCATCCGCTTCCAGGCGGCCTGACACTTGGCTGGACCGCTGACAGAGGACCGCATCGCGGCCTACATCGCGACTAGGTTGGATGGCGCCAGCGACGTCTCCGTCTCGGGGCTCCGCCGCATCGTCGGCGGGGCCTCGCGCGAGACCTATCGGCTCAAGCTGCGCTACGTCGACGCCGCTGGCGGCGTGATCGAGCGGCCGCTGATCCTCAGGCGCGATCCGCCGGCCAGTCTGATCGACACCAAGCGCGACGTCGAATTCGCCGCCTATCGCGCCTTCTACGGCTCGGCCGTGCCGGTGCCGGAAATGCTCTGGCTGGAGGAAGACCCCGGCCCGCTCGATTTCCCCTTCTTCATCGCCGAGGAGCTGGTCGGGTTCGAGAGCAGCCCAACCGGGCTGTTGAATCCGCCCTATTCCGACAAGGCCGAGACGATCGGGCAGCGAAAGTGGTCCATCCTGGGCGAGATATCGAAGGCCGACCCGCTCGCACTCGGCCTCGACCGGCTGATGGAGGTCCCAAGCCCTGACGGCTGCTGGAAGCGCGAGCTCGCCTACTGGGAAGCCGAGATCGACAAGGACGAGCTCGAGCCGCAGCCGATCATCCGCGCCGCCATCCGCTGGCTGAAACGCAACCCGCCGCCGCCGGCGCAGAAGATCAGCGTCGTGCATGGCGACTTCCGCAGCGGGAACTTCCTTTACGACAAGGAAGGCGAAATCCACGGCATCCTCGACTGGGAGATGGCGCATCTGGGCGACCCGCTCGAGGACCTGGGCTGGGGACTAAACCGCATTTGGTGCTGGGGCGGCGACGACCGCCGCGGCGGTCTGCTGCCGCGCGAGCGGGCGATCGACATCTGGGAGACGGCCTCTGGCCTTAAGGCGGACCCCGCCGCCCTGCACTGGTGGGAGCTGTTCAACTGCGTGAAGGGCCAAGGCATCTGGGTCTCGAGCGCCAAGGCCTGGATGGACGGCGAAAACCGCGACCCGATCCTGATCTTCTCCGCCTGGCGCATGCTGAACGCCCAGGACCGCGCAGCGCTGGAGCTGATGGGCAAGCTATGACGCCGGACACCCGATCGATCATCACCGACCTGGCCGGCCGCATGGCCATGGTCTTCGCGCCCGATTTAAAGTCGCCCTATATGGCGGGCTCCGCCGGACTGACCGCCGCGGTGCTGATGATGGTGGCCGAGGAAGGCGATAGAACCGCCCACCGCCTGGTGGAAGAGAACCGCGCCATCCGCGCCATCCTCACTAGCGCCGCCACGGCAGACCCACCGGCCGACCTGGCGGCTCGCATTCGGACGTTGGCGGCGGGCGGCGACGACGACCTACACGTCTCCGCGCTGCAAGCGGCCAACAACGAGCTCCGCGCAGCGCTAAGCGACCTGCAGGCCCATGTCGAGACCCGCGCCGATGCGGCGGCAAAGACACTAAACGCCGCGATCTGGAGCGAACTCGTCGCCTCGACCGGCCGTCGCGCGTTCTCCAACATGGGATTTTGAGCCCGGGGGCGAGGAGCGCGGCATGACGGAGGACGCCGCAAGGCGGAGGGGCGGCGCCTCGCCGGAGGCCATTCAGGCGCACTACGACGTCGGCAACGGCTTCTATCGCCTCTGGCTCGACCCGACATTGACCTACTCCTGCGCGCTCTGGGCCGGCGATGGCGACACGCTGGACGCCGCCCAGCGGCGCAAGCTGGACTACATCACGGGTCCTGCTCTCGCCCGCGGCGCGAGCCATGTGCTCGACATCGGCTGCGGCTGGGGGAGCCTGCTCGCCCACCTGAGCGCCAACGGCGTCGGCGACCTCGTCGGCCTTACGCTGAGCCAGAAACAGCTCGATCATGTCGCCACGCTGGGGCTGCCCGGCGCCGAGGTCAGGCTGGAGAGCTGGCGCGACCACAGGCCAAAGCGCGCCTACGACGCCATCGTCTCGGTGGGCGCCTTCGAACATTTCGCCGATCTGGGCCTGAGCGAGGGCGAGCGGCTGGCCACCTACCGCGCCTTCTTCGCCGCCTGCCACGGGTGGCTCGAGCCCGGCGCGCCGCTCGTGTTGCAGACCATCGCCTACGGGCCGGTCCCGGCCACGACCGGGCGGGAGCTCTTTCTGGAGATCTTCCCGGAGTCCGACCTCCCGAAGCCGCACGAGATCTTCGCCGCGTCAGACGGCCTGTTCGAGGTCAACGAGCTGCGCAATGACCGCGAGCACTACGTCCGCACTCTGCGCGCCTGGCACCGCAACCTGCGCGACCACCGCGCCGAGGCGCTGGCCGAGGTCGGCCGCGAGACGCTGGCCTTCTACACCCGCTACCTGGCCATCGCCGCGCTGATGTTCACCGGCCGCCATGCGGTCCTGCTGCGCCTGAAGATGACCCGCGCGCCCTGAGGGGAGACTAGACGGAGCCTCCGCCGCCGATGTCGGAAAACGCCACGCCGCCATCGACCGCGATCGTCTCGCCCACCACATAGTCGCCGGCGCGCGAGGCGAGGTAGATCGCCACCCCGGCCATATCCTCGTCGCGGCCGATCCGCCGGGCGGGCACGCGGCGAGCCACCTGGTCGCCGTGGTCGCGAGCGTTGATGTTCATGTCGGAGGCGAACGCGCCCGGCGCGATGCCAGAGACGCAAATCTGGTCGCCGATCAGTGTGGAAGCCATCCGGCGCGTCAGGTGGATCAGGCCCGCCTTGCTGGCGTGGTAGGAGTAGGTCTCCTGGGGATTGACCCTGATCCCGTCGATCGAGGCGACGTTGATCACCTTGGCGGGCCGCTCTTTCGACGCCGCCGCCTTGAGCGGACCGTGCAGCGCCTGGGTGAGGAAGAAGGGCGACTTCAGGTTCAGGTTCATCACCTTGTCCCAGCCGTTCTCCGGGAAGGCGTCGAATTCGGCGAGCCAGGCGGCGCCGGCGTTGTTGACCAGGATGTCGAGGCCTTGCTCGCGCGCCGCGTAAGCCTCGGCCAGCGCCTTGCAGCCGTCGACGCTCGACACGTCCTGCGGCAGCGAAACGCAGGCTGGGCCGAGCTCCGCGGCCGTGGCGTCGCAAGCGGCCGCCTTGCGCGAGGAGACATAGACCTTGGCGCCGAAGGCGATGAAGCCAGCGGCGATCATCTTGCCGATGCCGCGCGAGCCGCCGGTGACGAGCGCCGTGCGCCCGGCGAGCGAAAAGAGGTCGGTCGAGGTCATGAGGGTTCCGGTTTCGCTTAGGTGACGGCGGCGACAGTAGCGGCGTTTTCACCGACCGCGAGCCCAACCGGGCGATTTTCAGCTTATCATCCACGCCATGACAGAGCAGCCCGACGAAAAGCTTGACCGATGATCGGCGCGCTCATCGGGCTTGCCGTCTACTTCCTGCCGACCCTCGTCGCGGTGAGCCGTCACAAGCGCAACGCGCTGGCGATCTTCGCGCTCAACCTGTTCCTCGGTTGGACGTTCATCTTCTGGGTCGTCGCGATCGTCTGGAGCCTGATGGCGGACCCGTTCTGACCCCCCGCTTGCGCTGCATCAATCTCGGCCGGCGAGGCCGGCGCTAACACTCGCGCCGTGCCGAGAAAGGCGCAGCTCATGCGTCAGGTATTGCGAGTGATTATCAAAAGCGATAGGCAACCGTCCCTGCCCCAACATCTCCTCCCATGACCGCCGCTTCCCCGCGCTCCATACGCATACCGCGCCCGCGCCATTGGCTGGCGATCGTCGGGCCAGGCCTGCTCGTCATGCTCGCCGACACCGACGCCGGCAGCCTGATCACCGCAGCGCAGAGCGGTGCACAATGGGGCTACAAGCTGCTCGCGCTGCAGCTCATCCTGATCCCGATCCTCTATATGGTGCAGGAACTGACGGTCCGGCTGGGACTGGTGACCGGCAAAGGGCACGGCGAGCTGATCCGCGAGCGGTTCGGGCGCGCCTGGGCCTGGCTCTCCGTCTCGACGCTGCTGCTCGCCTGCGTCGGCGCGATCGTGACACAGCTCGCTGGCATGGCCGGAGTCGCGGCGCTGTTCGGCATTCCGACGCCGCTGATGATGGCGGCGGTCGTCGGCTTGATCCTGCTCATGGTGTGGACCGGCTCGTACCGCTCCGTGGAGCGGGTCGCGATCGTGTTTGGCCTGTTCGAGCTGGCGTTTGTCGTCGTCGCCTGGCGCGCCGCCCCGCACGCGGGCCAGGTGCTGCGCGAGCTTGGCCAGGCGCCCCTGGGAGACTCCAAGTACCTCTATCTGGTTGCGGCCAACCTGGGCGCGGTCATCATGCCGTGGATGATCTTCTACCAGCAGTCGGCGGTGCTGGATAAACGCCTGGGGCCCGAAGACCTGAACGTGGCGCGGATGGACACCGCCGTCGGCGCCGTCATCACCCAGGGGGTGATGATCGCCGTCCTGCTCGCAACCGGCGCCACCATCCACTTCGCCAACCCGCACGCGTCCTTGAGCAACGTGCAGCAGATCGCCTACGCCATCATCCCCTTCCTCGGCGACACGGTCGGACGACTGGTGTTCGCGGCCGGCATCACCGGCGCGGCGCTGGTGGCGACGGTCGTCGTTTGCCTGGCGGCCGCCTGGGGCGTCGGTGAGGTCGCCGGCTACAAGCGTTCGCTCGAGCATCATCCGCGCGAGGCGCCCTGGTTCTACGGCATCTTCTCTGTCAGCCTGATCGCCGGCGGCCTGCTCGTCGCGTCGGGCGTCAACCTGGTCAACCTCTCGATCGCCGTCGAGGTGATGAACGCGCTTCTGCTGCCGATCGTGCTGGGCTTCCTCTATCTGCTGGGCCTGAAGGCGCTGCCCGATCCCTATCGGGTCAAGGGTCTCTACGCCTGGGTGTTGGGCGCCGTCGTCGTCTTAACGGCCGGTTTCGGCGTCTATGCCGGGATCAGCGGCGCGATCGGCGGCGGCTGATCACCAGACCGCCGCGGCGGTCGAGACATAGTTCCAGAGCGCGCCGAAGCCCGCGCCCGCGCCGCTGGCCACCCACCAGATCGGCCAGAGTTGGTACACCTTGGAGGCGACGGCGACGTTGGCGGCCAGGCCGATCGAGCACAGCGCGCAGAACTTGAGATAGCCGGTGACGAGCGCCCAGCCGGTCTTCCGCCGGTCGCGGTAGGTGATCTCGTTGTTGATGAGATAGTTCGAGGTCATCGCGACCATCGAGCCGAGGAACTGGGCCAGCGAGAATCCAAGGCCCAGAACAAGGAAGCCCTTCACCGCGATCAACTGCACGGCCACGCCGCTCGCGCCGACCAGGAAGAACATCACCGCGCGCGCCGGGATCACGCCGCGGGTCAGCTTGTTCAGGAGCAGGCCCAGGTAGTCGATCACCATGCGGCGATCGAGCTTCGACCCGCCGGCGGCGCGTTCGCGGAACACGTACGGCAGCTCGACGATGCGCAGCGGTCGATCCTGCGATGCGATGATGTCGAACAGCACCTTGAAGCCGACGGTGGTCAGGCGCGGGGCGACCTGCTCGATCCGCTCACGGTCGATCATGAAGAAGCCGGACACCGGATCGCTGAGGTGCTGACGCAGCACCAGGCGTCCAAGCCAGTTGGCGAAGCGGCTGCCAGCCCGCCGCACGGGATCGAGCGCTTCGACCGCGCCGGCCTCTCCGACGTAACGGCTGGCGACGACCAGCTCGGCCGCGCCGGACCGCAGAGCCGCGAGCATCGCGGGCAATAGCGCCTCGTCGTGCTGCAGGTCGCCGTCCATGACGGCCACGTAGGGCGCGGCGGAGGCGAGCACCCCTTCGACCACCGCGCCGGCAAGGCCGCGTCGGCGCACCCGCCTCAGGCACTCTACGCGGTTGTCCCTCGCTGCGATGGCCTTGACCGCCTCGGCCGTGCCGTCCGGCGAGTCGTCGTCGACGACGATGAGCTGCCAGGATACGCCCGCGAGCACTGCCTCCAGCCGCTCCACGAGCACCGGCATGTTCGGCCGTTCGTTGAAGGTCGGCACGACGATGCTGAGCTCATAGCCGTGCTGCGCGACCGGCGAGCCGCGCGGCGCGGCCGGCATGGCCTTGGCCTCATCGGCGCGCGTGCGTTCGAGCAATCGGCGGCTCCTTTGTAGCTCGGCGGCGGTCAGGACCACCCGCGAGCGCCCGCGCCTAGCATACCCGGGGCCGGGTGTCGCGGACGCCCTAAAGCGCCATTGCCGAGGGGCGGCTTTGCGCCCATACCGCGGTAAAAGTGACCCAGCAGCCCGACCACGCGCCTGACGAGTACGCGATCCCCGAGAATATCGGCGAGATTCGCATCTTCCCGCGGCCGATCGTGTGGACCGCGGGCATGGTCATCCTGGCGCTGGCGGTGATCGGCCTCGTCCAGGGCATCCGCGGCGCCCTTACCGGCGGCGCGTCCGGCACCGGCCAGGAAGAGGAGACGATCACGAGCGGCGCGGTTTCGGCCCAGGCGGCGCAGCCCCTCTCCGGCGCCGCCCAGTGGTCGGCGCTGAGCGGTGCTTCGGTCGCTTCGTCAAGCGCCGCAAGCGCAGCACCCGCGCCCCAGGCCTCGAGCAGCGACGAAAGCCAGGACGAGAGCAGCGACCAGACCCCCGCCCTGTCCGCCGCCGCACCGCCGCCGCCTCCGGCGCCCAATCCGCAGCCGGCCAGCGCGGCGCCCCAGGCGCAGCCCCAATCGGGTCAGCCGGACACGATGCCGCCGACTTAGGCGTGGTTCAGTTGGTGCTGGGCGCCGAGGAGTCGGCGTCGCCGGTGTGCGAGCGCGATGTCATGCCGGCCGCTGCGGCGTCGTCCTGCACGTCTTCGTGGCTCGGGTCGCCGGCGTCGGCCGCGAGCGCCGCCGGCGTGCTGGACACCGGCTGGACGGGCGTCTGCACGGGCGGCGGCGGAGCCGGCTGCGGCGTCACCACCGCGACCGCGGCGCTGGTCGGCGTCTGCTCGGTCTCGGTTGCGTGGCGGCTCATCAGCGTCTCGACGGCGAGCGTGCCCGCCACGCCGACGATGACGCCGAGGATCGTCCACCCGAAGGCGCCCCCGCCTCCACCGCCTTCTCGCGCCATCTCTATGCTCTCCGGTCGTTCTCTAGCCGTACCAGGTGCGGACCGGGCCGACGTCCACGTGGACGAAATTCGAGTAGGGATAGTAGCCGACGCCGCCTCTGCCGAGGCTGAGCGCGGCCGCATGCAGCCGCTCGAGGTCGACGTCCGGCAGCCGGATGTCGATCGCCATCCCCGACATGTGGAAGCTCTTCTTCGCCACCTCTTCGCTGCGCTCGCGCAGCATGGCGTTGGTCGCCGCCGAGCGATAGCCGGAGATGACCTGGAACTTCGAGCTCGTGCCGGTCACCGTGTTGATCGCATCGAGCAGATCGAGCAGTTCCGGCGCGATCGTATGGACGTCGCCCGTGCGGAAGTCGCGCAGGTGGACGTTCACCGCGTCGAGCACATCGGGAATGTAGTCCCCGTCGGCCCAATAGACGGCTTCCATCTGTTCGCCGGTGTGCAGGTTGTCGAGCGACACCGTGCGCATGGAGGCGTTCGTCAGGGACTGAGCAAAGCCGATCAGCGGCGAGGCGGCAAGGCCAGCACCGACGGCAACGCCGAAACCAGCCCTGAGGAGGGTTCGTCTTTCAAACAACGCAGCAACCCAAGCTTAGATTCGTCCCCCAACAGTGGGGATAAGGGGTTAAGCCGTTCTTTACGTCAAGTCACGGGATGCTGAGGTGCGTCGATCCGCTGCATGAGGGCGCGATCCCAGTCGTACGGGTCAGCGCGGAAGCTCACCGAGCCGTCAGCGTTGCCGAACGCGGTCCAGTAGAGCAGGAACACCGAGATCGGCCTGGGGATCGGCGCGCGGATGGTGTCGCCCGAAGCGATCGCGTCGTTGATCGCGTCCGGCGTCCACTTCGGATCGCCCTGCATCACCGCATCGGCGAGTACGACTGGCTTCTCCAGCCGCACGCAGCCGTGGCTGACCATGCGCGAGTAGTGGCCGAAGGTGCTGTGGCTTGGGGTGTCGTGCAGGTAAACGCTGTAGGGGTTCGGGAACTCAAACTTCACCCGGCCGAGCGCGGACATGTCGCCGGCCTTCTGCTGAAGGCGCGTGCCCCCATCGGGCGTATGGATGACTTCGAACTCGTTGCGGGCGAAGTAGCCGGGGTGGGCGCGCTCCTTGGGCCAAAGCTCCTTGGCGGCGATGTCGGCCGGCACGTTCCAGGGCGGGTTGAAGAGGACGTCGGAGATCACGCTGGACAGCATCGGCGTCTCGTCGCCCGGACGCCCCGTCACGGCGCGCATCGCCAGCGTCGGGGTGTCGTTGTGGAAGACCGTGAGGATCGCCGCGGCGATGTTCACCTGGATGCGGTCGGCCGGCAACTGGCGCGGCAACCAACGCCAGCGCTCCATGTTGCCGAGGATCTGTTGAACCCGCTGGGCGACCGGCACGTTCAGGGCCGCGATCGTTCCGTTGTCCAGCTCGCCGGTCGGCTCGAGCCCATAGCGCTTCTGCGCCCGAGTCACCGCCTGCTCCAACGCCGCGTCGTAGAGGTCGCTGCCGGGCGTGACGGCGGGGTCTTCGATCGCCAGGCGCGCGCGGAGCGCTGTGACGCCCGGTCCACGCATGCCGTCCTTGAGCGCGCCGTCTGTCAGCGCCGGCCATCCGCCGCGCGCCGCGATGCCGCGGTAGACCGCCAGCCCCGTCTTCAGCGTGTCGTAGCCGGTATAGGGCGGCGGCAGGCTGTCGAGCCAGGGCCCCAACCGATCCTGCGCCACCGCCTGCGCGAAGTCGGGCGCCGGATCGTAGGCAGCGGGATGCAGGCCCCACTCGTGCAGGAAGCCGCTGGCCGCGAGCCGGCCCGAATGGACGTCGTGGGCGTAGCGCAAGAGCGCCGCGATGAGCAGCGCCTGGCCCTGCCGCCGCGCGCCGGGATCGCGCGACTGCAGCAGCGCGTCGACGCCCGGCGGCGTGAAGGCGTCATGCGGGAACCCTTGCGTCTCGGCCTGGTCGAGCGTGCGTTCGATGAGCGCGATCTGGTCGGCCCGAAGCACCACTTGCCCGGCTTGAGGCGGCGTGGCTCCGCCGAGCGGGGCGTTGTCCTGGGCAAGCGCCATGTGCGCGACCGGCGCGAGGATCAACAACAGCAAGACACTTGCGATCGGCGCAGCGACGCCTCGCCTTCGAGCCCGAGCCTTTGCGTCCACGTCCGCCCCCCGTCCTGTAGGCCCTCTGCCCTGGAGGCCGATCTGATCCTGATCTGCATAATGGGATTCCCAGACGATTTCGCTAGGGATTGGGACCTCAATCCGCATTTCCTGTTGGTGAGACTTTTTGCGCACAATCCGAGCCCCACGGCCGCGATGCCGGCGGGGCGCTCACGCAACGCTTCGCTCGCTCGCGCACTACCCGAACGGTTGGGAGCCTGAGCCTTGAGCGACACACCCTCCGACCGCGGGGCGCGGCGGATCGAAGACTATGCGTTGATCGGGAACAACCATACCGCGGCTTTGGTGCACCGCGGCGGGGACATCGACTGGCTCTGCCTGCCGAAGTTCGACTCGCCGGCGATCTTCGCCGCCCTTCTGGGCGACGAGGAGAACGGTTCGTGGCGGCTCTGCGCGTCCGACCCGAAAGCCCGGATCACGCGGCGCTATCGCCCGGGCACCGCCATCCTGGAGACGCGCTTCACGACGCGGAGCGGCGCCGCCACCGTCATCGACTTCATGCCACGGCCGGGCGCGGACGGGGCGATCGAGCTCGTGCGGTTGGTGCACGGCGAGCAAGGCGCGGTCGACTTCGAAAGCACGATGAGATTCCGCTTCGACTACGGCCGGCAGCTGCCCTGGGTGCGCGCCAATCCGGTCGGTCTGACCGCCATCGCCGGCCCGGACGCAGTCAGGCTGGTGTCGACAGTCTCGCTGACCAATCGCGACTTCGCCACCCGCGCCAACTTCCGCATCCGCGCCGGAGAGACCGTCAGCTTCAGCCTCAGCTGGTATCCTTCCCACGTGCCGCCACCCGACAGTCGCGCACCGGAGCCTCTGCTCGCCCAGACCGAGGCGGAGTGGGCCAGCTGGATCGCCCGCGCCAACTACCGAGGGCCGCATCGCGAACTGGTCGAACGCTCGCTCATCACGCTGAAACTCCTGACCTACGAGCCGACCGGCGGGATCGTCGCGGCGCCGACCACCTCGCTCCCGGAACAGATCGGAGGGCAGCGCAACTGGGACTATCGCTATTGCTGGGTGCGCGATGCGACGTTGTCGCTCTATGCCTTCCTGACGTCGGGCTATCACGACGAGGCCGAAGCCTGGCGCCGCTGGGTGATGCGCGCGGCGGCCGGTTCTCCGCAGGATTTGCAGATCATGTACGGCCTGCATGGGGAACGGCGCCTTTGGGAGTACGAGATCCCCGGGCTTGCGGGGTTTGCGGGCAGCAAACCCGTGCGGGTCGGCAACCAGGCGCACGAGCAGCGCCAGCTCGACATCTACGGTGAGCTGGTCGGCGGCATCTTCGCCGCCCACCGCCTCGGCGCGGACGGCTTGGCCGAGGCTTGGCCGTTGATTTGCGTGGCCATCGTCCACCTCGAGTCGATCTGGCGCGAACCTGACAACGGCATCTGGGAGGTGCGTGGGCCGCGCCGGCAATTCACCCACTCCAAGCTGATGGCTTGGGTCGCCTTCGATCGCGCCATCGCACTCGCCGAGCAACTCTCGCTCAGCGGTCCGGTCGATCGCTGGCGCGCGGCGCGCGCTGCCGTTCACGCCGAAATCTGCGAGCGAGGCTGGAACGCGAAGCGAAAGGCGTTCGTGCAATACTACGACGGCGAGACGCTGGACGCCGCGCTGCTGATCATGCCGCTGACCGGCTTCCTCCCGGTCGACGATCCGAGGGTGAGAGCCACGATCCGCGCCATCGAGCGCGAACTGGTGCAGAACGGACTCGTCCGGCGCTATTCGGCGGAGCCTGAAGTCGACGGCCTGCCGCCCGGCGAGGGCGCCTTCCTCGCCTGCAGCTTCTGGCTCTGCGACGTCTACAAGCTGGGTGGACAGACGCGGAAGGCGAACGCGCTGTTCAAGACCCTGCTCGGCGCGACCAACGATCTTGGTCTGCTGGCGGAAGAGTACGACCCGGTCGCCAAGCGCCAGCTCGGCAACTTCCCGCAGGCCTTCTCCCACGTCGGGCTGATCAATTCGGCGCACATCCTCGCCGGCCGCGGCGGCGTCGCCCGCCGCGCCGAGCGCGAACGCGACGAGCCCTTGGGCTAGGCGGCGCCCACGCCAGCGCTTGCCGCTGACGCGGCGTCGGCCTTTAGGATGCGACAAAACGGAGGAGCCGCCATGGCCGACGAACCGATCCTGCTGACCGACGATCCGGCGCCCTACGTGCGGCGGCTGACCCTGAACCGGCCGGGCAAGCGCAACGCGCTCTCGAACGCGCTGCGTGGCGAGATGTTCGAGGCGCTCGAGGCCGGCGACCGCGACCCGGACGTGCGCGTCATGATCATCCGCGGCGCCGGAACCTGCTTCTCCTCGGGCTACGACCTCGCGGGCGTGGGCGGGCTGCCGTATCAGACCGCCGGCGGTCAGGGGCAGTGGGCCAGGCACGTCGTCGAGGGCTGCTTCAAGGTCTGGGACCTGGCCAAGCCGGTGATCGCCCAGGTGCACGGCTGGTGCCTGGCGGGCGGCTCGGAGCTCGCGGTGGCCTGCGACCTCGTCTACGTCGCCCACGACGCCCAGATCGGCTACCCGCCCGTGCGCACGATGTCGCCGCCCGACAACCAGTACCATGCCTGGCTGATGGGCCTCAGGCCCGCGATAGAGATGATGCTGACCGGGGATTCGATGAGTGGCGACGAGGCCGTGCGGCTGGGCTTCGCCAACCGTGCGTTCGACGCCGAGGCGCTGGAGGGCGAGGTGCTGGCGATGGCCGAACGCATCGCCAAGGTCGACCCGGAGCTGGCGCAGCTCAACAAGCGGCTGGTGCACCGGCAGATGGAGGCGATGGGGCTGCGCGCCGGCCTGCGCGCGGGAACCGACCTGCACGCCCTCGGATGGCACACCGCGGCGAGCCGCGCCTACATGGCGCAGATGCGCGACGGCGTGCGCCAGGCGCTCGACGCACGGGACAAGAGCTTCGGCGACTACCGCACCAAGGACGGCGCCGGTTAGCCGCTCCAGCCGACCGCGTGCTAGACTCCCAACGCGATTGAAGGAGGGGGGCCCGTCTTGCCTTTTATCGACACCCACGCATTGCCGATCAACGAGAAGCGGCAGGGATGGCGCGGCCGGATCATCCACGCCGATAGCATGACGTTCGCCCACTGGGACTTCGACGCCGGCGCCACGATCCACGAGCATGGCCACGAGCAGGAGGAGGTCTGGCATCTGCTGGAAGGCGAGCTGGAGATCACCATCGACGGCAAGGCCGAGCGGGCGCGCGCCGGCACGGTCGCGATCGTGCCGCCCAACACCCCCCATGCGGTCAGGGCGATCTCGGCCGGCAGGGCGATCGTCGCCGACCATCCCTCGCGGCCCGATTTCTAGCGCACTTTCAGCACCAGGATCACCAGGAGCGCCGAGACGCCCAGGTGCAGGAGCATGAAGCGCACCAGGACCTGGGTGTTCGACCAGCCGAGCTCTTTGCGGCAGTGGTCGTGCAGCGGAAAGCGGATGTTCGGGAACAGGTTCACCTTGAAGAACCGGAGCAGGGCCACCTTTGCCAGCCCCGTCGCCCCGTTCAACAGGATCACCGATCCGACCAGGAGCAAGAACAGCGGATTGTTGGTGGCGGCGACCAGCATGCCGATGACGAGGCCAAGCGGCCTTGAGCCGGCGTCGCCCATCAGGACCTGGCTGGGCGGAGCATTGTACCAGAGGTAGCCCGCCACGCAGCCGACCATCAGAAACGCCATGATCGCCCAGTTCGCCCCTTCGCGGTTGACCGGGATGTGCAGGTGCGGCGCCACCACATCGTTGCCGATCACGGCATAGAGCAGCCCGCCCAGCACCATGATCGCGGTCGCCGTCAGGCTGCCCGAGACGCCGTCGACGCCATCGGAGCAGTTGGTCGCGTTGATCGAGAGCCAGATGACGCCGGTGGCGAGCGGCGTCGCCAGCCACGGACTGAGTGGGATCACCGGCTTCCACAAGGGCAGCCAGAGGTCGGTGGTGTGGAACCCACAGATGGCGAAGGCGGCGCCGGCGGCGATGATCAGGTCGAAGGCGGCCAGTGTGTATTCGCTGAATCCGCCGCGGCGGTCATCGAGATAACCGACCATCATGGCGGCGAGGACGAACGGCAGCGTGTAGAGGCAGCGCGCGCCGAACGGGACGAAGATCAGCGATGCGATCACGAAGATCGTCACGAAGATCACCCCGGCGCTGACCGGCTTGCCGACGCTCTGCTCGGCGTTGACCGCGAACGCCCGCCCGCGATCGGTCGGCAGGTACTTCCACAGCCGCGGAAGCAGGATCCAGGTGACGATCGCGCAGACGGCAAACCCGGTGGCTGACAGGAAGAAGAAGGACTGGAAAAGCCTTAAGGGGCCCCAGAGGTGGCCGAAGGTCAGATCGATCCAACTCAGCATGCCGGCCGCGTGATTCGTGGTGTCGAAGGCACCGAGCTTGTCGCAAACCGGCGCATTAAACTAGGCGTCCCACCGCGTGGGCTGGCGTCCGCGGCCCCGGCGCGGAACCCTGCGCGCGCTGGGCCGTTGCGCCGTGTGAGGGGTTGAGGACGCCATGACGCCACCGGACGATTCTGCGAGCCTTGGCGCGGCCAAGGCCGAGCCTGCCCAGCGCGCGGTCGCGCTGCCGGCCTTCGAGCTGTTCCAAGACCAGAACCGGGCCTACCGAGACGAACTGCTGCCGCCCGCGGTGGCGGCGCGCGTCACGGCCGAGGCGGCCGCCGCCATGCGCAGCTTCGGGACCTCGGCGCCGGGGAAGATGCGATGAAGTCCTTCGGCTTCACGGCCGAAGCCGTCTATGAAATAGCCAGGGCTCAGCTCGAACGGAACGCGCGCCGATGACCAATCCGCTGCTTCAGCTCGGCGACGCCGGGCAGGCCGTCTGGCTCGACTTCATCGAGCGCCGGATCCTCCTGAACGGCGCGTTCCGGCGCCTGATCGACGAGGACGGGCTCAAGGGCGTCACCTCCAACCCCTCGATCTTCGAAAAAGCGATCGGCGAGAGCGACGACTACGATGCGCCCATCGGCGCCGCGCTCGCAAAGGGCGACGCCGATGCGGCCGCCTTGTTCGACGACCTGGCCATCGCCGACATTCAGGCCGCCTGCGACCAGCTCCGGCCCGTCTACGACCGGCTTGCGGGCGGCGACGGCTACGCCAGCATCGAGGTCTCGCCCTACCTGGCCATGGACACCCGGGCCAGCATCGCCGAGGCCCGGCGCCTCTGGCGCGCGGTGAACCGTCCGAACCTGATGATCAAGATCCCCGGCACAAAGCCGGGCGTTCCGGCGATCCGCCAGCTGATCGGCGAAGGCATCAACGTCAACGTCACGCTGCTGTTCGGGCTCGACGCCTACCTTGCCGTCGCCGAGGCGCACCTGGCGGGGCTGGAGGCTCTCAGCGCCGGCGGCGGCGACGTCGCCAAGATCGGCGGCGTAGCCAGCTTCTTCGTCAGCCGCATCGACACCCAGATCGACAACAGGATCGACGCACGGTTGAACGCCGGCGACGCAAGGGCCGCCGAGCTCGAAGCACTGAGGGGCAAGGTCGCCATCGCCAACGCCAAGATCGCCTATCAGCGCTGGCTGGCGATGATGCAGGGACCGCGCTGGCAGGCGATGACCGCGGCCGGCGCGCGGCCGCAGCGGCTGCTCTGGGCCTCGACCGGAACGAAGAACCCCGCCTACTCCGACGTGCTCTATATCGAAGCGCTGATCGGGCCGGACACGATCAACACCGTGCCGCCGAAGACCATGGACGCCTTCCGCGACCGCGGCCGCGTCGCTCCGACGCTCGGCCAAGGCGTGGACGAGGCCGAAGCCATCCTGGCCGCGGCCGAGCGCTTGGGCCTCGGCCTGCAGGACGTCACCGACCGGCTGGTGGAGGACGGGGTCAAGCAGTTCGCCGAGGCGGCCGACAAGCTCTACGCCGCAGTCGCGCGCAAGCGGTCGACGGCCTTGGGACCGAAGCAGAACGGGCAGGAGATAGGTCTCTCGGCCGACCTCGAGGCGCCGGTCGAGGCCGCCCGTGGGCGGGCGGCCGACGAAGGCTGGGCGCGCCGGCTCTGGGCGGGCGATGCGGGGCTTTGGACCAACGCCGACGAAGCGAGCTGGGTCGGCTGGCTCGCCGCCGCGCACGGCCAGGCCGTCGACGTGGCGGCTCTGGAGGCGTTCCGCAGCGAGGTCGCCGACGCCGGCTTCATCCATGCGGTCGTGCTCGGCATGGGCGGCTCGAGCCTTGGGCCGGAGGTGCTGGCGGAGACATTCGGGTCCAGGCCGGACCACCCGAAGCTGATCGTGCTCGACTCCACCGATCCGGAGCAGATCGCCCGCGTCGAGGCGGAGATCGACCCGGCGCGCACGTTGTTCGTCGTCTCCTCGAAGTCGGGGACGACGCTCGAGCCCAACATCCTCGAGGCGCACTTCCACGCGCTGGTCGAGCGGACGGTCGGCGCGAACGCCGCCGGCGGCCATTTCGTCGCCGTCACCGATCCCGGCTCGTCGCTCGACCGGCTCGCGGCGCAGAACGGTTTTCGACGGGTGTTCCACGGCGATCCCGCGATCGGCGGGCGCTATTCGGTGCTGTCCAACTTCGGCATGGCCCCGGCCGCGGCGATGGGCCTCGATGTGCGCGCTTTCCTTGAGAGCGCGGCGGTGATGGCCAACGCCTGCTCGGCCGCGACGCCGCCGGCCGCCAATCCCGGCGTCGAGCTCGGCCTCGTCATCGGCGCGGCGGCGAACGCCGGCCGTGACAAGGTCACCGTCATCCTCTCGCACGGCCTCGCCGACCTCGGCGCCTGGCTCGAACAGCTCTTGGCCGAATCCACCGGTAAGCTGGGCAAAGGCGTCGTCCCGATCGCCGCCGAGTCCTTGGGCGCGTCGGGGGCCTACGGGCGCGACCGCCTGTTCGCCTATCTCCGGCTCGACGGCGCCGACGATCCCGCGATGGACGAAGCCGTACGCGCGCTCGAGGAGGCCGGGCAACCGGTCGTCCGCATCACGCTGGCCGACCGCGACAGCCTCGGCCAGGAGTTCGTGCGCTGGGAGGTCGCGACCGCTATCGCCGGCGCGGTCATCGGCATCAATCCGTTCGACCAGCCGGACGTCGAAGCGCAGAAGGTCAAGACCCGGGCGCTGACCGACGCCTTCGAGCAGACCGGCGCATGGGCGCGCGAGCAGGCCACCGCCACTGACGACGATCTCGCCGTCTTCGTCGACGACGCGAACCTGAAGGCCCTGATCGACGACGGCGCCAGCGTTTCGCTCGACGCGCTCCTGGGCGCCCACATCAAGCGCGCCAACGGCGGCGACTATCTGGCGCTGCTCGCGTACGTCGACCGCAACCACCACAACACCGAGATGCTGCAGAAACTTCGCAAGCGCCTGCGCGATCACACCCACGCAGCGACGGCGCTCGGCTTCGGGCCGCGTTACCTGCACTCGACCGGCCAGGCCTACAAGGGCGGCCCGAACAGCGGCGTCTTCATCGAGATCACCCACGACGCTACGCCTGACCTGCCCGTGCCAGGGCGCAGCTTCACCTTCGGCCTGGTCGAACAGGCGCAGGCGAAAGGCGATTTCGACGTCCTGGCCGAGCGCGGGCGGAGGCTCATTCGCGTGCACCTGGGCGCGAACGTCGAGCAGGGTCTCAAGCGCTTCGTCGACGCGGTCGACCGATCGCTGATCTGAACGTCGCTGGGGAGATCGCCATGCGGATCGGCATGATTGGACTGGGCCGCATGGGCGGCAACATGGTGCGACGCCTGCTGAAGGCCGGGCATGAGTGCGTGGTCTACTCGCGCGGCGCCGACTCGCGCGATGCGCTCGCCAAAGTTGGCGCGATCGCCGCCGAATCCATCGCCGACCTCGTGCGGAGGTTGGACGAGGCGCCCCGCGCCGTCTGGGTCATGCTGCCGGCCGGGGCGGTCACCGAGGAGGCCGTGCGGGCGCTGAGCGACCTCGTGACCGCCGACGACATCGTCATCGACGGCGGCAACTCGTTCTACAAGGACGACATCCGCCGATCCAAGCTGCTCGCCGAGAAGCGCATCCAATATGTCGATTGCGGAACCTCGGGCGGCGTGTGGGGCCTCGAGCGTGGATATTGTCTGATGATCGGCGGTCCGGAATCGGCCGTCGAGCGCCTGGATCCGATCTTCGCGTCGCTCGCGCCGGGGCTGGGCGACATTCCGCGCACGGCCGCCCGCCAGGGCGTGGACGCCGACCCGCGCGCCGAGCGTGGCTACATCCATGCCGGCCCGTCCGGAGCCGGCCATTTCGTCAAGATGATCCACAACGGGATCGAGTACGGAATGATGCAAGCCTTCGCCGAGGGCTTCGACATCCTGAAGAACAAAGCGTCCGCGTCGTTGCCCGAGGACGAGCGCTATGTGCTGGACCTGGCCGACATCTCGGAGGTCTGGCGCCGCGGCAGCGTGGTCTCCTCGTGGCTTCTCGACCTTGGCGCCGAGGCGCTCAACCGCGACGCCGGCCTGTCGCAGTTCGCCGGCGACGTCGCCGACTCCGGCGAGGGTCGCTGGACCATCGAAGCGGCCATCGAAGAGGCTGTCCCGGCCGAGGTGCTGTCGGCGGCGCTCTATGCCCGCTTCCGCTCGCGCGTGGAGCATACGTTCGGCGAGAAGCTGTTGTCGGCGATGCGGTTCGGCTTTGGCGGCCATGTCGAGCAGCCGGAGCGGCACTAACCCCGGTATTGGCGCATGAGCGCCGACCCGCACAGCGCGATCCGCCTCTTCGTCTCCGATGTCGACGGAACCCTCGTCACGCCCGACAAGACCCTGACGCCGGCGACCGTCGCGGCCGTCCGCCGGCTGCGCGAGACGGGGATCGGCTTCACCCTCGTCTCCAGCCGCCCGCCGCGCGGGATGGCGAGGTTGGTCGAGCGGCTGGAGATCGACCTGCCGTTCGCCGCCTTCAATGGCGGCAACGTGGTCGGGCCGGACATGACCCTGATCGAGGCCAAGCGCCTCTCCGAAGAAGCCGCCCGTGACACCATCGCGCTCTTCCAGGTGCGGGGCGTCGAGGTCTGGGGTTTCGCGGACGACAACTGGCTGGTGACAAACGACGCCGGCGCCTACATCGCACGCGAGCGTCACACGGTCGGCTTCGACCCGGTCGTCGTACCGGACTTCGAGGCGGTGATCGACCGGCTGGACAAGCTGGTCGGCGTCTCGGAGCACCCCGCGTTGCTCGCGACCGTCGAGGGGGAGGCGCAGCGGCGGTTGCGCGGCCGCGCCAACGCACGCCGCTCGCAAGCCTACTACCTCGACGTGACCAACCCTGAAGCCGACAAGGGCCATGCGGTGCGCGCGCTCTGCCGATCGGTCGGCGTCCCGACCGCGCAGACGGCCGTGATCGGCGACCAGGCGAACGACATCGCGATGTTCAAGGTCGCCGGGCTCTCGATCGCCATGGGCCAGGGAACCGCAGAGGTGAAGGCGAGCGCCCAATTCGTCACCGACCCCAACACCGCCGACGGCGTCGCCCGCGCGGTCGAGCGCTTCGTCCTGCCGCGCGCTGGCCCCGGCGGCTAGCCTCCGCGTCCTCTGGCGACGCTTTCGCTCATGCGGATCGGCGGCGCTCGTCTCAAGATCCCTTCTCCCCTCGAGGGAGAAGGTGGCTCGCGCTAGCGAGACGGATGAGGGGCCGCGCCGAGCTGGGTGATCGGCATCCTACTCGCGGGCGCTCGCGCGGAGCCGGCGCATGATCGACGACATTGCGCTGGCGCGTTTCACGCTAGCCACGACGCTATGCGCGGCCCCTCATCCGACCGGGCATTCGCCCGGCCACCTTCTCCCGCGAGGGGAGAAAGGGCGCTCTTTCTGCAGCTTTCGTCGTTCCACCGCTCTAGGCGCGCGCCAGCTGACCGGCTTAAATCGCGTCTTGATTTAATCTCACGGGATTTCAGATGAGCGATTTGGGGGCGGACGACCTCGAAGCCGAAGCCCTGCGGCTGGTCGAGAGCATGGGCCGACCGGTGCGCCGCGTGCGCCCCAGGCTGGCGCGGGGCTTACGCGAAGGCGATGACCTGGAAGTCGCCACCCCGGCCGGCGGCGTCATGGCCTGGCGCGTCGGTCAGGGACCGGCGACGCTGATGGTGCACGGCTGGGAAGACGACAACGCGCTGTGGAGCCCGCTGATCGACGCCTGCTTGGAGAACCTGCGCGCCTCAGTCGCCTTCGACCTGCCCGGTCACGGCTGGTCGCCGGCGGAGACCTGCTCGATCCAGGACGCCGGCCAGGCGGTCTTGGCGGTAGCCGATGCGCTGGGACCAATCGACTCCGTCGTCGGCCACTCGTTCGGTTGCCCGTCGACCATCTGGGCGCTGGCGCACGGGTTGGACGTTCCGCGCGCCGTGATGATCGCCTCGCCGGTCCCGCGCAACAAGGCGCGCGGCGGATGGGACCTGAGCGACTGGAAGACCCATCAGATCGAGCGCGGCGAGGACCCGGCGGTGGTCGAGCGCGCCGCCGCCATCCTGGCCGAGCGACCGCCCAGGAACGACCGCGACTACGACGTCGAAGCGGTGTTGCCGACACTGAAGGCCAAGGCGCTGATCATCCACTCGATGGACGACGAGGCGTGCCCGGTCGGCAACTCCCAGCGCATGGCGGAGCTCTGGCCGGGGTCGGAGCTCATGCTGCTCGACGGCCTCGGTCACCGGCTGCTCGCCCAGGACGACGACGTGGTCGCGCGCATCACCGAGTTCGTCGAGGGGTTTGGCTAACAGTGGATGAAAGTAAGAATTCCTTTTTTTATTCTGATGGTTAAGCCGCATTCACTCTAAGCGCCGCAGACCCGTTGCGACCCGGACTCGCCTTGGGCGGGCGATGGGTTAGACTAAAGCCCAAGGTTCAATGGGAGGGTCGCCATGCGTGGCGTTTTCAACATCGTGTTCAGGATCATCAGCACGCTGCTCGGCGTCCTGGTCGGGCTCATGGGCTGCATCTGGATCCTGCAGGGTCTCGGCATGGCGAGCGGCCGCATGGCGCAGAGCTTCATGGAGAACGACCGCATGTGGGCGGTCTGGGGCGTCATCGCGCTGCTCGTCGGCATTGGCCAGGTCGTCTGGAGCAACACGCGGCAGGTGAAGGCCGCCTGACTCCCGTCAGGAGACCCTTGACGGGGGTGGCGTCAAGGATTACCTGACTGTCAGGATATCCCTGACACGATGGAGTCTGAGATGGCGCGCACCATGCACTGCTCGTTCTGCGGCAAGTCGCAGCGCGAGGTCGCCAAGCTGGTCGCCGGCCCTGGCCGAATCTACATCTGCGACGAGTGCGTCGGGCTGTGCAATCAGTACATCAGCGGCGTCACGCCCGACCTGTCGGGCTTCTCGCCAATGAGCGCGTGGTCGAGCGAGAAGCTGCTCGGGTTGCTCGAGCCCGCCAACGCCACCGTCGACGGCTACCGCGAGTATCTGCAGTCGATGGTCGACGAGTTGCGCGGCCGCGAGGTGAGCTGGGCCGCCATCGGCAAAGCGCTTGGCGTCTCGCGCCAGGCGGCGTGGGAGCGGTTCACGTGAAGCCGCTTTCGGCTCACACCAGCTCGGGCAGGAACGGCAGCACCTTGTCCGGCGTGATCGGGTAGTCGCGGATGCGGGCGCCGCAGGCGTTGTAGACGGCGTTCGCCACCGCAGCGCCGGCGCCGCAGATGCCGACCTCGCCGACGCCCTTGATGCCGAGCGGGTTGGCCTTGTCGTCCACCTCCGGCAGGAAGTAGGCGTCCAGGTCGACGATGTCGGCGTGCACGGGCGCGAGATAGCCGCCGAGGTCCTGGTTGATCAGGCTGCCGTAGCGCGGATCGATCGCATTGCTCTCGCTGAGCGCTGCGCCAACGCCCCAGATCATGCCGCCGGTGATCTGGCTGCGCGCGGTCTTGGCGTTCAGGATGCGGCCGCAGGCGAAGGCGCCCAGCATGCGGCGAAGCCTGACCTCGCCGGAGACGATGTTCACCCCGACCTCGACGAAGTGCGCGCCGTAGGCGTGCTGGGAGAAGCTGCGCGACGCCGCCACCGGCATCGAATCGCCTTCGACCTCGACGCCGGCCGGGGCGAGCCGCGACACCAGGCTCGCCAGCGTCTCGGACTTGTTCGAGGCGGTGATCAGGCCGTCACGGAAGTCGATCTCCTCGACCGGCGCGCCGTAGAGCGGCGAAGCCGGGTCGCCCGCGGCCATGCCGGCCAGGGTCTTGCGCATCACCATGCCGGTCTCGTAGACGGCCGATCCGGCGCTCGCCGCGCCGAACTGGCCGCCGGAGCCGGGGGCCGGCGCAAAGCCGGAGTCGCCGATCTCGACCACGACCTGCTCGAGCGGCACCCCCATGGTCTCGGCTGTGATCTGGGCGATGATGGTGTAGGACCCGGTGCCGATGTCGGTCATGCCCTGGCGCACGATCACCCGTCCGTCGGACTCGACCCGGATGGCCGCCTTGGCCGGCAAGAGGAAGTTGCCCCTGATCGCCGCGGCCATGCCCATCCCGACGAGCCACTCGCCGTTGCGGACCTGGCCTGGCCTCGGGTTGCGCTTGTCCCAGCCGAAGCGCTTGGCGCCGTCGGTCATGCACTCGACCAGCTGCCGGGCCGAGTGAGGCGCGCCGGTCTCGGGGTGGGCGTCCGGTTCGTTGCGGATCCTGAGCTCGATCGGATCGAGCCCCAGCAGCTCGGCGAGCTCGTCCATGGCGCACTCGAGGCTGAGCATGCCCGACGCCTCGCCCGGCGCCCGCATGGCGCTGGCCACGGGGAAGTCGACCCGCTGCAGGAAGTGGCCGGTCAGCCGGTTCGGCGCGGCATAGAGCGCGCGCGAGAAGTTGGCCGCGCGTTCGATGAACGGCGAGTGCTTGGCGCAGTGGGTGGTCGCCTGCAACGCAAATGCCGAGAGCCGCCCAGCGCGGTCGGCGCCCAGGCGCACGCGCTGCACGGTCGCCGGACGGTGGACGGTGGCGAGGAACATCTGCTGGCGCGTCAGCGCAATCTTCACCGGCGCTTGCAGGTCGCGGGCGGCGAGCGCCGCCAACTCCAGGTCCTCGTAGGTCGAACCCTTGCCGCCGAACCCGCCGCCGATGTAGCGCGACAGCACGCGCACCTTGCTGCGATGGATCTGCAGCGTCTCGGCCAGCAGGTGCTGCGGGGGTTTCAGCATCTGCACCGAGGTGTGGACCACGAGCTCGTCCCCCTCCCACCAGGCGGTGGTGGCGCAGGGCTCCATCTGGCAGTGGTTTTGGATCGGGGTCGTGTAGGTGAGGTCGAGCTGGACCGGGGCTCGCTCGAACGCCGCCTCGAAGTCGCCTGTGCGCGCCTCGTCGTTCGGCACCGGCTCGGCCTTGGCCGGATCGAACACGAACTCGCCGGGCGTGGCCTCATAGCGCACGCGGATCAGGTCGGCGGCGGCCTGCGCGTTCTCCAGCGTGTCGGCGGCGACGAAGGCGACGGGCTGGCCGAAGAAGGCGATGTCGGGGGTCGCAAACACCGGCTTGGCCGCCGCCTGGCTGCCGACGTAGCTGCGTGCGCCGGTCTCCGCCTGGCCCGACGGCGGGTCGAAGGCGTGCCAGACCAAGTGCACGCCTGGCGAAGCCCGCGCGGCCGCGTCGTCGACCCCGCTCACCCGGCCAGTCGCGATCTCGGCCCCGATCACGACGCCGTAGATCGGCGGCGCCGGCGTGGCGACCTCGTAGGCGTAGGGCGCGGTCCCGGTGACCTTTAGCGGACCCTCGTAGCGGTCGACCGCTCGTCCGATGATGCCCGAGCGGTTGCGACTGATCGGGTTGGGCGCGGCGTAGTCTTCCAGCGTCGTCGACATCAGGCGCCTCTCTCCAGCAGGGCGGCCGTGATCAGACGGCGGGTCAGATGGATCTTGAAGTCGGCGCCGCCATGGCCCTTGGCGTCGGCCAGCTCGACGTCTGCGGCGGCGAGCGGCGGCGCGCCGGCCTTGAGCGCGGCCTCCGCCCGGCGCGCGCGCCAGGGCTTCAGCGCCACGCAGCCGAGCGCGAGCGCGTCGCCGGCGACGGCGACGCTGGCCAGCCCGCCAGCGTAAGCGGCGCGATCGCGCACCTTGCGGTAGCCCTGCCGGCCTTTCGGCGGCGGCGGCAGAATGACGGCGGTGATGAGCTCGCCGGGCCGAAGATTGGTCTCGTGCTCGGGATGTTCGCCGGGCAGCCGATGCAGCTCGTCGATCGGGATCGCGCGTGCGCCGCCGTCGGGCGTCACCGTCTCGACCACGGCATCCAGGGCGGAGAGCGCAACGGCCATGTCGGAGGGATGGGTGGCTATGCAGGCCTCGCTCCAACCCAGGATCGCGCTCATCCGGCCAAGGCCGCCCAGCGCCGCGCAACCCGCGCCCGGCTCACGTTTGTTGCAGGGCTTGGCGGTGTCGTAGAAATAGGGGCAGCGGGTGCGCTGGATGAGGTTGCCGCCGGTCGTCGCCTTGTTGCGCAGCTGCGGCGAGCCGCTGGCGAGCAACGCTTGCGCCAGCACCGGGTAGTCGCGGCGCACGCGGGCGTCGGCGGCGACTTCGCTCGCCGTCGCCATCGCGCCGATGCGCAAGCCCCCCTCGGCCGGGGCGATGTCGCCCAGCGGCAGGCGGCCGATGTCGATGACGTGCGCGGGATGTTCGATTTCGAGCTTCATCAGGTCGAGCAGGTTGGTGCCGCCGGCCAGGAACCGCGCGCCGGGCTGCTCGGCGGCGGCGCGGGCGGCTTCGGCGGCGCTCGATGCGCGGGTGTAGCTGAACGGCCTCACGACGCGGGACCCGCAACGTCGCGGATCGCATCCAGGATCTGCGGATAGGCCGAGCAGCGGCAGATGTTGCCGCTCATCCGCTCGCGGATCTCGGCGTCGGTGAGCGTCACCGGCGCGGTCAGGTCCCCGGTCGCGGCGCTGGGCCAGCCCCTGACCGCCTCGTCCAGCAGGCCCGCCGCCGAACAGATCTGGCCCGGCGTGCAATAGCCGCACTGGAAGGCGTCGCGGTCGAGGAAGGCCCGCTGGAGCGGCGCAAGGTTGTCCGGCAGGCCGATCCCCTCGATCGTGGTGACCTCATCGCCGTCGTGCATGACCGCCAGCGAGAGGCAGGCGTTGATGCGCAGGCCGTTCACCAGGACCGTGCAGGCGCCGCATTGGCCATGGTCGCAGCCCTTCTTCGCACCCTTCAGGTTCAGGCGCTCGCGCAAGGCGTCGAGGAGGGTGGTGCGCACATCGAGGTCGAGCGCGCGGCTTGTCCCATTCACGGTCAAGCGGATGGAAACGGACGGAGCGCCCGCGGGCGGGGTTGCCATGTTGTTGAAAGGCTCTTCAAGGCGGCCGTGAACTTGACGGCTCCCTATCATCCCGCCATCGCCGGTGCGGGACAAGCGCGGGCCTGTGCTTTCGGGCCAAGAAATCGCGCGGGGGTGGGAGGGATGGTGGCGGAAGCGGAGCGGAACGAGGCCGGCCCGTGGGCTGTGATCCGCGTTGCCAGCGGCAACTTCCTGGAAATGTACGACTTCCAGGTGTTCGGCTACTACGCCGCCGCGATCGGGGCTGCCTTCTTCCCGAGCCGCGATCCCTTCATCTCCCTATTGAGCTCGTTCATGGCCTTCGGCGCCGCGTTTCTGATGCGGCCGCTGGGCGCGGTGCTGCTGGGCGCCTACGCCGACCGCCATGGCCGTCGCGCCGGGCTATTGCTGACCCTCAGCCTGATGTCGGTCGGCATCCTCACGCTGACGCTGACCCCCGGTTATGCGGTCATCGGGCTCGCGGCGCCGATCGCGGTACTCGCTGGCCGGTTGCTGCAAGGCTTCTCGGCCGGCATGGAGCTGGGCGGGGTCTCGGTCTACCTGGCGGAGATTGCGCCGCCCGGGCGCAAGGGCTTCTACACATCGTGGCAGTCGGCCAGCCAGCAGGTCGCGGTCGTGCTGGCGGCGGCGATCGGGATCCTGCTGACGAGCCGGCTCTCGCCGGGCGCCATGACGGCCTGGGGCTGGCGCATACCGCTCGCCGTCGGCTGCCTGATCGTGCCAGTGCTGCTCGCCCTGCGTCGGTCGCTGCCGGAGACGCGCGCATTCGCCGAGCGGACGAGCCACCCCGGCTGGGGGGAGATCTTCCGCGCCCTGGCCGGCCATTGGCGGCGGATCGGGATCGGCGTCCTGATGACCACCCTGACCACGGTCACCTTCTACATGATCACCGTCTACACCCCGACGTTTGGCGCCCAGGTGCTCGGCCTGCCGGCGCTGCCCGTCTTTGCGGTGACAGCGGCCGTCGGCGTCTCCAACTTCATCTGGCTGCCGGTCATGGGCGCCCTCTCGGACCGCGTTGGACGAAAGCCGGTGCTGCTGGCGATCGGCGGCGTGATGCTGGTCGGGGCCTATCCGGCCATGCTCTGGCTCGTGCAGGCGCCGTCTTTCGGGCGGCTGCTCGCCGTCGAGCTCTTCTTCTCCTTCGTTTTCGGCAGCTACAACGGCGCGCTGGTCGCCTACCTGACCGAGATCGTGCCGCAGTCCTTGCGCGCCGCGGGGTTCTCGGTGGCGTTCTCGACGGCGACTGCGCTGTTCGGCGGCTTCACGCCTGCGGTCTCGACGCTGCTCGTGCACGCGACCGGCAACCGCGCCGCGCCCGGCCTCTGGCTCGCCGGCGCCGCCGTCCTGAGCTTGTTCGCCGTCGTCATCGCGCGACCTGCGCCGCCGGAGTGATCACGTCTGCAGCGCGAAGGCGCGGTCGGCGCGGTCCTCGCCCTCGCCCGGCATGTCGTCGAAGGAGCCGTGGCTGGAGGCGTAGAGGCTGGCGTAAAGGCCGCCCTGGGTGGTGAGGACGTCGTGCGGCCCCTGCTCGACGATCTTGCCATGCTGCAGGACGATGATGTCGTCAGCGTCGCGCACGGTGGCCAGCCGATGGGCGATGACCAGGCAGGTGCGGCCCGTCATCAGCACCTTCAGCGCGCGCTGGATCTCGAGCTCGGTGAAGGAGTCGATATTGGCCGTCGCCTCGTCGAGGATGAGGATCTGCGGGTTGATCACCAGAGCGCGGGCGAACGAGAGCAGCTGCCGCTGGCCGAGGGAGATGTTGCGCCCCCGCTGACCGAGCGGCGTGTCGTAGCCCTGCGGCAGGCGCATGATGAAGTCGTGCGCCCTCACCGCCTTGGCGGCGGCGACCACCTCGTCGTGGGTGGCGCTGGAGGCGTAACGGATGTTGTCCTCGATGGAGCCGGTGAACAGGAAGGGCTCCTGCAGCACCATGCCGATCGTCTTGCCAAGGCTCTCCAGCGTCACGTCGCGCACGTCCTGGCCGCCGACGAGCACGCGGCCCTGGTCCACCTCATAGAAGCGGCGGACCAGCGAGATGATCGAGGTCTTGCCCGAGCCGGTCGGGCCGACCAGAGCCACCACCTGCCTCGGCTTCACCTTGAAGGTGATATCCTTCAGCACCGGCCGATCGGGATAGTAGCCGAACGTCACGTGGTCGAACTCGACCGTCGGCTCGATGTCATTCAGCTCGATCGCGTCGGGCTTGTTGGTGATGGTCACCGGAACGTCCATCACCTCGAAGATGCGGTAGCCGGCAGCCATCGCTCGCTGCAGGGCGGTGTACTGCATGGACAGCATCTGCACCGGCTGGAAGAAGCGCTGGACGAAGATGACGAACGCGACCATGTCGCCGACCTTCATCTGGGCGTTCAACACCTCTGAGCCGCCGACCACGATGATCACCGCCATGGCGAATCCGGTCAGGATGGCGACGGTCGGCGACATCAGCCCGGCCAGCGCCGCGGAGTCGACGGCGGCCTTCATGTTGTCGCGCGCCTTCTCCTCATAGAGCTCGAAGTTCATCGCCTCACGCCGGGTCTCCTGCACCGTGCGCACGCCGGAGATGTTCTCCGCCAACGCGCCGTTTGCGATGGATGATGCGTCGCGGGCGCGCCGGAAGGTGACCTTCGAATAGGGGAGCCAGACCGCGCGCACCGCAATCAGGGCCGGCAACACCAGGAGGGTCAGAAGCCCGAGCTTCCAGTTCAGCCACAGCATCATGATGACTGTGCCGAAGAGGACGACGACGTCGCCCAGCGTCGAGGTCGTGCTTTCCAGGAAGTCCTGCAGTGCGTTCACGTCGCCCTGCAGCCGGGCCATGATCCGCCCGACGTGGGTCTTGTCCATGAAGGACAGAGAGACGACCTGGAAGTGGTCGAACATCGCCCGGCGGACGTCGAAGATGACCTTCTGGGCCAGCCGCGTGCTCATCCACTGCGAGAGCAGCGATGTGATGGTGAAGATCACCACCGAGGCCAGGAACTCGATCACCACCACGTCGATGCGGTGGGGGTTCATGTGCACCGTGGTGGCGGCGCTGACCGCCTGACCGATCATCAACGGCTGGATCAGTTGCGCGATGGCGGAGACCACTGTCGCCGCCAATGCGCCGATCAGGAACCTCGGATGCGGCTTCAGGAAGGCGGCGAACCGGCGCACGATCCGGGTGTCGAACGCCATGAAGATTTCTTCGGCCTCGTTGCTGCCGAGGTTGGCGTTCCGCTTACGCGGCGGCGGGGCGGCGACGGGCGCCTCGCGATCGAACGCGAAATCACTCATCCGCCTACGCTCCTGAAGGAGCTTCGGCGCGATAGGTCCATCGCGGCGAGGCACGACGTGCGAAGACGGATCATTCCGCGGCCTCCGTCACCCTGCGCTTGATGCGCGCATCAGCGATGGAGAGGCCTTGCTCGGTCCGGGTCTGCAGCTGGTAGAGGTCGTAGTACTCGCCGCGTTGGGCAAGCAGCTCATCGTGGGTCCCGCGTTCGACGATGCGGCCCTCCTCCAAGACGATGATCTCGTCGGCGTGCATCAGCGATGACAGTCGGTGGGCGATGATGATGGTCGCCTTGGCGCGGGTGGCTTCGGCCAGCGCGTCGCGCACACGCTTTTCGGTGACGGCGTCGATGGCGGCGGTCGAGTCGTCGAAGATCATGATCCCCGGGCCCGGGACGACGCCGCGGGCGATGGACATGCGCTGGCGCTGGCCGCCGGACAACGCCACGCCTCGCTCGCCGACGCGGGTCCCATATGCGCCGGGCAGTTGGGCGATGTAGTCGTGCAGCTGCGCGGTCTTGGTCGCGCCGACGATGCGCGCCTCTTCGGCCCACGGATCGGCGTAGGCGACGTTGTTGGTCACCGTGGAATCAAAGAGGAAGGCTTCCTGCTGCACGAGGCCGACGTACTCGCGCAGCGACGCCAGCGTCACGTCGCGGATGTCGACGTCGTCGATGGTGATGCGGCCGCCGTCGACGTCGTAGAAGCGCGGCACGAGGTTGGCAATGGTCGACTTGCCGGAGCCGGGCGAGCCGACGATGCCCAGCGCCTGGCCCTGCCGCACCTCGAAGCTGATGTCGTGCAGGATGGGCTTGCCCTCGTCGTAGCCGAAGTCGACGTGCTCGAACCGCAGCGTGCCGGCGGTGGGCGCCAGAGGCTTCGCGCCGGGCTTGTCGTCGATCAGCGGCGCCAGGTCGAGGATCTCGAACAGGCGTGATCCGCAGGTCGTGGCCCGGGCCGCCGACATGACGATCATGATCACCTGCCGCACGGGCGCCTGAAGGATGGTGAGGTAGAGGATGAACGCCGTCATCACGCCCGGCGTCATCCTGCCGTCGGCGACCTTGTGCCCGCCATACCAGAGCACCAGCGCCATCGAGACGTAGAAGGCGAGCGTCGTGGTGCGCATGGCGCGCATGCGCAGGACGATGCGCTGGTAGGCTTGGCGCAGCGCTTCGCTCGCCGCCTTGTCGAACTTGGCCAACTCGAAGGTGCGCGACGCGAAGGAGCGCACGACGCGGATGCCTTGCAGGTTCTCTTCCATGGTGAGCGTGAGCACGCTCATCAGGGTCTGCACGCGCATCCAGGCGATGCGCAGCAGGAAGCCGACGCGCGCGAGCGTGAAGATGCTGACCGGCACGAAGGCGAGCGCCAGGAGCGCCATGATCGGGTCGGCGGCGAACATCATCCAGGTCGCGACCACGACCAGGAGGACCAGGGTCAGCGACATCATCATCCCGTTCTGGATGAACATGCGCGTGCCCTCGAGGTCGATCATGCCCCGCGTGATCAGGTCGCCGGAGTGGATCTTGTCGTGGAAGCCGAACGACAGCCGCTGTAGCTGGCGGAAGTAGTCGAGGCGAAGCCTGTAGGCGACCTTCTGGCTGACCCACTCCGCCTGAAAGCCGCTGAGGCCGGTCAGCAGGCCCTGGACGATGCCGACGCCGATCACCATCGCCGCGCCGATCCAGAGGGTGGTGAGCGCGTTGTGCTGCATGGTCGCAAGCAGCGCCGCGCTGGCATGGGCGGTCCGGGCGCCATCCAAGGCGACGAGCCGGTCGCGGACCTGGTCGACCGCATGACCGAAGATGCGCGGCACGATCAGGCTGGCCACCGCCGAGCCGAGCGAGCAACCAACCGCCAGCAACACCTGCAGCGGATCGGTCTTCCAGCCCATGACCACGATGCGCCGCAGGATATGCGGCATGGCCTTCACGTCGATTTCGGGACGCAAAGCCTCACTAACCGACGCGCTAAGGGACGCGCCCTGAGAATCAGACATCGAATATTCCGTCTTCGGTAATGGCCTTATTGTGGACCGGCTCGCCGCGAGGTGCAAATCGGCAGAGCGCCGTTTCCAAGCTGGACAGGGCATTCTAGGAAGGCCCGGCGAGGCTCGCGCACACGACAAGGGAGGGGTTCGGCTGATGCCTGCGTCCGACCTCCCGCCGCTTGCGGCGAACGAGGCGCTGCCCGCCGGTTATGGTGACACGGTCGAGCGCCTGATCGCGCCGCTGGCCGAGCACATCGCGGCGGCGGCGGGAGATCACGGGCCAGGCTATGTGGTCGGTCTCTGCGGGCCGCAGGGGTCGGGCAAGACCGCGGGCGCGCGCGTCCTGCGCGACCATCTGGCCCAGGCGGGCCGCGAGGCGATCGTGCTCTCGCTGGACGACCTCTACCTGCCGCTCCAGAACCGACAGCGGCTGGCGGTCGAGGCGCACCCGCTGCTGAAGACCCGCGGCGTTCCCGGCACCCACGACCCGGCGCTGGGGCTCTCGCTGATCGAGAGCATGGCTCAGCCCGGCGAAACCATCGGCCCGCGCTTCGACAAGGCGACCGACGATCGCGCCTCGCCCGACCGCTGGCTCCGCGTCGAGGGGCCGGTCGACGTGATCCTGTTCGAAGGCTGGTGCGTCGGAGCGCGACCGCAAGACCCGGCGGCGCTGAGGGACCCGATCAACGCGCTCGAGCGAGACGAGGACGCACACGGCGTCTGGCGGCGTTTCGTCAACGAAGCCCTGGCGACGACCTACCGACCACTGTTCGACCGGATCGACATGCTGGCGCTGCTGGCGGCGCCGAGCTTCGACGTCGTTCTCGGCTGGCGCCGCGAGCAGGAGGAGGCGCTCAGGGCCGCGCGCGGCCCAGACGCGGGCATGAGCGACGAAGCGCTCGCGACCTTCGTCGAGCACTACGAGCGTCTGACCCGCCACATCCTGACCGAGATGCCGCCCCGCGCCGCCGTCGTCGCGCGGCTCGGGCCTGCACGCGAAGTGCTCGACGTCGCGTTCCGCTAGCGCGCTGCCCTAGTCCATCAGCCGCTCGGCGAAATAGGTCATCTCGAGCGCCGTGGTGCGGGCCTCTTCCTCCTGGTTCGCGCCCGCGCCGTGACCGCCCTCGATCACCTCGTAATAGAGGTAGGGTTTGCCCATCGACGCGAGCTTGGCGGCGAACTTCCGTGCGTGCTGAGGCCCTACCCGGTCGTCCTTGGTCGTCGTCCAGATCAGCGGCATCGGATAGTCGACTTCGGCCTTGAGGTTCGCGTACGGAGATGTCTGCTCGAGAAACGCCCGCTCGTCCGGATTGGCCACGGACCCATACTCGCCCACCCAGGAGGCGCCGGCGGCGATCTGCTCGAAGCGGAGCATGTCGAGCAGCGGCACCTGGATGTCGACGGCGCGGAAGAGCTCGGGGTGCTGGGTGAACTCGACGCCCATCAGGAGGCCGCCGTTCGAGCCGCCCTGGATGCCCAGCCGGCGGGGGCTGGTGATCCCGCGCGCGATCAGGTCTTTGGCCACCGCGGCGAAGTCGTCCCAGGCGAGCTGGCGATGCGTCTTCAGCGCCGCCTCGTGCCAGGCCGGCCCGAACTCGCCGCCGCCGCGGATGTTGGCGACGACGTAGACGCCGCCGCGCTCGAGCCAGAGCTTGCCGATCGTCCCAGAGTAGGCGGGGGTCAGCGACACCTGGAAACCGCCGTAGGCGTAGAGGATGGTCGGGTTGGACCCGTCGAGCTTCACCGCCTTCGGATGCACGACGAAGTAGGGAACCTTGGTTCCGTCGGTGGACGTCGCTTCGCACTGGTCGACCGAGTCTCTTGCCGAGTCGAAGCGGGGCGGCAGCGTCTTGATCCGGACGGCGGCGCCCGTGCCGGCGTCGGCTCGGAACAGCGACGGCGGGTCCAGGTAGCTGTCGACACCGTAGTAGAAGGCGTCGCTGGTCTCGATCGCCGTGGCGAGGCTCACCGATGAGTCGGGGGCGACGGGCAGCTTGGTCGCCGGCCAACCCCTTTCGCCCTGGTCTTCAAATGAGACCAGCGACCCGCGGACGTTATCAAAGATCGCCGCGACCACGCGGTCCTTTGTCACCGCCACCTCTTCGACCGACTGCCGCGCGCCGGCGGCAAAGATGAGGTGGTCGGCATTGCTCCCGTCATCGTCCGCCACCGGGACCAGTTCGGCGGGAGTGTAGGCCAGGAGCGAGCCGGCCTTGTAGGTCGGCCTATCGAACGTCCAATCCTCTTCGGTGGTGAAGATCAGCTTGCCGTTGAGCAGGCCCTGAATGTTGTACTTGGCCGGCAGCGCCAGCCGCACCAGGCCGTGGTCGGTCAGCCAGTAGGTCTCGAAGTGGAAGAAATCGAGCGAGCGAAGAAAGAGCACGACCTTGTGGCCGTGCTCATCGGTGACCACGACCGAGTTTGCCGACACGTCGGATGGCAGGCCGCGAAACACCTCCGCGGCGTCAGCCAGGGGCTGCCCGCGCTTCAGCGTCTTCATCACGAACGGATAGCCGGACCCGGTCATCGTGCCGGGGCCCCAATCGCGGCCCACCAGCAGAGTGTCGTCGTCCAGCCAGTCGACGGTTTGCTTCGAATGCGGCAGATCGAAGCCGCCCGGTACGAACCGGCCCCTGGTCATGTCAAACTCGCGCAGCGTCGTGGCGTCCTCGCCACCGTCCGAGAGACTGATGAGGCAGCGATCGAAAGCCGGCTTGCGGCAGGTTGCGACGCCACCCCAGACCCAGTTCGCTTTCTCGGCTTTCGCGAGCGCGTCGAGGTCGAGCACGGTGGTCCAGTGGGGCTCGGCGCCCGCGTAGTCGGCCGCCGTCGTGACCCGCCAGATCCCGCGCACATGGTCGGCGTCGCGCCAGAAGTTGTAGATCTTGTCGCCGATCATCTCAGGCGCGGGAATGCGGTCCTTGGCCTGGGCGATTCTCAGCTCGTCTGCGAACAGGCTGGCGAAGCGAGGATCGGCTTCGAGCACGCCGGTGGTCTTGGCGTTCTCCGCCTTCACCCAGCTCATCGCCCGCTCGCCGTTCACGTCCTCGAGCCAGAGGAAGGGATCGGCCGCCTCGGCTGCGCGGGCGACGCCGGCGCCGATGCCAAGCAGGAAGGTGATCGCGGCCAGAGTCGCTATATGGTGCACTTAAGGAACTCCATGAGGGTCGGGTTGCGGCACCCATAGCACGCGGCGCCCGCCCCGCTAGAAGTCGGCGATGACGAAGACCCTCGGCTACAGTGTGTTTTCGACCGAAATCGGCCCCTGCGCCGTGGCATGGGGCGCCGAAGCGCTGACCGCGGTGCAGCTGCCGGAAGGGAGCGAGGCCGCCGCGCGAGCGCGAATGAACCGACGCTTCCCGAACGCGCCGGAGGTCGCGCCGCCGCCGTTCGTCGAGTCGGCGATCGCCGGCATCCGCGCGCTGCTCGCCGGCGCAAAACGCGACCTCGCGGACGTGCCGGTCGACACCGACGCGCTCAGCGGCTTCGCCCGCCAGGTCTACGCGGTCGCGCGCGCGATCCCACCCGGCGAGACGATGACCTATGGCGAGATCGCCGCCCGCCTTGGCGACCCGGGCGCGGCGCGGGCGGTCGGCGAGGCGATGGGGCACAATCCCTTCCCGATCGTCGTGCCTTGCCATCGGGTCCTGGCTGCCGGCGGCAGACTGGGCGGCTTCTCCGCCCACGGCGGGGCTTCGACCAAGCTTCGCCTGCTCGAGATCGAAGGCGCCGCGATCGGCGAACCGGCCCCCCTGTTCGGCGACCTGCCGAGAGCCCTCAGACCTGGGCGGCGGTAGGAGGCTTCCGTCTTCGCCGCGCGGCCAGGAGAACAGCCGCCGCAATGGCGGCCGAGATCAGGCCCGAGACCCTGGGATCGAAGAACGAGCCACTGACCGGGAAGAGCTGCCATGTGACGTCGATCGTCATGTGGAACAGCGAGGCGGCGAAGACGCTGCGGCCGGCGCGGTCGTAGATCCAGACGATGATCACCCGATAGGCGAGCGTGCCCAACGTCCACCAAGCGATCCAGGGCAGCGAACGGTGGGCCTCGAGCAGCGCGACATAGTGGAACGCCGCCCAGATCGCACCGAGGATCAGGCTCGCGCCGACCATGCCCCAGCGGGCCTGGAGAGGCTCGGTGGCGTACCCCGACCAGCCCAATTCCTCGCCGGAGGCCGAAACGAAGAAGATCACGCACAGCATCATGGTCGGCAGAGCGGCGATGTGCGGGACAGGAATCTGCGATCCGGACCAGCGCAGGACGAAGAACGCCAGCGTCTTTGCCAACGGCTCCAGGAGCAGAATTGGCGCGAGCCAGACGATCGGGCGGAGCCGACGGTAGTCGAACACACGCCCGGCCAGCGCGCCGGCGCGCGCCGTGCCTCCCTCGCGGAACGCGAGGATCAGGGCGGCCAACCCTGGACAGACAAACATCAGACCGGCGACGGGCAGCCCGGGCATGAGCTGCAAACCGGTCGCCCAACCAACCAACCAGAACGGGACAGCGAGCACGAAAACCAGAACGAAGAACGTGACCGGGCAGGCTCCGGGCCCGTGACCGACACCCTTGTTCGCAAGCCGATCGCCGGGCGCTTCGTGCATCCAAGGTCAGCGCTCCCCCCTGGCGGACATCCCGGCGTCCGCTTGCGGGCGGTCTATTGCGCCAGTCGCCCTATCGCGTCGGCGACCTGGTCGGCCTTCTCAAAGATCACCATGTGCCCGGCCTCGGGTATCGAGACCAGTTGGCTGCCGGCGATCTTGCGCTTGAACTCCTGGGCGTAGACCGGCGGGATCAACCTGTCGGAGTCGCCCCAGACCAGGATGGTCCTGGCCTTCACCCGATAGAGCCGCCCCGCCAGTCCGCGCTCGGGGATCGGGAAGAGGATCCGCCCGGCCATGCCGAGCTGGCGGGCGTTGGTGACCAGGTAGGTCTGCAGGAAGTTGGGGTCGGCCACATCGCGGCCGGCGGTCATCATGGCCGCGCCGGCCACAGCATCGTGAAACAGCAGCGCCGGCATCTCGAACGGCAGGGTCGAGAAGAAGTCGGGGATCGGATGGTCGTCGAGCCAGAGCCCGGCCGGGCAGATCAGCGCCAGCCGGCTGACCTCGTGCGGCGCGGTCGCCGCCATCTCGGCCGCGATCATCCCGCCCATCGAGTGGCCGACGAGGATCGGGTTCTTCAGCCCCAGCGCCTCGACCACGTCCTGCGTGTGCAGCGTGATGTCGAGCATGTCGCGGAGCTCTGGACACTCCTGGCTCTCGCCATAGCCGGGCAGGAAGGGCGCATGCACATGGAAGCGTTCGGCGAGCTTGGCCAGGAACGGATCGTCGGCGGTCATGCCGCCGGCGCTATGCAGGAAGACGAGCGGCTGGCCCTTGCCACCTTCCAGGTACTGGACGGGGACGTGCTCTGTCTGAACGGTCTTCAGCTCCATCGCTATTCTCCCGGGACCAAGGCCGCCTCGCGCGCCGCTTCGAAGGCGTCGCGCTCGGACGGCAAACGGCCCGCCGACACCGTCTTGTCGATCGGATGGCACCAGAAGCGGCTGTCGTCGGCGAAGTCGGGGAAGATGCCGCGCAGGTGCGGCATCACCTTGTCGGCGAACAGCTTGGTCGAATACATGCACTTCTCGGTCGGCATGTTGCCCACGTGCATGAGGCAGAAGACGTTGCCGACGTGGAGGCCCTTGATCATCTCCTCCATGCGCTGCCTCACCGTCTCCGGCGAGCCGGCGATGACGTGGCCGCCCTCGATGAGGTTCTTCCAGGTGAGCTCGGCGAAGCCGCCCCGCTGCGGCGCGTACTGCGACAGCGCGCCCGACTGGATGGTCTTGATGGTGCGGTAGCCCGGCGCGTCGGCGAAGCCCGGATAGACGTGCAGGCAACGGTTATAGAAGTAGCTGACGTGCGGCCAGTAGAGGCGCTCGGCCTCTTCGTCGGTGTCGGCGACGCAGATGGTCTGGGCGAAGCCGGCGCGATAGGGCGAGGTGTCCGGCGCGTTGCGCTCAGCGACCCGGTCCCAGTAGCCCTGCAACAGCGCCTTGGCGCGGATGTAGCCGGTGAAGCTGAGGTAGGAGTACGAGTAGGTGTTGTCGATGCAGAAGTCGTAGGTCTCGACTGAGCCCCCGCCGGGGATGTGCACGGGCGGATGCGGCTGCTGGATGGGTCTGGGCCAGATGTTGACGTGGCGGAGCTTGTTGTAGCGACCGTTGAAGGCGAACGGCTCGCGCGTCGTCCAGGCCTTGAGGATCAGGTCGTGCGCCTCGGCATATTTCTCGCGCGTCAGCGACGGGATCTGGCCGTAGCAGTAGTTGGTGTCCATCGAGGTGCCGACCGGGAAGCCGGCCACCAGACGCCCGCCGGAGATGCAGTCCAGCATGGCGAACTCCTCGGCCACGCGGACAGGCGGGTTGTAGAGAGCGATGGAGTTGCCGAGCACGACGAGCGCCACGTCCTTGGTGCGGCGCGCGAGCCCAGCGGCGATGATGTTCGGCGACGGCATGATGCCGTAGCCGTTCTGGTGGTGCTCGTTGACGCCGATGCCGTCGAACCCGACCTCACCAGCGTATTCGAGCAGGTCCATGTAGGTGTTGTAGACCTCGTGGCTCTTCACCGGATCGAACAGCTTCTGGTCGATGTCGACCCAGACCGAGCGGTTCTTCTCGCGGAAGTCGTCGGGCAGGTAGGGCCACGGCATCAGGTTGAACCAGGTGAACTTCATCGGGGTCCTCCGGCCGCGGTCGCGCGGTTCCTTATCGGCGTTCAGATTGAACCCTAAGCCGGGACCGGCGCGGAAGGCAATCCACCTCGATGCGCCCACCCTTCGTCGCGGCGCGAGACGATCCGGCGCTTTTCCGCTAGGCAGCAACCTCGGGGGGAAGTTTCTGAGTCCATGCCGGCGTCCTTTGCGGAGAAGTATGGTCCCTGGGCGATCGTGGCCGGGGCCTCGGAGGGGCTGGGGGCCGCGTTCGCCGAGGCGCTGGCCGCGCGTGGGCTGAACCTCATCCTTCTGGCGCGCCGCGCCGACAAGCTCGAAGCAGTCGCGGAAAGCCTCCGCGCCAACGCCGGCGTCGAGGTGCGCGCCGAGGTCTGCGACCTGGCCCGGCCCGATCTCGCCACCACGCTCGCGGCCCTGACAGCCGGCGCCGAGGTAGGGCTCGGCGTCTACAACGCGGCCTTTGCGCCCGTCGGCGCGCTGGTCGAGCGGCCGCTCGAGGACCTGACGCGGGTGATCGACGTCAGCGTACGCGCGCCGCTCGTCTTCGCCCGTGTGCTTGCGCCGGCCATGGTCGCGCGCGGTCGCGGCGGGCTCGTGCTGATGTCATCGTTGGCCGGCTGCCAGGGGAGCCCGCGCATCGCCGCCTACGCCGGCGCCAAGGCCTTCAACATCGTCTTCGGCGAGAGCCTGTGGGGCGAGCTTCGCCTGCGCGGCGTCGACGTCGTGGTCTCGGCCGCCGGCGCCGTCCGCACGCCCGGCTATGCGGCCGCGGCGACCGGCGATGCGCCGGGGACGTTGGACGCGAGGACGGTTGCGGAACGGACGCTGGACGCGCTCGGCAACGGCCCGGTCGTCACGCCGGGCGCCACGAACCGCCTCGCCCGCTTCGTCATGGGCCGTCTGCTGCCGCGACGGATGCAGATCGCCATCATGGCGCGCTCGACGGAGGGGTTGTCCTGAGTTTCGCCGGTTTCCTTGGCCCCCTCACCGTCTACGCGGTGATCACTGTCCTGCACCTCGCCCTGCCGGCGCGCACGGTTGACGGCTACGTCACCGATCCAGCGACCCGGCGGCTATACCGCTATCGCCTGAACGGGCTGGCTGTCTTCGCGCTCACCGTGGCGCTCTGGGCGCTCGCGTGCAGTCAGGGCTGGCTCGCCTGGGACTTCTTCTGGACCACCCGCTGGCAAGGGCTGGCAAGCGCCTGCGCCCTTGGCCTCATCTTCACCCTTGGCATGGTCCTTCCGGCGCCGCCGAGTGGCAAAGGGCTCATCGCCGACCTCTTCCTCGGCCGGCTGTGGAACCCGCGCTGGCTGGGTGGGCGCGTCGACGCGAAGATGTGGCTCTACATGGTCGGCGCAACGATGCTGGGCCTGAACCTCTATTCGTTCGCCGCCCACCATCTCATGGCCTTCACGAAGGACCCCTCGCCCGGCGTCCTGCTCTATGTCGCGCTCTTCTCGTTCTTCCTCTGCGAGTACCTCTTCTTCGAGCGCGTGCACCTCTACACCTACGACCTGTTCGCCGAGCGGGTGGGGTTCAAGCTGGGCTGGGGGTGCCTGGTGTTCTACCCCTACTTCTACGCCGTCGGCCTCTGGGCGACCGCCGGCTTGCCCAACCCGCACACGCCGGTCGCGATCCTGATCGGCGCCGCGATCCTGTTCTTCGCCGGCTGGTCGCTGGCGCGCGGCGCGAACATGCAGAAGTACGTCTTCAAGCGCGATCCCGACGCGAAGTTCCTCGGCCTGATCGCGCCCGAGGCGCTAGTCGAGGGCGACAACCGCCTCTTGGTCAGCGGCTTCTGGGGCGCCGCGCGGCACGTGAACTATCTGGGCGAGGTCTTAATGGCGACGGGCCTGACGTTCTCGCTCGGCTACCCCGAGCGCATCGGGCCCTGGCTCTACCCGCTGTTCTACGTGGCGCTGCTCATCCCCCGCCAGATCGACGACGACCGCCGCTGCGCCGCCAAGTACGGCCCGCTATGGAGCGCGTACGTCGCCCGCGTCCCCTACCGCATCGTGCCCGGGGTGTTCTAACTGAGCACTGGCTGCAGGAGCGGAGGCCAGCGATGACAAAGGAGCAGCGGATTGTAGGCGTGGGCGCGGCCAGCGGCGTCGCGGGCATGGTCGTCGCCTTTGCAGCGATCTACCGACTCTGGCCGATCGACCGGTCCCTCGTCGATCCCGCCCATCGCCTCGCCTACGCGCTGCAGTTGGACGCCTTCGCGGCCCTGCCGCTCCTCGTCGCGGTGATTGTGGTCGGCAACAACAGGTTTATGACCGAGGCCATCGACCCGACGCTGCACAAGGAGACACTGGCGACCGAGGTCAACGGGCGGGTCGCCGACAACACGCTGCAACAGTTCGTGCTCTTCCTGATTGGCACGCTGGCGCTGAGCGTCAATCTGACCGCGCCGCAGATGCGCGCCCTTCCCGCCGCGGTGATCGTGTTTGTCTTGGCGCGCGCAGCCTTCTGGGTCGGATATCGGATCCACCCGCTCTACCGCGCGTTCGGCATGGCCGCGACCGGCTATCTCAACGTCGGGCTCATCGCGTTTGCGCTGTGGAGCATCGTCCACTGACCGCCCCTCGCGTTAGAGCTTGGCGGTCAAGACCGATTGTACGAAGTCGGTCTTGGCCTCGGTGTAGGCTTCGCGGTCATCGCGGTGGTCGGCGGCAAGCCTGAGCTTGAGGTCGCGGTAGGCCGCGCGCGTGGCGGCGTCGGCGCGCAAGGCGTCGCGAAAGGCGAGCCGCTCATGCCAGAGCCGGCTTTCGAACGGGACCAAGTGCAGGTGGTGGGTGCGCGCCTGGTCGCTGGGCTTGCAGAACCAGTGCATCACATCGCCCTTGTAGTCGAACCAGCAATAGCTGAGCGGCTTCAGCGCCTCGATCGCCGGCCTCGACGAGGCGAGGTCGCCAACCCCGGCCATGATGTCGATGACGGGCTTGGCCGGCAGGCCCGGGACCGCGGTCGAGCCGATGTGCTCGATCGGTCCCGCGGCCCACCGCGCGAGGACCGGCGTCAGCAGGTCGCGCTCGGCCTCGAACATCACAGGCCAGGCCGAATCGTAGGGCGCGATGACGACGGGCGGCTGGCCGTGCATCGCTAGCCTTTGCCCAGGCCGAGCCACAGCAGCACGGGCACGACGACCGCGACCATGGCCTCGCCGGCGATGAGGCCAGAGGCGAGCGGGATCAGGTAGCGCTTGGCCGAGGTTGGATCGCGCGCCTGCCAGATGGCGCCGCCCACGCCGCCGATGAACAGCGACAGCACCGAGGCGAACGGCAAGAGGATCCCGAGGCCCAGCCCGGTCGGCGACGGCGTCCAGTGGCGCAAGCGCGGCCGCTGCTCGCAGACTGCGAAGACGACGCCGAGCACCGCGGCGATGGCCGCCGCAATCAGCGCCGAGTGCGAGATCTTGTCGAAGCCGCCGCTTAGCAGCTCCGCGAGCGCCGCTGTGCGCCGGGACCCCGGCGCGGCGAGCCGGGCGTGCTCGCCGACGATTCCGTAGGTCTTGACCAGGGCCGGATAGGTGATGGCGAGCGCCGCGGCGCCGATCGGCGCGCCCATCAGCTGGGCGATGGTCATCGAGCGCGGCGTCGAGCCGATCATGTGGCCAGCCTTGTAATCCTGCATCAAGCCTTCCGAAGTGACCGCAATGGTCCCAGTCGTGCCGTTGCCCATGACGTTGGCCAGCACGTTGCCGGGCGCGAGCAGGGCGAACAGGCCCTGCATCAGGTTCGAGAGCGGCCCGATCGGGCCCCAGTTGGTCTCGCCCAGCGCGCGCAGGCCCACGAGCATCAGGGGGATGGAGAGAAGGATCGCGACCGCGCTCATCCAGACCGGCAGTCCGAAGAAGGCGCGCTGGATCACGCAGAGCGCCACGGCGAGCACCGCGGCTCCGACCGCGACCCAGGTCAGCGGAAACTCCTGCGCCCCGCTTCTGGCGTCGCTGAGCCCGCGGAAGGCCTCGATCAGCATGCGCCAGCGCAGGAAGAGCGCCGCGAGACCCCCGGCCATCATCATCGCCACCCCCGGCCACATGACCCAGTAGAGCACCAAGCTGCGCGCCGGGTCGTTCGGCAGCATGCCGTGGGTGATCAGAAGCCAGGGCGCGACGATCCAGCCCAGGATACAGCCCGCCAGCATCCAGGTGTTGATCCTCAGCCCCACGAGCATGCCGGACCCCAGGCTGAGCAGGCTGTAGGCGGCGCCGACGCCCATGGCGGAGAGCCCGAACGTCGCGCCGGCCGCGCCGAGGGTGAGCGCCCCGGGCATCCAGGCCTCGGGGATCAGGTTGAAGATGCGGGCGTCATCGCGGAACAGCATGACGAGGCCGGAGGCGAGCATGCCGGCGCCCAGCACCATGGCGGCGCGGCGCGCGAACGTGCGCCCGGCCTCGGACAGCGCCTCGGCGCCGTGGGTGGGGTCGAGCACGATCAGCGTCTCGGCCGCCGCCATCCCGTCCGGATAGGCGAGCTTCTCGTCGACGACGAAATGCCGGCGCATAGGCGCGGCGAGCAGCACGCCGAGCAGCGAGGCCGTGGTCAGCCAGATGAAGACCTGGATCGGCGAGGGGTCGAGGGTGAAGTGCACCACCTTGGACGAGCGCAGCATGTCGAAGGCCGCCAGCACCCCGCACATGAAGGCGGTCTGCGCCGCCGAAGTGCCGGCCGTCTGCACGATGTTGTTGCGCCAGCGGTTGTAGCTCTTGCGGGCGATGAGACTGAGCAGGATGAAGCCGAAAAAGGCCGAGACGATCGAGACGTTCGGCCCGAACCCCAGCTTGAGCACCATGTAGGGTAGGCGCAGCCCATGACGGCGGCGACCAGCGCGCCGGCGACGAGCGCCTGCCACGTCAGTTCGTCGCCGTGCGGCGCCGCGGCCGCCAGTGCAGCGGCGTCGAGGTCTTCCGAAACCGCTTCGGCCATTCAGCCAACCCCTCCCCAACGAGGGACCTAACCAGAGCCAACCTCTCACGTCATCCCCGCCTGGAGCGGAGCGGACATCCGCAGCTTGACCGCCCCGACGGCAGCCTGGAAGGGTCGTCGGCCAACGCGGGAGAGCGGCCATGGCCGAGCACGACATCATCGTCTACGGCGCCACCGGCTACACCGGCCGGCTGGTGGCC
>DATNJB010000008.1:0-30780 GCA_035604135.1 Caulobacteraceae bacterium | reverse complement strand
ATTGGCGCCTACGCACTCATCTTCGGCGTCGCGCTGCTGACCCTGGGCTTCATACTGCGAGGCAGAACAGCCGATCACCTGGCGCCCCCTCGAGATGAACCGCCTGCTGTGGGTCGTACGAGGCGTTCCGGTCGAGCACGGTCTACGTCGGGTGGTGGAACAGCAGCCAGGTGAGCGCCGCAAAGGCGATCACCAGGGCGGAGCCGCCGATGAGCATGACAATAGCGCGCACTCCGTCGCCGGGCTGCTTGCGCGCCGGCGTTCCCAGGCCTTCGGCCGCCAAGTCTTCCATCTCGTCAGGCACAACTACAGTGTAGCAGCCCCTAGGACTGGCCACCATCTCCAGAGCGAACATCGCGGAGCCTAGCTGTGCGGTTGCGGGCGGCTCCGCGCGCCGCCGCGTCTAGGCGTTGAAGTTCAGCTTCAGCCCGGGCCTCGGCCAGCGGGTCTTGTAGAGCTTGCCGGTCGAGGCGGCGGTGATCCAGGCGTCGCGCATGTCGGCGCCGCCGAAGCAGATGTTGGTCGTGATCAGGTCCGGCACCGGGTAGTGCTCCACCGACCCGTCGGGATCGAAAGCGGTGATGCCGCCGTTGATGATGGTCGCGACGCAGACTTTGCCGCCGGCCTCGACCGCCAGGCTGTCGAGCAGCTGATAACCCTGCAGGTTGCAGACAACGCGACCGGGCGCGAAGCCCGTTTGGGCAAGCGCGCCTTCGCCTGCGATGTCGAACGCCCAGAGCCGCCCGAGGTTGGTGTCGGCGGCGTAGACGACCGTCTCGTCCGGCGACAGGCCGACTCCGTTCGGCGAGATGATGTGGTCGCGCGCGCGGACGATCTTCGATCCGTCCGGCTTGGCATAGTAGAGCGCGCCGAATTTGCGGCCCTCCGGCGTCGCGCAGCCGTGGTCGGTGAACCAGAACCCGCCCGACTTGTCGAAAACGAGGTCGTTGGGCGCAATCAGCCGGCGGCCCTCGCAGGCGTCATACACGGTCTCGACCTTTCCCGACTTGATGTCCACGCGCTGGATCATGCCGCCGGTGTGCGTCGGCGGCGTCGGGCCGGGAATGCGGAGCCCGTTCTGCTGCATCGGCTGGAAGGCGGCGCCGTTGTTGGTGACCCAGATCGCGCCGTCCGGGCCGATCGCCGCGCCATTGGTCATGCCGCCGCAGTCGGCGATGCGTTCCTTCTTGCCGTCCGGCGAGATCCGGGTCAGCGCGCCTGCGAACATCTCGGTCAGGATCACCGAGCCGTCGTTCATGGCGATCGGCCCCTCGGGGAACTCGAGATCTTCGGCGACCAGTTTGAGGTCCAGGTCCATCGGCAGGCGCTCCCTTGTGGCCGCAAGGCTCAGCGGCGTTCGCCCGGACTTTAAGCAGACTGAGGAACCGACCGTCTAGCGCCGCTCGAGCGTACGGAACACGAAGGGGTGCTCGTCCCCCGCACCGGCCGGATGGGCCTCGCGGGCGACCTCGATCCACTGGCTCTCGTCGAACGGCGGGAAGGTCGCGTCGCCTTCGACGTCGGCCTCCACCTCGGTGAGGTGGATCCGTTTGGCCTTGGGCAGGGCGAGCGCGAAGAGGTCGGCTCCGCCGATCACGCACACCTCGCTCGCGCCGTCTTCCGCCGCCTGCTCACGGGCGATCTGCACGGCCTCGGAGAAGCTCTCGCAGCGGATCGCGCCTTTGGGCTCGAACGAGCCGTCGCGCGAGAGGACGATGTTGGTGCGGCCGGGCAGCGGCTTGCGCGGCAAGCTATCCCAGGTTTTGTGCCCCATGATCACGGGTTTGCCCATGGTCAGCGCCTTGAAATGCGCCATGTCGGTGGCGAGCCGCCAGGGCAGGCGCCCGTCCCGGCCGATCACCCCGTTCCGCGCCCGCGCGACCGGGCCTAGCGACAAATCGATTGTCATGCGAAGCCCTTAGCATTGGTTCGCTGAGACGTTGAAGGGAGCGCAGAAAGGCCCGTGTCCAAGACCGTCCAAATCCTGCTTGTCGCGTTCGTCACCGCATTGGTGGTCGGCTTTGCGATCGCCTTCATCACCAGCCTGAACGGCGAGCCCAACCTGTACCAAGCGGTGGTCGTCGGCGGCTTGGGCGGCGGCGGGGCGGCCTACATCTTCGCCAACCTCTCCAGCAACCGCCGCGTCGCGAACGCCAGCGGCGCCAACAAGCGCGCGGCGCTGAGCGAGCCCCCGCCGCCGGGGAAGGCCTTGCTGTTCGTCTACCGACAAGGCTTCGTGGGCAAGCTCGTCGGCATGAACATCGAGCTCGACGGCAGCGCCGTGGCCCAGATCAAGAGCCCCCGGTTCATCCGCCTGGTGGTCGCTCCCGGCGTCCACACCGTGACAGCCTATTTCGGCGGCTTTGCCGGTTCGCAAAGCACCCCTTCCGCTCTCGCCGTCGACGCCGTTCCGGATGGCGCCCTGGCGCTGCGGATCAGGCCGAAAATGGGCCTTGTCCAGGGCGGGCTCGCGCTCGAACTGCAGAGCGACCTCGCGACGGTCAAACGGACGCTGGCTGGCATGCCGATGACGCAGACGGACGCGCCGGCGACCATACCCACGAGCTAGACCGCGATCGGCGCCTTGATGGGCGGGTGGGCTGCGTAGCCTTCGAGGCGAAAGTCCTCGTAGGCGAAGGCGAAGATGTCGTCCTTGTCGGCGAGGGAAAGCCGCGGGAAGGGCAGGGGTTCGCGCGCCAGCTGCCGTTTCGCCTGCTCGATATGGTTCAGATAGAGGTGGGTGTCGCCCAGCGTGTGAACGAATTCGCCGGGCTCGAGCCCCGTCGCCTTGGCCATCATCATCGTGAGCAGGGCGTAGCTGGCGATGTTGAACGGCACGCCGAGAAAGGTGTCGGCCGAGCGCTGATAGAGCTGGCACGACAGGCGGCCCTCGGCCACGAAGAACTGGAACAGGCAGTGGCAGGGCGCGAGCGCCATCTGCTCCAGCTCGCCGGGGTTCCACGCGGTCACGATGTGCCTGCGGCTCGACGGGTTTTCGCGGATCGAGCGCACGACGTCGCCGATCTGGTCGATCACCCGCCCGTCCGGCGCGGCCCATGACCGCCACTGCTTTCCGTAGACCGGTCCCAGCTCTCCTTCCGGGTCGGCCCACTCGTCCCAGATGCTGACGCCGCGCTCCTGCAGCCAGCGCACATTGGTGTCGCCGCTCAAGAACCACAGCAGTTCGAGCGCGATGGACTTGAAGTGCAGCTTCTTCGTCGTGAGCAGCGGGAAGCCGCGGGCGAGGTCGAACCGCATCTGCCGACCGAAGACGGCCAGCGTCCCCGTCCCCGTGCGGTCGTCGCGCCTCACCCCGTTCGCCAGGATGTCGGCCAGCAGGTCGAGGTACTGGCGCTCAGGGTGGATGGCGATGGCGGTCGGGGCGTTCATGGACGAGGACAGTTTGCGGTCGAATCGCGCCGGCGGCCACTGCTTGCGCGCCGCCATCCACACATTTGCCGTTTGTGCGCCGGGCCGCTACCCGGCGAACCCGCCCTCGTCCAGGAAGGCCTGCTCCTCCGCCGTCGTGACGCGGGCGAGCGCGGGGTTGCGGTGCGGGAAGCGGCCGAAGCGGCGGATGATGTCGCGGTGGGCCTGGGCGTACTTCAGGTTGGAGAGATCGGGGTTGTCGGCGTGGTGGACCTCGAACAGGCGCACCGACAGGTCCTGGTCGGCCAAGTCCTCCGAGTGCATGAAGGGCATGTAGCAGAAGCAGCGCAGGGCCCGCTCGACAGCCCGGTCGTGGCCGTCGTCGAGCACTAGGCGCGCGAGGCGCCGCGCCAACGGATCGGTGGCGAACGCGTGCGCCGAGCCGCGGTAGATGTTGCGCGGGATCTGATCGAACAACAGGACGAGCGCGAGCGCGCCCTCGGCGGTCTCGGCCCAGCCGGCATATTCGCCGCGGGCGGCGGCGTGATGGACCGGCTCCAACCGCAGCCGCAGCGCCGCGTCGAACGCGTCCGATTTCGCGAACCACTTCTTCGGACCGGCGTTCGACCAGAAGCCGACGACATCGGCTGGAATGGCCGGCATGGGGTCATCCTCCGCGACCCTCGGCGCTGGCCAGCCACCGCCTCTCGGGCCTCGGCCGACGATAGCCGAGCCGGCGATGAGCCATAAGGGATTCCCCGAGGTTGCGGCGGCTGTCGGCCTGGCGCCAAGCTGAAATGGGCCGAGGAGCGCCGTTCAACGGCCGTTCACGCGGCACCCGCGATGCTCGACCCAGAGGCCGGCCGGCGCGCCTCGTGGAGGAGAACCATGAAACGGATTGCAACGGCTGTGCTCGCGGTCTGTCTCTTGAGCGGAACGGCCGCGCTCGCCGACTCCGACCACCACGACGACAACAGCAGCGGCGGCCACAACAGCGGCGGCCACAACAACGGCGGTCAGCCGCACGGTAGCCCACAGGTCCACAGCTTCCAGGGCGGGCCGCAGAACGTCCAGCACAATACCGGCCCGCAGGTGTTCGAGCGCCAATTCCAGCGCGGGCCTACTAACCCGCCGAACAACAACGGCCCGCAAATCTACGAGCGTCACTTCCAGGGCGGACCGTCGAACAACAATGGCCCACAGGTCTACGAGCACCACTTCCAGGGCGGCCCGCAAGGCCAGACCTTCCACCCGCAATTCGGCGCACCGGGCTTCCATCCCGGCGGCGAGCGCCCGCGCTACAATCCGGAGTGGTTCCCGCACGTCTTCCACCCCGGCGACCGGTTCCATTGGCGCGAGGGTTTCTGGCGCGGACCTCCGGGCTGGTACTACCATACCTGGTTCTATGGTCAGATCCTGCCCTGGGGATGGTTCGCCCCGGATTGGTGGATCAACGACTATTGGGACTACGACCTGCCCGTGCCGCCGTACGGCTACGAGTGGGTTCGGAACGGCCCCGACGCTCTGCTGGTCAACATCAACAGCGGCTTCGTCGCTGAGGTCGTGCCGGGGATCTTCTACTAGCGGTCTTGCGGCGCGCCGGGCGCCAACGCGCGCGGCGGGGCGCCGGCGCCTTGACGCCACGCTGAAAAGACGGTCGAAAGCGCCCGCGCGCGGCGGCGGCTTTGCCGCCCGCGTTCAAGCCGCGCCCGCCGGAGACCGTTTGCCATGCGCGTCTATTATGATCGCGACGCCGATATCGCTCGCATCCTCGACAAGAAGATCGCCGTCGTGGGCTATGGCAGCCAGGGCCATGCTCACGCGCTGAACCTTCGGGACTCCGGCGTCAAATCGGTGGCCGTCGCGCTCCGGGCCGGCTCCTCGTCCGCGAAGAAGGCGCAATCGGAAGGCTTCGATGTGAAGTCGACGGCGGAGGCCGCCGCCTGGGCCGACATGCTGATGATGCTGGCCCCCGACGAGGTGCAGGCTGAACTCTACCGCACCGACATCGGCCCCAACATCCGCGACGGCGCGGCGGTGATGTTCGCGCACGGCCTGAACGTGCATTTCCGCTTGATCGAGCCCAAACCCAGCGTCGACGTGCTGATGGTCGCGCCCAAAGGCCCCGGCCATACCGTGCGCGGGGAGTTCCTCAAGGGCGGAGGCGTGCCGTGCCTGATCGCGGTCCACCAGGACGCCAGCGGCGGTGCGCTCGATCTCGGTCTCGCCTACGCCTCGGCGATCGGCGGCGGCCGCTCGGGCATCATCGAGACCAACTTCCGCGAGGAGTGCGAGACTGACCTGTTCGGCGAACAAAGCGTGCTCTGCGGCGGGCTGGTCGAGCTGATCCGCGCCGGCTTCGAGACCCTGGTCGAGGCCGGCTATGCGCCGGAGATGGCCTATTTCGAGTGCCTGCACGAGGTGAAGCTGATCGTCGACCTCATCTACGAGGGCGGCATCGCCAACATGAACTACTCGGTCTCCAACACGGCCGAATATGGCGAATACGTCTCCGGCCCGCGCGTCGTCACGGCCCAGACCAAGGCCGAGATGAAGCGCATCCTGGACGACATCCAGTCGGGCCGGTTCGTGCGCGACTGGATGCTGGAATGCGCCGCCGGCCAACCTAGCTTCAAGGCCACGCGCCGGCGCAACGCCGAGCATCCCATCGAGGAGGTCGGCGAGCGGCTCCGCGCCATGATGCCCTGGATCTCGAAAAACGCGCTCGTCGACAAGGCGCGCAACTAGCTCCAGTCGAGGCCGGCCTCGCCGCGCAGGATCGCCTCGGCTTCGCGTGTGTATTTCGCTTCGGTGCGGTCGTGCAGCACCAGCGCTGGCAAGAGCACGAGCGGCGCGCGGCCGCCTTTGACGGCGCGAACGACGACTCGCTTGGCGGGTTGGTCGGCGAACGGCTGCACGGGCCGAACGCGCAGCGAACCCCCTTTGGGCGCCACTAGGCCGAGGATGTCGCCGAGGCGGTCGGCGCGGTGGACGAGCGTCAGCGTTCCGCCCGCGCGGACGGCGGCCAGCATGACATCGATCCACACGCCCAACCCTTCCGGCGTCAGATGCGCGGCCCGCCGCGTCGGATGCGGCGCGCGCAGCCGAGCGGGGTCGTCGAAGAAAGGCGGGTTGGCCAGGGCGGCGTCGAAGGCCGCGAGGCCCGAGCCACGCAGCCCCGCAGCCAGGTCGCGGGCCCGCGCGCTCACCCGTTCGCCGAGCCCGTTCAGCGCGATGTTGGCATTGGCCAGCGCCAGCGCTTCCTCGTCCCGCTCCACCCCGACGAACGTCGCGTCCTGTCGGCGAATGGCGGCTGCCAGCATGACCGCGCCGACGCCGCAGCCCAGCTCCAGCACGCGCTGCCCGGCCGCTGCGTCGCATGCGGCGGCCAGCAGCGCGGCGTCGACGCCAGCGCGGTAGCCCTTCGCCGGCTGACGCAGCAGCAGGCGCCCGTCGAGCAGCCGGTCCTCGCTCACGCCGTTTGCGGCGCTCGAATGGCTCATGAAAGGCCCGCTACGACTTGTGCTCGCCCTGACCGTGACCTATGCCGACGCCCGTGTCGCCCGCAATTGGCGTCGCTGCCGCAAGGAGCCAGGTTTTGGACGCAGCCAAGGCGGCCGGCGCGCCCTCGAGGGCCTCCGTCGATCTGCTGATCAAGCTGGCCAAGCCGGACATGGCGAGGGTCGACACGTTGATCGGCGAGCGGCTGACGAGCGACGTGCCCGTCATCCCGGCGCTGGGCGAGCACATCATCTCGGCCGGCGGCAAGCGGCTGCGGCCGCTGCTCACGGTCGCCGCCGCGCGCCTTGCGGGCGCCCGGGACGAGTCCTTCCTGAAGCTCGCGACTGCGGTCGAGTTCATCCATACCGCGACGCTCCTGCACGACGACGTCGTCGACGGCTCGAACCTGCGACGCGGCAAGGTCGCCGCCCACCTGATCTGGGGCGGGGCCCCGAGTATCCTGGTCGGCGACTTCCTGCTCGCCCGCGCATTCGAATTGATGGTCGAGGCGGGCTCGATCCGCGCGCTCGGCATCCTGGCCACGGCCTCGGGCGTGATCGCCGAGGGCGAGGTGCTGCAGCTGACCCGCGCCCACGACCTGAACCTCGATCAGGCGACCTATCTCGAGATCATCCGGGCGAAGAGCGCCGAGCTGTTCGCCGCCTCGGCCGAGGCCGGCGCCGTCTCCGCCGGCGCTTCCGACGCTCAGATCAAGGCGCTCAGGGACTATGGCGTCAGCTTCGGCATGGCCTTCCAGCTCGCTGACGATGCGCTCGACTACTCCGGCGCCGCCGAGACGCTCGGCAAGAACGCCGGCGACGACTTCCGCGAAGGCAAGGCGACCCTGCCGCTCCTGCTGGCCATCGCCCGCTCGGGCCCGCGCGAAGCTGCATTCTGGGAGCGGGCGATCGGACGCCGCGAGCAGACCGAAGCCGATTTCCGGCGCGCCCGCGAGCTGATCATCGGCGCCGGCGCGCTGGAGGCGACGCTCGATCTCGCCGCCGACTATGCCTGGGCGGCCAAGGCGGCGCTGGCGGTCTTCCCGACCAGCGACTGGCGGACCGCGCTTGAGGACTTGGCCGACTTCGCGGTGACCCGGCCGGCTTGAGGCGCCCTCTTTAGGACGGCTGCGCTTCGGCCACCTTCGCCGGACGAAAGGCGATGTGCTTCGATCCGAGGAAGGTCAGGCAGAGTCCGGCGATCGAGCCCACCGCCAGCGGGACGATCAGCGCCTGGCGGAGCACCGGCAGGAGCGCCAGCATCGCCGCGTAGGCGCCAAAGTTTGCCGCGGCCCCGGCTCCCTGCACCATCAGATAGATCACCGCCTGTCGCCAAGGGCCATGGTGGCTGGGTTGGCGGAAGGTGAAGGCGCGATTGAGCGAAAGCGTCGTGGCGACCGCGACGGCGAAGCCGCACAGCCAGCCCAGATAGACATTGAACCCGACGAAATCGACCATCACGTGCAGCACCGTCGCGTGCACCAGAAAGCCCGCCGTGCCGACCAGGCCGAAGCGAATGAAAGCGGGATCGAAGCGCTTCTCGAACGCCACGACCAGCGGGTGCGCTCTCACGCGTCGGGCGATGGCCGGCGCCGTCGCCTCGGCTGGCACGAGCGACGCCAGACCGAGCACGCCCCCCAGATCGGCCAGCCAGGCGATCCGGGCCTGATAGCGCGCGAAAGGCCCCGAAAGGGCGCCGCAAACAAAGGCGTTGATGACCACGGTCGCGACCAGGAGCGCAAGCATCATCAGCAGACGCCCCTGCTCGTCGTCGTATCGCATCGAGAGGCCGCCGAAGGCATCGCGCATGTCCTTTTCCGACAGCCGCCAGGCGACCATCAGGGCGCCGGCGATGAACAGGATGCTGTGCAGCCAGACCGACCCGTCCATCGTCAGCCGGGCGCCGCAGCCCCAGTGATCGCGCCCGCAGTCGGCGACGTGGTTGATCAGCCAGGGGAGATTGGTCGTGCTCCAGTAGGAATTGGTCAGGTAGTAGTGCGGGTTGCGCAGAGGGTCGTCGACATAGACCATGAGGAACTGGTCGCCCCAGTTCTTCAGCGAGGCCCAGGCTTGGCCGAGGGGGTCGTAGGCGACCGCGTGGAGCACGAAGCTGGTCTCCTCCTGCTCCATCTTCAGGCGGTTCTCGAAAGTGGTGACGTTGAAGATGCCCTTCGAGCGGTCGTCGGACCAAAGCATGTCCTGCGAATCGACATCCGGCCGGTCCTTGAACTGGCAGAGCGTCCAGTCGACGCCGTGCTTCCCGCATGCGGCGCGCAGGTACTCGCGGCCAGGCCCGTCGGCGATCACGCGCATGGCCAGGAAGGGCGGCCGGCGCAGCTCGTCGCCGGTCTTGGCCTGCACGTAGGCCGCATAGCCGGCGTTGACGGTGATCACGGCCAGCACGGCTCCGATGATCGTGAAAGCGGCCGCGGACGCGCGCGGCCTCGGCGCGGGCAGGATGAGGCAGCCCAGGATCGCGACCGCCAGGATTCCGATCGTGTTCAACAGGTGCGACTGGTGCACGACCATCGCAAAGACCAGCAGCACAAACAGCGCGACGCGCTCGGCGAGGTGCAGCCTGTCCCAGAACACCATGATCAGTGTCGTTGCGACGGCTGCGTAGCCGGCGAAAACATCCGGCATGGCGAACCCCGCGAAAAAGGGCAGGGTCGAGCCGAACGCGACGAACGCCTGAACGGCATAGGCGGTCCAGGGCGGGGCGCGTGGACAGGCGGTCCGCCAGAGCAGCCAGACCAGCCAGGCGCCGATCGCCGCCTGCACGAGCGCGGTCAGCCAGAGCGTGCCGATCTTCTGCGTCACGTAGAGCAACGCGCCGTAGTAGGGCGAGCGGGCGCCGATCTCGGTGTGCGACATGTGGATGTCGGCCGCCAGTTGCTGAGCGTCGGCGATGGCGTCGGGATCGGTCGGGGCAGGCGGGGACTTGGCGATCCCGGTCGCGTAGGCGATGCCGAGCACGAACGTGCGGCCCTCGACGAAGTAGTCGTCGGTGTCGGTGAACACCGATGGCCGGCCGTTGATCACCACGACCGCCATGATCATGACGAGTCCGGCCAGTATGGGCAGGAGCGACGCCAATCGACGCATCAAAGTCATCACATCCCTAGCGCCGGAGCGCGAACACCGAAGCCAGAAAACCGGCAGCGGCGAGCTGGATCGCGACCGCCACCGCCGTCAGCGAGAGTAGCAGCACGCGCAAGAGCATATTGTAGTGGATGGGGCCGAAGCCGGAACCAGCCCAATAGATCACCGCCCAGCCCGCGCCGGCCGCTCCCGCCAGGAAAATGAGCAGCGCCGCCTGCAGGATGAGCTCCAGATTGAGCCCGAGCAGGAACGCCCGGAAGCGCGGCGCCGGCGGCAGCACGCCCTCGAGCATCTGGTAGCGCCGCGCGAGCGCGCCGAAGATGACGAGTTGCACGCCGATGAGGATGGAGAAGCATGCGACGACCAGCGAGTGGATGTCGAGAACCACGTGCGGGCTCACGCGCACCGCCCCACGCGCGAGCAGCGCGGAGCCGAGCAGCCCGATCGCGATCAGCCCAAGGCCGGGATAGATGAACAGGAAGCGGGGGCTGTGCAGCAGCAGAAATCGCAAGTGCCGCCAGCCGTCGCGCCAGGTCTTCAGATGCGGCGGGCGCGAGCGGCCGTCCGGACGAAGCGTGGTCGGCGTCTCCTCGATACGCAGTCCGCGAAGCGAGGCCTTGACCACCATCTCGCTGGCGAACTCCATGCCGGGGCTGCTCAAGCCGAGCCCCAGGATCGCCTCGCGGGAGAATCCTCTCAGTCCGCAATGGAAGTCGCCCACCGGCACGGCGAAGAACAGCCGCCCGATGAACGACAGCACCGGGTTGCCCAGATAGCGATGCAGGAAGGGCATGGCGCCGGGCGCGATTCCGCCCATGAAGCGGTTGCCCATGACCAGATCGGCGCCGCCGCGCAGATGCTCGACCATGCCGTCGAGGTTTTCGAAGTCGTAGCTGTCGTCGCCGTCGCCCATGATGACGAAACGGCCGCGCGCGCCGCGGATGCCGCCCATCAGCGCCGCGCCATAGCCGCGCTCGGGCACGGCCACGACCCGTGCGCCCGCCGCCTCGGCTAGCGCCTGCGAGCCGTCTTCGGAGCCGTTGTCGGCGACCAGCACCTCGCCGGCGACGCCCGCCCTTTTCAGGTAGCGCAACGCCTTCGTCACGCAGGTCTCGATGGTCTCGGCCTCGTCGAGGCAAGGCATCAGGATCGTGAGCTCGAGCGGCTGCGGCGCGTCGCCCGGCGCCGGCGGCGGCTTCGACTTCAGCGCGGACAGGGCCATGAGCTCTCCTGGCGCGCCGGGAGTCGACGCGCCGCCGTTTCGCGGCCGTCGCTACGTCGAGTTTGCCGGCGTCGTCAACGGGTTCGGCGTCGCAGCGCCATCCGCCGGTCCCGAGGCAGCGCGCCCCCGACTCGTTGGCTGCCTGCCCGGGTCCCGCGGTGCGCCCTTTGCAAGAGCAGCCCTGACCGCCGGGCGAAGCGGCTGCGCGATGGCGCGGCATTCGCCACCGCGGGGGTCGGCGGGAGTGTGATCGGCGTGCAAATCTATAATTTTTCAGTCGCTTCCCTCTTTCAGCAGACGCAGGCGGGGGAGTCGGGCGTCCTTTCGGGGGCGAGCTTCGGCGCCGATCCGACCGGGCAGAACTTGCCGACCGTGCAGGCTGGCGCGAGCGCGACCGCCGCCGCCAGCCCGCTCAGCGTCACGCCGTCCAGCCAGTTCGCGTCGGGCGTCCTCTCGGCGCTGCTCGCTGCGCAGGCGGGAGCGTCGACGCCACAGGCGGCGCAGTCATTCCAACAGGCCGGGCTCCTCTCTTGGCCTGGCGGACGCCACCACCATCACCATCGTTTCGGCGCGGCGAGCGGCGTGGCCGCCGCATCCTCGACCGTGGACGCCACGTCCCAGGCGTCAGACGCTGACTCCGTGGCGGCGGCCTTGGGCGGCTCGACCGCGGCCGCGACCTAACGCCTAACGGCCGAGGCCAGTGAGCCAGCCCAATCCCAGCCCGACTCCCGAGGCCATCGTGGCCTTGGCGCTCGAACGCCACCGGGCCGGTCTCAGACACGAGGCCGAGGCGCTCTACCGTCAGGCCCTCGCCGCCGATCCCGGTGACCCGACGGCGCTCTACCTCTATGGCTTGCTCAACTTCGAGCTCGGCCGCAGCGACGAGGCGGCCGAGTTCCTGGAAACCGTCGTCGCGCTACGCCCAGACCATGCGCAGGCGCGCCTGACGCTTGCGCAGCTGAGGCATTGGCGCGGCGAGCATGCCGCCGCCGTCACCGCCTATCGCCAGGCGCTGGCGCTCGCGCCCGATCGCGCCAATGCGGCCATTGGCCTGGCGAACGCGCTACGCGAGGCGGGGCTGGCGGCGCAGGCGATCGCCGAGGGGGAGGCGGCAGCGGCGGCCTTCCCGCGCCTGGCCGAGGCGTGGATGGCGCTCGCGGCCGCCCGGTTTGCGAGCGGCGATGCGCAAAGCGCGGCCAGCGCCTACGCGGCGGCCATCGCGCTCGACCCCGATCGCCTCGCCGCGCGAGCGGGCCTTACAAACGCCCTACTGGCCGCAGGCCAAGCCGCCGCCGCCGAGGCCGCCGCCGAAGTCGCGCTCGCCATCGATCCGGCCTCGGCCGAGCTCTGGTTCTTGCGCGGCGCGTCGCTCCGCGCCCTCTTCCGGACGGATGAGGCGATCGCCGCGCTCGAGCGAGCGGTCGCCCTTGATCCAAGCCGGCCCGCGGCGCATCTGGACCTCGGCGTCCTCTATGCCGAGCGAGGCCGAGCCGGGCCGGCGGAAGCGTGCCTGCAGCGGGCGCTCATGCTCGACCCGGCGCTGGCCGAGGCGCACGCCACCCTGGGCTCGATCTATTTACGGGCCGGGCGCGAGGGCCCGGCCGAGCAGCATTCGCGCGCGGCGCTCGCGCTCGATCCGACGCTCGTCGCGCCGCATCAGACGCTGGCGTCGTTGCTCGCCGCCCAGGGCTGGGCGACGGACGCAAAGCGCCACCGCGACACAGCGTACGGCGGGCGCAACCTCTTCATCGAGCCTGCGCCGGGCCTGGGCTTCACGGTCCTGATGCCGATCACGTCCGAGGCCGGAAACACGCCGCTGCGCGACCTGATGCCGCGCGCCCGCATCAGTCGCCTGCGTTGGGTGATCGAATACGCCACCGACGAACAGATGGCGGCGCTGCCGCCCTACGACGTCGTCTTCAACGCGATCGGGGATGTCGATCTCGCGGGTCCGACCAGCGCCCCGATGCGTCGCTTTCTCGGCCGTTGCGAGCGGTCCGTCCTCAACCCTCCCGCCAAGATCGCGCGGACGCGTCGCGACCGGATTGCGCAGCTCCTCGCGGGCCTGCCCAACGTCGCGGTCCCGAAGGCCCGGCGCCTCTCGGAGCAGGTGATCCGGCGCCACGGGCTTGCGGGCGCGGTCGCGCGCGCGGGCCTTAGGGCGCCGCTCCTGCTGCGCCCGGTCGGCGCCCACGGCGGGCGCGGGCTCACTCGGATCGAGACGATCGACGAGTTGGGTGGGTCGCCGCCGGCCGGCGACCTCTACGCCACCGCGTACCACGACTACCGTTCGCCCGACGGCTTTTACCGCAAGTACCGGGTCATCTACGTCGACCGCCAAGCCTTCCCCTACCACCTGGCCATCTCGCCCGAGTGGCTGGTGCACTACGAGAGCGCCGGCATGGACGCGGACGCTTGGCGGCGCGCCGAGGAGGAGCGCTTCCTCTATGCGCCGGCCGAGGCGATCGGGCCTGCGGCCATGACCGCGATCGAAGCCATCGGCCAGAGGCTCGATCTCGACTACGCCGGGATCGACTTTGCGGTGCTCGAGGATGGGCGCCTGCTCGTGTTCGAGGCGAACGCCACGATGCTCGCGCACGCCGACGAGCCGGACGGGCCTTTCGCTTACAAAGGCCCGGCCGTCGCCGAGATCGTCACCGACTTCGGGCACATGCTCGCCGCAGCGGCGGCAAAGCCCTAGCGCCTCGCCGTTAGATACTCGTCGAGACCGTGTTGAACTGGGTGCTCAGGTTCGTGCCGACCAGGGTGACGGCGCCGATGATCACGACTGCGATCAACGCCACGATCAGCCCGTACTCGATGGCGGTCGCCCCGCCCTGGGCCGCGATGAAGCGTTTGATGAACGGATGCATAGCTCGATCTCCGAAAGTGCCGGTAAGCGCGATCGGATGCCGAGCCCGTCGCCCCCAAGCCATGACAGATTGCCGCACCTCCATTAATTCCAAGTAAACGTGATGGTTTACGGTAGGCGTCCGATGTTTCGTATAAGCAACATTCATGCTTTATACAGGTTAACCATCCGGTCGACTTATTAACGGCCGACAACCATCGACAGTCGGTTGTGAGCCGGATCGACTAGCGACCGGGCGCGGGCGGCTGCTCGGCCGGCGCCGCGGCGGGCGCAGGCGGCGGGGCTCTTACGGGCTTCACATAGCGGTGGGCGAGGCAGGCCTGCGTCACCGCCGGGTCGTCGAGCGCGCCGCCCGACCAGCCGCATGGCTGCACGGGCCTGGGCGTGTATCCGCCGCGGGCGACCGCGACCGAGAGCGGAAGACCGGCGGCGATAAGCGCCAGGAGGGCCGCCCTTATGACTGTCACGCGTTGCTCCATCAATCAAAGCCCTCAGCCGAATTCCTTCGTGAAGCCGAGGAAGAAGCCGCGACGGGGACCAAATTGCGGCGCGAACACGCCGACGCCCGTGCCGTTGCGGATCTGATAGACATCGTCGAATGCGTTGATCACGTCGAAGCGGACCTCGATGGGCCCGCCCGGCGCATCATCGAACCGATGGCTTACCGACAGGTTGACTTGCGTGTAGCCGGGTAACTCGGCGCCGTTGGGGATCGCGTCGAGCGGGCCGTCCGGCGTCGCGAGCGCTGTCGCCAAGGGCAGATCGGCGCGAAGGCCGCTGCCGTAGATCAGGTCGCCGCTGAAGCGGGTTCCCATCCAGAGGTAAGACGCCCCCGCCGAGACGGCGATGCGTTCGTCGTGATCGAGATAGATCCAGTGCGTGCGGACGTAGTCGATCGACGGCTGGTCGAAATTGAACTGGCTCGAGATCCAATCGCGCCCTTGGGCAACTGAATAGGCAAAGTTGGCGTAGGCCGATAACGGTCCGCGATTGTAGGAGGCGGTCAACTCGATCCCGTACTGACGCCCATCCTCGTAGTTGAATGGCGTCAGGATGATCGGCGCGCCGAACTGGCCCTCGTCGATCAGGTGCCGTGAGAGCTTGTAGTAGCTGTCGGCCGTCAGCGTCAGGTAGGGCCCAACCTTTTGCTCCGCGCCCACATCGAAGTAGTCGGCCCGCTCGGCGAACGGTGTGGTGTCGGTCGTCACCGCCGGGGCGGCCGATGAAGTGATGTTCGGGTTGCCGGGAATGGGCTCGACGACCTTCTGCACCGACTCACTCGCGATGAGCTCGAATGGCGGTGGCGAGAAGTAGCGAGCGTAGCCGGCGTGGATTGTCGTGAACGGGGTCGGCAACCAGACCAGATTGACCCTCGGGCTGACCTGGTTCTCGTTTCGGAATCCGTCGAACTGGTCGAAGCGCAAGCCATAGTTGAGCGTCAGATTGCGCAGAAGCTTCCACTCATCCTGCAGGTACGCGCTGTAGGTCTCCGCCGTCTTCGCGCCGTTGTCGACGATCGTGAACGGCACGTTGCTGAGCTGCTGGCCGAAGGTCGGACTGGCGGGGTTGTTGTCGATCAGCAGCACCTGCGAGGTCGTGTCGCTCGTCGAGCGGTCGACCTCGACGATCACGCCGCCGCGCAGCGTGTGCTCGTCGTTCAGGTGATAGGCGCCCTCGGCCTGCAGACCGCCCGCCGCATCGGTCTTGTCGGCGACCTGGGCGATGCCGTCGTAGAGGATGTCGCCGACCGGATCGGGCGTGAACTTCAGCGTCGAATAGCGCGCGAACAGCGAGACCTGGCTCGTGAACCGATCGGTCGTGTGCAGATAGCTCACCACCCCGTACTGACTATCCTCGGTCTGGTTCTCGTTCAGGTCCTGGCTAGGCCGGTCGGTCTGGCCGTTGACGTTGAACCCGAGGCCGCCATTCAACTCGCCGGACACGTCAGGAATTTGGAAGCGGTCGTCCGAGGTGCCGAGGATGACCGAGAGGCTGCTTTGCGGGTCGAGGATGTCCTCGAGATAGGCGAAGCCTTGCACCTGCTGGGTGTGGTCGTGCAGCGGATCGGAGCGCCCGTCCGGCGATTCGATGCCGAGATCATTGGCGAGATAGCTCCCCGACACGAACATGTTGAAGTTGCCGTAGGCGCCGCCGTACTCGAAGCTCGGCTCGATCTCGTCATGGCTGCCGCCGTAGATCGACACAGATCCACCGTTGTTCAGCGCTCCGTCCCTGGTGGTGATGTCAATGATGCCCGCGGTGCGCAGGCCGTACTCGGCCGGAAGCGCGCCGGTGATCAGCTCGACCCGGTCGGCCAGCCTTGGGCTCAGCGCTTGGCTGAATACGCTCAAGCCCTCCGGCAGGATAATCCCGTTCAGGCGGTATTGCAGGCCGTTGTGCTCGCCGCGGATGTGCAGCTGGCTGTAGGAGTCCTGCGCTACGCCGGGAGCCTGCAGGACCACCTGGTTCAACGCGGTGTTCTGACCGGCGGGCAACGCTTCGATCTGCGCTTGCGTGACCGTGTAGGTCGATGCGCCGACCTGCGGCTGGATCGAGGCGCGCGCGCGGTTGAGGCGCTGGGCGGTCACGACGACCTGGGCGTTGGCCGCCGTCGATGGAGTGGCCTCGGTCTGCGCCCGGGCGGGAAGCGCCAACCCCAACGCAGCAGGCGCGGCGATGAGCGCGCTGCACATCCAAATGGCCTTCAAGCGCCAATCCCCTTACACTGCCGGTTACGGTCGCCCCGGGCTTAGCCGGCTGAATCGCCTTGGGCGATGGAGCCGGTTCCTGATCCTGACGGGAATTCTTCCCGAAATGACCGCTCGCGCCCGCGTGAGCCCGCGCGACAGCTGGAGACCCCGCATGAGCCTGCGCGCTCGGGTGCTGATCGCCGTGGGCCTGGTGCTGGCGGTCAGCCTGGCGATCGGCGCCTTCTTCGCCGGCTGGGAGGCGCGGCAGTCGCTCCGCGACGAGCTAACGGCAGGGATGCTCGGCGGCCGCCAGACCATCGAGAGCGCCTTCGCCGCGCCGCCGCCGCCGGAACGCGCGGCCAACGAACTGCGGCAGCTCATCGCCACCTTCGACGGCAACCGACATGTGTCGGCGGCCCTGCTCGGGCCGGACGGCCGCGTGGCGGTGGCGTCGCGGCCGTTCGTCACTGCTCATGCCGCCCCGGGCTGGTTCCGCGCCCTGCTCGACCCCGGCCTGGGCGCCGAGACGATCCCGCTGCCGACGCCGACCGCGGCCTACGCGGCGATCCGGCTCACCTCGGCGCCGGAGGACGATGTCGGCGACGGCTGGGTGCAGTTCTGCAACGTGCTGGCCGTGGTCGCCTTCGCCTGCGTGAGTGCGTTTGGGCTTATCTACCTGACCATCGGCCGCGCGCTTCGGCCGCTGAAGGCGCTCTCGTCGGGCTTCAGCCGCGTCGGCGCCGGCGACTATCGCGTGCGCGTCGAGGAGAGCGGGCCCTTGGAAGTCTCCGGGCTCGCCCGCGCCTTCAACGGGATGGCGGCCGACCTTGCCGCCATGCAGACGAAGAACCGGGCGCTCGAGGATCAGCTGACCCGGCTGCAGGACGAGGAGCGGGCCGACCTGGCGCGCGACCTGCACGACGAGATCGGGCCGCACCTCTTCGCCGTCAACGTCGACGCCAGCATGATCGGCCAGCTGGCGGCCGCCGGCCGCACCGGAGAGATCGCCCCGCAGGTGCGCGCCATCCAGCGCGGCGTCGCCCACATGCAGAAGCTAGTGCGCGACATCCTCGGGCGGTTGCGGCCGACCGCGGTGACGGAACTCGGGTTCGAGGCGGCGGTCGGCGACCTTGTCGTCTTCTGGCGCGAGCGCCAGCCCGACATCGCCTTCGATGTCGAGATCGGGCTCGACGAAGCGGGCCTGTCCGACGCGACGCTCGAGACCCTTTACCGCGTGGTGCAGGAGGGGCTCTCAAACGCCGTCCGCCACGCCAGCCCGGGCCGGATCGAGATCGTCGTCGGGTTCGACGGCGCCGAGCGGCTGGTCGCGCGCGTGCGCGACGATGGCGCCGGCTCGCTCGCGCCGGGCGCCAAGCCGGGGTTTGGCCTGGCCGGCATGCGCGAGCGCGTCGAGGCGCTCGGCGGCGCGCTTGCGGTCGACAGCGCTCCGGGGCGTGGCTGGTGCGTCACGGCCGAGCTGCCGATCCGGCGCCGGGCAGCGGCCGCATGAGGATTCTGTTGGTCGAAGACCATGCCATCGTCCGTGACGGGCTGAAACGGCTGCTCGGCGGCCTGGGCGACGCGCAGGTGATCGAGGCCGCAGACGGCCGCCAGGCCCTCGCCGTCGCCCGCGCCGAGGCGATCGACCTCGTCGTGCTCGATCTGAACCTGCCGGGCCTGGGCGGCCTCGAGTTGCTGCGGCGCCTGCGCGGCGTCTGTGAGGCGAAGGTTCTGGTGCTCAGCATGCACGCCGAGCCGCTGTATGCAGCCCGCGCCCTCGACGCCGGCGCGGCGGGCTACGTCAGCAAGAACGCCTCCCCCGAAGAGCTGATCGCCGCCGTGCAGCGCGTCGCAGCCGGCGGCCGCTACGTGGAGGGCGAGATCGCTCAGGCGCTGGCATTGCAGGGGGCTGCGCTGGGCCAGCCGATCGGGCAGCTCAGCGCGCGCGAGATGGAGATCATGCGCCTGCTCGCCGGCGGCGCCAGCCTGGCCGAGATCGCCGAGGCGCTTGGCGTTGGCTACAAGACCGTGGCCAACACAGCCAGCCAGATGAAGGTGAAGCTGGGCGTCGCCCGCACCGCCGACCTCGTGCGCCTGGCGATCGAGACGGGCGTCAGTTGACGCGTCAGCCGCCGGCCAACCGAACCACCGCGTAGATCATCGCCAGACCGAGGACAGTGACGAGAACCGTGGTCGTCCGCCTGTGCTGGTCTTGGCTGCGGGGCAAGAGCTCGCTTGCCCCGATGTAGAGGAAGAAGCCCGCGAACACCGCCAGCAGCAGCGCCAGCAGCGGTTGCCGCACGGTCAGGAGCCGCGAGGCGCCGATGCCAACCAGAGGTGCGGCAGCGTCCGCCATCAGCCAGCGGCGCGCCGTCGTTCGCTTCAATCCACCCGAGAGGCTGAGCGTCACCGTGTTCAGGCCGTCGACCAGGTCGTGCGCGAGCACGGCAAAGGCGACGACGATGCCGGCCGCCGCGGACGCCTGGAACGCAAAGCCGATGCCGAGGCCGTCCATGAGGCTGTGCAGCGTCAGGCTCGCCGCGCCAAGGTGGCCGCGATGGCGGCCTTCGGCGGCGGTGACCACCGGAACCAGCCGGTCGACGGCGAAGTAGGCGGCGAAGCCTGAGGCTGCGGCCGTCGTCATCGCGCTCAGCGGATGGCTGGCGCGGCCGAGTTCGAGCGCCTCGGGCAGCAGGTCGAACAACGCGACCCCGACCACCGCCCCGCTTGCGAACGCGAGCAGGAGGCCAAGCGTCGACTTCAGCCTGAGCGCCAGCACGCCGCCGGCCATCGTGGCCGTCCCGGTCGCCAGGCCAATGGCGGCCAGCAGCAGATCGAGGCGGACCGCGCTCAAGTCAGGTAGGAGTGCACGATCGAGACCAGCTCCTCGGCCGCCCGCACGCGTGGGTCATCCCCATCTGCGGTCGGGTCGATCATGTGCTCGCGGATATGGTCCTCGATCACCTCGGCGATGAAGCCGTCGAGCGCGCCGCGGCACGCCGTCGCCTGCTGCAGCACGCGCGAGCACTCGCCATCGGCGTCGACCGCGCGCTCGAGCGCTTCGATCTGCCCGCGAATCCGCTTCAAGCGGTTCAGGAGCTTGGTTTTTTCAACGGCGACATGGGCCATCGTCTGGTCTCGTTGCGGTCGTCACGGGGCTTGTCCGAGACAGCCGCCCGGCTTCCGCCGGCGGCTTCTCGCTCCCCGATGTCCGCGACACCAATAGGTCCGCGCTCGATCCGCGCAACGATTTCCTAAACCCAGAAGCCGGTCGCCGCCGCCGCGAGCGCGGCACGCGCCAGTTCTGGGCGTGCGGCTGCACGCCCAGAACTGGCGGCTCTCTGCTACTGCGAGATGTACGAGTGCTGCTGGATGAACTTGGTGGTCAGGTTTGTGAACCCGGTCGAGATGTCTGACGGGCTGTTGGCCTGGAAGTAGTAGCCGGTCGTGGCGCACGACTGCAGGGCCGAGCTGATGATGCTCGGGCCGCTCGGGCCGCCCGGGAAGATCGTGTGGCGCACCGTCTGCTCGTACGGCTGCACGTTTGGATCCTGGCCGGTCAGCGGCACATACGGCGTCTCCAGCACCGCCAGCACCACGCCTTCATTCTTCAGCGCGGTGCAGTAGGCCTGGTTGATCGGACCGTCGAAGCCGCAGTAGTAGGTCGTGTAGCCGCTCTGGTTCGAATAGCTCCAGGCCGAATCGAACCCAGTCGCCGGGCCCGAGTACCCGGTCGGGCAGTAGCTGCTCGACCAGTTGTTGCCGCGGTCGGACTGAACGCCGTCGGTCACCAGGATCATGAACTTCAGCGGCGAGCTCGACGACGAGCCGTTGCCGTTCGCGCCGATCGCGTTCGTCCCCGAGCTGGCCGAGAACGTCTGCATCGCGCTGTTCAGGTAGGTGTCCATGCCCGGCGTGACCGAGCTGATGGCGGTGGTCACGCCGCTGCACGAGCTCGCCGTGCACGGCATGTTCGACGCGCCGAACTTCGTGATGTTGTCGTTGAAGCCGAAGACGTTGAACAGGTAGGTGTTCTTCGCCAAGTTGTTGTTGGCGGCGAGCAGCGACTGCACGTTGCTGATCAGCTGATTAGCCGCCGAAATCATCACGTCGAAACGGGTGGTCGCGCCGGCGGTGTGGGCGTTCGTCAAACCGGTCACGATGTCGGCGGATGTCGTCGAGCCGCCGGCGTCATGGCAGGCGAAGGCGCATGGCGGATCGTCGCTGCTGGCGAACGTCGGGCTTCCGCCGGCCTTCGGGTAGTCGGTCGCCAAGTCGTTCGGCTCGATCGAGTTCCAGTTCCCCATGTGGAGGCACGCCTGCTTCTTCAGGGGCGAGCCGCACTTCTCGGTGATCTGGGTGGTGGCGCTGGTCCAATTGGCGATCGTGGTCACGTCGGTGGACGTCGCGCCCACGATCATCGAGGCGGAGGTGTCCATTACGATGTTGAGCTGCAGCGTCGCGCCGAAGCCGATCACCGTGGTCGTGCCGGCCCTGATGGTCTGGCCAGGCGGGCTGCCGACGCACACGGTGGTCGGGAGCGGCAGCGGGATGCAGGGCGCGGTGGTCTGGGTTGCGATGGCCACGGTGTCGTTGGCCATCGTCACGCCGTTGTTGTTGCAGTCGTTCTGCACCGGCGCGCAGACGTGGAAACCCGTGATCGTGGCCGCGACCGAGCCGCCGTCGGGCTGCGGGTAGTTGGCCTGCAGCGTCGCCAGCGCCAGCGACTGCAGCGTCGCTTCGCTCTCGTTCGGATTCTTCACCACCTCGGCGCTGACCGCGAGGCCCGCCGCGTCGGACGCGTCCTGCAGCCGCACGCGGGCGTCTTCGTCGAACGAGAAGTCGATGCCGCCGCCCACCAGGGCCAGCAGCACCGGCAGCAAAAGGCCGAACATGATCAAGACGTTCGCGCCCTTGTCGGCGACGAAGCGGCGTGCGAATCCACGCAGACCCTTGGCCCGCGGCGGCGCCTTTCGGCGATGGTTGTTGAGTTGCCCCACCATGTCGGCTCTCTATCGGTTGCCCGTTGGCAGCCTACGCAAGCTCGGTTGGGGACTCGTTAAAGCTTGACCATTTTTTGCCCTGACGGCCCGACGAAGCGCCGCACGCCTTGCGCAGCAAGGGTTTTCTGAGCTTTGTGCGGCATCGCTGGCATCGTGATGCGTGACGGCTCGCCGGTCGATTCGGCCGTGCTCGAGCGCCTGGCGGCCGCCATGGCCCACCGGGGTCCGGACGGCGTGGGCGCGCATCTGGCCGGTCCGATGGGCCTCGTAAACACCCGGCTTGCGATCATCGACCTTGAGACCGGCGACCAGCCGCTGTTCGACGAGGCGCACGCCGTGCTGGTCGCCAACGGCGAGGTCTACAACGACCCCGAGATCCGCGCGGACCCGGCCTGCACTCCCTACGCGACCGGCTCGGACTGCGAGTCCGTGCTCAAACTCTACCGCCGCGACGGCGCCGGTCTGATGCAGGACCTGCGCGGGATGTACGCGATCGCGCTCTTCGATCCGTCGTGTGGCCGGCTTCTGCTCGCGCGCGACCCCTTCGGCATCAAGCAGCTCTATCTCGCCGAGACCGACGCCTATCTCGCCTTCGCGTCCGAGGCCAAGGCGCTGATCGAAGCGGGCCTCGCCGGGCGTGGGTTGCGGCCCACTGCCCGCGCGGAGCTCGCCCAGCTCAAGTTCACCACAGGCCGCCAGACCATTTTCTCCGACATCCAGCGTCTCTTGCCGGGCGAGCTGATCGCGCTTGCCGACGGCCGCGTGGTCGAGCGCCGCCGCCGGGCGGCGTTGCCCGAGGGCGGTCCGATCGCCGGCGACGACGAGGCGCTGCTGGCGGCGCTCGACCGCGTGCTGACCGACACGGTCGCCCACCACCTGCGCTCCGACGTGCCCTACGGCCTCTTCCTTTCCGGCGGCATCGACTCCTCGGTGCTCGTGGCGCTGATGGCGCGGCTGACCGACCAGCCGGTCTATGCGCTGACCGCGGGCTTCGCCGGCAGCGGCGGCGCCGACGAGACCGCGCTTGCCGGGCGCGTCGCCCGCTCGGTCGGCGCCGACCACCATGTGATCGAGGTCGGCGAGGACGATTTCTGGCGCTTCGCCCCTGAGGTCGCCGCCTGCCTCGACGATCCCACCACCGACGCCGCGGCGCTGCCCACTTGGATGCTTGCGCGCGCCGCCAAGGGCGGGATGACGGTGGTGTTGAGCGGCGAGGGGGCCGACGAGATGTTCGGGGGCTACAGCCGCTATCGGCGCGCACGCCTCTTCGGGGCGCTCGCCGGCCGCTCGCGCACCCGCGGCGTTTTCCGCGGCGGGGTCGCGGCCGCTGCGGCGCTCCGCGGCTGGCGCGACGGCCTGGCGCGGGCGGAGGTGGAGGTGGCGCACCCCGGCCGCACGACCATGCAGCGCCTGCAGGCGGCCGACTGCGCCGAGTGGTTGCCCAACGATTTGCTGGTCAAGCTCGACCGCTGCCTGATGGCCCACAGCCTCGAGGGCCGCACGCCCTATCTCGATCCGGTCGTCGCCGACTTCGCCTTCCGCCTGCCGGATCGGGCCAAGGCGCGTGGGCGGATGGGCAAGTGGCTTCTGCGCGAGTGGCTGGCCCGCAACGTCCCGGCCGCCGAGCCCTTCGCGCGCAAGAGCGGCTTCAACCCGCCGGTCGGGACCTGGATTGCCGCCCGCGCCGACCGCCTGGGCGACCTCGTCGCCGCCCAGCCCGGCGTCGCCGAGTTCCTCCCCGCCAGGGCGGTCCGCGCGGTCATCGCCGATGCGGCGGACAACAGCCAGGCCGCCTGGAGCCTGGTCTTCTACGCCCTCTGGCACACCCACCACGTGCTGGGCCTCCCCGCCGACGGCGCCATCGACGAGGTGCTGGCCGCAGCTGGCCGGGGCGGCTGACCGCTTCGCGCCCGTCTGGTATTCAGGCCGCCATGCCACAAGCCGCCGCAGAGCCCAGGGTCGTTCCGCTCGCCGAAAGGTCTGGCCGCCGGACTGTGAGCCTCGTCGTCCCCTTCTTCAACGAGGCCGAGGCGTTGCCGAGCTTGGTTGCAGAGATCGACGGCTTCGTGCGCGTGGCCGGGCCAGCGCGGGAGCTTTGCATCGACGCCATCTTCGTCGACGACGGCTCGACCGACGCCGGGTCCGAGGCGCTGACGCGCCTGGCCGCGGGCGGCGAGCTCGCCTTCGACATCCGCCTGCTGCGTCTCAGCCGCAACTTCGGCAAGGAGATCGCCCTGACCGCCGGGCTGATGGCCGCCGACGCCGATGCGGTCGTCATGCTCGACGCCGACTTGCAGCATCCACTGGCGCTGGTCGACGACTTCCTCGCGGGCTGGCTCGATGAGGGCTACGACGTCGTCTACGCCTTCCAGGCCCCCGACCGGCCGCAGGCCTGGTGGCCCAAGCTCTTCAGGCGCGCCTTCTACGGCCTGATCAACGCCACCTCCGAGGTCGCCATCGCCCCCGACGCCGGCGACTTCCGCCTGATGACCCGGCGCGCCTACGAGGCGCTGCGCGCGCTTGGCGAGCGCCAGCGGCTGATGAAGGGCCTCTACGGCTGGATTGGCTTTCGCCAGAAGGGCATTCCCTTCACCCCGCCTGCGCGCGCGGCGGGGACGAGCCACTATTCGCCGCTCAAGCTCGGCGTGCTGGCCATGGAGGGCGTCACCGCGTTCTCTGTCGCGCCGCTTCGGCTCTCGGTCTGGGCCGGCGTCGTGCTCGCCATCTTCTCTGGCGGTTACGGCCTCTGGACCGTGTTCGAGACCCTCTACTGGGGACGCAGCCCGCCCGGCTATCCGACGCTTGCCGTCCTGATTTCGATGATCGGCGCCGCTCAGTTGATCTTCCTGGGCGTCATCGGCGAGTACCTCGGCAAGGTGCTGATGGAGGTGAAGGGCCGACCTTTGTTCGTGCTCGAGAGCGACACACGCCATCCCGGCGCTGGCGCGGCCGATCAGACCCTGATGGATGCCTAACCTTACGCCGATTTAATTTGTCGGCGGCCAGCCGGGGGTTGCGAAATGCCCCCGACGGTCGAGGTTCTGAATCGACCGACTCCTCGGGGAGATAAATGACCTACCGCAACGCTCTCATCGCCACCGCCGCCCTTGCTTTCCTGGCCGCCTCGCCGGCCGCCATCGCCAACACCCTGCACGCCCACATGTTGCTGGTCACGCCAGACGGAACCGGCGCGGACGTGGGCACCGTCAGCATCATGGATACCTATGAAGGCGCGCGGATCAGCGTCGACCTGCACGGTCTGCCGCCCGGCCAGCACGGGTTCCACGTACACATCAATCCGGCCTGCGGGCCTGGGCCCGTGAACGGCGCGGTCGCGCCGGGCGGCGCCGCCGGCGGCCACTTCGACCCCAGCCACAACATGAGCCACGAAGGCCCGATGGGCTTCGGCCACCTCGGCGACCTGCCGTACCTGACCGTCGCGGCCGACGGGACCGACCATGAGACGCTGCTCGCCCCCCATATCCGCGACGTCCTCGGCCTGCGCAATCACAGCCTGATCATCCACGCCGGCGGCGACAACTACGCAGACTCGCCGAAGCCGCTCGGCGGCGGCGGCGCCCGCATCGCCTGCGGCGTCCTGGCCTAGCCGCGGCGTTTCTGAAGGGCCTAGAGCCGCCGGGCCCCGCGCCCGGCGGCTCCATCCTTGTTCACCACGTAGGACACGAAGGACGCGAAGGGCACGAAGAGGCCGAGCAGGCCGCTGCGCCTGCGCCCTCTCAGAACCATTCGCGCCGTTCGTGGTTCATTCTTGCGGCTTCGCCGCTTGCGCGGGGAGGGTGATTGACGTTCACTTGGCCGACCGTTTCGGCCGGAGACCGCCATGAGCCTCGATGCCCTCGAACCCGCCCGCCACGCCGAGCCGCCGCTCGATTTCGACCCCGATGCGCTGCGCGAGAAGTACCGCATCGAGCGCGACAAGCGGCTGCGTGACGACGGCAACAGCCAGTGGATCGAGGTCAAAGGCGACTACACCCACTACATCGACGACCCCTACGTCGAGCCGGGCTTCACGCGTCCGGCCCTGAACGACGAGGTCGACGCGCTCGTCATCGGCGGCGGCTTCGGCGGGCTGATGGCGGCGGCCAGGCTGCGCGAAGCGGGCGTCGAGACGATCCGCATCGTCGAGAAGGGTGGCGACTTCGGCGGCACCTGGTACTGGAACCGCTATCCCGGTGCCCAGTGCGACATCGAAAGCTACATCTACCTGCCGCTGCTCGAAGAGACCGGCTACATCCCGAAGGAAAAGTACAGCTTCGCCAAGGAGATCCGCGGACATTCGCGGCGGATCGGCGAGCATTTCGATCTCTACAAGGACGCCCTCTTCCAGACCGAGATCCGCTCGCTGACCTGGCTCGACGGCGAGAACCGCTGGCTGGTGGAGACCAGCCGCGACGACAGGATCAAAGCCCGGCACGTGGTGATGTCGAACGGGCCGCTGAACCGGCCGAAGCTCCCTGGCATCCCCGCCATCGACTCATTCAAAGGCCACAGCTTCCACACCAGCCGTTGGGACTACGCCTACACGGGCGGGGACTCCGAAGGCGGCCTGACCAGGCTCGCCGACAAGCGGGTGGCCGTCATCGGCACCGGGGCGACCGCCATCCAGTGCGTGCCGCACCTCGGACGCCACGCCAAAGAGCTCTACGTCTTCCAGCGCACGCCCTCGTCGGTCGACCTGCGCGGCAACAAGCCGACCGATCCGGACTGGGCGGCGAAGCTCGAGCCGGGCTGGCAGAAGGCGCGGATGGAGAACTTCAACGTCCTCGTCTCCGGCGGCATGCAGGACGAGGACCTCGTCTCCGACGGCTGGACCGATATCATCCGCAGCCTGGTGTCCGTCGCCGCCTTCCGGAGCGACAAGCCGATGACGATGGAAGAGATCGCGCGGCAGATGGAGATCGCCGACTTCAAGAAGATGAACCAGATCCGGGGCCGCGTGGACGCGAACGTCGAGGACCAGGCCACGGCCGAGGCGCTCAAGCCCTGGTATCGCCAGTTCTGCAAGCGGCCGACCTTCAACGACGACTATCTGCCGACCTTCAACCGGCCGAACGTTCATCTGGTCGACACCGGCGGCAAGGGCGTCGATCGGGTGACGGAGGCCGGCCTGGTGGTCGATGGAGTCGAATACGAGGTCGACTGCATCATCTTCGCCACCGGCTTCGAGGTCGGCACCGACTACACGCGCCGCGCCGGCTTCGAGATCACTGGCCAGGGCGGGCGCAAGCTCACCGAGCACTGGCATGGCGGGGCCAAGACCCTGCATGGCTTCATGAGCGCGGGCTTCCCCAACTGCTTCCACATGGGGGTGAACCAGTCGACGCTGACGCCCAACTTCCCACACTTGCTCGGCGAACAGGCGCGGCACATCGCGGACGTGATCTCCGCGGCCAACCTTCGGCAGGCAACGCGCGTCGAGCCGACCGCCGAGGCCGAAGCCGCCTGGGTCAAGGAGGTGAGGGACACCGCCCGCTCCAACCTCGAGTTCCGCCAGGCCTGTACGCCGGGCTACTACAACGGCGAGGGCAATGCCGGCGCCGGCGAGGGCCTGTTCGACAACCTCTACGGCCCTGGCCCCGTCCGCTTCTTCGAGCTGATCAAGCGCTGGCGCGAAGACGGCATGCAAGGGATGGCGTTCAGCTAGGGCCGCTCGCCGCGCCGGCGCTCAGCTGATCGAACCACTGCCGGATCAGCGGCGCCGCATGCAGGGCCGAGCCGCCGTGGTCGTAGGGGCCGACGGAGATCGCTTCGGCCTCGCCGCCCAGCGCTTTGGCGTCCGCCACGAGGGCTTTCGCATCCGCCGGCGAGACGTCGACGTCGTTGTCGCCGAAGTAGGCGCGGAACGGCGCGCGCGGCGCCCAGTGATCGATCTGGTTCGCGCGCAGCGCGTCGACGAACCAGTCTGAGCCCTTGCCGTCGAAGGCGGCCAGCACCTCGGGCGTGAACAGCAGCCGCGGGTTCGATGGCATGGCCTTGGCGATCTCGGCCAGGGAGTGATCGCCATCAAACAGCTGCGCCACGCTCTGGGCGTACGGTTGGGCCAGCACGCTGTCCAAGGGCCGGTGGTAGTAGGTGGCGTAAGACAGCGACACGGTCGCCAGATAGTCGGAGTCCCCGGGCGAGCGGCCGTTGAGGGCGAACGGGAACGAGATGTCCGCCAGCCGGTACGGACCGGCGATGCCGGCGCCGGCCACGACATGCCAGGCGGGGTCCGGATGCTGCTCCAGCGCCCGCTGCAACAGCGCCGCCGCGTGTCCGCCCTCCGAAAAGCCGGTGAGGTAGAGGTTTGCGTTCCACGGCCGGTTCGCCTGCGCACTTGCGCCCTTCGCGGCGCGGAGGAAGTCGAAGGTCACGTCGACCGTGCTCGCGTTGACGAAATAGGCTTGCGGTCCTTTGGACACGCCCAACCCGACCAAGTCGGGCGCCAGCACCAGATAGCCGCCTCCGGCGAAGAGGGCGGACGCCAGCAAGCCTTCCTCGGACCCGGGGTTCGATAGGGAGTCCGCCCGCGCGTCGTGGGTTCCGTGCATCCAGACCACCGTGCCGCGCGGCGCGACACCGTCGGGCACGGTCATCAGCCCCGACACAAGCACCGGCGCGCCGTCGGTCACCGACCAGTAGCTCACCCGATAGAGGTGGGTCCCTTTGGTGACCCGCGCCTGGAGTCCCGCGGCCAGCAGCAGAACCTTGAGGCGGAGCGCGCTGTACGCCCCGATCGGCTCGATCTGCGCCACCGACCCGCGCGCGCCGGGAGCGCCCGGCTCGTCGGCGGCGCGGGCGCGTTCCGCCACGCCGAGCCAAAGCACGAGCGCCGCCGCAAACAGCGCCGCGAGCTTGGCCAGCTGTCGCGGCCCCGGCCCGCCCCAGGGTTCGGCGTGTCGTTCGGTCGTCATGGCCCCTCCTTGCGAATGCAACGGCGGCCAGTTAACATCGTTCACAGAGTTATCAATGTTAATTCTCTGCAATCCAGGATGGGCCGATGGCGCTTCCCCTGCGCGCGCAGAACGCGACCGCCGAGCGCAGACGGCGCGCCTTCCTGTCGCGCGACGAGATCGTGGGCGCCGCCGCGGGCATCCTCGAGCGTGACGGCTACGACGCGCTGACCATGCGTGCGGTCGCGGCCGAGCTCGGCGTGCAGGCCGCCGCGCTCTACCGTCACATCGCCGGCCGTGACGAACTCGACGATCTGCTCTTCGATCACCTCATGGCCGACTGCGCGCCTGTCATCGCCGGCCGCGACTGGCGCGAAGACATGCGGACGGTCGCCGCCGCCTGGCGCGCGCGGCTGGTCGGCAAGCGCGACGCGACGCGGATTGCGCTCAGCCTGGTCTCGGTCGGGCCGAACGTGGCGCCCTTGATGGAAGCGATGCTGGGTGCGCTCCGCCGCTCGGGCGTGAGCGACGACGACGTGGCGATGGCCTACGACGCCTGCATCCTGTTCGTGCACAGCCTCGCCAGCTCCGAGGCGGTCTTCCGCGCGCTCGCCTCCCGTCCCGAGGGGCCGCCGCGCCACACGCCGATGAGCCCGGAGTGGGCGAGCGCCTACCCGACCATCGTCGCCCTGGCCGATCGCCTGTTCGCCGTCCCCGACTTCGACGCCCAGTTCGCGTTTGGCTTGGGCGCCCTCGTCGCCGCCATCGAACGCCGCGCCGCCGGTCGCTAGGGTCCGCCGGCCCTCACCCCCGCCCCACGAACGGCATCTTGTTGGCCATGACGGTGAGGAAGAGGACGTTGGCGTCCTCCGGCAGGCCGGCCATGTAGAGCACTGCGTCGACGACGTGGCGGATGTCCATCACCGTTTCCGGCCGCACTTCACCGTTCGGCTGCAGCACGCCCTGGCTCATGCGCGCCGTGAGCGGCGTCTCGGCGTTGCCGATGTCGATCTGGCCGCAACAGATGTCGTCGGCGCGCCCGTCCAGCGCCAGCGCCTTGGTCAGCCCCGTGATCGCGTGCTTGGTCGCCGTATAGGGCGCCGAGAATGGCCTGGGCGCGTGCGCCGAAATCGAGCCGTTGTTGATGATCCGCCCGCCCTTCGGATCCTGCGCTTTCATCATCCGGAACGCGCCGCGCGCGCAGAGGAAGGCGCCGGTGAGGTTGACGGCGACGACCCGGTCCCACTGCGCCACGGTCAGCTGATCTATCGGCACGGGCGGCGCGCCGGTTCCGGCGTTGTTGAACAAAAGGTCCAGCCGCCCGAACGCCTCTTCGATGCGCGCGAAGAGGGCGTCGACCTGCGCCGCGTCCCCGACGTCGGTCGGAACCGCGAGCGCATGCGCGTGGTTCTCGCCGGCCAGCGCCGCGGTCTCCGCCAGCGCCTCGGCCCGCCGCCCGGCCAGCGCCACGCGATATCCGTGTTCCAAGAGCGCGAGCGCGACCGCGCGGCCGATCCCGCTGCCGGCGCCGGTCACCAGCGCTGCCGGCTGCATCATTCGTTCTCGGCGCTCGCCGCGGCCGGGTTGCCGAGGTGGTAGCCCGCCAGCTTCGCCTCGCCGTTCCGGATCACGATGGTGACTGTCTCAGCCAGGTCGCCGTTGGCGCACTTCCGGGTATAGCCTTGGTCGCGGAAGGTCCCTTGCTGGGTGATGTTGATATGGATGTCGAACCGCTTCACGGGCGGCCCGCAGGCGCCCATGTTCTGGTCGATCCGCTGCATCAGGGCCACGAAGTCGTCGCTCGAGATGCTGTTCCTCAGGTCGGTCGCCGCGCCGTCGTAGATCGCCCGATACGACTTGGCCGCGACCTGCTGGTAGAACTGCGCCGTGGCATCGTCGGCCTTCTTGGCATCCGCGGAATTGATGCACCCGGCAAGCGCGAGCGGCAGCATGAGCATCATCAGGTGTCGCAAGGTCATGCGGCTCCCCCTCTAGGCGTCGCCACTTAACCGGCAAGCGCGGCGAGCGGCAACCGCCTGCCCGAGCGCTCGACGCGCGGGCGCGACCGCATGGGCCGGCGCGTCCGCAGCGCCCTACCCATGCTGCCAAGGCATGGCAGCAGGGTCCCT
>DATNJB010000007.1:0-41778 GCA_035604135.1 Caulobacteraceae bacterium | reverse complement strand
CCCGCGCCTTGGGTCGCCGATCGGCGGCGCGAGGCCGGCGGCGGGGAAGGCGTCGCAGAGGTAGATGAAGATCGCCGCGCGCTCGTGGATGGCGACGCCATCGTGCACGATCGCCGGCACCTTCTTGTTCGGCTGGATCGCCCGATACGCCTCCGGCGCCCCACCCTCGGCGCGGATGTCGACCAGCTTCAGCTCGTACGGAGCGCCGAGCTCTTCCAGGAGCCACCGCACGCTCCCCGACCGCGTCCCCGGCGCGTGATAAAACTCCAGAGCCATCCGCCCCTCCGTCTCACCGCCAACGCCTCGCGCCAGCGCGCTCTTATTGAACCACGAAGGACACAAAGGACACGAAGGAACACCAAGAGGCCGCTGACGTCATCAACGCCTTCGCGCCCTTCGTGACGGTCGTGGTTGATAGGACGGCGCGCTTACGCTGCGCTGGGCTATCTGACCGCGCCGCAGAAGCGTTGGATGCGCGTGCAGGCGTCTTCCAACACGGTGTTGGCGGTGGCGTACGAGATGCGGAAGAACGGCGAGAGCCCGAACGCCGCCCCGAACACCACCGAGACGCCCTCGGCCTCTAAGAGCTCGACGCAGAAGTCCTCGTCGGTCTGGATCGGCTTGCCGGACGGCGCCGTCTTGCCGATCAGCCCCTCGACCGAGGGGTAGACGTAGAACGCGCCTTCGGGCGTCGGGCAGTGCATGCCGCGGGCCTGGTTCAGCATCGAGACCACCAGGTCCCGCCGCTCCTCGAACAGCTTGGCGTTCGGCTTGATGAAGGCCTGTGTGCCGTTCAGCGCCTCGACCGCCGCCCATTGCGAGATCGACGATGGGTTCGACGTGGTCTGGCTCATCACCTTGCGCATGGCCGCGATCAGCGGCTCCGGCCCGCCGGCGTAGCCGATCCGCCAGCCTGTCATGGCGTAGGCCTTGGAGACCCCGTTCATGGTCAGCGTGCGCTCGTAGAGCGCTGGCTCCACCTGCGCGATGGTGGTGAATTCGAAGTCGCCGAACACCAGGTGTTCGTACATGTCGTCGGTTAGCACCCAGACCTGCTCGTGGCGCATGAGCACGTCTGCGATCGCGCGGAGCTCCGCGCGCGTGTAGGCCGCGCCCGACGGGTTCGAGGGCGAGTTGAGCAGCACCCACTTCGTCCTCGGCGTGATCGCGGCTTCTAGCGCCGCCGGCTCGACCTTGAAGCCGGTCTCCTTGCGGGTCGGCACGATGCGCGGCTCGCCGCCGGCCAGCAGCACCATTTCCGGGTAGCTCACCCAGTAGGGAGCGGGGATAACCACCTCGTCGCCGGGGCTCAAGGAGGCGATGAACGCGTTGAACAGCACCGCCTTGCCGCCGGGCGAGACGTTGATCTGCGCGGGCTTGTAGGAAAGCCCGTTCTCGCGCTCGAACTTGGCGCAGACAGCGGCCTTCAGCTCCGGGATGCCGTCGGCGTCGGTGTACTTGGTCTTGCCGTCGCGGATGGCCTTGATCGCGGCTTCCTTGATGTTGTCCGGGGTGTCGAAGTCCGGCTCGCCGGCGGCCAGCGAGATCACGTTCCGGCCCGCGGCGCGCAGCGCGCGCGCTTTCGCGTCGGCCGCCAGCGTGGCGGACGGCTTGACGCGGCGAAGGGCTGCGGACTCGGTGAACGGCGCGGTCACGTTGGCTCCTTTGAGTCGGGGTTGCGATGGCCGGCGCGGTCTTTAGGCGCGCGCCCGCGCCGACGCAACGCGAGCCGGCCCGCCAGCGGCGAATATCCCACCGCGAAGCTTTTCGGCGACACCCCGGTCGCCCTCCGGGAGACATTCGAGGGCGCGGCAGACGTGGTCTGGAGGGGGCCTAGGGCAGGCCGGCGCCGGGCGCGCTCACGTCCACCGCGTCGATGCTGGCGGTCTTGTTCGCGCGGCACTCGGCGGGGTCGGAGGTGTCGGCGACGAGCAGGTAGAGCGTCTTGCGATCGGGGCCGCCCAGCATGCAGGCATAGCAGCCGCGGCCGGTCGCGATGCGGTCGGTCACCTCGCCGCCCTCGCGCACCCGCAGCGCCTCGCTCGACGTCGGCGAGGCGACCCAGATCGCGCCCTCGGCGTCCAGGCAGATGCCGTCGGGCACGGCGCCTTGCGGCATCTGCGCCCAGAGGCGGCGATTCGAGAGCGAGCCATCGGCGGCGATGTCGAACGCGGTCAGCCGCGCCCCGAACGTCTCGCCAACGACCAGCGTCTTGCCGTCGGGTGTGATGATCGTCCCGTTCGGGAAGATAAGGTCCTCCGCCGCGACGCTCGTCGTTCCATCCGCGTCGACCCTGGCCATCTTCGCCGGCTGCGGGGGCCCCGGAGGGTAGCCCACACCGAAGTTGCCCACGTAGGCGCGCCCTTGGCCGTCCACCACCATGTCGTTGCAGGTGCCGGTGGCGATGCCTCCCAAGGCCGCGTGCAACGCGGCGCGGCCGTCGGCTTCGATGCGCATCAGCTTTCGGTCGTTCATCGAGACCACCAGCATCCGCCCGTCCGGCAGCCAGCCCAGGTCCGATATCGGCTGGCCGTGTCGGTAGACGGTGCGCCTGGACCCGTCCGGCTTCATGGCCACGACCTCGTCGGAATGCATGTCGGAGAAATAGAGCTCCCCGTCCCGCCAGCGCGGCCCCTCCGGAAACGCCAACCCTCCCAACACCGTCCGCAGCTCTGCGGCCATCGCCATGTTCTCCCCTGAAGCGCGCGTGCATCTTTGCACGCGCGGTTTTCGGCCGCCAAGGCCGCCAAGTTCGCCAAGAGGCCGCTCATCCTTGGCGTCCTTGGCGCGCTTGGCCGTCAAATTGGGCGTCGACCACGGTCGCCGCCGGTGCTCTAGTCTCACTGAACGACGATAAGAGGACCACGATGCTCAGGAAGCCGATCTCGGCGGACTCGCACATCACCGAGCCGCCCAATTGCTACGTCGACTTCATCGACCCGAAGTTCAGAGACCGCGCGCCGTTCATCAAATCGCTCGAGGGCGTCGGCGACGCTTTCGTCGTGGACGGGATGCCCAACCCGGTGCCGCTGGGCCTGCTCGCCGCCGCGGGCAAGGAGCCGGCCAAGATCACCACAGACGGCGTGGCCTTCGACGACCTCTGGCGCTCGGGCTGGGACCCCAAGTACCGGGCCGCCGACCAGGACCTCGACGGCGTCGCCGCCGAGATGATCTATCCCACCGTCGGCATGCTGATCTGCAACCACCCCGACTTCGACTACAAGAAGGCCTGTTTCGACGCCTACAACCGCTGGCTGGCCGGCTATTGCGCCGAGGCGCCCGAGCGCCTGTTCGGCCTCGCCCAGGTCTCGATGCGCACGCCTGAGGAGGGTGTCGCCGAGCTCAAGGCCGTCCATGTCATGGGCTTCAAGGGCGTGATGATGCCGGGCGACCCGGCCGTCGAGGACTACGACTCCAAGCTCTACGACCCGGTCTGGGCGACGGCGGTCGAGCTCGGCCTGCCGCTCTCATTCCACATCCTGACCACGCGCCAGGGCACGCTGGCGCAGAATCCTCGCGGCCCGCGCATCAACAGCTTCCTGTCCATCATCCGCGGCTGTCAGGACATCATGGGGACGCTGATCTTCTCAGGCGTCTTCGACCGCTTTCCGAGCTTGAAGATCGTCTGCGTCGAGGCCGACGCCGGCTGGGTGCCCCACTACATGTACCGCATGGACCACGCCTATAAGCGGCACCGGTACTGGATGAAGGCGCCGCCCCTGAATCGCATGCCGTCGGACTACTTCCGCGACAACATCTACACGACCTTCCAGGACGACTGGGTGGCGTTCAAGACCAAGGACCTGGTCAACGTGCGCCGCCTGATGTGGGCGAGCGACTTCCCCCACTCGGATTCGACATGGCCGAACTCCCAGGCCGTGCTGGAGGAGCAGACCGCCGGCCTCTCCGAGGACGAGCGCAACTGGATCTGCCACGACAACGTCGCCGAACTCTACGGCCTGAGCGTGAACTGACGCCCTGCGGAAGATGAAAGCCTATCTGGTTCTCGACCTGTCCATTCATGACCTTCCGGGCTTCCTGCCTTACATCTCCTCCATCCCGGCCTTCATCGAAAAGCACGGCGGGAGATACATCGTTCAGGGCGCCGAGCCGACCGTCATGGAAGGCGACTGGGCGCCCGAAAGGATGGTCATTATCGAATTTCCGGCGCGCCTGAATGCGAAGGCGTTCCTGGACGATCCCGACGCACAGACCCTATTTGCCCTGCGCCACAAGACGACCACCAGCAAACTGGTCCTGGTCGATGAGTTCCGCTCTTAGCCCACTCAGGCCCGCGCGGACGCGTTTGATCGCAGCGCGAATCTCGGCGCACTGAACGGCGCTAGGCGCATCCGCGATGCGTTTCGGCGGCCGACCGCCGCGCAGTGACGGCTACCGGTCCCCGTCAGCGATGTCGGCGATCTCGCCGTCGACGCGCTCTCCCAGGGCGGTGGTCACGTCTTCGCCCTGGTCCTTGTGGCCGACCTTGGCCGGATGGGGTTCCTGCGGGGCCGGATCCGCGGCCTTGTCCTTCTCGTCCGCCATGGTCTTGTCTCCCTTGGTTCGGTCGGGTGGCGAGGCGAAGCATCGCACAGGTCGCCCCATCCTGTCAGCCTCCAGTCTGGGCTTGCGGCCGGCAACCGCCCCGGCTCCTAATCCGGCGGCGTAAGAGCAGAGGGGGGAGCGACGTCATGTTCGGAGGTCTGGCCAACGCCGCCTGGCGTCTCGACCAATGGATGAAGGAGCATGTCGGCCGGACTTACACGGTGATCCTGACCATCGGCCTCGTCGCTGGCATCAGCGCCAACGTCCGCGCGGTGGCGCAGGAGGTGAGGAACACCGGCAACCTCGTCGTCATCGGGTTCACCGTGACCCTCGACCTCATCCTGCTCGTCAACCAGCTCGCCCAGCTGCACGAGTACCGCCAGGCGCGTCGGGCGCGGAGAGCGCGGGCGAAGGATGCGTCCGGCAAGACCTAGCCTGAGGGAGCCCAGGTCATGCGATCGCCGATGGAGCGGCCGGATCGCCGGCTCGGGCTTCTCTTGAGCCACGCCCCGCGCGCGAGCCTGCATCCCAACACCTGAAGCAAGGCGCCGCCACCGCCCCCGTCAGAGCGAGATGTGCAGCGCCTCGCAAGCCACCGCGAAGCCGGCGCGGGCGTAGATGCGCTGGGCGTCGGTAGACTCAGGCGTCAGCCATGCCAGCGTCACGCCGTTTTCGAAGGCGATGCGCGTCACGAGCGCGGTGATCGCGCCGGCCGCGCCCCGCCGCCGGAAGTCCTCGCGCACCCCGATCCCAGCGACCTCCGCGATGCCGTCGATCGGCGGCGTGGCCATGCCGGCGCCGGCGATGACGCCACTCGTCCTGTCGCGCGCGGCAACGATGATCCCGCCTTGGCCGATCGCGCGCTTGAAGCCGTCGGGCCCCTGCGGGACGCCGCCAAAGGCCTGGGCTTGTACTCGCTCGGCGTCGGCGAGATCCTCGTCACGGGTCGCATTGAAGACGTCGAAGCCCGCCGCGGAGGCGTCGCCTACGCCCATGCCGGGCGTGTACACCATGGTCGGCAAGCGCGCCTCGACGCTGAAGCCTTCGGCGATCAGCGCCGCCTCCAACCCCGGCGCGGCGTCCGTCATGTACTCCAGCCGCGGCTTGCGGTTCCGCGCCTGAAAGAGCGCGGTCAGCGCGGCGATCTCACCCGGGCTCGGCCGGGCGCCGTGGTCGGGAATGGCGTAGTTGAAGAAGATGTTGGCGTCGCTGTCGTCGAACGTGGCGACGAAAGGCCCGACCCGCTCGCTGTTTGGCCGCCGCTCCGCCAAGGCGCGCAAGTAACCCAGTAGGCGCACGCTCAACCTGCGGCGCTCGGCATCGGACGGCGGAAACGTCATGCGGTCTCCCTAGCGCGCGGTTAGCGCCTGTTCTGGCGCGATGGCCAAAGTCCTGGGTTGATTGGACTCCCGGCGTCGGGAGCGTAGTCTCGGCCCGGAAACCTTGCGAGGGGGAAACCCATGCAGATCAAGTCGCTCGGCCATGCCGTGCTCAAGGTGACCGACTGCGCGCGCGCCGAACAGTTCTATGGGGATCTGCTCGGCTTGCCCGTCTGCGCCCGCTTCGACGAAGACGGCATGAAGATGACGTTCTTCACCCTCGGCAACCATCACGACTTCGCGGTGATGGAAGTCAGCGGCGCGGGCTCGACGCGCGCCGATACCGCCGTCGGCCTGCACCACGTCGCTTTCAAGATCGGCGATGATCTCGCTGAACTCCGCGAGGCGAAGGCCAAGCTCGAGGCCGCCGGCATCGCGTTCAAGCCGGTCGACCACGAGGTCACCAAGTCGCTCTACTTCGAGGACCCGGACGGGAACGGCATCGAGCTCTACGTCGACGCCTCCGACATCTGGCGCCGAGAGCCTCAGCGCGTGGCCCAACTGCATCCGCTGGAGCTGTAGCGCCTAGGTCTCGCCCAGGCTGCGGAGTCAGGCGCTCGCGCCCACCACGCCGATCGCGTCGAGCTCGGCCAGCGCCTCTCCCGACAGCGTGATCTCGGCGGCCCTCAGGTTCTCGTCCAGATGGGCGAGCGACGACGTGCCGGGGATAAGAAGGATGTTCGCCGCACGGCGCAGCAACCAGGCGAGCGCCGCCTGCATCGGCGTCGCGCCGATCCTCGCGGCCACATCCGAGAGGATCGCCGACTGCAGCGGAAAGAAACCGCCGAGCGGGAAGAACGGCACGTAAGCGATGCCCTTGCCGGCCAGCTCGTCGACCAGCGGGTCGTCGCCGCGCCGGGCCACGTTGTACATGTTCTGGACGCACACCACCGGCGCGATGCGGCGCGCTTCTTCGACCTGGACCGACGACACATTGCTCAGGCCCAGGTGGCGGATCAGGCCCTGCCGCTGCAGGTCCGCCAGCGTGGCGAACCCCTCCTCGACCGACCCCTCGGCCGGCCCCTGGAGGCCGCCGACGCGCAGGTTGACGACGTGCAGCGCGTCCAGACCCAGATTCCGCAGGTTGTCGTGCACCGCCTTGACGAGATCGGCGGGCGCATGCGCCGGATTCCACGAGGCGTCGTCGCCGCGGAACGCGCCGACCTTTGTCACGATCACCAGGTCGTCGGGGTAGGGATGAAGCGCCTCGCGGATCAGCTGGTTGGTGATGTGGGGGCCGTAGTAGTCGCTGGTGTCGATGTGATTGACCCCGCGCGCCACCGCCTCACGCAGCACGGCGAGCGCCTGCGCACGATCCTTCGGCGGCCCGAACACGCCCGGCCCGGCCAGCTGCATCGCCCCATAGCCCATGCGGTTCACGCTGCGATCGCTGAGGGGGTAGGCGGAGGGGTTGGTCATGGGCGGGGCTCCGGGCATCGGGCTGCCGCGGGCGCACGGCGAGGTTGATGTAGTGCGTGCGAGGCGACGTTGTCAGGCCGCCTCGCTGATGTGACGCGCGGTTGTTAGAGCGCCCGCGGATCCCCCGCCACCAGCCGCCCGTGCTCCGTCCACGCCGCTTGGGCGGGGGTGAATTTGGCGGCGACGAGGGCGTGGTAGCGGGCGAGGTCGTCCGCGGTCAGCACGTCCTTCCAGCGCCCGTTCACTCCCTTGTTGATGAAGCGGTCGGCGCCCCGGTCGAAGGCCATGTGCAGCTCGGGCATCATCTCGTCGCCCTGCGCCTTCATCGTCTCGAAGCTTGCCGCGCGCGCCAGCGCCGGCAGCAGACGCTCGGGCGTTTCGATCTCCAGGTATTCCGAGATGCGGCGCATCTCGCCGGCCAGGTCCGCCTTCAGGTCGGCGTAGTGAACGAGCAACAGGTTGGGCTCGCGCCGCTCGCGCCAGTAGGTCGTCTCGAAGTCGAAGAAGGAGACGTCGGCGCCGCCGTCGGCTTCCGCCTCGCCGATCCATTGCAGGTAGAAGGCCCGCGGGTCTCCGGGCGTCTCCATCATGCGCTCGGTCGGCTCCGTCCCCACGTCGGGCGCGCGGGCGAGGATCGCCGCGCGGATCTCCGGCTTGAAGCCCAGCATGTGGTTGTGGAACGACATGCAGGCGTCGCGGCCGTCGCGCGCCACGTGGATGTACTTCACGCCCTCGTAGACGGGCAGCGCGTCGAACGGCATGTGCGACTTGACGAACCGCCGGTGGGTCTGCGCGTCCAGGGCGGCGAGGTTCGCCTCGATCGGCGCGAAGAAGGTCGCGTCCAGCCAGGGCGAGCTCTGCAGGAACGGTCGGGGATCGGGCGACTGGAAGACAAGCAAATCGACGATCCGCTGGGTCCAGGTGGTGCCGCACTTGGGGTAGGTGGCGACCACGATGTCATCGGGGCGCGGCGCAAACCCGTCCCAACGATGGCAGTCCATGGTGGCGGTGACGTATTCGCGCGTCGGCGCGCGCAAGACCGCTAGCATCGGAGCCTCCCTGTTCATTGTCGCAGTCTAACCGCGAAGAAGGCTCGGGACACGACCGGTTCCGTCCGCCGGCGGCCATAGCGACCATCCAGGAAGTGGATCATCGCTGCGTTGAACTGTGCCGGGTCCTGGATCGGGGCGCCATGGCCGACCCCCTTCAACAGGATCAGCTTCGCATGCGGAATGGTCCGGGCGAGGTAGCGCGTGTGCGCCGGCAGGATCAGCTCCTCCTGGTCGCCGTCGACGATGGCGATGACGGGACCGTGGATGCCGGCAAGATCCGCAGCCGTGTAATTGGGCTGGGTCTCGGCCATCGTGCCGATGGCGGCGAACACGCGGTCGAAGTCGCCCGGCGTGGGCGACCGACGCGCGTAGTCCTCCTTCGCCCATGCGATGGCCTGGCCGGCGAAGGGCTTCGACATCCAGTCGGGCGCAAGGCCCTTGACGTCCATGTCGGCGCCGAAGGCGAAGATGCGGGTCTCCCGCTCGGGATGCTGCATGGCGATGATGAGCGAGAGGATCGCCCCGTCGCTCCAGCCACCACAGCCGCCTTGCGGATGCTCAGCGCGTCCATCACCGCGATGACGTCCGAGGCCATCTGCTCATAGCTCAACGGGCGGCCGTCCCATGTGCTGCGGCCTTGCGCGCGGCTGTCGATGGCAATCACGCGATGGCCGCTGGCGATCAGGGCGGGAACCTGGTCGCCGAAGTTGTCGCTGTCGCCGCCGGCGCCGTGCAGCAGGATCACCGGCGGGCCGCTGCCGAAGGTCTCAAACCAGATCTTGGCGCCGTCGTGGGCGACGCGACCGTCCATCAACGCGGGCGGCATGGGCGACGGCCGCGTGAGCACGGGCGCGACCGCCTCGGCTCGCGCCGACGCCGCGATCAAGGCGACCACCGCCGCCAAAGCACTGAGCTTGCCCATTATTGTCCCTCCCGGCCAAGCTATCCGACGACCCATTTACGTCACCGCCGCCCGACTGGTTCAAGGGCGCCGACTACCGGAAGTCCTCCTCCCACCACTCGAGCTCGGCGCGGACGTTGTCGCGGCGGCGGTCAGCCTCGAGAGCCCGCAGCTCGACGCGGCGGATCTTGCCCGAGATGGTCTTCGGCAGGTCGAACACCTCGAGGCGGCGCACGCGTTTGAAGGGGCCAAGGCGCTCGCGGGCATGGGCGAGGATGGACTGGGCGGTCTCCGCGTTCGGCGCGGCGCCGGCGGCCAGCACGACGAATGCTTTCGGGAAGGCGAGCCGCATCGGGTCGGGGGAGGGGACGACGGCGGCCTCGGCCACGGCCGGGTGCTCGATCAAGACGCTCTCCAGCTCGAAGGGACTGATGCGGTAGTCGCTGGCCTTGAACACGTCGTCGGCGCGGCCGACGTAGGTCAGGACCCCATCGGCCGCCTGGCTCACCACGTCGCCCGTCCGATACAAGCCGCCCTCAAGCGGCTCGAGCGCGCCGTCCTTCCAATAGCCCTGCATCAGGCCGAGCGGCCGGTCCTCGCCGAGCGGCAGGCAAATCTCGCCCTCGTCGCCCTCGCCGTCGACGACGACGCGGTAGCCGGGCAGGGGGCGGCCCATCGCCCCGGGCGCGATCGGCTGGCCGGGCGTGTTGCCGACCTGGGCGGTGGTCTCGGTCTGGCCGTAGCCGTCGCGGATCAGGAGACCCCACGCCTCGCTGACCTGCTCGATCACCTCGGGATTCAGCGGCTCACCGGCGCTGATCAGCTCGCGCAGCGCCGGCGGGCGCGTCCCCAGATCGTGCTGGATCAAGAGCCGCCAGACCGTCGGCGGGGCGCAGAAGGTGGTGATGGCGTTGTCGCGGATGTGGGCGAGCGCGCCCCCGGCGTCGAAGCGCGCCTGGTTGAGCACCACAGCGCTCGCCTCGGCCAGCCACGGCGTGAACACGCAGCTCCACGCGTGCTTGGCCCAGCCGGGCGATGAGATGTTGAGGTGACGATCCCCGGGCTGCAGGCCCAGCCAGTAGAGGGTCGACAGGTGGCCGACGGGGTAGGAGACGTGGCTGTGCAGCACGAGCTTCGGCCGCGAGGTGGTGCCGGAGGTGAAGTAGAGCAGGAGCGGGTCGCTCCCCTTCGTCTCCGCGTCGCGGGCGAAATCGGCGGACGCCTGGGCCGCGTCGTCGTAAGGCAGCCAGCCGTCGGCGCGTCCGCCGACCGCGACGCCGGTCCAGTCGCCTTCCGGAAAGCGGCCGGCGAGGTCGGCGGCGGCGATCACCAAGCGCACGGCCCCGCGCGTCAGCCGGTCGTTAAGCTCGCTGCCGGAGAGCAGCGTCGAGGTCGGGATCACCACAGCGCCCAGCTTCATCGCCGCCAGGAGCGCGACCCAGAGCGGCGCCTCGTTGCCGAGCATGAGCAGCAGCGCCTCGCCGCGCTTCAGGCCGTTGGCGCGCAGGAAATTCGCCAGCCGGTTGGAGGCGGCGGAGAGGGCGCTGTAGCTCCAGACCTCGGCCGGCTTGTCGTCGGAGAGGATGCGCAGCGCTTCGCCGTCCCGCTCGCGCGCGATCACGTCGAACCAGTCGAGCGCGAAGTTGAACCGCTCGAACGTCGGCCACGCGAAGCCCGCATACGCCTTCGCGTAGTCCGTGCGATTCTCGATCAGGAAATCCCTGGCGCGCCTCAGCGCCTCCGTGCCCGCCATCGCGTCCTCGTCCGGTTGGCGCCCGCGCTGGCGGGAGCGTCGCAATTCAACCACCAAGGACACGAAGGACACAAAGGGTGAAAGCTCGGCCGCGCGCTTTAGCCTGCTTGCTTCGCGTCCTTCATGGTTTGATCGAGGTTGGCCTTGACCCGCTCCTCCGGCCTGGCCTTGGCGGCGTAGCCGGCGAAGAGACGGCCCCCGAAGGGGGCAAGGGTGTGCTCGCCGAAGGCGATCACCGGCGCCGGGTCGCGGCGCTCGAACAGGGCCGCGAACGCCGCGCTGAACCGTGCCTCCACCGCTGGATCGTAGTCGGCGAGCGTGCGCGGAACCCACTTGCCGGTCCCCGCCCAGCGGCCGTTGACGCGGAGGATGAAGTCGGCCAGCGACGCGTACAGCCAGGCGCCGGTGGCCACGATCTCCGGCCAGGGCCGTGGGTCCTCGAGATCCTCGAGCCGGGAGCTGATCGTGTAGCGCCAGAGCCCCATGGTCTCATCGTCGAACCGCGGCGGCCCTCGTGCGTAAATAGCCTCGGCCTCGGCGCGCAGCGGCGCCGCGGCGTCCGGGTTCGGCCCCACGATCCGCGCCTCGCGCAGCATGGTCAGCATGGCCGGTTTCCCGGCGTCGACGTCTTTCTGCATGAACGCGCGCAGCGTCTCCGGGTCGTGGACGAAGGCGTCGACCGGGACGCCCTCGAAGACGAAGGACTCCCGCCAGGCGTTCGGCAGCGCGGCGAAAAGCACCACGAGGTCGAGGTCGGAGGCCGCCGTCGCCCCTCCGCGCACGAACGACCCCGCCGCGAACCCCGCCTGCGCCTCGGGATAGCGCGCTTGCAGCACGCGGGCGGCAAGCTGTGCGGCTTCGTCGGCGGAAAGCGTCATGACGGGGCGCCCTCGGGCTCAGCGGGCGGCGCCACGCCGTCGGGGGTCGAGATCACTTCGCGAGGGATGAGCAGAATCGCCGGCAGGATGAGCGCGTTGGTTATGGTCATCGCGATCACGCAGACGGTGAAGTCGTGGAAGTGGTCGTAGAGGCTGGTGCCAAGCACGTCGCCCAGCGAGCCGTCGACGGCGAGCACGCCGGTGACCGCCATCAGCATCGAGCCCTGCAGGCCCTTCGGGCACGAGCGGATGATCAGGTCGAATATCGCCGCGCTGCCGACCCCCGCAAGCCCACCCATGGTCGGTGCGATCACCAAGGCGCCGCTCAGCCCGTGGATGACCAGCAGCGGCAGCATCATCGGAGTCGCGGCGAGGGCGCCCCAGAATAACAGGGTCCGGAGTGCGAAACGCTGGCAGAGAAAGCCGTAGAGAATGAAGCCTGGGATTCCGCCGCTGTAGTAGAGAGCGAACCAGATCGTGTACTGAAGGTCGCTGAACTTCAGCGAATCCTGAAGAAAATACTGCAGCGGTGTCCCGAACCCGGGAACGAACTGCCAGAGCAGCCAGATCAGCAGCGCCGGGTAGATCGGCGCATGCCGAACAAGCCGGATCAGGTCGTCGCGCAGGCGAGCCGTCGGCTTGAGCTCGCGGTGCACGTTGTCGAACACCACGCGCGGCCGCAGCAGGCCATAGAGCCCGATCGCGCCCAGGAAGGCGGCGGCGACCAGGAAGAACATGCGGGCGCCGTCGCCCGCCCTGTCGCCCTCCATGATGTTGGAGACCAGGCCGCCCGCCAACAGCCCTACGATCGTCGGTAGGCTGTCGAAGGTGTTGGCTGCCGCGGCGACCTGGCCGGTCATGACATGCTGTTGGCCCATGGTCGCCATCAGGCCGCGCTGCGCGCTGCGCAGGAACAGACCGCACACTGCCAAAAGCAGCGAAGCGGCCATCAGGGCTGCGTAGGTCGGCGCGGCGAAGGCGAAGCCGGCGGCCAGCGCGGCTCCGAACGCTCCGGACAGGACGAGGTAGCCGCGATCGCCCCGGCCGAAGGGGCTCCAGACGTCGCGCACGAAGCCGAAGGCGACCGCGAAATAGACCGGAATGGACGAGATGAGCCCGAAGATCGCCACCTGATGCGCCGCCAGGTGCAGCTTGTTCTTCAGAAAGAAGCCGATGGGCACGCCGATGATGTTGCTCGGAAAGCCCATCAGCACGATGAGGCCGCCGAAATAGGCGATGATCCGAAGGCGCGCCGCCGCCGAAAGCGCCGTGGGCGTCTCCGCCTCCGGTTGCGCCTCCGCCGCCAAAGTCTCCGCTGCCGCCATCGATCCTGCCCGCTTCAAGCCGTCGGCTCGCACGAAGACGTGCAATACTGCACCGGCGCGCGGCGACAAGACAGGTGCGCCCGCCATCGCGCAGCGACAGCCGCTTGACGCCCAAGGGTTTCGCTCGCCAAGCTGAATTCGCCCGAGAGGTGTCTTCGCGGCGCTCCAAACGGGCGTGCGGCGCGAGACCGCGGGGGGGCGTCTCATGTTCGTGCTGGGCTATCTGATCCTGGTCGCCATCGCGGCGATCCCGCTGGTGCGGACGGTCCTGCGCTACCGCGGCGGACCGCTGTCGCTCACCATGCTCCATCGCCTCTACCGGGACCTGGCTTACATCGCCGCGGCGCTGCTCGCGATCATCGTGCTCGAAACGACGTTCCGGATCTCGCTCGAGAACTACTGGTTCGCCGAGCTCGGTCAACAGCATAGGTTCTGGTTCGCGCTCGGCTTGCAGGCGGCCATCTTCGCCACCGTCTTCGTCCTCGGCGGTTTGTTTGTCGCGTTCAATCTCAGGCTCTCCAGCCGGCAGGCCGGCAGCCTGCCGCCCAGCGCGCCATGGATCGCCGGCTTCGTCGTTTCGGCGCTGGTCGCATCGGGCGCCGCGGGTCTCTGGACGCCGCTGACGGCGTTCCTCGGCGCGACTCCGTCGGGCGTGACCGACCCGGTCTTCGGCAAGGACCTGTCGTTCTATCTGCTCGAGCTGCCGTTCTACGAGGGCGTCGTGCGCCTGGCGATGACGCTGCTCGTCATCACGCTCTTGGCCTGGGCCGCGGTCGGCCTGCCCCTCTACCTGCGGCCGCTTCTGCGGCCGGCGACGCCGATGCCCTGGGGCAGCCGCCGCCCCCGCCTGGCCCTGGTCGAGGACAACGCGGCTGACGTCGGCCCCGTCGACGTGAAGGTGCTCGCCGCCCGTCACGCCGCCTGGGATCACTGGCTCGTGCAGGGGTTCGTGTTGGGCGCCCTCTTCTGCCTCGGCTGTGCGGCGCTCCGCTTTCTGGGCCGCTATCACCTGGTCATCGACGGCCACTCGGCGGTCGTCGCCGGCGCGTCCTGGATCGACACCCACCTGTGGCTTCCGGCCTATGCGGGAGTCATCGCCGCCTGGACCGCCGCCGCCGTCGGACTGGCGGCCGCGGCGGTCATGCCGCGCCTGCGCGGTTGGCTCTTCACCCGGCGCTCGCACTGGGTGGCGCCGCTCGTCGTGTTCGCCGCCGTCTATCTCTCCGCGACGATCCTGCCTGCGGTCGTCGAGCGGCTCTATGTCGGCCCCAATCAGATCACTCTCGAGCAGCCTTACCTCCTGCGCAGCATCGCCGGCACGCGGACGGCTTATGGGCTTCAGGGGCCGGACATGCAGGAGCAGGAGTTCGACGTCTCGGCCACGCCGATGACCCGCGACGACCTCGACAAGAGCGCCGCCACGCTGCGCGACGCGCGCATCTGGGACTGGCGCGCGCTCGAGCCGCAGCTGCAGCAGACCCAAGGGCTCCGGCCCTACTACGCGTTCAGCGGCGTCGACATCGACCGCTACCTGATCGACGGCGTCGAGCGGCAGGTGATGATCACCGCGCGCGAGCTCGACGTCACCAAGCTGCCCCCGCCCGCCCAGGTGTGGGTCAACCTGGCGCTGAAGTACACCCACGGCTACGGCATCGTCGCCGTCCCGGTCAACGAGATCGACGCCCGGGGCAATCCGGTGCTCTGGGCGCACGACATCCCGATCCAGGCCAAGGACGGGCTCGCGGTGACGCACGGCGAGCTCTACTACGGCCTGCAGACGAACGACCGGGTCTACGTCCACACCACCGAAAAGGAGTTCGACTTCCCGCGCGGCGACGCGAACGCCGAGACCGTCTACGGCGGCACGGGCGGGATTCCGCTGTCGAGCCTATGGCGCAAGCTCGTCGTCGCCCACGAGTTCGACGGCCTACGGCTCTTCCTGTCGGACTATTTTGCGCCTCAGAGTCGGGTCCTGATCCGCCGCAATGTCGTCGAGCGGGTGCAGCGGTTGGCGCCGTTCATCACCTTCGACCACGACCCCTACATCGTCGCCGACGGCGACCACTACGCCTACATCCTCGACGGCTACACGAGCTCGGCGAACTACCCGTACAGCGAGACCTACCAGGGTTCGGTCGACGCCTTCCACGACACCAATTACCTTCGCAATTCGGTCAAGGCGGTGGTCGACGCCTACAACGGCTCGGTGACCTTCTACGTGTTTGCGCCCGACGACCCGATCATCAAAGCCTACCGCAAGATGCTGCCGGACCTGTTTAAGGACCGCAGCGCGATGCCCGACAATCTCCGCCGCCACGTTCGCTATCCGGAGGATCTCTTCACCGTCCAGGCCGAGATGTACGGCACCTACCACATGACCAACCCAACCACCTTCTACAACCGCGAGGATCGCTGGGAGGTGCCGCGCGAGCTCTATCTCAACAGCGAGATCGAGGTTCAGCCTTACTATGTGACGGCCCAGATGCCGGGATCGCCGGCCCCGGAATTCATGCTGATGCTTCCGCTGTCGGTGGCCGGCAAGAACCAGATGGCGGGATGGCTCGCCGGCCGGTCGGATGGCGACAACTACGGCAAGCTGGTGGCGTTCCGGTTTCCCAAGGGGCGGTTCGTCGACGGCCCGGCGCAGGTCGAGTCGCGGATCAATTCGGACAGCCGCTTCTCGGGCGACCTGACGCTCTGGGACCAGCACGGGTCGCATGTGATCCGCGGCAATCTCATCATCCTGCCGCTCGCCGGCGGCCAGCTGGTGGCGATCGAGCCCATCTACATCGAGGCCGAGCAGACCGGGATTCCGACGCTCGCCCGCGTCGTCTTCGGACAGCTCATGCCCGACGACCGTCGGATCGAATGGGCGGACAGCCTGAGCGCGGCGGAAGATCTGGTGGTCGGCGGCCCAGCGCCGCCGCCCGGCCAGCCTGGCCAGCCCGCGCCGCCCGGCGTGACTGACGATCAGCTCAAGCAGGCGCAGACGGTGTTCCACGACATGCAGCAGGCGTATGCCGCCGGCGACTACGTCCGCTACGGCCAACTGATGCAGCAACTCGGCAAGATCCTCTCCCCGCCTTAGTCCTCCACCGTCGGGGGAGGAGGACCGCGCGTCGCGCGGTGGGAGGGGAGCGATGCCGGCCCGTTCCAGGAGTGACCTGGGTTCTGCTTGCCGACCGATGACGGCCGACGAACGTGCGCTGCTCTTGTTTGTGGCGCGATGGGTGGTTGCTTAAAAGAGGCACGGCATGACATTGCCTTATCGCCCAAGCGCCGTGATCTTCGATATGGACGGCCTGCTGTTCGATACCGAATCTCTCTGGCAGGAGGCCCTTCTTTCTGCTGCCGCCGAAGGTGGGCACGAGGTCACGGACGAGCTTTTCAGCAAGTCGATCGGCGTGCGACGGTCGCAATGCAGGGGTCTATTTCTATCGCACTTCGGCGAGGATTTCCTTTTTGACGATTTCCACGCGAATTGGAGACGCCATTTCTGGCTGATCGCCGAAAATAAGCTCACCTTAAAGCCAGGAGTCCCTGAACTGCTGGAATTCCTGGACCAGTTCAGGCTGCCGCGCGCAATCGCCACTTCGTCATCTCGAACGACCGTCGAGCATCACCTGACCTCGCACAGTCTGATGGATCGTTTCGACGAGATCATCTGCCGTGGCGACTACGAAAAGGGCAAACCTGCACCCGATCCTTTTCTGAAAGCCGCCGAGCGGCTTGGCGTCGAACCTCGGTTATGTCTGGCCCTCGAAGACTCGCACATCGGCGTTCGTTCGGCGTCGGCGGCTGGCATGATGACCGTAATGGTGCCCGATCTGCTCGAACCAACAGAGGACATTTGCACGCTCTGCGTCTTTGTCGCCCGCGATCTCCATGAAGTCCGCGATCTGGTTCTGGCGTGCGCGTAAATGAGCCTACGAGAGTGGCGGTTCGCCGGGCGCTCGCGGAGTCCGCTAAGCCGCGCCTACTATGTAAAGGGGACACCTCCCAGCGGGGGAGGATCATGAGCGCCACGGCCTCAGGCTGAGAGCGCCTCGGGCTCATCGGAGGCCAGCGCTTCCTCGATTGCGGCGAACAGGCGGGCGATCTCGATGGGCTTGGCGATGAAGCCATCCATGCCGGCGGCGAGGTAGCCCTCGACCTGGTGCGACATGGCATTGGCGGTGAGCGCGAGGACGGGCGTGCGTCGCCGCCCGGTCGCCGCTTCGCGCGCGCGGATCGCCCTGGTCGCGGTCGGGCCGTCCATGACGGGCATCTGCACGTCCATAAGGATCAGGTCCCAGGCGCCCGACTCCCAGGCGGCGACCGCTGCGGCCCCGTCGCCGGTCATGGTCAGATCGACGCCAACCTGATCGAGCAGCGCCTTCAGCACCATCTGGTTGACCGCGTTGTCCTCCGCCGCCAGCACGCGGATGGCGGCCGGCTGAACCTTGCGCTTGCGGTTGGGCGCAACCGGGGCGGGCCTGGCGGCGCCGGCGGCGGCGCGTCGTTCGCGCATGCGTTTCAGCGGCAGGCGCACGGTGAACGTCGCCCCCTCGCCCGGGACGCTCTCGGCCGCGATGTCGCCGCCCATCAATTCCACCAGCTCGCGGCAGATTGCGAGCCCAAGCCCGGTGCCGCCGAACCGGCGCGTCGTGGTCGTGTCCGCCTGCTCGAATTTCTCAAAGAGCTGCGCCAGCTTCTCCTCGGGAATGCCGATGCCGCTGTCCCGCACCTTAAGCGTCAACGCCCGGTCGGGACGACCGATCGCAACCGAGACGCCACCGCGCTCGGTGAACTTCAAGGCGTTGGAGACCAGATTGAACAGGACCTGCCGCACGCGCGTCGGATCGCCGGCATAGACGCCCTTGGCCCTCGGTTCGATTGCGAGCTCGAAGGCCAGGCCCCGCTCTTCGGCCACCGCGCTGAAGGCTGCAACGACGCTTTCGGCCAGTTCCGCCAGGTCGAAGCGGCCAGCTTCCAGCTCCAGCTTGCCCGCCTCGATCTTCGAGAGGTCGAGCACGTCGTTCAGGATGGCCAGCAGCGTCTCGCCCGACTGACGGATCACGTCCAGCCGTTCGCGCTGCGACGGCGAAAGCTCGTCCGCCGCCATCGCCTGCGCCATGCCAAGCACCCCATTCAGCGGCGTGCGGATTTCGTGGCTCATGGTGGCGAGAAACGTGCTCTTCGCCCGGTTGGCGGCCTCCGCGTCGTCCTTGGCCTGCACCAGCTCTCGCTCGGCGGCCTTGCGCGCGGTGATGTTCTGCATCGCGCCGACGAGGCGAAGCGGACGCCCGCTCTCGTCTGCGAAGAACTTGACCGAGCTCTCGACCCAGACCTCTTTCCCGTCCGCTCGGTCGACCCGATATTCGGGACGGTAGGGCGCGCCCTCGTTGACGTGGCGGTCCCAGGCGGCGCGCACGGCATCGCGGTCGCGAGGATCGATCGTCACGTAGATGTCCCGATAGAGGTCCTGATAGGTCTGCGGGCGCTCGAAGAAGGTGTCCTCGGCGCCGGCCTTGATCAGCTCGCGGCGGACGTAGTCCAGCTCCCAGACGTGCAGGTCGGCCAGCGCCAGCGCCAGGTTCAGCCGCTCTTCCGAGCGCGCCGTGCGCTCGAGCGCCTCGACCAGCGCGTTGGCCGATTGGACCTTGGCGTGCGCCGCCTGCGCGCGCGCCCACTCATCGGCGACGAAGTCCGCCAGGTCGCAGAGGCGCGCAGCCTTGCCGGCGTTGAAGGCGTGCGGCTCTTGGCCACCCACGGCCAGCACGCCTGGGCAGGAGTCATCTTCGAGCTTGATTGGGGCGCCGACGTAAAGGCGCAGGTACGGCGGCCCGGTGACGAGGGGGTTGTCGGCGAAGCGCGGGTCGGTTCGTCCGTCCTCGACCCACAGGAGCTCGCGCGAGGCCATCACGATTTCGGCCGCTTCGTCGTGGTCGGGCAGGTCGCGATTGCGGTTTCGCCAGACGTTGCCGTCCTGCATCAGGACGATGGTCGCGTCGGCGCCGGCGAACATGCTCCGGGCGATGCGGGTCGCGCGATCGAAGACCGCCGTCGAAAGCTCGACGCCAAAGGCCTCATCCTTCGCCTTGCGCTCTGGCGCCGTCATCTGGTTACCGCCCGACAAGGTCTCCAACATCGGCCAGAATGGTTAAGCTCGTCTTCAGACCGACGTGGCGTCCTGTCGCAGCGGCTCACATGTTTCGTGATCTCCAGTAAAAATAGCATTCCCCGCATGATTGCCGAGGCATTCAGATCGTCCTTAGGTTCCATAGTCAGGATTAATCACGATTGAAACCGTGTGGTCGAGGTGTATAGTCAGCGCTCACCCGGGTGGTGAGCAGCTAAGTTGGCTCCGATCCAGGTCATTGAACTACAATCAATTCCACCGGAGAGATGAAGATGGCTGCAGTATTGAGCGTGACCACGTCACGGGTGCGGGATGGCAAGCTTGCGGATTACCTCGCCGCGATCGGGAAGTTGAAGAAGATGGTCGAGGGCCACGGCGGCAAGGTTCGCGTGGTCTCTCAGGCTTACGGCGGCAATCCGTTGACCGTCAGCGTGATCATCGAAAGCGCCAGTTGGACGGCGTTTGGCGCGCTGAGCGAGAAACTGGAGAAGGACGCCAAGGTGCAGGCGCTGGTCGCCGACCTGCGCGCCAAGCCGGTCTCAGACATCATCGCGCGCGGCGTGTCCACGGAACTGGACGTCTGAACCGGAAGCGGCGACCGCCGCGGTCGTCGCCTGCGGAAGCTTGGGGGGTCGCGCCGGCCTAAAGCCGGCCGCGGAGCCCCAGGCCTTCCTCGCCTCTGAGCCCGGCGAGCGGATCGGGGTCGACGGCCGCGAGCGCGTTCTGGGCGGAGTCCGCCACCCCGATCAGGCGCACCCGCACATGCGCGGTGCCCTGGCCGGTGAATCCCAGGCGATCGGCGGCCGCCCGCGACAGGTCGATGATCCGCCCGGCGACGAACGGTCCGCGATCGTTGACGCGCACCTCGATCCGCCGCCCGTTGTCCAGGTTGGTCACCTCGACCAGGGAGGGCAGGGGTAGTGTCTTGTGCGCCGCCGTCAGCGCGCGGGCGTCGAACCACTCGCCGTCCGCCGTCCGCCGGGTGCGCGGCGGATAGCTGTACCAGGAAGCGAGGCCTGTCTCGTCGTAGTGACTGTAGACGTGCGGCTCATAGCGTTGGCCGCCGACCTCGTACGGCCGCATCGAGCCCGTCCGCTCTCCCGTCCCGGCCAGCGGCTCGAGACCGTGGGTCGCGCATGCCGTGAGGCTGACCGCCGCGAGCAGGGCGAGCACCTGGGCGTTTCTGGCGGACTTCGAGTGCAGACGCGGGCTCCGTCAGGCGGAATCAGGATCGCCCACGGTGCGCCCGCGTCGTTTTTGGATTGGTTAACGCGCTGGCCCGCGCGGCCGTGCGGCGGCGGGGTCACCCCTCGATCGGCTGCAGCGGTTCCCGGCGCGCGGCGTCCGCGACGCCGACGGCCAGCATGACGGCATAGCCGGCCAGCATCAGCGCGCCGAACATGCCCTGGCCGCCGGCGGGCAGGTTCGGGAAGATGGCGGCATAGCAGGCGGTGGTCAGGCCGTCGCCCAGCATCCCTGGCACGACGAAGGCCGCGATGGCGCGGGCGCGATCGTGACGCGCCACGCGCCGCAGCATAAGGCGGATCAGCGCGGCCAATCCGAGAAGGCTCACCGCCAGGGCGACGATCGCCACAGGCAGAGGCGGTCGCAGCGCCGCCGTCGGCGCCAGCCTGATCGCGACCGTGGCGACCGCCCAGGCCGCAAAACCCAGCATGGCGAACCGCGGCGCCGGGTCGGCAGGTGGAGACGTGACAGGGCTCATCGGTCGGCTCCTCAATGCGTCGGGGTCGGGTTGATGCGCGCGAGCAGGAGCTCAAGCGCCTTGGTTGCGGTCGCGTCCTCGCCGGTGCTGAGGCGGGCGAGCTGCAGCCCGTTGAAGGCGGCGAGCATGAGTGTCGCTGTCCCGATCGCCTCGTCGTGCGGCGCGCCATCGGCCTCCAGCGCGGCGGCCAGACCGTCGCGCCAGGGCGTGAAAACCCGCTCCAGGAACGCCCCATGCCGTTCCGGCTGGACCAGCGCTGCGCCCCAGACCTCGAAAACCGCCCGCACGAGCGGCGCGATCTCGGGCTTGCGCGTGGCCGCCCACATCTGGCGGATCGCCTCGACCGGGCCTGTCGCAACGAGGTCGCCGATCGCCGCCACCAGCCGCTGCTCGACCGCCAGCACGACCGCCTCGGCCAGGGCCTCGCGGCTGCCGAAGTGATGCACGAGCATCCGCGCGCTCGTCCCGACCGCAGCCGCCAGCGGCCTGAGCGTGAACGTGCTGACGCCGGTGGTGAGCACGTGCTCGACCACCCTGTCGAGCAGCTCGGCGCGCCTTGCCTGATCGACCGGTCTATTCATGTTACGACCGTTACATGGAACGATCGTTACGTCAATGCTGTCGCGGGTGGCGGGCCGTCGGGTTCGCGCTCGGCGCGGAAGGTGCTCTAAGGGGGCAACGCATCAGTCGGAGGGTCGAATGAGAACCTGGGCTTTGGCCGTCGCGCTGGTGCTGGCCGCCGGGTCGGCGCATGCGCAATCGGCGGAAGGGTATGGCGCGCTCGCGCTGGCCGCCATCGTCGGGGGCGAGTCTCCGCAGCTGAGCGCCGCTCAGAAGACGGTGCTCGCCCAGCTCTTCAGCGGGGACACCGCCTCGTCCAGCGCCGGCAAGATCGACGTCGCTGTCGACACGATCCTCTGCCGCGCCGGCAACGTCGACATCACCGCCTTCGCCTGCGACCTGACCTTCGGCGCGCAGACGATCCACCTCACGGGGCGGAGCGCTCACGAGTTCTTCGCGACCCTGGCCGAGATGGGCGTGCAGCCCGACGGCGCAGCGGGCACGATGTACCGGGGGATCTACAAGGTCCGCTGCACGATCGACCCGAACGGCGTCGCGCAGAAGGACGGCGGCGGGGCCAACTGCGCCTACGCCCGGAACCCGTCTTAGGCGGACGCGACTGCTAGTCGGGGGGGTCGGTTTCGAACCGCGTTATGCCCGCCGGCAGCGACGGCGGCGCTCGTAGACCGAGACCTGCGGCGGCGGGAACCCCGGGTCGGCCAAGGCGCCGACCGCGACGCTCACCGACCGGCTTTCGAAGCCTTCCTCGGTGTGGAACACCGTCGAGCCGCAGACCGGGCAGAAGCGGAACCTGAACCGCGCGCCCTGGTCGCCTGAGCGCACGTACTCGGTCGCCTCGCCGGTGACTTTGTAAGGCGCGGCGAACACCGCGAGCGCGGCGAAGACGCTGCCCGTCCGCCGCTGGCAGGCAAGGCAATGGCAGACCCCGACGCCCAGCGGCTCGCCCTCGACTTCGATGCCAAGCTGCCCGCAGCAGCAGGATGCGGTTCGAGATGGCATTTCGAGGCCCCTTGGACCGCCTAGTTGACGTCGTCCGCCGCGCGTCCCGGCGGGCAGGGACCTGCGAAGCGGAACGCGGCGTGAAGGTCGCTGACGATCGGCGGCTTTCCGGCGACGGCCAGGTTGTTGTGCGTATCGACGGCGTAGGCGGACTGGACATTGCCCGTGAACACCATGTGGGTCCGGCTGACCACCTGGCCACCGCCGCAGACGGCGTCGATCTCGGCCCCACCAGCGGCCAGCGCGTAGGTGATCGTCGAGCAGGCGCCTGCCGATCCGGGGATGTGGAGCGGCTGTCCGGTCCAGCAGACCTCGCCGCGGCGGCCGTCGCCGACCCATTCCCATAGACCGGCGCGCGGACGCGGCATGTCGGCCCGCCCCAGCGGGCGGGGCGCGCACGCGGCGAGGCTCGCAGCGGCGAGCGGGATGACGATCAAAGCCCGGATCACGTCGACCGCTTTCCGCGCATGATGTCGATCAGCCTTGCCAGCTCGTCGTCGCCGTAGCCTTCCGCGATGCCGCGACCGAAGACGTGCTTGAACAGCCGCGGCAGGGAGTCGTCGAGCCCGTTCTCGCGACTGATCCGAGCCATGAGCCCGCCCGCCGCGCCGTGAATCGCGATACTCGCCATGCCCTCGCCGCGATAGGTTTGCGTGCGGATCATCTCGGCGATTGGCCGAAGGCCCGCGGCGACCCCTTCGCCCAACATCGACAGCAGGCCCGAGATCGGCGTCTCTTCCGACTGGCAGAGGGCCGCGCCGTAGAGAAACCCCATGACCTGCGCGTAGACCGTGGCCAACCAGGCGGCGTCGAGCGTCGCAGCCGCGGCGATCCGCTCGCCGACGTGAAAGGCGCTTCCGCCCAGGCTCAGCAGCAACGGCTTGGTCGCCTCGAACAGATCGGCCGGTCCGGCATAGAGGATCGTCGCCCGCTCGGTCCCGATCGTCCTCGGATAGCCGATGATCTTGCCGTCCAGGTAGCCGGCTCCGTGCGCCCGCGCCCACGCGCCCAGCTTGCGGGCCTCCTCAGGGGTCCCCGACGAGAGCTGCACCAGCACCTTGCCCGACAGCGCTGCGGTCAGCCGGCGCGATCTGAGCAGAGCCCGGGTGGCCTGGTAGTCGCGGATGCACACGACGACTACCTCGCTCGCGCCGGCCGCCGCCGCCGCTGTTGCGGCGACGCTGGCGCCGCGCGCCCGCAAGGGCTCGCACCGCCTCGCCGTGCGGTTCCAGACCGTCACGGGATGGCCCTTGGCCAGGAAGGCTCGCGCCAGCGCGGCGCCCATCACGCCGGCGCCGAGTACGGCCACGGATCGAGCGTTCCCAGGCATCGGAACCCCCCAACGTATCGCCGGGCCGCGCGCCGGCGCTTGGCTGACTGTCAGTTTCGCGACCGCGGCGGTCAAGGTTGTTCGTCTCCAGCGAGCGCGCCCGCCTCGGCCAGCGTTCTGCGGGGGTCGCCCTCGACCGCAGCGGGTCGTGCGGTTAGGCTCAGGGGCGGTCAGCGCAACAGAGGGATGACGAGAGATGGCGATCAAGGGCGGATGCCTGTGCGGCGCGGTGACATACGAGATTTCCGGCGAGCCGATGTTCGTCGGCCACTGCGCCTGCGAGAACTGCCAGAAGTCCACGGGCGGCGGTCACAGCTCGATCGCTGCCTTTCCCGAGGCACAGGTGAGCGTCCACGGCGCGCGGACCACCTTCGCCGCCAAGGGCGACTCCGGACAGCCCACGACCTACGAGTTCTGCCCCAAGTGCGGCTCGCGCCTCTTCACGCGCGCCGCGATGATGCCGGGCGTCGTCATGGTCACGCTCGGCACCATGGAGGCCGGCGCCGCGCTCGAGCCCTCGATGCTGATCTACGGCAAGCACCGCCGCGCGTGGGACCACGTCCCGCCCGGCCTCGCCGTCTTCGAGGCAATGCCAGCCGGCCCGCCGAACTAGCTCTTTAGCGCCGCGAGACAGGACGCCAACCTTGCCTGAAGCCGTCGTCGATGAACTGATCGAGATGCGCGGCCTGCGCTTCCACTACCGCGACTGGCCCGCCAGGCGCGCGGGCGCGAAGGACCTCGTCCTGCTGCACGGCTTCACCGGCCATGCGCGCTCGTGGGATGCGTTCGCTGAGGCGATGACCGACCGCTACCGCGTGCTGGCGCTCGACCAGCGCGGCCACGGCGAGACCGGCTGGGCGGCGGCCGACCGCTACGGAACGGACGAGATGGCCGAGGACCTGATCGCCTTCGTCGGCACCCTGGGTCTGAACGACTTCACCCTCCTCGGCCTTTCCATGGGCGGCATGGTGGCCATGAACTATGCCGGGCGCCGGCCGAAGGAGCTGGGCGCGCTGGTCATCGTCGACATCGGCCCGGAGATCGTCGCCGCCGGCGCGAGCCGCATCCAGACCGGCGTGCGCGCCAGCGACGTCTTCGCCAGCCGCGACGAGGCGTTCGCTCGCGCCCGCGCCGCCAATCCACGGCCGCCGGAAGCCCACCATCGCCACCGGGTCGACTTGAGCCTGATGCGCACCGCCGACGGCCGCTGGACCTATCGCTACGACCGGGCGCTCCGCCAGCCGAACACGGTCCGCGTCCGCGACCCGGAGGCGCAATGGCGCGCCTGCGCCAACATCAACGTGCCGACGCTGCTCATTCGCGGCGCTTTCAGCGACATCCTTTCGCCCGAGGTCGCCCAGCGCATGCTCGAAACGATCCCCGGCGCCCAATTCGCCCTGGTCGAAAACTCCGGCCACTCGGTCCCCCTCGACGCCCCGGACGCATTCCTCTCGGCCGCGCGGGGGTTCCTGACGGGCTGAACCGCCCTACGCCGCGCGGGTCAGGTGGAGCAGGGTTGCGTCGATGGTTTCGAGCAGGGCCTGGGCGGAGACCGGCTTGGTCACGAACGCGTCGGCGCCAACCGCCCGGCCGGCCGCCTCGTGCTCCGGCAGGGCGTTTGCGGTCAGCATGATGATCGGCGTGCGCGCGAGGCCCTCGTCGCGCTCCTTCGTGCGGATGGCGGCGATGGCCTGCAGGCCGTCCATCTCCGGCATCTGCATGTCCATCAGGATCAGGTCGAACCGGTCGGCGGCAAAGCGTTCCAGCGCCTCCAGGCCGTTTTCCGCCATGGTCATGTGCACCGACAGCCCATCGAACATCAGCTGCAGGACCTTGCGGTTCACCTCGTGGTCTTCCGCGGCCAGGATGCGGAGCGGCGCTGCGTCTTCGCCCGAACGAGCTTGAACCGAGCCGTTCTGCTCCCCGGCCGCCTCGCCCGGCGCTTCGGCCGTGATCAGCGGCAGGCTGAGCACGAAGGTCGCGCCCTTGCCAGGCTCCGACTGCGCCGTGATGCGCCCGCCCATCAGCCCGGCCAGCGCGTTGGAGATCGACAAGCCCAGTCCCGCTCCGCCGAAGCGGCGGGTGATCGACCCGTCCGCCTGCTCGAAGCGGCCGAACAGGCGCTCATGCGCGCCCGAGTCGAACCCGATTCCGTCATCCTTCACCTCGAAGCGGAGGTTGCGGCGCCCATCCTCAGCAGCCGCTGCGCTCACCCACAGAGAAACCGCGCCGGCGTCGGTGAACTTGACGGCGTTGCTGAGCAGGTTGCCGACGATCTGCTTGATCCGGACCTTGTCGCCCAGAAGGTAGGGCTCGACGTCGTCGGCCACGTCGACGACGAGCTGCAACCCTTTTTCCTCGGCCTTGGCGCGGAACAGCTCGGCGATGTTGACGACCGTCTTGCGCAGTTCGAACGGCTCGGGCGCGATCTCCAGGCGCCCGGCCTCCACCCGCGCCAGATCCAGAATGTCGGCCAGCAGCACCTGTAGCGACTCGGCGGAATCCTCGATCACCGAGACCATCTCGGCCTGCCGCGCGCCGAGCTTCGAGCGCCTAAGCGCGCTCGCCACCCCCATCACGCCGTTCAACGGCGTGCGGATTTCGTGGCTCATGTTGGCCAGGAACTCGCTCTTCGAGCGGTTGGCGGCCTCCGCCGCATCGCGCGCCGCCTCCAGCTGTTGCTCCAGCGCCTTGCGCGCCGAGACGTCGATGGTGGTGCCGACGACGCGCCAGGGCGCCCCGTCGGTGGTTCGCGAGACCAGTTTGGCCCTCGACAGCACCCACTTGAACCCGCCGTCCTTGCACCGCATCCGGATTTCGGTGCTGGCGTACGGCGTGTCGCCCCCCTGGAAGTGACTGAGATAGGTCTCCGTCAGCAGCGCCAGGTCGTCGCGATGGACGAAACGGCGCCAGCCGCGGACTTCGCCGCGGAACTCGCCCGGCTCATAGCCAAGCATCGTCAGCCAGTTGGCGCTGACCTGCATGCGGTCGGCGACCAGGTCCAGCTCGAACAGGCCGTCGCCCGAGGCCTCGATGGCGACCGACAACTTCCGCTCGACGTCGGCGAACGCCATCTGCCGGTCCGCAAGCTGGGCCAGCACCGCGCCGTGGTCGAGCGAGAACCGCTGCGACGCCAAACCCGAAAGCCCCAGCAGCACGGGGATGATGACCGCGCGCCAGTCGAGTCCATAGGCCATGAACGGCCCGATGATCGCAAACACCGCGGTGGGCGCGAGCGTCGCCACGAGCAGCTGACGACTGGCGCTGGCATAGACGAAGGTGTTCAGGATGGCGCCGGCGATCCAAGTGACGCCGATGGCGACGCCGAGCGCCGATCCGTTCGCCAGGCACAGCAGCGCCAGGGTCTGATAGAGCGCCGACCCAGGCAGGCTGAGTAGCGCGTAGGGGGTGGCGGCCCGCTCCTCCGGCAGCTTCGCGATCATACTGTCGAGCCGGGGTCCGATCCCCCACTCCCAGATCGCGATGCTGGCGATCCACACGACCGGCGTCAGCCACGGCAGCACCGCGACCGAAATCACCGCAAAGATGGCGGCAAAGGCGATCCGGTCGAAGAGCCCACGCTCCGAGATCTCGATTGCCGTACGGACATCGAGCCCGGACGCGATCCCGTTGGGATCGGCGGACGGCTGAGCGGCGGCCATGGCAGTTCCCCGAAAGTCGCAAGCGCGGCGACAGCATACCGGCGCCGCCTGTCCGCCCAGTTAACGCGACGGCATTGAGGAGAGACTTTCGCGGCCGCTAACGGTCGTGGCTCGCCACGCCGGTGCTGGGCGCGCCTTGGGTGTCGGGCTCCTCCTTGCCGGGCTGGGCCACCGAAAAGCGCGTGCAGATGACGTGATCGGTCATCACCGAGGCCAGGACGCCGTTGGCCGGCAGGCCCTCGTCCGGCAGGTTGGCGCCGATCTCCTGCCGCGTCTCCGGCTCAACGTTGTTCGCCCCGCCGCCCGGCTCGACCTGCGACTTGGGATCGGTCTTGGGCGGAGTCGGCGGGCAACCGGGCAGGTCCGGCGTGGTCTCCGCGGCCGGCGGCGGAGGCGCGGGGGGAGGTGGAGGCGCCGGCGCGGGGGCTGGCGCGGCGCGGTGTGGCTCTGGCGGCGGGGCCGGCGGCGCCGGCTGCGGGACCGTCAGGGACCCTTTCACGCAAGGTGGCAGCGCCCTCAGCTTCGCCAGCCGGTCATTCAGCGCCGCCAACTGGGAGACGATGTCCTTCAGGATGGCGTAGTCGCGGTCGACGTCGGCCTGGGTGGCCTTGCCGCTGGCCAATCGGTCCACGTCCTCGGCGTAGGTCTTGCCGACCTCGCCTTCGAGCGTCTTCAGCTGTTTGATTTGGTCCTCGATCGCTGCGATCTCGGGGCCGGTGGTCGCCTCCGACCCGCACGGCGGCAAGGGCTTCTGCGGCGGCGGCGGGACGGGCGGCGGAACCGCCGGACCCGGCCACGGCGGGACCGGATAAGGTGCGGTCCTGCGGCTTCCGTCATAGTTGTATTCCTCGCACGGCTTGAGGTGTTCGTAGTACTCCATCTGAGCACTCAACTTGTGGAGATAGGCTTGATACAGGGCCAGTAGATTGTTGTCCTCGACAAGCTGATGAACCTTGCCAGCATACTCCGAAGGCGGAATCGCGTGCCTGGACATCTGGGGAAGCTCGATCAGAAGCGGTTCCCGATCCTTTTCCAGCCGATCCATTTCTTTACTGACATCCGCCCACTTGCTGCTGAGATCGTTCACTAGCGCGTCTACGTCCTTGCTCCTGCACACGGCATCGAGCCTTGGATATTCCGTGAGTTCGGTGCGTTGCCCGGGCAGCGCCTCGGCCCGCGCCGAGCCGGCCGTGAACAGCAGGCAGAGGGCCAGCGCCACCGGCGCGGCCGCGCACCGCGCGACCCATTTCGGAGTGCTCATGGAAGCCCCATCCTCGCGCGTCGATCGGAGGCGCCGCACGCGGATGGGCGGCGCAGTCGGGACCGGGAGCCACGGACTCGCCGGCCTACCCACAGACGCGGCATGGGATAGGGCGCAGGCTATCACGCCCGAAAGCGGAGCGAATAGCCTGAAGCGTCGTAACCCCTGCGAGCCCTTTAAGAGAGGGTTGGCCGACTACGCCGACACGGTTTCCTTGGCCGGCACGGGTTTGCCTTCGGCGTCGAGCGGCGGGACGCCGATGTCCTGCGGGCCTAGTGCGCGGGCATAGGTGGCGAATTCGAGCCGGATGCCGTTCGGGTCCATGAAGTACATCGAGCGGATCCAGGTCCCCTCGTTGAACGTCGAACTATCGAGCTTCGGATCGTCGTTGTGGTTGATCACGTCGACCGCGACCCCCTTTCCCCGCAGTCGCTCGACGTAGGCGTCGAACTTCTCGAGCGGGATGTCGATCGCCAGGTGGTTCATCGACGCGTGCGCGGTCATCGCCCCGTCGCGGGCGACGTTGCTGTGCTGCGAGGCGATCCCGGGAGCGGCCTTTGGCGCATTCGGAAACCAGAAGAAGGCCAACGTCGCGCCCTGGCCGCAGTCGAAGAAGAAGTGCTGCCCGCGCCCGCCCGGAAACCCGATCGTCTTCACCAGCGGCATCTCGAGCACCCCCTCGTAGAAGGCGACCGTCTCGGCCATGTCCCTGCACACCAGGGCGACATGGTTGATCCCCCGGTACTCGAACCGTTCGCTCATGACGTCTCTCCCTTGCCGGCGCGGTCGCCGTCTTGCGCGAGAGCCTACGCCCGCAGGCCGCCCTTGTCAGGCCTGTCGCCTTGCCATGGGCGCCGACGGCGGACACGATGGATGCGAGCTCGCTGGAGGTGCGCGATGAAGGTTGGCGTTTCCCTGTTCGCCCCAGAACTACGTCGACTGGGACCGGTTCGAGGCCGCCGAGGCCAACGCCCCGGGCGGCGCGCTGCCGCAGCTCGTTCCCGACGCGCAGATCTATCGCGAGCAGTTCCAGCTCGGCCGCCTGGTCGAGCCGCTCGGCTTCGACTCCCTCTGGACCGTCGAGCACCACTTCACGCCCTACACGATGATCAACAACCCGACGCAGTTCCTGGCCTATTTCGCCGGCTGCACGAGCCGGATCGACATGGGCACCATGGTCGTCGTGTTGCCCTGGCACGACCCGGTGCAGGTCGCCGAGGGCTTCGTCGCCCTCGACCACATGCTGGAGGGGCGCCGGCTCAAGGTCGGCATGGGACGCGGGCTGGGGTTGCGCGAATACAACGGCCTGCGCGTGCCGATGGATGAGTCCCGCGAGCGGTTCAAGGAATCCCTCGACGTGCTGCGTGCGGCGCTGGCCGAAGAATGGTTCTCCTACGAGGGCCAGTTCCACCACATCGGCCGCACATCGCTCCGGCCCCGCCCGCGGCCGGACTGCAAGCTGCTCGAAGACCTCTACATCGCCTGGGGCAGCCCATCCTCGATGCCGGTCGCCGCGCACGAGAACTGCAAGCCGCTGTTCATCCCTCAGCGGCTCTGGGAGGAGCACCAGCGCGAGCTTGGCGAATACAACCGCATCCGCGTCGAGGAGCACGGCTGGAAGCCTGAGCGGCCGACGGTGGTCTGCTGGGTCTATTGCGCCGAGACCGACGCGCAAGCCGAGGAGGGCGCCCGCCGCTACCTGCCGGAGTACGGCGACAGCGCGCTACGCCACTACCAGTTCCTCGGCGAGCACCTGCAGGGGCTGAAAGGCTACGAGTACTACGCCCAGATGGCCAAGATGCGCGCCAACCTGCCGCCGGAGTTCGACACCGCCCAGATCTACTTGCAGAACAACGTCTGGGGCAGCCCCAAGACCTGCCTGGAGAAGCTCGAGTGCATCAACACGATGATGGGCGCCGACGAGTTCGTCGCCGTCTTCTCCTACGGCTCGATGTCGGTGGAGACGGCGGAAGCCAGCATGCGGCTGTTCGCCGAAAAGGTCCTCCCCGCCACCCAGCGCCTCGCCCCGGCGGAGGCGCCGGTTCTGGTGTCCTGAGAAGCCCTCCCATGGGAGGGGTCGGACCGCGAGCCGTTAAGGCTCACGGGACGGGGAGGGGTTTGCGAGGTCGCAGGCTAACCCCCAGCGCCACAACCACGAAAACGCTCTGCCGCGTTTGACATCGATACTGCGCCGATATATCGGACATCAGCGATATATCGGGAGCGTATCTCATGCAGGAACCAAACCCCGGCCTTCTCCGCGGCCTCTTCCCGGCCGCCATGCGCCGCCCGCCGCTGCCCGCCTGGCGGCTCGAGGTCGTCGGCCAAAGCGAGGTCACGCCGCGCATGGCCCGCGTCCGCTTCACCGGCGAGCTCGACGGTCTGACATGGCGCCCGGGCCAGGATCTGGTGCTGTCGATTCCGCAAGCCGGCGGCGAGGCGGCGCGCCGGCACTACACCATCCGCAGCTTCGACCCCGCCACGCGCCTCATCGACATCGACTTCGTGCTGCATGGCGAAAGCCCCGCCGTCCGCTGGGCGCGCCAGGCCAAAGCCGGCGAGGCGATCGAGGCGCGCGGCCCGCGCGGCCGCACCCGCATCGCCGAGGACGTCGACCGCCACCTCTTCCTAGGCGACGAGACCGGCATCCCGGGCATCTTCGCCATGGCCGAAGCGCTTCCGCCCGGCGCCCAGGCGCGCGCTCTGATCGAGGTCGCCAACCCGGCCGAGCAACAGAGTCTGAGCGCCCAGGCCGACGTCCACATCGAGTGGCTGAACCGCAACGGCGAGCGGCCCGGGCCAAGCGACCTCCTGCTCGATCGCTTGGCCGAGCTCGCCCCGTCGCCCGAAAACACCCACGCCTATGTCATCGGCGAGACCAGCAACGTGCGCTCCCAGCGCCACCACCTGCTCGCCCACGGCTTCGACAAGGCCCGCATCACCGCCGAAGGCTACTGGCGCCCCGGCCGCATCGGCGGCCACGACCACGTTTGAAGGGCGCAGGCGCGCCCCCGATCTCGGCGATCCTCGCTTGACTTTACGTTGGCGCAGGCCGCCCGGTGGATCGACGAACCCGTTGCGGACGACAAGCGTCGCTTTCCCGCAGCGCATCAACCGGACAACAGGAATCCCTCATGATCATGTACTCCACACGCGCTCGCATCTCCGGGCAGGCCCCCGAGGCCATCGCCTGGGCGCAATCGGTCGCCGCGCTCGTCACGAAGAAGAGCAATGTCGCCGTCGACGTCGCGGCCCGCTTGGGCGGCCATCAGGACGTCATCTGGGTGAGCCGGTTCGACGACCTCGCGCATATGGAAGCGCAGCTCGACAAGATTCAGTCGGATGCGGAGTACCAGAAGAGCGTCGCCGGGGCGACGGATCGGGGCCTGTTCGACATCGGCAGCGTCGAGACCGCGATCTGGCGGACACTCTAACCTAGCGCGTCAAAGAACGGGGTCGCCGATGGAGTTTTCTCCGTCGGCGATCGCGCTCGCCTAGGTGCGGCGGCCGGTCTGGGCCATGATCGCGTCAATCGCGCCAGGAGGTTCGAATGAAGCCTGCGATCATCGTGGCGGCCATCGCTGTTGTTGCGGCGGCGGGCGCGCGCGCCCAGACGGTCTCGGCCGACGAGGGCCATCGCCTGGTCGAGCGCGACTGCGCCCAGTGCCACGCCGTCGAGCGGACGGGCGAGAGCCCCAACCCCGCCGCGCCGCACTTCCGCGACCTGCACTTCACCTATCCGATCAACCAGCTCGCCCAGGCGCTGACCGAGGGCACCATCGCCGGCCACCCGCCGATGCCCCCCTACCACCTCACCCCCACCGAGATCGCCGACATCATCCGCTACCTGACCAGCATCCAGACCGAGCAGCAGTCGCGCGCTGCGCCGGTTCCCGCGGGCGACGGCCTTTAATCCGGCAGGCCCAGCGTTTTCAGGTTCTCGACCATGCGATCGCGGGTCGCGGGCGAGAACACCATCGCATCCCTGAACTTCGTGGCCGTCATGTCCGGGTAGACGCGCAGCATCCGCGCATAGGCCTCGCGCGCTTCGTCCATGCGGCCAGCGCCGGCCAGCGCCGAGGCCAGGTGGCGGTAGAGCCACTCCGCGTGCGGCCGTTCCGAAAGGCCGCGCCGATAGAAGGCGATGGCCTGGTCGAGGTCGCCCTGGATTTCGTGCGCCGAGCCGATCCCAACCCAGTTGTTGAAGTTCATCGGGTCGAGCGGGCTTAAGCGCAGCGCCCGCTCGAACTTCTCGATCGCCTCTGCCGGCCGGTCCGAATAGGCGTCGGTCCACGCCAGCCGGCTCCAGGCCCAGGCGGCGTTCGGATCGATGGCCACGGCGCGCTCGAGCAGGATGCGCGCGGTGCCCAGGTTGTGCAGGAAGGTGTGGACCGCCCCCAGCACCGCCAGGATCAGCGGGTCGTCGCCGCTGAGCTCGGCCGCGCGTTCGGCCAGCTTCAGCGCCAGCGCCCCGCTCTCCTCGGTGTCGGACGTCCAAGTGTAGACCAGCCGCTGCGCATGGCACCAGGCGGCTAGCGAGAGCGCCAGCGGGTAGTCGGGATCGATCGCCAGCGCCTTGTCGAGCAGGTCGAGCGCCCTCGTGCTCTCCTCCGCCTCCAGCGCCCACACGTGCGGCATGGCGCGCATCGCATAGTCGTAGGCGCCCAGGTCCTGCGGCCGCTTGCGCCGCGCGCGCTCGATCTCGGCGACGCGGATGGAGGGTTGCAGCGCGCCGGCCACCTGCTCGGTGATGCGGTCCTGCAGGTCGAAGATGTCGTCCAGCGTCCCGTCGTGGCGCCCGGTCCACACGTTCGCGCCGCCTTCGGTCTCGATCAGCTGCACGTTGATGCGGATGCGGGCGCCGGCCTTCTGCACGCTGCCTTCCAGCACGTAGGCCACGCCGAGCTCGCGGCCGATCTCGCACACGTTCGTCGCCTGGCCCCTGTAGGCAAAGGCCGAGGCCCGCGCGATGACGAAGAACGAGCGCACTCGCGACAAGGCCGCGGTGATCGACTCCACGATGCCGTCCGCCAGGTAGTCCTGGTCGGCCTCGCCGCTCATGTTGTTGAACGGCAGGACGGCGATCGAGGGCTTGTCGGGCAGGGCGGGCGCGGGCCGCGCCGCTGCGACGGCCGCGGCCGGCGCCGGCGCCGGCGCGTTGCCACCCACCACATCTGCGATGCTGGCGACGACCTTGCTCCAGGCCGGGTGCCCAGGTTCGCCCTTCCAGCCCGCGAGGTCGGCGCACTGGATCTGGTCGAACGGCATCGGCAGCCGGGCGCCGTCGTCGACCGCGACCTGCACCAGCTTGTTGTCCGCCCGCGCCCGGTCGGCCTCCGAGCGCACCCAGTGGCTCTTCACCGCTTCCGCCGACCAGATGACCAGCACCGACTTGGCCGAGGTCAGCTGCTCCTCGATCACATCCGAATAGCTCCGGTGCGACGGCAGGTCGTCGTCGCGCCAGACGCTGTAGCCCAGCGCGCGCAAGGCTTCGGTGATTGCCTGCGCCTGCCTCGCGGTCGACCGCGCGTAGGAGATGAAGACGTCGGACATGTAGACGAGCGCGTCCCCTGCCGCGGGAACCCTACCGACGCTAGCCCGAACCGAGCAAGGGAAAGCTCGCGGGGGGAGCCGCTCCCCGGCGGCCTGGTCTGGGCCGGCTCAGCCGTACCCGCCACCCGGGGGCGCCGCTGAGCGGGCGGCCGCGGGGGTCGTGCTTGTCGGCGCGGCCGGCGCGGCGCTCGCCCCGCTCGCCTGGCCGCCGCCGGCCGAGGCCGCGGCATCGCTGGCGGCGGAGCTGGCCGCGGCGGCGCTCGCCGCGCTGGCTGGCGCCGCACTCGGTGCCGCACTGGCGTTGGAAGCGGCGGTGTTCGCGGCGCTGGTGTTGTTCTGCGTTGGCTGACAGGCCGAAACGCAAACCGCCACGATAGCGGCGCCCACGATCACGGTCATGCGAAGCGGCTTGGCGTTCATTCTCTTGGTCCCCTTGAGATCGTCATGCTTCCCAAGCTAACGCCGAAATGCCGCCTCGCGTAGCTTGTTCGATCCGGAGCAAAAAAGCGGGCCACGAAAGACACGAAAACACGAACGCTCCCCTTTCACCGTCATCCCCCGCTGGAGCGAAGCGTAATGTGGGCGACCAACGAATACTCACGCTGGGTGGTGATCTTGGGTGGCCCGGACGAGCCGGGCCATGACGGTTGAGGTGGACGCAGCGCTAGCCAATCAGGGAGCGTTCGTGTTTTTCGTGGTTCCCCTCGCTGCGCCTCAGGCCGTCGGGCGAGCTGCCGAGCTTGCGCCGGCGGCCGGCGCTTCCGAGCGGAAGCCGATGCGGGCGTGGGTTCCGTCGCAGAAGGGCTTGGTCGCCGAGCCGCCGCAGCGGCAGAGGCGGGTGGTCTCGACGCGGTTCACCGTCCGGCCGGTGCCGGAGACAATCTCCAGCGGCCCCACCACCTCCAGCGGCCCATCCTTCAGCGGCGTGATCACCAGCGCCCCGCCGCGCGCCTCCAGCGGCTCGGACTCCACCGTCGCCGGCTCTCCCGTCGCCGCGAACCCCGCACCCCGGTGGCTGTTGTCGCAGAACGGCTTGTTCTTCGACTGCCCGCAGCGGCATAGGGTGGCGCGGAACATCGTTCCCCGCCCGCCGAGCTCGATCTCAGCCTCCACCGCATAGGGTCCGTTCTCCCGCACGCTCAGCACGTTCACCTCGGGCGCAAGTTCCTGCGCTCCCCCGTCGTGGCGCTCATAGGTGATGGCGCCAGACGGGCAGGCGTGGGCGATCTCGGCGATGCGGTCGGCCGACACGGCCTCGGGATGCAGCCAGGGGCCCTTGACGTTGGCCAGGAACACGCCCGGGGCGCCCAGCACGCAGTGGCGCGAATGGATGCAGCGCGCGGCGTCGAACCTGAGCGTGACCTCCGGCGTGCGCGCGACGTTGGGGTCGCCCTCATCGGCGGTCGCCGGTGCTGGCGCCGGCCGCACGTCGGCCACCGCGTCGACCGTCACGCTCAGGTGGTCCTCCCACCGCTCGTGCAGGCCTGCGAACCGATCGGCCAGCGCGTCCAGCCGCGCGCCCAGGCCCGCCAGCGGCGCGCTCGCCTCGAGCCGCGTCGCCGCGCCTGCGAGCTCGCGCGTTCGCTCGCCCAGGATCTGCGCCGCGCACCGCTGCACCAGGCCGCCCGACGAGGCCGGCATCGCGAACGTCAGCCCCGCCGTGGCGCCCGGGTGCGCTTCGCCCACCGGCAGGCGCGTCGCCGCCTCGCCGACGTCGCTCATCGCGTGCATCAGCTCGGTCGCCGCCGCCGAAAGCCCGGCGCGCAGCGCGCGCGGCAACGGCGCGGCCGAGAACACCTGGGCGAACGTGCGCGTCATCAGCGCATAGAGGGCGTCGCCCAGGTCGACCACCTTGGCGGTGACCGGGTCGGCGATCCGCGCCATGCCGCGCCGCCCGCCCGCGGCGTCGAGGCAGGGGTTCTCCACCGCCGGCCGCGCCGGCTCGAACGCCGGCCGCGCCGCCTGTAACGCCTGCAGTTCCTCGCGGATGGCCGCGAACCGCTGGTAGTGCGAGCCCTCGCGGTGCGCGGGCGCGCCTTCGCCCTGGGCGACGATCTCCTCGATCGCTCGCCGGGCCGAGGCGAGGTCGGTGATCCGAAAGAGGCCCGGCATGGAAATCTCGGCGCGGCCGGCCTGCGCCTCGTCGTGCCCCACGAACACCGCGTCCTCGCCGATCTGGTCGACCAGGCGCGCCAGACCGCTCAGGATGGCGTGATAGAGCTGGCCCTGGCTCTCGTAGTCGCGCGGCGAGGGTGTCAGCCGGTCGGGCCTGGCCGGCCGCTTGTGGTGCGACGGGTGATCGAAGCCCGCGCCGTCCACCAGCGCCACCCCCTCCGGCCGCTCGAGATAGAGGAAGTGGTCCATGCTCGCAGGGCCGAAGGGCGAGAGCCGCATGACCACGTTGGCCGGGAACCAACCCGCCGCCACCGGAAACGCCGGCCGCCACCACTGCGGCGCCGACCCCGTCGCGCCCAGGATGTTGTTGACCAGCGACAGGTGCAGCATCTCCTCCAGCGCCACCTGCCTCAGCGAGCGCCGCCACCCCTCGATCGCCTTGAGCTCCTCGGGCGTGACGCCCTCGTCCACCTCCCGCTTCAGGCTCCACATCGCATAGAGGTAGCTGCACATGACCGAATGCTCGAACTCGGCCGCCTCGCAGAGCAGGAAATACAGCTCCTCGCGATCCTGAATGACGATGTCGGTGGGGTGCATGGGAGCACGATAGCGAAACACCTCTCCCAAAGGGAGTGGGGGGACGCGCGCACGGGGCAGCAGCAGAAGGAACCACGAAAAACACGAAAAACACGAACGCCAACAACTTCCTCGTCATCCCCCGCTGGAGCCGCGTAGCGGCGCAATGCGGGGACCCATGAACACCCACGGTCGGCCGTGATCATGGGTGGCCCGGACAAGCCGGGCCATGACGGTTGAGATGAGCGCCGCGCGAGCCCATCAGGGCCCGTTCGTGCTTTTCGTGTTTTTCGTGGTTCTCTTATCTCCGCGAGCTGCACCTGAGGGGCGCACATGGGTTTTCGACCGAGCCGATACCTGGCGCTCGTCCTCTGCGTCCTGCTGATCCCGGCGGGCCTGGGCCTGGTCGCCCTCGGCCGCACCGACCCCGGCGTCGTGCTCACGGTCCTGAGCGCGGCGCTCACCCTCGTCGGCGCCTACGACCTCGTCCAGCGGCGCCATTCGATCCAGCGCAACTATCCGGTCATCGGCCACATCCGCTGGATCGCCGAGTTCGTCCGCCCCGAGTTCCGCCAGTACCTGATCCAGGCCGACACCGAGGCCGCGCCCTTCACCCGCATCCAGCGCTCGCTGGTCTACGAGCGGGCCAAGGGCCTCTCCGGCGAGCGCCCGTTCGGCACCCTGATCGACGTCTACCACCACGACTACGAGTTCATCGGCCAGTCCACCTTCCCGGCCCCGGTGGCCGACCCGGCCAGCTTCCGCATCGCCATCGGCGGAGACCAGTGCGCCAGGCCCTATTCGGCCTCGGTGCTCAACATCTCGGCGATGAGCTTCGGCGCGATCAGCGCCAACGCCATCCGCGCGCTGAACGCCGGCGCCAGGCGCGGCGGCTTCGCCCACGACACCGGCGAAGGGAGCATCAGCCCCTATCACCGCCAAGCCGGTGGCGACATCGTCTGGGAGGTGGCCAGCGGCTACTTCGGCTGCCGCGATGCGTCAGGCCACTTCGACGCCGAGCGCTTCGCCGCTCAGGCGACGAGCGACCAGGTCAAGATGATCGAGATCAAGCTCAGCCAGGGCGCCAAGCCCGGCCACGGAGGCCTCCTGCCGGGCGCCAAGGTGACCGCCGAGATCACCGCCACCCGCGGCGTGCCCCAAGGCGTCGACTGCATCTCGCCGGCCCGGCACAGCGCGTTCTCGACCCCGATCGAGATGATGGGGTTCATCGCCCGCCTGCGCGAGCTCTCCGGCGGCAAGCCTGTGGGCTTCAAGCTCTGCATCGGCCATCCCTGGGAGCTGATGGGCATCGTCAAGGCGATGCTCGAGACCGGCATCCGCCCGGACTTCATCGTCGTCGACGGCGCCGAGGGCGGCACCGGGGCCGCGCCGGTCGAGTTCGCCGACCACGTCGGCGCCCCCATGCGCGAGGGCCTTTTGCTCGTGCACAACACCCTGGTCGGCGCGGGCCTGCGCGATCAGATCAAGATCGGCGCCGCCGGCCGCATCGTCAGCGCCTTCGACATCGCCAGCGTCATGGCCATCGGCGCCGATTGGGCCAACGCCGCCCGCGGCTTCATGTTCGCGCTGGGCTGCGTCCAGTCCCTCACCTGCAACACCAACCGCTGCCCGACCGGCGTCGCGACCCAGGACCCTTTAAGGCAACGGGCGCTCTTCGTGCCCGACAAGGCCGAGCGGGTGTTCAACTTCCACGCCAATACGCTCAAGGCCCTGGCCGAGCTCCTCGCCGCCGCCGGCCTGACCCACCCGGGCGAGATCACCCCCCACCACCTCGCCCGCCGCGTCAGCGCCACCGAGATCCGCCTCCTCTCCCAGATCCACACCTTCCTCAAGCCCGGCGAGCTCATCACCGGCGCCTGCCAAAGCGACTTCTACCGCCACCACTGGGACCTCGCGTCCGCGAGCAGTTTCGACCCAAGGGCGCCTGTCTAACCCAACAAACCTCTCCCAAAGGGAGAGGAAGGGGAGGGTGAGGGGTTACGGCCTCTCGGACTATCCTGAAGCGGCGTACGCCCTCATCCTCCCACGCTGCTGGCGCAGCGCGGGCCCCTCCTTCTCCCCCGGGAGAAGTCCGCGAAGACGCGCCGCCCGGCGCACAGGGCCGCACCGCGCGCGAATAGGCGCCGGCCTAACCTGGCTTCGGCAGCTTCTTGATGCAGTGCCAAGCGCTGTACTTGGTGCACCACTTATTGCCGCACTTGTGGATCGTGTACGTCCGCCCCCAGTAGGAACCCTTTGGGCACTGATGGGCGCTCGCCGCCCCGGCCTGGAGGGTCATGGCCGCAAGAACCGCGGCGCACGCGATTGATCCAAACGAGAAACGGGCCGTCGAAATCGTCATTTCACCCTCCTCGGATCGACAACCGGCGGCGCCGATTGCTTACAACGTCTTTATCGCCCCTTCCCCGCCACCAGCGCAACGGCGCCCTCCGTTCGACCCCAGGCTGCCGGGATGGCATGGTGCGAGCACATCCGGAGGACCATCCATGTCGGGCGATACGCCGCTTCACTACCGCAGTCTGGCCGACACCGCCGCCGACATCGCCGCCGGCGCGCTGTCGGCCGAGGAGGTCACCCGCCACACCCTCGAGCGCATCGAGGCGCTCCAGCCTCGCCTGCACGCCTTCGCCACGGTGTGCGCCGACGCCGCGCTGGTCGAGGCCCGCGCCGCCGACGCCCGCAGGTCTCGCGGCGAGACGCTCGGGCGGCTGCATGGCGTGCCGATCGCGATCAAGGACCTCTGCGCCATGGCCGGCACGCCCACCCGCGCCGGCGGCCGCTTCCCGACGCGCTTCGCCGCGGGCGACACCGCGACCCTGGTCGTGCGGCTGCAACGCGCAGGCGCCATCGTCGTCGGCAAGGCCGAGCTGACCGAAGGCGCCTGGGGAACCCACCACCCCGATGTCATCGCGCCGGTGAACCCCTGGGCGGCCGATCGCTGGACCGGCGTCTCTTCCAGCGGCTCCGGCGTCGCGGTCGCCGCCGGCATGGCCTATGGCGCGATCGGCTCCGACACGGCGGGCTCAATCCGCTTCCCGTCCTCCTCGAACCACCTCGTGGGCTTGAAACCCACCTGGGGGCGGGTCAGCCGCCACGGCGTCTTCCCCCTGTCCGACACGTTCGATCACCTGGGGCCGATGACCCGCTCGGTGCTGGACGCCGCCCTGATGCTCGACGCCATGGAGGGCGCCGACCCCCTCGATCCCACCAGCCTCGCCGCCCCCGCCAGCAACGCCGCCGCCGCCGCGCGGACCGGCAGCTTGAAGGGCGTCCGGATCGGCCTCGACCCCGCCTACGCGCTCGCCGGCCTGGACGAGCCCACCGAGACGGCGCTCAGGGCCGCCATCGCGCGCCTGCAGGCGGCCGGCGCCAAGATCGTCGAGGTTACCCTGCCCGACGTTCGCCCTTTCCTCGGCCGCGCCATTTCATCGTGCCTGGCCGAGGCGGCGATCAGCCATGCGCCCAGCTTCCCGTCCCAGCGATCGCTCTACGGACCCGCCTTCGCCGCCGTGCTCGACGCCGGGCTCGCCACCCCGGTCCTCGACTACGCCGCCATCGCCATCTGGCGGCGCGAGTTCCACGGCGGCCTGATGCGTCTCTTCGAGACCGTCGACATGCTGGTCGCGCCGGCGATGCCGATCGCCCCGCCGCCGGTCGTGGTCATGGCGGCCACGGTGGCAGGCCCGCCCGAGGGCGCGGCGCCCATGCTCAGCTTCACCATCCCGTTCAACCTGGCCGGCGTGCCGACCCTGACCCTGCCCATGGGCCCGGACGCCGCGGGCGTCCCCCTGGGCTTCCAGCTCATCGGCCCCGACCTGGCCGAAGCCTCCCTCCTCGCCGCCGGCGCCGCCTACGAGGAAGCGTCCGGCTTCTCAAACCTGCACCCGGCGCTTTGAACGGAGACCTCTCCCAGAGGGGGGAACTATGCACTTGACGGAACGGATCACGGAGAGTATGTTGGATTCATAGGGAAATCCACCATGACTGACCTCCGCAACCCAATCTACCACAACGACGAAGCAGCCCGTAAGCACCTTGAAGCGCAGCGTTGGCCGAACGGTCCTTATTGCCCGCGTTGCGGCGAGTGCGAGAACGTGATCCGCCTCGCCGGCAAGTCCACGGCGCCGGGCCTGTGCTTCTGCAATTCGTGCCGCACGAAGTTCTCGGTCACGATGGGGACGATCTTCGAGCGCAGCCACATTCCGCTCAGCAAGTGGATGCTCGGCTTCCGGCTCATGGCTTCTTCAAAGAAGGGCGTCAGCGCGCTTCAGCTTCAGCGCTCGCTCGACCTCAAGTCCTACAAGTCGGCGTGGTTCATGGCGCACCGCATCCGCGCCGCGATGGCGCTCCCCACCGAGACGGCTTCTCCGCTAGGTGGCGAGGGCAAGACCGTCGAGGCTGATGAGACGTTCGTGGGCGGCAAGGAAAAGAACAAGCGTCTGTCCAAGGGCGATCCGAAGAACATCGGCGCGGTCGGCAAGTCGGTGGCCTTCACGCTGGTCGAACGCGGTGGCCGTGCTCGCTCGTTCCACGTCGCGAACGTGAGCGGCAAGACGCTGGCCCCGATCATCTTCAAGCACGTT
>DATNJB010000006.1:0-183435 GCA_035604135.1 Caulobacteraceae bacterium | reverse complement strand
CGAAGCCGAACGACGCCTATCGGCCCTTGGCCTCAGCCTGGCGGCGCCCGTCGCGCCGGTGGCCAACTACGTGCCGTTCGTGCGCACCGGCTCCCTGGTGCACATCTCCGGGCAGGTATCGATCGACGCGGGCGGCGGTATCAAGGGCATCGTCGGCGTCGACCTCGACCTCGATGAGTCGCGCGCGGCGGCGCGCCTCTGCGGCCTCAACCTGCTGGCGCAGATGAAGGCGGCGGCCGAAGACGACCTCGACCGGGTCGTCCGCGTGATCAAGCTGAATGGCTTCGTGCAGGCTGGGCCGGAGTTCTACGAGATTCCTCGGGTGTTGAACGGCTGCTCTGACCTGATGGTCGAGGCCTTCGGCGATGCCGGGCGCCACGCCCGCTCGGCGATCGGCGTCTATCGGTTGCCGCTCAATTTCGCGGTCGAGGTGGATGCAGTGGTGCAGATCAAATGACCCTGGCCGACGACGCCGTCTCGCCCCGCTCGCGCTTCGGCGAAGCCTGGGACCGCGTGTTCGATCCTCCGATCGCGCACCGGGGCCTCTGGCGGCCCGACGGACCGCCTGAGAACTCGCTGGCCGCCTTCCAGGGCGCCTGCGCGCATGGCTATGGAATCGAACTCGACGTGCAGCTCTCCTCTGACGGCGAGGCGTTCGTCTTCCACGACACCCGGCTCGCCCGCATGACCGGCGCCGAGGGCATGCTTTCGGACCATTCCGCCGTCGACCTTGGAAAGCTCCGCCTGGCTGGGACCGACGAGCCGATTCCGACGCTGGCCGAGACCCTCACCGAGGTCGGCCATCGCGCGATGGTGCTCATCGAGCTGAAGACCCCGGCGGGCGACGTCGGGCCGCTTGAGCGGCGGGTGCACGAGATCCTGATCGACCACAACGGCCCGATCGCCGTGATCGGCTTCAACCCCTACTCCCATGCCTGGTTCGCCCAGCATCACCCGGACGTGCTGCGCGGCCTGGACAGCTTCAGCTACAGCGACGACGGCTCGCGCAAAATGGCGCACGAGCAGCGCCGCTCCTACGCGCGGCTCGAGCACGTCGCTCTGGCTAAACCGCACTTCCTCGCGCTCGGCATGGACATGCTGCCCAGCGCGCGCGCAGACGAGTTTCGCGCCGACGGGATGCCGGTCGTGGCCTGGACGGTGCGTTCGCCAGCCGAATGGGAGCGGGTCCGCGACCATTGCGACAACCTGATCTTCGAGGGCTTCGCCGCGTGATAGGCGTCAAGCGCGCGGTCAAGGTTCATAGCCGCGTGAAGGAGATCGGCCGCGAGGGCTGGGAGGCGTGCGAGGCAAACTCAGAGTATCAGCGCAATCCATTTATATCGTACGATTTTCTGGACATTCTCGAAGAGTCGAATTGCGCAGTCGAGCGCACGGGCTGGGGGCCAAGGCACATCTCGGTCGAGGACGACTGCGGCGGCGTCGCCGGGGTCATGCCGCTCTATCTGAAGTCCCACAGCCAGGGCGAATACATCTTCGACGGGGCCTGGGCCGACGCCTACATGCGCGCTGGCGGCGCCTACTATCCGAAGCTCCAGTGCGCCTCGCCGTTCTCGCCGGTGACCGGCCCGCGCCTGATCGTGCGCGAAGACGCCGACGCCAACGCGGCCAAGGAGGTCCTGCTCGGTGGCGCGCTCACCGTCTGCGACCGCTTCGGCGCCTCCTCCCTGCACGTCACCTTCCCCAGCGAAGCCGACTGGCGCTTCCTCGGCGAGCAGGGCTTGCTGCAGCGGCAGAATCAGCAATACCACTGGCGGAACGCCGGCTACGCGACGTTCGATGACTTCCTAGGCGCTCTGTCTTCCGGGCGGCGCAAGACCATCCGCCGCGAGCGACGCGACGCCCAAGCCGGACTCGAGATCGTCGGCCTGACCGGCTCTGACCTCACCGAAGGCCATTGGGACGCCTTCTTCGCCTTCTACATGGACACGGGCTCGCGCAAGTGGGGCCGGCCGTATCTCACACGCCGTTTCTTCTCGCTGCTCGGCGAGCGCATGGCCGACCGGGTCATGCTGATCATGGCCCGGCGCGGAAGCCGCTGGATCGCCGGCGCACTCAACCTCATCGGGGCCGACTGCCTCTATGGACGAAACTGGGGCTGCATCGAGGACGTGCCGTTCCTGCACTTCGAGCTCTGCTACTACCAGGCGATCGAACGCGCGATCGGCTTGGGCCTGACGCGCGTCGAAGCCGGCGCGCAGGGCCAGCACAAGGTCACGCGCGGCTATCTCCCGACGCCGGTCTATTCCGCCCACTGGATCGCCGATCCAGCGCTCCGCCACCCCGTGGCCCGCTATCTCGAGCAGGAGCGCCAGGCGGTCGAGGGCGAGATGGAGTGGCTGGAAGAGGCGTATTCGCCGTTCAAGGCGTCCTAACCGGCGCCGTCCCAGGCCGCCCTCAGCAACGCCTCGATCTCGCTGTCGACCTCGGCGACTGAGGTGAGCGTCGTGCGCGCCTTGAGCCGCTCGGACCAGGATTCGTTCCGCGGCGCCTCCAGCCGCGGGCTGGCGTCGGGCGTGACCGCCAGACCCAGCATGACCTTGCCCCCGCGTAGCGGCCGCGCGGCGGCGAACTGCACCTCCCGCGACCAGGCGGTGTAGCCCTTGCGCGCGGTCTGGATTACGGCATTGGGCTTGCGCGACGCGACGTCGATCGCCGAAAAGATGGCGCGCGACGCGGGATCGTCCCAGAGCGCGGCCAGGAGCTTTTCAGGCTCCATCCACGACATCGCCCCGCCGAACGCTTCGCTGAGCACATGGCTCCCGTGGTTCTGCAGCAGACCGTAGTTGTCCTTCAGCCATTTCAGCCGCGCGCGATGGCCGCTCTCGGGGCAGGTCTTGGCGATCGCGACCCATTCGGCGAGCGGGCGGCCGGTGTCGCGCTCGAGGCTGGCACGCATCGAGTCGAAATACTTCTGCTGGCGCGGGCTGAGGTTTGGCGCGGGCATGGTTTCGGCTGCCTGGCGTTCTTGCTACGACGATAGCGGTTTTCAGAAGTGGGCCAAAGATCATGAGCATCGACGGCGCCTACGACGACGGCAACATCTTCGCCAAGATCCTGCGCGGCGAGGCGCCGGCGGCCAAGGTGTTCGAGGACGACGAAGTCTTCGCCTTCATGGACGTCTTTCCGCAGGGCCGCGGGCACACGCTGGTGATCTCCAAGGAGAGCAAGGCGCGGAACCTGCTCGAGGTTGAGCCCGAGCCGCTCGAGCATCTGGTCCTGGGCGTCCAACGCGTGGCGAGGGCCGTGCGGGCGGCGCTCAAGCCGGACGGCGTCATGATCGCCCAGTTCAACGGGCAGGCCTCGGGGCAGTCCGTATTTCACCTCCACTTCCACATCATTCCGCGCTGGAGCGGCGTGCCGCTCAGGCCCCATGCCGGCGGCCCGATGGCCGATGCGGCCGAGCTTGCGACATTGGCGCGCGAAATCGCCGCCATGATCTCCTGACGCCCGCGCCAGGGGGCGCGACTCCGCATGGATCAGGTCATGATGCTCCGCTTCACGCGCGTCGCGCCCGATCGGCACCGCTTTGAGTACCGGCTGCCCGACGGCGACGGCGAGGCGATCGAGCTCGAGACGCACACCACACTTTATCACGACCTGCTGCACTACGCGGTCGAGACACAGGCCGGCCTGCGGGGATCCTTCTACGGCCTCCTCGCCAAGGTCGGCGGCTATGCCGAGCTGGTGGTGGGCGGCGGCGCCGCGCTCGGCGGCGAGGTGGCGATCACCGAAGCGCTGGTGGGCGTGCTGACCGGCGCGTTGAAGGCCGATGCGCCGGACCCGCCCGCGATCATCGAACAGTTCAGGGACCACATCGGCCTATTCGAGTGGCGCATGCCGTCGTGGCTGACCGAGGCCTTCGTCCAGGCGGTGGCCGAGCGCATGCGCCAGCTCGAGGGCCGCTGGCGCGCGACGCCGTTCGGCGAGACGATGGAGCTGAGCTTTGCGCTGACGCGATAAGGGGCGAAACAATGCGATCGATCCTGCTCGGAGCGGCGGCCGCTCTGGTGATGGCTGCTCCGGCCGTGAGCGGCGGGCCTGAACACCTCGTCCTCAAGCCGTACCCAGCCACGCCGGCTTGGCGTGAGATCACCAATCAAGCGGAAGGTGACGGCGCCTGGATCTGGGAGTTCGCCCCGCCCGGCGATTCAGGTCCCGACTACCCCGACATTGTAACCGCACAGTCGTTCCCGAGCGCCAGGAATCAGGACCCCTCCGCCTTCCTGCGCTCGCTCATCACCCGGACCGCGGGCGCCTGCGAGCAGGTCAGGGTCAACGGGCCGGTCGCCCGCACGGAAGGCGGCCTCGCCGTCGCCTATGCCCAGATCTATTGCAACCGCCAGAGCGGCCAGGGATTCGGGGTCATCCTGGCGTTCAAGGTGATCAAGGGAGACGCCGCCCTCTACGCAATCAATCGTGACCTCCGCACGCCGGCGACCGCCGTCCCCGGGGTGTTCTCGTTCCCAAAGGATCAGGCGCGCGAAGCCACGGCGATGGCGCAGGCCGAGGCCGTCGCCAATCGCTATCTGAGCGATGACGTCTACGTCTGCGGCGGCCGGTCGAGCGACGCCCGTTGTTAGCGAGCCCTGCTAGGCTCGCTCGGCCAGCAGGCGGAAGGCCAGCGGGAAGGCGGGCGCGCTGGTCGGCAGCCGCCAGTAGCCGTCGCCGGCTTCTTCGAGCTGCGCGAGCGCATGCCACGGCACGCGGTCGAGCTCGTCGAACCGGCGAATGACGAGGCCCGCGTCGACCGCCGCGTTCAGGATGCGGCCGATGCCATGCATCCACTCCGCCGTTCGGTTGGCTGCGACCTTGGCGGTTGCGTCGGCGTAATCACCAGCCTCCTCCATCATGATGGGCTCGTCTGTCTGGTACGGATAACGCACCGAAAACGGCGCCCGCCCCTCGCCTGCCATCATCAGCATGGCCGGGTGGCCGTCGATCAGCACCAGTCGACCGCCGGGCCTCAACGCGTTCGCCGCGGTGCGCATCCAGGCTGGCATGTCGGGGATCCAGCAGATCGCGCCCCAGCTTGCGAACACCACATCGAAGCCGACCAGGTCGGCGGGCGGCGCGAGCACGTTGGCCTCAATGAACCGGGCACGAACGCCGGTCTCGGCCGAGAGAGCACGCGCCTCCTTAAGGGCCGGCGCCGAAAAGTCGAGACCGGTGACTTGGGCGCCCAGCCGGGCGAGCGACAGCGTGTCGAGCCCAAAGTGGCACTGCAGGTGGAGCAACCGCTTGCCTTCGACCTCGCCAACGCCCTCAACGGCGATCGGGTCGAGCACCATCGCGCCGCGGCGAAAGGCCTCCGTGCGATAGAACGGCGAGGCCACATGGATGCCGGTCACCTCGTCCCAATGGGCGCGGTTGAGCGCGAAGTAGTCGGGCATCGGCTGCAAGCCTCCGGCCAAGCGGGCGCGCTTGTTAGCAGCAGCGTTGGCCGCGGCAAGCGTCGGAAAGCGCGTGCGGGGCCGCTAGCCGGCCAGCTCTGGTTCCTTTTCGCCGGAGGCCGCCTCGTCGGCGCCGCCGGTGGTGTCGAACTCGAACGCCAGCTTGCCGTCCTTGAGCTTCACCTTGACGTGGCCGCCGCGGGCAAGCTTGCCGAACAGGATCTCGTCGGCGAGCGGCTTCTTGATGTTCTCCTGGATCACCCGGGCCAGCGGCCGGGCGCCATAGAGTTCGTCAAAGCCGTTCTTCGCCAGCCAGTCGGCCGCGTCGTCGTCGAGCGACACCGTCACGTGCCGGTCGGCGAGCTGCCCCTCGAGCTGCATGACGAACTTGTGCACGACCTGGCGGATGATGTCGGGCGTCAGCGCCTTGAAGCCGACGGTCGCGTCCAGACGGTTGCGGAACTCTGGCGAGAAGATGCGCTTGATCGCCTCCTCGTCCTCGCCCTCCTTGCGGCCGCGGCCGAACCCGATCGAGTTGCGCTGGCCTTCCGAGGCGCCGGCGTTGGTGGTCATGATCAGGATGACGTTCCTGAAGTCGACCTTCTTGCCGACCGCGTCGGTCAGCGCGCCGTGGTCCATCACCTGCAAGAGGATGTTGTAGACATCCTGGTGCGCCTTCTCGATCTCGTCGAGGAGGACGACGGCGTGCGGGTGCTGGTCGACGGCGTCGGTGAGGAGGCCGCCCTGGTCGTGGCCCACATAGCCCGGGGGCGCGCCGATCAGACGACTGACCGTGTGCCGCTCCATGTACTCGCTCATGTCGAAGCGGAGCAGCTCGATACCCAGCGTCTCAGCGAGTTGGCGGGCGGTCTCGGTCTTGCCGGTGCCGGTGGGGCCTGAGAACAGGTAGCAGCCGATCGGCTTTTGCGGATCGCGCAGCCCGGCGCGCGCCATCTTCATGGCGGCGGCCAGCTGGTGGATCGCCTCTTCCTGCCCGAACACCGCGCGCCTCAGGTCGCTTTCGAGCTGCTTCAGCGCCTCGGTGTCGGACTTCGACACCGACTTCGGCGGGATGCGGGCGATCTTGGCGACGACGGCCTCGACTTCTTTGAGGCCGATGGTCTTCTTCCGCCGCGACTCGGGCAGCAGCATCTGCGAGGCGCCCGCCTCGTCGATGATGTCGATCGCCTTGTCCGGCAGCTTGCGGTCGGTGATGTAGCGCGCCGACAGGTCGACCGCCGCCTTCAGGGCCTCGGCCGTGTAGCGCAGCTTGTGGAAGTCCTCGTAGTAGGTCTTCAGCCCTTTCAGGATCTTCAGCGTGTCTTCGATCGTGGGCTCGTTCACGTCGATCTTCTGGAAGCGGCGGACGAGCGCCCGGTCTTTCTCGAAGTGCTGGCGGAATTCCTTGTAGGTGGTCGACCCCATGCACCGCAGCGTGCCGGAGGCGAGCGCGGGCTTGAGCAGGTTGGAGGCGTCCATCGCCCCTCCGCTGGTCGCGCCGGCGCCGATGACGGTGTGGATCTCGTCGATGAACAGGATGGCGTTGGGGTGATTCTCCAACTCCTTGATCACCTGCTTGACCCGCTCCTCGAAGTCGCCGCGGTAGCGGGTGCCGGCCAAGAGCGCGCCCATGTCGAGCGCGAAGATGGTCGCGCCGGAGAGCACGTCGGGCACGTCATGGTTGACGATCTTGCGCGCCAGCCCCTCGGCGATCGCCGTCTTGCCGACGCCGGGGTCGCCGACCAGCAGCGGATTGTTTTTCGTCCGCCGGCAGAGGATCTGTATGCAGCGCTCGACCTCGTTCACGCGGCCAATCAGCGGATCCACCTTTCCGGCGCGCGCCTTCTCGTTGAGGTTGACGCAGTAGGCCTCCAGCGCCTCGCCGCCGGTCTTGACCGCGGGCTTGTCCTCATCGGCGCCCTTGACCTGCCGGGGCTCCGACGCGCCGGCCTTCTTGGCGATGCCGTGGGAGATGAAATTGACCGCGTCGTAGCGGCTCATCTCCTGCTCCTGCAGGAAATAGGCGGCGTGGCTCTCGCGCTCGGAGAAGATCGCGACCAGCACGTTGGCGCCGGTGACGTCCTCCTGTCCGGACGACTGCACGTGGATGACGGCGCGCTGGATCACCCGCTGGAAGCCGCCGGTCGGCTTGGCGTCCTCGCCGTCGTCAACGACGATCGAGGTCAGCTCGGTGTCGAGGTAGTTGGTGAGGCTCTTCTTCAGCGCCCCCATGTCGACGTCGCACGCATTCATCACCGCCGCGGCGTCCTGATCATCGATCAGGGCGAGCAGCAGGTGCTCGGGCGTGGCGTACTCATGCTTGCGCTGGTTGGCGTAAGCGACCGCCCGATGGAGGGTTTCCTCAAGATTGCGCGAAAACGAGGGCACGGATGTCTCTCAATCCTTTTCCATGGTGCACTGAAGGGGATGCTGGTTGCGCCGCGCGGTGTCGATCACCTGCGCGACCTTGGTCTCGGCCACGTCGAACGTAAAGACGCCGCATACGCCCACCCCGTGCTGGTGCACATGGAGCATGATTCTGATCGCATCCTCGCGTGACTTGTTGAAGAATCGTTCAAGCACGTAAGTGACAAACTCCATCGGCGTGTAGTCGTCGTTCAACAGCAAAACACGGTACAATGATGGCTTCTGCGTCTTCGGCTTGGTCTGCGTGACGACCGCGACGCCGACGTCGGTCTTCTGATCACCTTGCTGCCGTCCCGCCATCATGCGCTCTCCTCAAAGCGCGGTTCGCCTATCCCGGGCCGATTAGATATGGAAATGCGCGCCATTTGGAAGGGTCCATGCGGTCGCGCTTCGATTAATCTCCTGATCGGTGGGCTCGATGGACCATTTGGGCACCATACGCGCGCGCACCTGAGCCACAAATGAACGAGCCCGGGCGGTGATCCCGCCCGGGCTCGCTTTTTCATCGCCAAGCCAGGTCGAATCAGCGGGCGGCTTGGAACGCCTCGATGGCGGCGGTCATGCGGGTGTTGAGCGGGGTCAGCGTCTCCTTCATGGAGGCGGCGACGGTGTCCGAAGCGCGATTCACCTGAGCGAGGTAGCTTTCCAGTGTCGACTTCGCCCATGCGGTCTGCAACTCGACAGCCTCCTGGATGCTCTTGGCGGCGCTCAGCGAGCGGGCAGCGGCGATGTGATCATCGAGCGACTTCTTCGAGTACTCGACGGCCTGGGCGCCGAGGGCCTCTGCACCCTTGCCGGCCGCTGTCGCCGAGGCGACGAACGCTTCGAGCGTCGATTTCGACTGGGCGTTGATTTCGTTCATCGCGGTCAGCGACTTCTCGACGGCGTCCTTGAAGGCTTGACCGCTTGCTGCGGTGTACTGCTCTGCGGACGATTTCAGGGTTTGGGCGCTCGTGGCCATGGGCTGTTCGGTCTCCAGCGCGGAGGGGTTGGGGGAGGTTCGCGCGAGATGAGACTGTGCCAGGGCCATGCCGCCGGGTCAAGAAAAATTGTGCGGTGCACAAAAGTGCTAAGCTCGTTGTGCGCCGCAGCATCCGTCGTCTCCGGTTAGATCGCTAGCGAATCGGCGCGCCGGTGCGGCATGTTTGCTCACCAGTTGTTTACTTTGACGAAAGGACATCCGCGTCATGCTACGGTCTACGCGTTGGCGGAGCGGGGTCCGCCGGTAAGTTTCCGACGAGCGCCCTCATGTACTCACTCGCCCGCCGCGCCCTCGTGGCCCTGTCCTTCCTATTGGCAGCCGTCATGGCCGCCGGCGTGGTCGCGCCAGGCGCGACGCGCGCGCAGTCCTTCTTCTCGTTCACCGAAGCGCCAAAGTACGCCGCGATCGTCGTCGACGCGTCGACCGGCGAGGTTCTGTACGAGCGCAACGCCGACAGCCCGCGCTACCCCGCTTCGATCAGCAAGCTGATGACTCTGTACCTGACGTTCGAGGCGCTCTCCTCGGGTCGGCTGCACGGCGACGACGTCATCGTCGTTTCGCCGCATGCGGCGTCGATGGCGCCGAGCAAGCTGGGCTTGCGGCCCGGCGAGACGATCACGGTCGAGGACGCCATACAGGCGATAGCCGTGCATTCGGCCAACGACATGGCCGTCGCCATGGCCGAGAAGATCGGCGGCAGCGAGTCGCGCTTCGCGGCCATGATGACGCTGAAGGCGCACGAGCTCGGCATGTCGGACACGCACTACGACAACGCGTCCGGCCTGCCCGATCCGCGCCAGATCTCGAGCGCCCGCGACATCGCCATCCTGTGCCGGGCGATCCTGCGCGACTATCCGCAGTATTATCACCTCTTCTCTGAGCGCAGCTTCACCTACGCCGGCCACTACATGGAGAATCACAATCATCTCCTGGGGCGCACCCCGGGCGTCGATGGGTTCAAGACAGGCTACATCGGGGCGTCCGGGTTCAACCTCGCCGCCTCGGCCGTGCGGGACAACCGCCGCCTTGTTGTGGTGGTGCTCGGCGGCAGCTCGACCGCTGCCCGCGACGCCCACGTCGCCGACCTGTTCGACGCCGGATTCGAGGTGCTCAATCGCCGGGCGGTGGGTCAGACGACGACCGTCGCGCAGAACCTGCACGAGCCGGCGCCTATCGGTGACGTGGTGCGGCCGCCGACCGAGGAAGGCTCGGGCGATCAGGCCGGAGTCAGGATCGTGCTCGCCGATCCGCAGCCCGTTCAACACATGATCGCGCCCGAAGCGCCTGAGCACGCCTACACCGCGGTGGCCGATCGCGGTCGTCCTCCTGCCCGCGAAGAGGGGCGGCGCGAAGCCCGCGCCGAGGAGACGCGCGGCGAACGCCCCCGCGCGCATGACGACGACAGCTGGGGCGTGCAGGTGGGCGCCTACCGCCAGCGCGGCCAGGCGCGTGAAGAGCTTGCCTCGCTCGAGCACCGCTATTCCAAGCTCGGCGATGCGGACCGTGATGTCCAGGCAGCGGGCCACGGCTACTTCCGCGCCCGCTTCTCGGGGCTGAGCGCGACAGAAGCGCGTCGCGCATGCTCGGTGATGCGCGCGCACCACGAAACCTGCGAAATCGTCGCGCCGGAAGGCTGATAGGCGGAGATCGGTTAGGCGGCGTTCTCCATCCCGCTCGCGTAGCGATGTTCGTAGTCGTCTTTTGTGGCGCGCGCGCGTATTGAGCCGCCGCCATGTCAACCGCCCCGCTGCCCATCGTCCGCACGCTTGAGGATCTGCGCCGCGCGCTGGCCGTCTGGCGCGCCGAGGGCCGCACGGTCGGGCTGGTCCCGACGATGGGCGCGCTGCACGATGGCCATCTCTCGCTCATTCGCCTCGCACGACAGAGGACCGACCGCGTTGTCGCGAGCTTGTTCGTCAATCCGGCCCAGTTTGCGCCGAGCGAGGACTTCAGGGCCTATCCGCGCGATGAGGCGCGCGACGCGCGGCTGCTAGCCGAGACCGGTTGCGACCTGCTCTATGCGCCGTCCACGGAGGACATCTATCCGGAAGGATTCGCGACCTGCGTGACCGTCGAAGGCGTGAGCGCGCCGCTCGAAGGCGCTTCGCGGCCGCAGCATTTCGCCGGCGTGGCGACCATCGTCGCCAAGCTCCTCGTCCGCGTGGCGCCGGACGCGGCGGTGTTCGGCGAGAAGGACTACCAGCAGCTCCTTGTGGTCCGCCGCCTGGTGCGCGACCTCGATCTCGCGGTGGAGGTCATTGGCGCCCCGACAATCCGCGCCGACGATGGTTTGGCGCTGTCGTCGCGCAACGCGTACCTCTCGGAGAGCGAGCGTGCGATCGCCGGCCGGCTGAACGCGGTGCTGCGATCGGCGGCGGACGCGCTCGGACGCGGCGAGCCCGTGGACATGGTCGAGGCCCGCGCGATGGCCTGCCTGGGCAAGGCCGGGGTTTCCTGCATCGACTACCTGGAAGCGCGCGCCGCGGACGATCTGGCGCGTGTCGGCCCAGGGCCGGTCGACCGGCCGGCGCGGCTATTGGCCGCGGTGCGGGTCGGCAAGACCCGTCTCATCGACAACTGGCCGATCTGAGGCCGCGCGTCGGTCAGGCCTCGGCGGGCGCGCGCTGCAGCGTGGCGAAAAGGACGCCGAGGGTCACGACCGCGGTCATGACAATGAAGATGATCGCGGACGCCGGCGAGGCCCGGTGCGGCTGGGCGAGAATGGCGTAGGCCAGCAGCCACCATGCGCCCCCGCCGATGAAGGCCGCCGCCGCGGCCGCGACCCAGTTTCCGCGCATCCGCGTCCACATCAGGGCCGTCGCGACCAGGAAGAAGGCGACCACGGCGCCGCCGGCGGCGAGATAAGGCCCGACCGAGATGTGCGCCGGTCCCGCCTGCGCGCCGCCGGGCTGCACGAGGAAGAGCGCGCCGAAGACGCGCAGCGCCGCGGCGCTGGCCAGGACGGCGGCCGCCTGAATCATGAAGCCCAGGACCACGATGGCGCCGCCGATCAAGCCCCCGGTCACGATCAGATAGACCGACACGATGGTGCGCATCGGCCAGAAATCGATCGTCCATCGTTCGGGCAATAGGCGCAATCGAACCCTCCTGCCGCCTGAGGCACAGGCTACCAAGGCGACGACGCGAGAAGAACCCATTCGTGGCCGGGCCACAACGGAGCCGGTAGACAGCGCAGGCTCGGGGGCGCCACAGATATCGGCGGTTTGGTCTTCTAAGGGCGACCCGGCGGGACGATGCAGGCGCTCCGGTTCGGCGTTCCATTTCTCTTTCTCGCCTCAGCGCCGCTCGGGTTCCTGCTCGGCGGCGCGTGGGCCTGGCTAACGCCGGCGTTGACGCCCCTCGTGCTGACGAGCTTCGGCTGGGCTCTCGGCGAGGAACTGGACGAGTCGTCGGAAGGCCGCGGGCTGCGCTACCGCGCCCTGCCCTGGCTCTACATCACCGCCCAGATCGGCGTCATCGCCTGGGCCGTCTCCGCTATCTCTGGCCGCGGCGTCGGCCTGCTCGCCGCCGTCGGCCTGACCGTCTCGGTCGGCATGACGGCCGGCATCTTCGGCATCGTCGCCGCACACGAGATGGTGCACAGCCGTTCAAGCGCTGAGCGCGGCCTCGGCCTGAGCCTCTTCGCTTGCCTCGGCTACATGCACTTCCGCATCGCCCACCTTCACGGTCACCACGTGCGCGGCGCGACGTTCGAGGATGCGCGCGTCGAGCGCTGGATGGCCGGGCCCGATCCTGCGCCCAGGGCCGCCTAGGGCATGGACGTTTTCTTGCGCAGTCCGGTGCTCTGGATCCTGGCCCTGGTCGCAGGGCAACGGCTGAGCGAGCTCATGCTTGCCGAGCAGAACACGCGGCGGCTGCTGGCCGAAGGCGGCCGCGAGGTCGGACGCCGCCACTACCCCCTTTTCATCGCGTTGCACGGCACGTGGCTCGTAGCGATGGCCATGACCACCCCGCTTGCAACCCAGCCGAACTGGCTCCTGATCGGCGTCGTCCTGGTCCTTCAAGCGCTGCGCATCTGGGTCATCGCGACCCTAGGGCGCTATTGGACCACCCGCATCATAACCATCGACGCGCCGTTGGTGCGGAGCGGGCCGTTCCGCTTCGTGCGCCATCCCAACTACCTCGTCGTCACGGCCGAGATCGCCGTCCTGCCGCTGGCTTTCGGCGACTGGCCGGTGGCGATCATCTGGTCACTGGCCAACGCGGCGCTCTTGTTTCACCGTATCCGCGTCGAGCGCCGCGCGCTTGCGCCGCGGGAGGCGCTGCAGGCCTAGGCCGGCCCCCCGCTAGGCGCAACGCTGGGCCAGCGCTAGTGTGCCCGCCAATGCCGACGCCTTCCGTTTTCGAGACCGACTCCGATACGCGCCGGGTGCTCGCCATCGACGGCGGCGGCATGCGGGGCGCGCTCGCGGTCGGTATCATCGCTCAGCTCGAGCAGACGCTGAGGGACAAGTTCGGCGATCCGCGCCTCGTGCTATCCGACTACTTCGACCTGATCGGCGGGACATCGACTGGCGCGATCATCGCGGCCGGCCTGGCGCTCGGCCAGGACGCCGCCTATCTGCGCGCGCTCTATCACCGGCTCGGCCCGATCGTCTTCGCGCCGCCCGCCATTCCGCGCATCCCGATCCTGCAGTCCAAGTTCAACCCGAAGCTGCTGGGCGACGTCATCATCAGCGAGCTCGGCCACAAGACCCTGGAGACGGCTGAGTGGCGAACAGGGTTCGCGGCGGTGGCCAAACGGGTCGACACCGGGTCGGCTTGGATACTCACCAACTGCCCACACTCGAAGTTCTGGAACGGCGTCGCGGACGACCCCGACGTGGTTCCAAACAAGGACTACGAACTGTCGATGATCGTGCAGGCCAGCGCCGCTGCGCCGTTCTATTTCGACATGATCACGATGCCGGTGTTCAAAGACAAGCGCGGCGTCTTCTTCGACGGCGCGATGACGCCGTTCAACAACCCGGTGCTGCAGCTCGCCATGACCGTGCTCGTGCCGGCGTACGGGCTCAAATGGACGGCGGGAGCGGACAAGCTGCTCGTCGTCTCCGTCGGCACGGGCCAGGCGCGGCCGGAGAAGCCGGAGTGGGTCGACCAGCCGGTGCTGTTGCCGGCCTGGAAGGCGATCCACGCTCTCACCGCGCTAGCCTACGACACCGGCCAACTCGGCATCTCGATCATGCAGTGGCTGGGCGACTCGCCGCAGCGCTGGCGGATCAACGGCGAGGTCCTCGGTCTTGAGGACTCCACACCGGCCGGCATGAAGCCCCTCTGGACGTTCGTCCGCTACGACGCGCCGCTGTCGCACGAGTGGCTGAAGGACAACCTCGGCGAAGACATGCCGCCGGAGCACATCGCCCAGCTTGCCAAGATGGACGACCACACCATGGTGCCGGAGCTGTTCCGGGTCGGACGGAAGGCGGCGGTCGGCTTGATCAAGCCGGCGCACTTCGACGGCTTCGCTCCGCGCACTAAGGACGGTAGCCCTCGCCCGTCTCGGCGATCCAGCCGGCCTCCGGCAGCCGCCAGTAAGACCCCCGCTCACGCGCCATCATCCGGTAGCCAATGAACTCGCGCCGCAGCGTGGCGGAGTCCCAGTGGCGTTCCAGGAGCTTGGCGTTCAGTTCCTTCTCGGCATAGCGGCGGTCCTCCTCGAACTGGCGCACGAGCCAGGCCAGGATCGCCCAGCGCTTCTTGCGGCTGGCCGGGATGCTCTTGAGCGTGCCGTCGGCGGCGACGAAGGTCTCGACCACCTTCGCCTGCCAGTCGCCGAGCGGCGCATCGCCGGCGAGGCTGGCGATCTGCGCGCGGCTCGACAGCCGCTTGGCCAGCGCCGTGATCGCGTCCGGCTCCAGCACATACCAGTGGGTCGCGGCGTCCTGCCGCTGGCGGACCAGACCCCGTCGTTTGAGCATGCTCAGATGATGGGAGACAGTCGGCTCCTTCAGCCCCACCAAAGCGGCGAGCTCCTGCACGCTGTGCTCGCGTTGGGCTAGCAGGCCGAGCAGCGTCAGGCGGCTCCTGTCGGTCAGGGCCTTGAACAGCAGCAGAAGATCGTCGCGCTCATCGTCAGCGGCGCTCACAGCTATGGTCCTTCGACAGCTATCTAATTAGATAGATATCGAAGCTATCACCAACGGGCAAGCCCTCACCACGCCCCAATCTCGCGCAATTGGCGGGCCAGATCCTGGGGCAGGCTGACGGCGTCGCCGCTGGTCAGGTCAGGCGGGGCGTCCTTGATGTCGAAGTAGCGCCAGCCCTGGAAGGCGCGCCTCGGCTGCGGGACGGTGGCGATCATCTCGTCGGCGAGCAGGATCTCGCATCGCGTTCGGCTTCCGGTGGGGATCGTCTCGATGGCCAGGATTCGCTGGCGAATGAGGATCTGGCCCTTGAACACCCAGTAGAGCGAACCGCCGTCCAGGATCTCGGCCGCCCGCTTCGGCGTCTGGCGCGTGTGCACGATCGGCTTGTGGCCCGCCGCCGCGCGTTCGGCCCGCCACGCGGTAAGATCGGCCGGCGTGTCGGCGCCGACGCAGAGCTTGATGAGGTTGAGGCCCGCTATGACGCCGCCTCCACGCGCGCGAGCAGCACGCCCTCGCTCACCTGCTGGCCGACCTCGGCCGTGACCTCGGCCACCGTCCCGTCAAACGGCGCGGTCAGCATATGCTCCATCTTCATCGCCTCCAGCGTCACCAGCGGAGCGCCCTTGGTGACCGCATCTCCCTGTCCGACACTCACAGCGACGATCTTGCCTGGCATCGGCGCCAGGACCGCGCCGTCGCCGCCCGTGACCTCGCTCGCTCCGCCCGTGCGTGGATCGGTAAAGTCGTAGGCCCAGCCTTCGTCGAAGACGACGACGTGATCGCCCAGCCCAATCGCCCGACCGTGGTAGCGCCGCCCGGGCGGCGGCGTCGGCGCGCGGGGATCGACCGTATAGGTCTCCCCATCGCACACCAGGGTCACCTTGGTCGCGGCTTCCGCGTTCGTCCGGAATCCCGTCAGGCGCATCCACGGGGAACGATTCTCAAACGGCGCGCTGACCTGCAGGCGGGTGATCGCGGCGGTCTGCCGCAACTGGGCGTCGGGCGTCGGCTTTGCCGCCAGCTCCGGCCTGCCCTCGACGAAGCCCGTGTCGACGTCGCCGAGTCGAAACGCCGGCTCGTTGAGGACCTTCGCCAGGAAGCCCGCATTGGTCTTGATCGGCCAGACCTGGACCGACGCGCAAGCCTTGGTCAGCTGCTCGATCGCCGCTTCGCGCGTCGGCGCATGCGTGACCAGCTTGGCGATCATGGCGTCGTAGTAGGGCGTCACCTGGTCTCCCGCCTCGACAGCGCCGTCGACCCGGACGCCTTCCGGCGGAAAGAAGAATTTGAGCTGGCCGCTCGAGGGTAGGAACCCGCTCGCCGGGTCCTCTGCATAGAGCCGCGCCTCGACAGCGTGGCCGTTGATGTCCAGCCAGTCCCAGCTGGCCGGCAACGTTTCGCCCGCCGCCACGCGCAGTTGCCATTCGACCAGGTCGAGGCCGGTGATGGCTTCGGTGACCGGATGCTCGACCTGCAGGCGGGTGTTCATCTCCATGAACCAAACGCGGTCGGCGAGAAGGCCCTCCGACGCGTCGGCGATGAACTCGACCGTGCCGGCGCCTTCGTAGGCGACCGCCTTCGCCGCGCGCACGGCGGCGTCGCAGACCGCAGCGCGGACGACCGCGTTCATGCCGGGCGCCGGCGCCTCCTCGATCACCTTCTGGCGCCGCCGCTGCAGCGAGCAGTCGCGCTCGAACAGGTGGACGACGTTGCCGGCCTGGTCGCCGAACACCTGCACTTCGATGTGCCGCGGGCGCTCGATCGCCTTCTCCAACAGCACCCGATCGTCGCCGAACGCCGCCGCCGCTTCCCGCCGCGCCGACGCCAGCGCCTCGGCGAAGGCGTCCTTGCCGTCGACGCGCCGCATGCCGCGGCCGCCGCCGCCGGCGACGGCCTTGATCATCACCGGCCAGCCGATCCGCTCGGCCTCGCGCGCGAGCACGGCCGGTTCCTGGTCCTCGCCGAGGTAGCCCGGCGTCACCGGCACGCCCGCCTCGGCCATCAGCCGCTTGGCGGCATCCTTCAGCCCCATCGCGCGCATGGCGGCGGGCGGCGGCCCAATCCAGATCAGGTCCGCGGCGATCACGGCTTCGGCGAAGTCGGCGTTCTCGGAAAGGAAGCCGTAGCCGGGGTGGATGGCCTCGGCCGCTGTCTCCTTCGCCGCCGCGATGATCCGCTCGCCCACGAGGTAGCTCTCGCTCGCCGGCGGCGGCCCGATCCGCACCGCCCGGTCGGCCTCCCGTACGTGGGCCGCCCCGGCATCGGCGTCCGAGTACACCGCGACCGTCGCGATCCCCATCCGCCGCGCCGTGCGTTCGATCCGCCGCGCGATCTCGCCACGGTTGGCGATCAGGAGGCTGGCGAACACAGGCGCGCCTCTACTCCGCCCAGTTCGGCTTCCGCTTTTCGAGGAAAGCGGTGATGCCCTCCCGCCCCTCGTCGCTTACCCGGGCGCGGGCGATGCGCCGAGCAGTCTCGGTCATCACCGCATGGTCGATCGGGCGCTCGGCGACGTGGGCGACGAGCGCCTTGGCGTCCGCGACGGCGTTCGGGCCGCAGGCCATGATCTGCGCGGCCAGGTCCGCCTGCGTCTGCTCCAGCGCAGCAGTGTCGGCCACCACCTCATCGATCAGGCCGATCCGCGCAGCGTAGGCCGCATCGAATCCCTTGGCGGTCGCGAACAGGCCGCGCGCCCGGCGGGGACCGATCGCCTCGACCACATAGGGGCTGACCGTCGCGGGGAGGAGCCCGAGTTTCACCTCGGTGAAGGCGAACCGGGCGTCCTGGGTGGCGATGGCGAGATCACAGGCGGCGACAAGCCCCGCCCCGCCGCCGAGCGCGGCGCCCTCGACCAGCGCTACGGTGACGGGCCGGAGGTCGTAGAGTTGCTTGAGCATGCGCGCCATGGCCATGGCGTCTTCCTCGTTCTCGCCCTCGGTCAGGTCGAACGCCTGGCGCATCCAGTCGAGGTCGGCGCCGGCGGAGAACGAGCCGCCGCGCCCGCGCAGGAAGACGGCGCGAATGCCGTCCTGGCCATGCAGCGTCTCGAACGTCTGGTGCAACGCGGCGATGGTCGAGGAGTCGAACGCGTTCTTCCGCTCGGCGCGGTTGATCCAGACCGTCACCGACGCAGGCCCGGCAGCCTCTATCTGCACGAGACCGCTGGTGGCGTCGGTGTCGAGGACCTCGACGAGCGGGTCGACGATGGGGTTGGGCATTGGGACTCCTCTAGCCTAGCCTACATCCGAAAGACGCCGAAGCGCGTCGGCGGGATCGGTGCATTGAGCGACGCCGAGATGGCAAGGCCAAGCACGTCGCGCGTCTGCGCCGGATCGATGATGCCGTCGTCCCACAACCTGGCCGTCGCGTAGTAGGGGTCGCCCTCGATCTCGTAGGACGCGCGGATGGGCGCCTTGAAGGCCTCCTCGTCCTTTGCCGACCAGCTTTCGCCACGCCCCTCCATGCCGTCGCGGCGCACGGTGGCTAAGACGCTCGCCGCCTGCTCGCCGCCCATGACGCTGATGCGGCTGTTGGGCCAGGTGAAGAGGAAGCGCGGCGAGTAGGCGCGGCCCGCCATGCCGTAGTTCCCGGCCCCGAAGGAGCCTCCGATCAGGACGGTGAACTTGGGGACTTCGGCGCTGGCGACCGCGGTCACCATCTTCGCCCCGTCCTTGGCGATCCCCCCGGCCTCGTAGCGGCCGCCGACCATGAAGCCCGAGATGTTCTGCAGAAAGGCGAGCGGGATGCTCCGCTGGCAGGCCAGCTCGATGAAGTGCGCCGCCTTGAGCGCGCTCTCGGAGAACAGGACTCCGTTGTTGGCCAGGATGGCGACCGGATAGCCCCAAACGTGGGCGAAGCCGGTGACGAGGGTCGCGCCATAGAGCGGCTTGAACGGATCGAACCTGGAGCCGTCGACCAGGCGCGCGATCACCTCGCTCACGTCATAGGGCGCGCGCACGTCCGGCGGGATGATCCCATAGAGCTCGGCGGGGTCGTATTTCGGCGGCTCGGGCTCGGCCACGACAAGCGGGTTCGACTTCGTGGTGTTCAGCCGTCCCACGATCGAGCGGACGATCTCCAGCGCGTGGTCGTCGTTCTCGGCCACGTGGTCGACGACGCCGGACTTGCGGCCATGGGTGTCGGCGCCGCCGAGCTCCTCGGCGCTGATCACCTCGCCGGTCGCGGCCTTCACCAGCGGCGGACCGCCGAGGAAGATCGTTCCCTGGCCCCGTACGATCACGCTCTCGTCGGCCATCGCCGGCACATAGGCGCCCCCGGCCGTGCACGAACCCATCACGCATGCTATCTGGGCGATGCCATCGGCGCTCATGCGCGCCTGGTTGAAGAAGATGCGGCCGAAGTGGTCGCGGTCGGGGAAGACCTCGGCCTGGTGCGGCAGGTTCGCGCCGCCGGAGTCGACCAGATAGATGCAGGGCAATCGGTTCTGCTGGGCGATCTCCTGCGCGCGTAGGTGTTTCTTGACCGAGATCGGGAAGTAGGCCCCGCCCTTCACCGTGGCGTCGTTGGCTACGATCATCACCTCGCGCCCAGAGACGCGCCCGACGCCGGTGATGATCCCCGCCGCCGGCGCCTCCCCGTCATAGAGGCCGAACGCGGCGAGCGCGCCGACCTCGAGGAAGGGCGCGCCGACGTCGAGCAACCGCTCGACCCGCTGTCGGGGCAAGAGCTTGCCGCGCGCGGCATGGCGCGTGCGCGACGCTTCAGGGCCGCCCAGCGCGGCCTCGGCCGTCCGCGCTCGCAGGGTCTCGACCAGGGCGCGGTTCACCGCTTGATTGCGCGAGAACGCATCGGAACTGACGTCGACGGCGGTGGTGAGTTCAGGCAAGGGCGGCGCTCGGCAGCGGAATCTCAGCCCTTATTCCCCGCCCCCCGCGTCCCGGCAAGCGCGGCGCCCACCCCGTCGCTGCGACTCAGCGCTTGCGCTACGGTCCCGTCCGTCGTGGCCCTGCTCCCGCACACCCTCGCCGACACGGCCCTTACCCGGCTGTTCTCGGACGGGACGATGGTCGACCACGTGAGCTGGTTCTCGCTCCCGGGCGGCCAGGTGCTGTGCGAGACGGGCGAGACGGCCGACGAGCTCTATTTCGTTCGCACCGGGCGTCTGGCGGCTATCCGTCACGAGGAGGGCCAGGAACCGCAGTTCCTGGGCGTGATCCGCCCAGGCGAGCCCGCGGGCGAGATGGCGCTGATCGCCGGCACGCCCCACTCCGCCAGTGTGGTGGCGCTGCGCGACTCCGAGATCCTGGCGCTGCCGCGCGACGCCTTCTTCGACGCCGCCGAGCACAATCCCGATCTGATGATCGAGCTGGCGAAGTTGATGCTGCAGCGCTCGCGCCCGATGGCGGGCCGCTCGACCGTCGGCGAACCCAGCGTCTTCGGCTTCGTCGGCGTCGGCGACGAGATCGCCACCCGCGAGCTGGTCGAGCAGATTGCGCTAGAGATCCAGAGCTTCGGCTACTCGGTCGCCACCGCCGGCGAGGAATCGCTGAGCGCGCCGACCGAGTGGTTCTCGAATGTCGAGCAGGCGCACGACTTCGTTCTCTACGCGGCGGACTACGAACAGACCGCGTGGAAGCAGTTGGTCAGCCGGCAAGTCGACCGCCTGTTTCGCGTCGGCCGCGGCGACGCGCCCCCGCCGACGCGCGTCGACTTGTTCTCGTCCCGCACGCTGCAGGACCTGCTGGTCGACCTGGTGCTGATCCATCCGGCCGGCGCCACGCGCCCGCAAGGCTCGGAAGCCTGGATCGACGCCCTCCTGCCGGCGCGCCTGTTCCATCTGCGCGACCGGCGCCGCGCCGACTTGACCCGCCTGGCCCGCACGATCGCAGGGCTGTCCGTCGGGCTCGTGCTGTCGGGGGGCGGCGCGCGCGCCTACGCCCACGTCGGAGCCGTCCGCGCGCTCCGCGCGGCCGGCGCGCCCGTCGACTTCGTCGGCGGCGCGTCCATGGGCGCGATCGTTGCGGCGGGCGTGGCCATGGGCTGGAACGACGAGGAAATCGACCACCGCATCCGCACGGCGTTCGTCGACACCAATCCGGTCGACGACATCGCCTTTCCGCTGATCGCCATGACGCGCGGCGAAAAGGTGCGCGCCCGGCTGCGCGAACACTTCGGCGACACCCATATCGCTGACCTCTGGCTGCCCTACTTCTGCGTCTCCTCGAACCTGACCTCCGGCGCCTATCAGTTGCACCGGCGCGGATCGCTGCGCCATGCGCTGCGCGCGTCGATCGCCATCCCCGGCCTCCTGCCGCCGGTGACGGAAGGCAGCAACGTCCTGGTCGACGGCGCGGTGATGAAGACCTTCCCCGCCGACATCATGCGGTCGATGCACCTAGGCCCGATCGTCGGGGTCGACGTGACGCGCGGCCGCAGCATCACCGCCGACGAGGTCGCCCGTCCGATCTCGGTCTGGCGCTGGCTCCTTTCCGGAGACTGGCGCAAGGGTCCGCCGATCGTCTCGCTGCTGCTGCGCGCAGCGACCGTGACCGGCGGTCGCGACCTGGCGGCGAGCCGGCTGGCCACGGACGTCCTCGTGGCGCCTTCGGTCGAGGCGATCGAAATCCGCGACTGGAAGGCCTACGAGCCGGCGAAGCTGGCGGGTGAGCAAGCGATGGTGACGGCCCTGCAAGGTCTGCATCGGCCGTTGAGCGAGCTCCGCCGGCGGCTGAGCCTGGCCGAGCGTGCCGCGGCCGCGACCGGCGGGGTCAAGGCGTGACACGGTAGATCTGCATCGGATCGCCCGGCTGCGACAGCGGCCGGACCCACGGCGGGATGCGGCCGCGCCTAAGGTCGCCCTCGAAGCCGGCCGGATTGACCTTCAGCCCGTCGAGCCGGCAATCGAGAATGTAGGTGACGTTCAGCGCCTTCAGCTGGGCGCGAGCAAGCGCCGTCGGGGCGCCTAGCGCCTCGTAGCCCCTGAGGATGCCCCACGACATCCGGTGGTAAGGCGCGGTGATCACCGAATCCGAGGTGTGCGCGAGCACATGCGGGCCAAGGTCGATCTCGCCGAGGACGACCCCTGGCGGAAGTACGGCGAGCGGTCGATAGAGCGCGACGTCAAAGCACGTCTGATCGATCGCCGGTTTGGGAGCGGCCTGGGCGGCGTGGGCGTGCGCGGGCTCTGCCTTGGCGATAGCCGTCAACGCGGCATCGGCGCCGACGGCGAGCGGCACCGGCGAGAGCGCCACGCTGACGAGCGCAGTCGGCACCATCACCCCCCGCCAGAGGCGCTCGGCGAGCCAGCCCAGCGCGGCGGCCAGCGCCGGCACGCCGAACCAGAAGGCGTAGTCCTCCATCCGCCACGCGCGCGAGGCCGAGACGGCGGCGACGAGAACCAGTGCGGCCGCGAGCAGCGTCGCGCGGTCCCAGCGGCGCCAGCGGACCGCGAGCAGCGTCAGCGCCGCGGCCGCGCCCATCAACGCCATGAAGATACTGATCAGCGCGGAGTCGCGATGCTGGAACCAGAGCCGCTCCCAGGGCTGCAACTCGCTGATGTGGACGAACCAGATCGGACGAAGCCGGGGGTCGACCGCGGCGAAGGGACCGTGGATGCATGCCGGGTCGATCGCGAGGTAGACCGCGCCTGTCGCCAGGCCGATCGCCGCCGCCTGCGCGAGGCGAAACGGGAGGCTGGCGCGCACGCCCCAGGCGCCAAACGCGGCCAGGCCGAGGCCTGCGATCAGGATCGCGGCGGTGAGGTTGAAGCCCAGCGAGTCGCAGAACGGCAGGCCCCAGCGGTCGGGCGGCGTCTGTAGCAGGAAGAAGCCCGTCGTCGCGGCGGCGAGCGCAAGGCCATAGGCGCGCGCGGCCTTCGCCTCGTCGCGATCGATCACGGCCGAGAGGGCGAAGCTCGCGCCGGCCAGCGCGTGGAAGGCGAGCGCCTCAATGCCGATGGCCAGGCCGAGGCCGCTGGCGAACCCGGCCAGGGCGGCGAAGCGCGTCCGCTGCTCTCTGGCCATGGCGCATGCGACGGCGATCGCCGCCATCGTGATCTGGACGTTGTGGTGGTCGATCCGGCCCGGCCTGAACTGCACATACATCTGGGTGTTGGTCAGCAGCAGCATCGCGCAGCAGAAGAGGGCGAGCTTGCCGCCCAGGCTGCGCGCGATGGAGAGCGCCGCGATCGCCGCCGGCGCGATCCAGAGCAGCGGCCAGGTGAAGCGGACGATCAGCTCCGCCCAGGCGGGGGTCGTCACCCGCTCGACCAGCCAGAGGAAGCCGGCGAGAGCGCCGTCGAGCAGCCTTGACCAGTGCATGTAGATGCCCTGCGGCGGCTGCAGGCGCGTCACCAGCTGGTCGTACCAGCCCTGCCCGTGCAGAAGCGACCGCACCAGCACCAGCCGCATAGCGTCGTCGGTGTCGCCGAGCGAGGTGGTGATGTTTCCCTCGCTGATCGCCAGCACCACCCAGGCGCCGAGCGTGATTGCGAGCCCGACCGCGACCAGGCGTCGGTTGGAGGTGAGGTCCGGCGTGTCGGAGAGCTTCATGGCCGACCTGGGAGGGGCGTTGGCGCATCTGCGCCGCGCTTTTGATTCCGGTAAAGCGCGTACGTGTCCCCATTTCTCTGTTTCAACAGCTCCGTTCACGGCGAAGGTCGACGCGTACGGCGCCTTTCGCTATGATTCGACGGTGGTTTCCGACATCGGACATGCCTGAGGCGGCCCGGCAGCTCCGCCTTGATCTGCGCGGGTCGGCGCCGTTCCGGCGCGCCGACTTCATCGTTTCGCCCGCGAACGCCGAGGCTCTGAGAGCGCTCGACGCCTGGCCGAACTGGCACGGGGGCTGTTTGACGCTGGTCGGGCCCTCGGGCTCCGGCAAGTCGCACCTGGCGCAGACCTGGGCTGGCAACGCGAACGCTGTCGTGCTCGCGGCGGACGAACCGCCGGGCGAACATGCGCTGCCAAAGCTTGCCGGGCGACCGGTGCTGGTCGAGGACGCCGACCGCGGCGCGGGCGAGGAGCTGTTGTTCCACCTGATCAACATGGCGGGCGCGCGCGGCGGCGGCCTGCTGCTTACCGCCCGGCGCCCGCCGAGCGGCTGGCCCGCCGCCTTGCCCGACCTGCGTTCGCGGCTGAACGCGCTGCCAGTCGCCGAACTCTTGCCACCCGACGACGCGGTGCTGAGCGCCGCGCTCGGCAAGTTCTTCCGCGAACGGAATATCCGTCCCGCGGACGACCTGATTCCATACTTGCTGCGGCGCATCGAGCGCTCGATTCCGAAGGCTCGGGCGTTCGTCGCCACCCTGGACGAGACCGCCGACGCCGAGCGGCGGCCTATTTCCCGGGCGCTGGCGCGGCGAATCCTCGAAAACGAGGCGGCGGCCGGCGACCTGATCGACTAGGGCTTGCGGCGCGCCGTGGGCTGAGCGAACCTTGCCCCCGCACCCCGCGGAACCCCAATGACCGACATCGCGATCGCTGACGCCATACCGGACACCCTGACCCCGGTGCCGTCCAGCCCCGCGCTCAATGAGGCGCTGATCGCTTCGCCGGACCGCTTCATCAACCGCGAGCTCTCGTGGCTGGCGCTGGACGAGCGGGTGCTGGAAGAAAGCCACAATCCGCGCCACCCGCTGCTCGAGCGGCTGCGCTTCCTCTCCATCTCGGCCAACATCCTCGACGAGTTCTACATGGTCCGCGTCGCCGGCCTGAAGGGCCAGGTGCGCGAGGGCGTGCGCGCCGTGAGCCAGGACGGCCTGACCGCCGCCGAGCAACTCGTGCGCATCAACGATCGCGCAGCGACGCTGCTGAGGGATCAACAGCGCCGCTGGCGGGACCTGCGCGCCGAGCTGAAGCAGGAGGGGCTGGTCGTCGTCGACGCCGCCGACACCACCGCCATCGAGCGCGCCTGGCTGGCCGAGGTTTTCCAGAGCCAGCTCTTCCCGATCATGACGCCGCTGGCGATCGACCCGGCGCACCCCTTCCCCTTCATCCCCAACCTCGCGTTCTCGATGGTGCTAAAGCTCAAGCGCCTGTCCGACGGAAAGCCGCTGTTCGCGCTCGTGCCGGTGCCGGCGCAGGTCGCGCGCTTCTGGGAGCTGCCGCGCTCGTCGGGCGGCCGCACGCGCAAGAGCGTGCGGCGTTTCATCGCGCTCGAGGGGGTGCTCGCCCTGTTCCTCGATCAACTCTTTCCCGGTTGCGAGGTCGAAGGCAGCGGCGTGTTTCGCCTGATCCGCGACTCCGATGTCGAGATCGAAGAAGAAGCCGAAGACCTGGTGCGCGAGTTCGAGATGCGTTTGCGCCAGCGGCGGCTGGGCTCGGTCGTGCGCATCGAGATCGAGGCGCTGATGCCGGAGGAGCTCCGGCGCTTCATCGTCGGCAACCTGCACGCGGAGCCGCAGGACACCATCGTGGTCGACGGCATGCTGGGCCTGGACGAGCTCTCGCAGCTCATTCCCGCCGACCGCTCCGACCTGAAGTTCCGCCCGTTCGAGCCGCGCTTCCCCGAACGCATCCGCGACCACGGCGGCGACTGCTTCGCGGCCATCCGCGAGAAGGACATCTTGGTCCACCATCCGTTCGAGAGCTTCGACGTCGTCGTGCAGTTCCTCAGGCAGGCGGCGCACGACCCGAACGTGCTGGCGATCAAGCAGACGCTCTACCGCACCTCGCAGGACAGCCCCATCGTCGCCGCGCTGATCGAGGCGGCGGACAACGGCAAGAACGTCACCGCGCTGGTCGAGATCAAGGCGCGCTTCGACGAGGCGGCCAATCTGAAATGGGCGCGCGACCTGGAACGCGCCGGCGTGCACGTCGTCTTCGGCTTCGTCGAGTACAAGACCCACGCCAAGCTCTCGATCGTCGTGCGGCGCGAGGGCGAGGCGCTCACCACCTACTGCCACTTCGGCACGGGCAACTATCACCCGGTCACGGCGCGCATCTACACCGACCTGTCGCTGTTCACGTGCGATGCGGCGCTGGCGCGCGATTCCGGCAAGCTGTTTAACTTCATCACCGGCTACGCAGTGCCGACGAAGCTCGAGAAGCTCTCGTTCTCGCCGGTAACCCTGAAGGCGGACCTGCTGAAGCTGATCGCGCACGAGGCGGAGAACGCGAAGGCCGGAAAGCCGGCCCAGATCTGGGCGAAGCTGAACGCGCTCGTCGATCCGGTGATCATCGATGCGCTCTACCGGGCGAGCCAGGCCGGCGTCTCGGTCGAGCTGATCATCCGTGGGATCTGCTGCCTTCGGCCTGGCGTTCCGGGGTTGTCGGACAACATCCGGGTGAAAAGCATCGTCGGCCGCTTCCTCGAACATGCCCGTATCGTCGCCTTCGCCAACGGCAGCGCCATGCCGAGCCCCAAGGCGCGCGTGTTCATTTCATCGGCTGACTGGATGCCGCGCAACCTGGACCGCCGCGTGGAAGCGCTGGTGCCGGTCGAAAACCCGACGACCCACCAGCAGGTCTTGGGCCAGATCATGGTCGCCAACATCAACGACGAGGCGCAGAGCTGGGAGATGGACGCCCAGGGCCGCTACCGGCGCGCGCCGGGCTGGGACGCGCCAAACGCCTTCTCGGCGCACCAGTACTTCATGACCAACCCCAGTCTCTCCGGGCGCGGTCAGAAGGTGAAGGACCTGCCGCGCGCGTTCGAGCATGTCGGCGCCCGACGCTAGACCCCCGCGCGACGCCGCGGTCATCGATATCGGCTCCAACTCGGTCCGCCTGGTCATGTACCGGCTGGAGGGCCGGGCGATCTGGACCGTCTTCAACGAGAAGGTGCTCGCCGGCCTCGGCGCCGACCTGGCCGAGACGGGCCGGCTGGCGCCCGACGGCGTCGAGCAGGCGCTGGTCGCACTGAAGCGGTTCAAGGCGGTGCTCGAGGCCGCCCAGCCCACCGAGGTGTTCGTCGTCGCCACCGCCGCCGTGCGCGAGGCGTCCGACGGCCCGGCTTTCGTCCGCCGGCTCAAGAAGGAGGCGGGCTTAAGCGTCCGCGTGCTCACCGGCGAGGAAGAGGCGCGCTACGCGGCGCTCGGCGTTCTCGCCGGCCAGCCGGACGCCGACGGCGTGGTCGGCGACCTAGGCGGCTCGAGCCTCGAGCTCGTCCGGGTTGCGGACGGGACCCCCGCCAAGGGCGTCAGCCTGCCGCTGGGCGCCTTCGCGCTCCGCGGGACGGACGGCTTCGACCTCGGCCGCGCGCGATCGAAGACGGCGAAGATTCTTGACGGCGCACGCGCGACCTTCTCAGCCGAGACGCTCTATGCCGTGGGTGGCGGCTGGCGAAACCTTGGCCTCTTGCAAATGCGGCTGGCCGACTACCCGCTGCAGATCGTGCACCAGTACGAGATACCGGCTGGCGCCGCGCTCGAAGCGGCCCGCTTCATCGCGCGCCAGTCGAAAAGCTCGCTCGAGCGCATCGAGGGCGTCTCAAAGCGCCGGCTCGACACTATCCCCTACGCCGCCGTCGTGCTGGAAGGCATGATTGAGCGGTTGGGGCTGAAGCGCATCTCCATTTCCGCCTTCGGCCTGCGCGAGGGGCTGTTGCTCAACTCCATGCCCGGCCGCACCCGGGCGCTGGACCCGCTGATCGAAGGCTGCGCGGCGCTGGGGGCGCGGCAAGGGGTCAGCGAGGACATCGGGCCGGCGTTGGAAGCCTGGCTAAACCCGGTGTTCTCGGCGTTGGCGCCGGTATTCGGCGAGCGGGACCCGACGCTCATCGCCGCCGCGGCCCGGCTCGCCGACCTCGGCGCGCGTCTGCACCCCGACCACCGCGCCGACCTGGTGTTCGAGCAGGTGCTGCGCGCCCCGATCGCCGGCATGAACCATGCCGAGCGGACCTTCCTCGCAACCGCGCTGTTCGCCCGCCACACGGCCTCGCCCAGCCCGCCGCAGCCGCGCATTCTCGGCCGCATCCTCACCGACGAGCGCCTGGAGCGCGCGCTGGCGCTCGGTGCGGCGATGCGGCTCGGATGCGATCTTTCGGGCCGCAGCGGCGAACTGCTCAGCCGCTCGAAGCTCGCGGTAGCCGGCGACGCGCTGGCGCTCACCGCCGACGGCCGTTGGGCCGACATGCTGCTCGGCGAGCAGACCGCGAAGCGCGCCGCCCAACTTGCCGACCGCCTGGAGCTCGGCCTGAAAATCGGCCGCTAGGGCGCGCGGCGTTCAAGCCGACTCCGGCCTAGGCGCCCTTCGCACCTCGACCACCCGCACGCGGGCGCCGTCGAGCACCAGCGCAAGCTCGCCACGCTTGAGCTTGAGCGCATCGGCGCCGAAGGCCTCCCGCCGCCAGCCGCGCAGCGCTGAGACGTCGGCCGCGTCGTCGCCGGCGATCTGTTCGAGGTCGGCGACCGTTGCGATCAGCTTGGACGCCACGCCCGCGTCCTCGGACCGGGCCTTGAGCAGCACCTTGAGCAGTTCGACGATCGCCCCGGAAGCCGGGTTGGACGGCGTGATTTTGCGCTCGATGACCGGCGCATAGGCGTCCGCGTCCTCCAGCGCCGCCCTGACGGCCTCGACGATCTCGCCGCCGAAGCGCGAGGTGGAGAAACCCTTCGGTAGTGAGCGCAGCCGGCCGAGCGCGTCAGCGTCGGTCGGCAGCTGGGTGGCGATCTCGTCGATCGCGTCGTCCTTCAGGATGCGGCCGCGCGGCTGGTCGCGCGTCTGCGCCGTCTGTTCGCGCCAAGCGGCGACGCCGCGCAGCACCGCCAGGTATTTGGTCGTGAACTTGCGAGGTTTCAGGCGCCGCCAGGCCTTCTCGGGATCGATGTCGTAGTTGGCCGGATCGATCAGGCCCGTCATTTCTTCGGTCACCCAGGCGAGACGCCCCTCGGCCGCCAGGCGATCGCGCAGCAGGGGATAGACGGCCGCCAGGTGCGTTACGTCGGCAAGGGCGTAGTCCAGCTGCGCCTGGCTCAGCGGGCGCCTGGCCCAGTCGGTGAACCGGCTCGATTTGTCCAAGCCGATCTTCAGCATCTGACGCACCAGCGCGTCGTAGGCCACCTGCTCGCCGAAGCCAGCCGCCATCGCCGCGATCTGGGTGTCGAACAGCGGTCGCGGGAGAACGCCCAGGTAGGCGAAGATCTCGACGTCCTGGCGGGCGGCGTGAAAGACCTTCTCCACCCGCTCGTTGGCCAAGAGGCCGAGGAGCGGCGCCAGATCCATTCCCTCTGCCAGCGGGTCGATGACCGCGCCCTCCTCGGGGCTGGCGACCTGCACCAGGCAGAGCTTCGGCCAATAGGTGGTCTCGCGCATGAATTCGGTGTCGACGGCGGCGAACGGCGCGTCCGCAATGCGCCGGCAGAAGGCGTCCAGCGCGGCGGTGGTGGTGATTGGCGTCATCGGTTAGCTATAGCGCGGCGACTCGGGGCCTGGCCAAGGCCCGTTCCGCCGAAGTGCGAGAGCCCGCAGATGACCGAGCGGCCGAACGGCCTAACTTACGCGGACGCCGGCGTCGATATCGACGCGGGTGCGGCGCTGGTCGAAGCGATCAAGCCGCTTGCCAAGGCAACACGCCGGGCTGGCGCGGACGCTGATCTGGGCGGATTCGGCGCCCTGTTCGACCTCAAGGCCGCCGGCTACGCCGACCCGCTCTTGGTCACCACGACCGACGGCTGCGGCACGAAGCTGAAGGTCGCGATCGAGACAGGCTTGCACGATACGGTCGGCATCGACCTGGTGGCCATGTGCGTCAACGATCTTCTGGCCCAGGGCGCCGAGCCCCTGCTGTTCCTCGACTACTACGCCATTGGCAAGCTCGACGTCGAAGCCGGGCGGCGCGTCGTCGCCGGGATTGCCGAGGGGTGCAAGGAGGCCGGCTGTGCGCTCGTCGGCGGCGAGACGGCGGAGATGCCCGGCATGTACGCGGAAGGCGACTACGACCTCGCCGGATTCGCCCTCGGGGCTGTCGAGCGCCGTGCGGTCCTGCCAAGGCTCGAGCGCCAGGCCGCCGGCGCGGTGTTGATCGGGCTGGCCTCCTCCGGCCCGCATTCGAACGGCTATTCGCTGATCCGTAAGATCGTCGAGCGCACGGGCTTGGCGTGGGACGCGCCAGCGCCGTTCGATCCATCCCGTTCGCTGGCCGAGGCGCTCATGACGCCCACGCGCATCTACGTGAAGAGCGTGCTGCCATTGATCAAACAGGGTCTGATCGAAGGCGCCGCGCACATCACCGGCGGGGGACTGATCGACAACCCACCGCGGGCCATCGCAGCCGGCCTTGCGCCCCGCTTCGACTGGAACGCCTGGCCCCTGCCGGCCGTGTTCGCGTGGATGCAAGGCGCAGCCGGCATCGCCGACGCCGAGCTCCGCCGCACCTTCAACTGCGGCGTTGGGATGGTGCTGATCGTCAAGCCCGAAAATGCCGAACGGGCGCTGGCAGCGCTCAGCGCGGCGGGCGAGACCGCCTTCGTCTGCGGCGCGCTGACGGCCGCCTAGCCCGGCAAGACCACGCCGCCACGGGCGGCGATCTGGCGCAGCGTCTCGACAAACAGCCCGCCCTCGATCGCCACCACGCGCGCCGCGAGCGTTTCGGCCGTGTCGTCTGGGTGGACCGGGACGGTCTTCTGGCCGATCACCGGTCCGTGGTCGTAGACCTCGTCGACGACGTGGACCGAAGCGCCGCTCACCGTGTCCTTCGCGGCCAGAACCGCCTCGTGCACGAAACGGCCGTACATCCCCCTGCCACCGTACTTGGGCAACAGCGCGGGGTGCACATTCAGAATGCGGCCGCGAAAGCGCTCCAGGGTGAGCGGCCCGACCATGCGCAGATAGCCGGAGAGCACGGCCATATCGGCGCCGGCGTCGCTCAGGGCCGCCCGGATCGCTGCGTCCGCCGCCTCGTCCGAGCCGCTGGTGGTCTTGCTGATGTGCTCCACGCGCAGGCCGTGCTCGCGGGCGAAGTCGAGCGCCGCCGCATCGGCGTTGTTGCTGATCGCGACCGCCGCCTGGGCGTCGAGGTCCCCGGCCTCGATCGCCTGAACGATCGCGCGCATGCTGGCGCCGTTGTGGGAGGCCAGAAAGCCGAGCCGGAGCATCCGTCCGCCCTCCCGCCAGCGATCAGCCGACGATCTGATCCGGTGTGAAGAACTGGGCGATCTCGGCCTTGGCGTTCTCGACGCTATCCGAGCCGTGCACAGAGTTGCCGGTGAAGCTCTCGGCGTAGAGCGCGCGGATCGTGCCGGGCGCTGCGTTGGCGGGGTTGGTCGCTCCCATCACCTCGCGATAGCGGGCGATGGCGTTCTCGCCTTCCAGCACCTGTACTACGACAGGCCCCGACGTCATCAACTCGACCAGATCGTTGAAGAACGGCTTGTCCTTGTGCACGTCGTAGAAGGCGCGCGCCTGTCCTGGCGTCATGCGGATGCGGCGCTGCGCGACGATGCGCAGGCCCGCGTCCTCGATGACGGCGTTGATCTTGCCGGTCAGGTTTCGGCGCGTGGCGTCCGGCTTGATGATCGACAGGGTGCGCTCGGTCATGGACGGCCGCCGTTCTCGCGTTGAGTGGGGATTGGAAACCCTGGGGGTGGCGGCTTATAACCATGCGCGTCCGCGTCGCCAAGGCGGACGAGGCAAGACGGTCTGAAGATGCAACGGACGGCTGGAAGCAGACTGACGCATTAGCGCCCGCGCTCCGCGGGCGAGAGCCCGCATGCGGCGCCTGGGCCTGCCGGCCCCGCGCGCCGTCGCTGTTCCCGCACGCCCTTTTCCCTTTAGAGCGCTTTCCATGCTTCGCATCACCGACCTTGTCTTCGACGCCTACGGCCGCCGCTTCTTCGATTCCGCCAGCGTCTTCCTGCCCCGCGGCCACAAGGTAGGGCTGGTGGGGCGCAACGGCGCCGGCAAGACCACCCTCTTTCGCCTGATCAAGGGCGAGCTCGAGCCCGGCGGCGGCGAGATCGCCTTGCCGAAGGCCGCCCGCATCGGCTCCGTCGACCAGGAGCATCCTGCGAGCCCGGTTGCGCTGATGGACACCGTCCTCGCGGCCGACGTCGAGAGGGCGAGGCTGATGGCGGCGTTGGACACCGGCCCGCCCGAGCGCCTGGGCGAGGTCTACGCGCGGCTCACCGAGATCGACGCCGACCGCGCCCCCTCGCGCGCGGCGGAAATCCTGCACGGACTCGGGTTCTCGAACCCCGATCTGACCCGGCCAATGGCTGAGTTCTCCGGCGGCTGGCGCATGCGCGTGGCGCTGGCCGCGGCGCTCTTCGCCGAGCCGGACCTGCTCTTGCTGGACGAGCCGACCAACTACCTCGATCTCGAGGGCGCGCTCTGGTTGGAAGCGAGGCTGCGCAAGTACCCGAAGACGGCGATCGTCATCAGCCACGACCGCGAGATTCTGAACCGCTCGGTCGAGCACATCCTGCATCTGAACGACCAGAAGCTCGACCTCTACTCGGGCGGCTACGACGCCTTCGAGCGTGAGCGAGGGGAGAAGCTGCGCCTGCAGGAGGCCACGCGAGTGAAGATCGAGGCCCGGCGGGCGCACATGCAGTCGTTCGTCGACCGCTTTCGCTACAAGGCGTCGAAGGCGACGCAGGCCCAATCCCGACTGAAGATGATCGCCAAGCTGCCGGTGATCCCGCCGGTGATCGCCGAGCATACAGCGCCGTTCCGCATCCCCTCCCCCGCCCGGCGGCTGGCACCGCCGCTCCTACGCCTCGAGGGCGCAGCGGTGGGCTACGGCGGGCCGCCGGTGCTGAAGGCCCTGAACCTCCGCTTCGACGTCGACGACCGCATCGGCCTCTTGGGCGTCAATGGCGCGGGCAAGTCGACCTTCGCCAAGCTCCTCGCCGACGCGCTGCCGCTCGCCGCCGGACGCGTGCACCGGGCGCAGCGGATGAAGGTCGCCTGGTTCCACCAGCACCAGATCGAGGCGCTCGATCCCGTCGACACGCCGCTCACGATCATCCGGCGCGCGCTGCCGGAGCTGACCGAGGCGCAACACCGCTCGCGGATCGCCCAGTTCGGCATGGGCCGAGACAAGGCGGAGACGACAGTCGCCGATCTCTCGGGCGGCGAACGGGCGCGGCTGCTGCTCAACCTCGTCGCGCGTGAAGCGCCGCACCTCTTGATCCTCGACGAGCCGACCAACCACCTCGACATCGACAGCCGCCGGGCGCTGCTGGACGCGCTGAACGACTACGAGGGCGCGGTCCTGCTGATCACCCACGACCGTTCGCTCATGGAGCTGGTCGCCGATCGGCTGTGGCTGACGGCGGACGGGACCATCCGCCCGTTCGACGGCGACCTAGAGGACTATGCCAAGCTCGTGCTCGACCAGGCGCGGCTCGCCGCGCGGGGGCCAAGGCCGGTCGACGCGCCGGCGCAGCCCGCGCCGGCGATCAGCCTCTCCACGCTCCGTCACCGGCTCGAGGCGGCCGAGCAGGCGCTGGCGGCCGCCGCCCGCGCGGCGGAAGAGCTCGACAAAGCGCTCGCCGACCCTGCGCTCTTCCGGCGCGAGCCTGTCCGCGCTGCCGACCTCGGCCGCCAGCGGGCGAAGGCGAAGGACGCGGTGGACCGCGCCGAAGCCGCCTGGATCGAGGCCGCCGAGGCCTATGAGCAGAGCCAGGCGGCGGCTAGCCGCATTTGACCGCAGTGACGATGCCCGTCTCGGTGTCGAATACGATGTCGGTGCGTCCAGGGATGTAGTCCTGGGTGACCAGGCAGGTGCTGCAATAGACACGCCTGAGGCTGGGGTAGACCGGCACGGGGATCGCCGAACGCGGCCTGCCGACCAGCCATGCCAGATTCTTCGCCTCGCAGGCGCCGGTGTCAGATGCCACGGCTGTCGTCGGGTACGGAATCGGCTGGGGTTGCGGCGGGGCTGAAGACTGCGCCGGCGCCGCGAGGGGCGTCGCGGGCTCCGGGCGCGCAGCCGGCCCGGCCAACACGGCGAGCGCGGTGCCGGCGGCGAAGATCATACCGGCCTTGGGGCTCATGCCTGCTTCTCCCATCCGCGCTCTGCGCCCTGCCGCCAGTACGACACGGGGTGCCCCGCGTCACGGAAGGTCCGCCAGCGCTCTCGCGCCTGGGCGGTCGCCTCCGCGTCGCGGCCGTCAAACAACAGAACGCAGCGCTCGAACCCATCGAGCGGCCCGGCCTCGGCCCCGTCGACCAGGAACAGGGCCTGCGCGTGATTGAGGTTCTCCGCCTCGGTGGTGAGCAGGATCGGCTGCCGCTCGGCCATCGGCTCGCGCGCGGTCCCGTGGGCGAGGAAACTGTCATCGCGGTAGCTCCACAGCCAGCCGTCCAGATGGTCGATACGCTCCTCGGCCGCCACGTGCACGAGAGCGCGCCAGCCACGCGCCAGCGTCTTCTCGAGCAGCTCCGGCAGCACTTGATCGAGCGCCGAGCGCTCCAGATGGTAGAACCAGATCTCGCAGGCGGCCGCGCTCATCGCGTCCTTTGAGGCTCGTGGTTGTCGGCGACGAACTGGTCGAGCAGGCGCACGCCGAACCCGCTCGCACCTTCTGGCGTGGTGGCGACCACCTGCGGTTTGCGCCAGGCGAGGCCGGCGATGTCGAGGTGGGCCCACGGGACGTCGCCGACGAACCGCTTGAGGAACAGCGCCGCGGTGATCGAGCCGCCGGGCCTTGGCCCGGTGTTCTTCATGTCGGCGGCCAGGCTGTCGAGGTTCTTGTCGTAACTCTCGACGATCGGCATGCGCCAGAGCTCGTCGCGCGAGGCTTTGCCGGCCTTCAGCAACTGGTCGGCCAGCGCATCGTCGTTGCTGAACAGGCCCGCGACGTCATGCCCGAGCGCAACGACCATCGCACCCGTGAGCGTAGCGAGGTCGACCATCAACCGTGGCTTGAACCGTTCCTGCACGTACCAGAGCGCATCGGCGAGCACGAGCCGGCCCTCTGCGTCGGTGTTGTTGACCTCGACCGTCTGCCCGGACATCGAGACCACGATATCGCTCGGCCGCTGGGCCTTGCCGTCCGGCATGTTCTCGACTAGGCCCAGCACGCCGACGGCGTTGACCTTGGCCTTGCGGCTGGCCAGCACATGCATGAGGCCGGCGACGGCCCCGGCGCCGCCCATGTCCCATTTCATCTCCTCCATGCCCTCGGCCGGTTTCAGGCTGATGCCGCCGGAGTCGAAGCAGACACCCTTGCCGATGAAGGCGAGCGGGGCGGAGTCGCCGCCGTTCTTCCATTGAATGACCGCGAGCTTGCTCTCGCGCGCGCTGCCCTCGCCGACGGCGAGCAGCAGGTTCATGCCCAGCTTGGCCATCTCCGCCTCGCCCAGGATCTCGACGGCGAGGCCGAGCGGTTCGAGCGCCTGCACGCGGCGGGCGAATTCCTCAGGGTAGAGGACGTTCGGCGGCTCCGAGACCAGATCGCGCGTGAACGCGACGCCGTCGGCCAGCGCCGCCAGCGGCGCGAACGCGGCCTTGGCCGCCGCTGGATCATCGGCAACGATCCGCACGGTCTTGATCGTGGGATTGGCGTCCGGCTTTTCCTTCGTGCGGTAGCGGTCGAACCGATAGGCCGCGAGACTCACGCCCAGCGCCGCGCGGGCCGACTTTGTCGGTGACGATTGGGCGAGGTTGATCGTGAGCAGCTCCGCGCCGCACGTTTTCAGCGCCTGGTAGGCCTCGGCGGCGGCGATCTCGGCGACCGTTTCGTCGAATCCCGGCTCGGGCCCGACGCCGACCATCAGCGCGTGCGAAACCCCGACCCCGGCGGGCGCGACCACCGCCAGCGACTTGCCCTTCGCGCCGCTGAACGGACCGGCCGCCAGCGCGCGTTCGAGCGCAGCGCCCGCCGCGCCGTTGAACCGGGCCGCGCCCGCGGAGAAACCGCCCCCCTCGAACACCGCGCCCGCCCATGCGCCTGAGGCGGACTCTGCGTCGCTCGGGGCGACAAACTCGATCTGCATACGGCGTCTCCTAGACGGTTGGCGCAAGGGTTGGGCGAAGTGTAGAAGATGACGCGCCAAGCCCGGCGCCGCAACGGCCCTGGCCGCGAACCTAGGCGCAAATAGCCTGCATGGGCCTGCTCGACCGGTACCTCTTTCGCCAGCTGCTAGGCCCCACCCTGTTGGCCGCCGTTTCGCTTTGCCTGGTCGGCGTGCTTAGCCAGAGCCTGCAGGCGCTCGACCTGATGGTCAAACAGGGTCAGAGCGCGCTGGTGCTGGCCGAGATCACCGCGCTCGCCACGCCGCAGCTTCTGGCCACCGTCTTGCCGATCGCCGTCTTCGTAGCGGGTCTTGTCGCGCTCAACCGGCTGCACACCGAGCAGGAGATCGTCGTCTGCTTCGCCAGCGGGATGAGCCGCTGGCGGGTCATCGCGCCGGCCATGCGACTGGCCGCCGTGGCGGCGCTCATCATCCTGGCCGTGAACCTCTGGGTCGCGCCGTTCTGCGAGCGGGCGATGCGGGTCGAGCTGTTCAAGGTCAAGACCGACCTTGCCGCGACGCTGGTCGAGCCTGGACAGTTCACCGAGCCAGCGCCGGGACTCACCGTCTACGTCCAGGACGTTGCGCACGGCGGACTGAAGAATCTGTTCGTGCTGCAGGAGAAGCCCGGTGGCGGCGACACCACCTTCATCGCCGCCAGCGGAACGATCGGCAAGCGCAACGGCGCGCCGGTGCTGACCATGCACAATGCCTCGCGGCAGGAGTTCTCCAAGTCGGGCGTCCTCACCTACCTGACGTTTGACGAATACACGTTCGACTTGTCTGACCTTCTGCTGGTGAAGGACCAAGTCCGCTACAAGGTCCCCGACCGCTACATGCACGAGCTGTTGTTCCCGGATCTAAGGCAGCCGTGGGAGCGCGCCAACCGGCTGAAGATGCTGGCGGAGGCTAACGCCAGGCTGGCCACGCCGCTCTACGCGATGGCCTTCATGGCGATGGCGATGGCCGCGGTGATCGGCGGTCCGTTCAGCCGCCTGGGGTACGCACGGCGCATCCTGATCGCGAGCGGCCTGGCGGCCGTGACGCGCATCGCCGGCGCAGGCGCGCAGGCGCTTTGCGACACGCAGGTGTGGGCGAACGCGCTGCAATACGCCATTCCGCTCGCCGCGACCTTTTGGGCCTTCCGGGAGATCTTCCGTCAGCCGGTCAGCCGCTTCGTGCCGCTGCACCCGCTCACCGGCTCGACGCTGATGCCGAGCCCGGCCGAATGAGGCTCAGACTCACCCGGATCGAGACCTACGTGCTGGGCTATACGCTGCTCGGCTTCGCCGCGGCGCTGGCCATCCTGACCACCGTCGTCGCGCTTGTCGACTTCGTCGAGATCTCGCGCGCGGTCAACGGCCGCGCCGACGTTGGCTACGGCGAGATCCTGCGGCTGACGGCATTGAACGTGCCCTCGGTGATCCTGGTCCTGTTCCCTTTCGCATTCCTGTTCGGCGTGCTCGGCGCCTTCGTCGATCTGAACCGCAAGAGCGAGCTCATCGCCATGCGCGCCGCTGGCGTCTCGGCCTGGCGCTTCATCTTTCCGGCGGCCGGCGCCGCCTTCGCCATCGGCGTCTTGACCGTCACGGTGTTCAATCCATTGGTGTCGGTCATGAACGCCCAATTCGAGCGCGAGCGGACCGCGCTGATGGAGGGTGTGCAGTCCAATGGACTTAAGGACATCTGGCTTCGGCAAGGGGACGCCCACACCCAGATCGTGGTTCGCGCGCGCTCGGGTGACGACGACCATGGCATGCTGAGGCTGAAGAACGTCTCGCTGTTCATGTTCACGCTCGACCAACGCGGCGGCGCGGCGCAGTTCTCGCGCCGCGTCGAGGCCGGCGAGGCCTGGCTCATGCCCGGCATGTGGCGCCTGACCGACGTCCGCGAGGCGACGCCCGGCGCCGAAGCCATGCGGTACGACACGCTGACCATCCCCTCCAAGCTCGATCCGCGCACGGCGCTCGAGCGCTATGTTTCCCCGAAGGGCGTGCCGTTCTGGCAACTATGGGGCGCGATCGCGCGCAACGAGCAGGCCGGCTTCTCGGCCACCGGATACGAACTGCAGCTGCAGGAGCTGTTGGCGACGCCGCTGCTGTTCGCGGCGATGTCCATCCTGGCCGCTGCGTTCTCGCTGCGCCTGATCCGGTTGGGGGGCGACGCCACCCTCGCCGGCGCCGGGCTCGCGATCGGCTTTTTCCTCTTCTTCGTCGACCAGGTCTGCGGCGCGCTGGGCGAGGCCAACGCTGTCCCGCCGTTCGCCGCCGCCTGGACGCCGCCGATCCTGGCGCTGCTGTCGGGGTTCACCCTGCTCTGCTATACCGAGGACGGTTAGGCGGCTAAGAAAGACCGTCGGCCGCGTCGCCGCAGTCAGTGGGGGATGCTTCGTCCGATGCGCGGCGTTCGACCGGGGCGGATCCGGAACTTTCGGTCGCTCCTCCTCGCCACCGCCGCCGCGGGCGCCCTTTTCGCCGGAAACGCCGCCGCGCAGAGCATCGGCGAGCTGCCGGTGCGGGTTCCAGGCTCGGCGGCGCCGGGGCTTCCCCTCGACCTGCACGGTCCAGCGTCGGCCGCGCCCGTTCCGAACGCAATCACCGACGAGGGCCTGCACAACCAGGGCTTCTACCTCGAGGCGGATACGCTGATCCGCGACGATAAGGCGAACCGCTGGACCGCCGAGGGCGGCGTGGAAGCCCGCTACCAGGGGCGGACGTTACGGGCGAAATCGGTGGTCTACGACGTCGCCTCGGGCGTGGTCACCGCCGACGGCGACGTGCAGGTGATCAACGCCGACGGGACCGGCGAATACGCCCAGCACATGCTGCTGGACGACAAGATGCGCGCGGGGTTCGCCGAAGGGTTTTCGGCGCGCCTGCCCCTGAACGGCAAGCTCGCCGCCAACATCGCGATCCGCCGCAGCGAGACGGTCGAGGAACTGGACCGCGCCATCTTCACGCCCTGCGACATCTGCGCGCCCGACGGCGCGCCGATCAAGCCCACCTGGTCGATCCAGGCCTCACAGATCATCGCGGACCAGCAACGGCACCTGGTCTACTACCGGAACGCGGTCATTCTCATCAAAGGCGTGCCGGTGTTCTACGCTCCGGTGTTCTTTCACCCGGATCCGAACGCGCCGCGGGCGTCCGGCCTGCTCGTGCCACGGGTGTCGTTCTACACCAACGAGCTCGGCAGCTCTTACGAGCAGCCGATCCTGTGGGTGATCTCGCCCTCGCAGGAATTGATCATCAGTCCACAGATCAACACCAAGGTGAATCCGTTCCTCAACCTGGATTGGCGCAAACGTTTCTACTCCGGGCTGATCGATGTGCGGGCAGGCTACACATACGAGCAGGACTTCGACTCGAACGGTCGGAAGTTCGGGGCCGACACCTCGCGCTCGTACATCCTGGCCAACGGCGACTTTAACCTGACGCCCAACTGGTCCTGGGGCTTCACGGCCGACCGCACGTCCGATCCACTGCTGTTCCAAAAGTACGACGTGCCGAGCGCCTACGCCGACCACGGCCTATTCCTTTCAGACAGTCAGCGGCTCTTGTCGCAGCTCTACGTCACCCGCCAGGACAGCAACTCCTACCTCTCCGTCGCGGCGCTGGACGTGCAAGGCCTCAGAACCACCGACCTCAACCGCACCTTCCCGCTGGTCGCCCCCCTGGTCGAAGGCCGCTGGGACGCCCCCTTCAACGTGCTCGGCGGCCGACTGCAGCTGGTCGGCAACGCGGTGCTGCTGAACTTCGATGAGTCGCCCGTGATGCCGACCCTCTCCGGCGCCTATGACCGCGCGTCCGGCGAGCTGAACTGGCTGTCCACCTACACCACGCCGAACGGAATCCGCATCCAGCCGTTCGCCGACTTCAGGGCCGACGTGTTCGACGTCTCCCGCCTTACTACGCCCGCCCGGACGGACACGGTCACCCAGGGGCTCGCCACAGGGGGCGTCACGGTGAGCTGGCCCTTCATCCGCCAGGCTGGCGCGACCACGATCGTACTCGAGCCGATCGCGCAACTGGCGGTGTCGCCGGACTACAACGCCAACCCGAACATCCCCAACGAGGACGACGTCGTCTTCCAGTACGACGAGTCGGACCTCTTCTCGCCCGAGAAGTATGACGGCTTCGACCTGTACGAAGGCGGCCAGCGCTTGAACCTCGGCGGCGAAGCGACGTTCGAGTGGGATGGAGGCCTGAGCGCCAACGTTGTCCTCGGGCGCACCTTCCGCGCCCGCGCCACCAACGTCTTTCCGCAGAAGACGGGGCTGAACGCGACCGCCTCGGACTGGGTCGTCGCCGTCGACGCGACGCCCATGGACGGCGTCTCGGCGTTCGGCCGCGCGCTGATCAACGACGCCTTCAGCGTCGAGCGGTTGGAGTTGGGCGTGAACTACGCGACCACCAGGGTCGACGGCTACATCCGCTACCTTGGCGACGAAACCCAGCTGAACGGCCCAGTCCGCAACCTGGAGACCGGCAATGAGATTCTGGTCACCAAGCACTGGGGCTTCGACCTCGACGCCATTCGCGACATCGAGATCAACCGCTGGACGTTGTTCGACCTCGGACTGCTGTATAAAGACGACTGCATCAAGGTCGCGGTCGTATACCGCCATCAGTCGACCGTTGTCGGCCGGCTCGGCGAGTCGGACTCGGTCTTTCTGCGCCTAACGCTCGCCACATTGGGTGACCAAGGGTACGATGAGGGCTTCAACAACGGCATGGCGCGCTAGGCGGCGAAGCGCCGGCGTGTGAGTTTCAAGGGGACCGACCTTCACGATGACGCGGATAGGTAAGGCGGCCGGAGCGGCCGCGGCGATCATCATGTTCGCAGGTCTGGTCGGGGCGGCGCAGGCGCAGGACCAGCCGACCCTGCGCGCGGGTGTCGTCGCCATCGTCAACGACAACATCATCTCGAGCTACGACGTCGCCCAGCGAATCCGCTTCATCATCGCCACCAGCGGCATCCAGGTGACCGAGCAGAACAAGCCGCAGCTGGAACAGGAAGCGGTCAACGAGCTGATCGACGAGCGGCTCGAGATTCAGGAAGTTCGTCGCGCCGAAAAGGACCAGGCCAAGCAGGGGACGACCACGCAAATCGTCGCCAACGATGCCGAAGTCGACGAGCGCCTCGGCGACATCGCGCAAGCGAACTTCCACATGGGTGCGCAGCAGTTCCTCGATGCGCTAAGCAACGCCGGCATCGACAAGAACACCGTCCGCGACCAGATCCGTGCGCAGATCAGCTGGGAGCGCTGGATTGGGGGCCGCTACGGCGGCTCGCGCATGAAGATCAGCCCGGCGCAGATCAACAGCGCCATCGCCGAGCGTGAAGCCGCGGCGGCTCAACCGCAATATCTGCTCGGCTTGATCTACATCGACGCCAACACGGCCGGCGGGATGCAGAACGCAGAGGCCGGCGCTGCGCAGCTGGTGGCCCAGATGCAGCAGGGGGCGCCGTTCGCTCAGGTGGCGCGGCAGTTCTCGAACGACTCGACGGCCGCGACCGGCGGCGACGCCGGCTGGCTGACGACAAGCCAGCTTGCGCCGGAAGTGCGCCCGGTCGTCGACGATCTGCGCCCCGGCGAGCTTTCCAAACCAATCCCGTCGTCGAACGGCGTCTACATCATCCTGATGCGCGATAAGCACGCAGGCGCGAGCTCGGAACTCGTCACGCTCAAGCAGGCGGCGATCAGCCTGACGGCCGACGCGTCGGCCGCCGACGTCGCCGACGCCCAGGCCAAGCTGATAAAGCTCAAGGGCGAGCTTAAGGGCTGTGACGGCCTGGAGGCGCGTGCGTCACGCGTTCCGGGCGTGGTCGCGGGCGATCTGGGCGAGGCGGACGTGAAGGATCTTAAGGCCGAGTTCCGCGACGCCGCGCTCAAGCTCGCTGTCGGCCAGGTCAGCGATCCGATCCGGACCGACGCGGGCCTGCACCTGTTGGCGGTCTGCGCCCGCCGGCAGGCCGGCGTCGACATCCCTTCGGCCGACGAGATGGAGAACAGGTTACGCGAGGACGAGCTCAGCTTGATCTCAAAGCGCCAGCTGCGCGACCTCAGGAATTCGGCCACCATCGAGTTTCCGTGAGGACCCAGCCGCTCGCGCTCAGCCTGGGTGACCCGGCTGGCATCGGCCCGGAGATCACCGTCAAGGCTTGGCGCGCGCTGCGTGCGAGCGGACCAGCGTTCGTCGTCGTTGGCGATAGTGAGGTGCTGGCGGCGGCGCCGGTGGGCGGCGAAGTCGCGTTGAAGCGGGTGGCCGGCGCACACGAGGCCGCAGCCGTCTTCGCCGACGCCCTCCCCGTCTTGGACCTGCCGCTGCAGACAGCGGCCGTCGCCGGCCGCGCTGATCCTGCTCTTGCGCCGACCGTCATCCGCTGGATCGAGACGGCGGCGGGCCTCGCCCTTTCGGGCGACGTCGCCGGGGTCGTCACCGCCCCGATCGCCAAGGCGCCGCTCTACGCGGCGGGGTTCGCGTTTCCCGGGCACACCGAGTTCCTCGCTGAGCTGACCGCGGCCGCGCGCTACGACGGCGCGCGCGGACCGGTGATGATGCTCATCGCCGGCGACCTTCGCGTCAGCCTCGCGACGATCCACCTCGCGGTCCGCGACGTGCCCGGCGCGCTTTCCATTCAGACGATCGTCAACGCCGGGCTGGTCTCAGCCCAGGCGCTCCGCCGCGACTTCGGCATCGCGCGGCCGAGGCTCGCGCTCGCCGCGCTCAACCCGCACGCCGGCGAAGGCGGCTCGCTCGGCCGCGAGGAGATCGAGATCATCGCTCCCGCAGCGCGCGCCCTGCGCGACCTCGGCGTCGAATGCACCGACCCGAAGCCCGCCGACGCCCTGTTTCACGCCGACGCCCGCCGCGGCTACGACGCGGCCGTCTGCATGTACCACGATCAGGCGCTGATCCCGGTGAAGATGCTGGACTTCTGGGGTGGGGTGAACGTCACGCTAGGCCTGCCGATCGTGCGAACCTCGCCCGACCACGGCGTCGGCTTCGACATCGCCGGCCGCGGCCTCGCCCGCGCCGACAGTCTGATCGCCGCGCTGAGGATGGCCGACGCTATCGCCGCGCGCCGGCGGAGCCTCAGCGCGGCGGCGTGAGGCTCGGCGCCCTACCGCCGCTGCGCGAAGGACTGGCGAAGCATGGCCTCTCCGCCAAGCGCGCGCTCGGGCAGCACTTCCTGCTCGACCTCAATCTGACGGCAAAGATCGCCCGCCTGGCCGGGCCGCTCGAGGGCTCGACTGTGATCGAGGTCGGACCGGGGCCTGGCGGCCTGACGCGGGCGTTGATCGAAGCCGGCGCACACGTGATCGCGATCGAACGCGACGCGCGGTTCCGGCCCATGCTGGCCGAACTCGCGGCAGCGGCGGGCGGGCGGCTGACGGTGGTCGACGCCGACGCCCTCACCGTCGACGAAGCGGCGCTCGCGCCTCCTGGGACGCCGGCGCGTGTCGTCGCCAACCTGCCTTACAACATCTCCGCGCCGCTCCTGGTCAAGTGGCTGACCGGCCCATTCCGTCCGGCGTCGATGACGCTGATGTTCCAGAAGGAGGTCGCCGAGCGCATAACCGCGGCGCCGGCGAGCGCGGCTTACGGCCGCCTCTCGGTGCTTGCGCAGGCCCTTTCCGAGCCGGAGATCGTGATGACGCTGCCAGCGCGAGCCTTCACGCCGCCGCCGCGGGTCGAGTCCGCCGTGGTGCGGTTCGAGCCGGCGGCCGAGCGCCCGGACGACGCCACGATAGCGGCGTTGGAGACCATCACCCAGGCCGCCTTCGGCCAACGGCGCAAGATGCTGCGATCGAGCCTGAAGGCGCTCGGCGGCGCCCAGCTGTGCGCGACGGCCGGCATCGATCCGGGTCTCCGCGCCGAGGCGATCCCCGTCGCCGGCTTCCTGGCGCTCGCCCGCGCGCTGATGTCGGGCGCCGGATCGCCATGAAGCTGCTCGTCGATACCGACATCGGGGACGACTACGACGACATCGTGACCCTCGCCGCGGCGCTGGCCAGCCCGGAGGTCGACATCCTTGGCGTCACCACCGTCGTCGGCGACGCAGCGCTCCGCGCGCGGCTTGTCCGGCGGTTCCTGGCGCTGGCTGGACGCGACGACATTCCGGTCGCCGTTGGGGCGACGATCCGAACCGGAGCGCCGTTCTCGCACCGGCGCTGGGCGCGCGGCGGACCTGACGGGCCGGAGCCCGACGCGGTCGGCTTCCTGTTGAGCGAGATCGCGGCCAACCCGGACCAAGTGACGCTCCTGGCGCTCGGCCCGCTGACCAACCTCGCCGCGGCGATCGCCCGCGACGCCGCCGGCTTTGGCCGATTGCAGCGGGTCGTGCTGATGGGCGGCTCGGTGCGCCGCGGCTATCGCGACCTGGCTTGGAGCGCCGGGGGGACGCCTTCCATCGAATACAACATCGTCTCCGATATCGCCGCCGCCCAAGCAGTGTTCGAGGCCGGCGTGCCGCTCGTGGTCGGACCGCTGGACGCAACGATGATCGCGCTGGACGAACTCAAGCGTCAGTTCATCTTCACCCGCTCGACGCCCGTCACCGACGCCTTGGCGCTCACCTATCTGCAGTGGTCTGCCGTCGCCGGCCGCATCACGCCGCTGCTCTTCGACACCGCGACCCTCGCGCTGGCGATCGAACCGTCGATGTTCAAGCTCGAGCGCCTGCGCCTCACGATCGACGACGAAGGCTACACCCGTGTCGCCGGCGGTTCGCCGAACGCCGACGTCGCGCTCGACGCCGATGAGGATCGTTTCCACCGCTGGCTGATGCCGCGGCTGGTGGGAAAGCGCTGACGGCTCAGAGCTTTTCGGAGAGCAGTCGGCCGACGAGCTCCGCGAGCCCGGGGTTGCGGACTCGTTTCAGCCGCTCGGCGCGGTAGATCGCCCCAAGCTCGGCAGCAGCCCGGTCGAGATCATCGTTGACGATGACATAGTCGTACTCCGTCCAACGGGCGATCTCGCCGTAGGCGCGCGCGAGGCGGCGGCGGATCACGCCCTCGTCGTCCTGGGCGCGGCCGTGCAACCTGGTTGCGAGGTCGGCCATCGAGGGCGGCAGCACGAACACGCGCACGGCTTCGTCGGGGGCGGTCGCTGCGATCGTCGCCGCGCCCTGCCAGTCGATGTCGAACAGCACATCCTTGCCGGCTGCCAGGGCTTCGGCGACCGGCCTGCCCGGCGTGCCATAGCGGTGCTCGTGCACATCCGCCCACTCGAGAAAAGCGCCCGCGGCGACCATGGCGTCGAAGCCAGTCCGATCCAGGAAGCGGTATTCGCGCCCGGCGGCCTCGCCCGGCCGTGGCGCGCGCGTCGTGGCGGAGATGGAAGCGGCGAGTCCGGGGTTGTCGGCCAGCAACCGCCTGCAGAGCGTCGTCTTGCCGGCGCCCGAGGGGCTGGAAACGACCAGCATCAGGCCTCGCCGTTCATTCGACATTCTGCACCTGCTCGCGCAGCTGATCGATGACCGCCTTCAGCTCGAGGCCTAAGGCCGTGAGCGCCGTCGTGGCCGACTTCGAGCACAGGGTATTGGCCTCGCGCATGAACTCCTGGGTCAGGAAGTCGAGGCGACGTCCGACGGCGGCCGCCCCCGCCAGCAGCTCGCGGGCGCTCTCGACGTGCGCGGCCAGGCGGTCGAGTTCTTCGCGCACATCGGCGCGGCCGGCCATGACGGCCGCCTCCTGCACCACGCGCTCGTCCAGCACGGCCGAGACGCCGACGAGTTCGGCGATCCGCTTGGCGAAGCGCTCCTTCAGGAGCGCGGGCTGCTCGCGCGCCTCAGTCCTCGCTTCGGCCGTCAGGGCTTCGATACGGTCGACGAGGCCTGCGAGCGCGGGCGCAAGCGCCGCCCCCTCGGCTAGTCGAGCGGCCTTCAGGTCGGCAAGCGCCAGGGCGACGGTCTCGGCGATGGCGGTTTCGAGCGCCGCGCGGGCGTCGGGGTCCTCATCCTCCGCACCTGCCTCGATCACGCCGGGCAGGCAAAGAAGCCCGTCGAGCGCCGGCGGCGCAGCGCGGTTCGCCTCCACATACGGGCGGCAGAGCTCAAGGTAGCGCTCGAGCTGGTCCCGGTTCACCCTGACCGCGGCCGACCCGCCCGACTGGCGGGCCTGAACCGCGACGGTCAGCTGCCCGCGGCTGAACAGGCCTTGCGCCGCTTCCCGGGCGCCGCGTTCCAAGCCCTCGAGGTTGGCCGGCCCGCGAAATCGCGTTTCCAGCCCACGGCCATTCACCGAGCGGGCTTCCGCCACCCAGGTCCAGGCGCCAGCGCGGCCCTCGGCGCGCGCAAAGCCGGTCATGCCTGAGAGACTCAACCGTGAGCTCCGGCTGACGGCGCCGGCGGCGGCTGCGCGCCCGCGTGCTCGATCGCGCGCCAGTGGGCGACGTTCTTCTGATGCTGTTCGAGCGTCGATGAAAACGCGTGCCCGCCCGTCCCGTCGGCGACGAAATAGAGCTCATCGGTGCGCGGGGCATCGAGCACCGCGGCCAGCGACGCGCGCCCCGGATTGCAGATCGGCGTCGGGGGGAGGCCCGGAATCACATAGGTGTTGTAGGGCGTGGGCGCGGTGAGCTCGGACTCGCGGATCCCGCGGCCGAGCGGCACGCCGCGCGTCAGTCCGTAGATAACGGTGGGGTCGGACTCGAGCTTCATGCCCTTCTGCAGGCGGTTCAGGAACACGGCCGCGACCCGCGGTCGCTCGCTGGCCAGGCTCGTCTCCTTCTCGACGATAGAAGCGAGGATCACCGCCTGCTCGGGGCTGGTCAGCGGCAGATCCTGGCGGCGCTGCGCCCAGAGCCCGGCCAGGAGCTGGTCGCGGGCGTCCATCATGCGCTGCAGCACCGCTGCGCGATCCTCGCCGCGCTGAACCTCGTAGGTCTCCGGCAGCACCGCGCCCTCCGGCGGGATGGGCGCCGACCCGGTGAGGATCGATGTCGCGTCCAGCGCGTCGATGACGGCCTGCGAGGTGAAGCCTTCGGGGATGGTCACCAGGTGGTGCACGATCTCGCCGCGCCGGATCATGCGCATGATGGCGGCCATCGAAGTGTGCGGCTCGAACGCGTACTCCCCCGCCTTCAGGTGGCGTGCAGCGCCGGTCAGCTGGGCGGCGATCAGGAAGACGGTCGACGAGCTGATCGCCCCTTCCCGCTCGAGCGCCGCGGCGATCTCGGGCGTCCTGACGCCGGAGGGGAGCACGACATCGGTCGCGTGGGCGGCCGGGCCCGGGCCTTGGAACAGCCAAACGCCGACCAGAGCCAGCAGCATCAGGAGCACGCCAAGAGTGGCTGCGGCGCTCGTCGCCATGATGGCGAAGCGGCGGCCGGGACTGAGGCCGCCGGACTGGAGTCGACCGCCCGGACCCGACCGGCCGGTCACGAGACTTTCTTGAGCGCCAGCGACGCGTTCGTACCGCCGAAGCCGAAGCTGTTGGACAACGCCACATCGATCTTCATCGGCTTGGCCTTGTGCGGCACCAGGTCCAGCGGCGTGTCGACGGAGGGATTGTCGAGGTTGATCGTGGCCGGCGCGATCTGGTCGCGGATGGCGAGCGCCGTGAACGCGGCCTCGACGGCGCCTGCGGCCCCCAAGAGGTGGCCGATCGACGACTTCGTCGACGACATGGCGACCTTGCCGGCCGCCTGGCCCAAGAGGCGTTCGACTGCACCGACCTCGATCTCGTCGCCGAGCGGCGTCGAGGTGCCGTGGGCGTTGATGTAGTCGATGTCCGAAGGATCGATGCCGGCGTGGGCGATCGCGGCCTTCATCGCGCGGAAGCCTCCGTCGCCGTCGGGCGACGGCGCGGTGATGTGGTAGGCGTCGCCGGCGAGGCCGTAGCCGGCGACCTCGGCGTAGATTTTCGCCCCCCTGGCCTTGGCGTGCTCGTACTCCTCCAGGACCAGCGCAGCCGCGCCCTCGCCCATGACGAACCCGTCGCGGTCCTTGTCGTACGGGCGCGAGGCCCTTTCCGGCGAGTCGTTGAAGTGGGTCGACATGGCGCGGCAGGCGATGAAGCCGGCGATCCCGAGCGGGATGACCGCGGCCTCGGCCCCGCCTGCCAGCATCACGTCGGCGTCGCCGAACTGGATGAGCCGGGTCGCATCGCCCACCGCGTGCGCGCCGGTGGCGCAAGCGGTGACGACCGAGTGGTTCGGCCCCTTCAGCCCATAGCGGATCGAAACCTGGCCGGACGCCAGGTTGATGAGGGCCGAGGGGATGAAGAAGGGGCTGACGCGCCTAGGCCCCCGCTCGTGCAGGTCGATCGCCGTGTCTGAGATGGTGCCGAGACCCCCGATGCCCGAGCCGATGATGACGCCCGTGCGCACCTTGTCCGCCTCGGCCTCGGGCTTCCAGTCGGCGTCGGTTAGCGCCTCTTCGGCCGCCGCGACCGCATAGAGGATGAAGTCGTCGATGCGCCTCTGGTCTTTGGGGGGCATGACCTTGTCGGGATCGAACGCGCCCGGCATGTCGGCCGACCCGTGGCCGCGTCCGTCAACACGCGGCACCTCGCAGGCCACCTGGCACGCGTAGTCGGTCGTGTCGAAGGTGCTGATGCGCCCGGCGCCCGACTTGCCGGCCAAAAGCGCCTGCCAGGTGCAAGCGACGCCCCAGCCAAGCGGCGTGACCATGCCAAGACCGGTGATGACGACGCGGCGCATGGGATGTCCTTGCCAGATTCGGTCCAAGTAGCATTAAGCCGTCGACCGGGCGGATGCACGCGGCGCGACGGCTTGAAGCGGAATTCCTGCTGAGCTCAGGCGGCGAGGCGTTCGTCGATAAACTTCACGGCGTCGCCGACAGTTTGGATGTGCTCGGCCGCGTCGTCGGGAATCTCGATATCGAACTCCTCCTCGAACGCCATCACCAGTTCGACGTTGTCGAGGCTGTCAGCGCCCAGATCGTCGATGAAGGAGGCCTTCTCCGTGACCTTTTCCGGATCGGCGTCCAGGTGCTCGATCACGATCTTGCGCACGCGTTCGAGTGTTTCCGACATACGCTTCTAACCCCTTGTTTCATTTCTCGAATAGCGCGGCCCTGCGGCCGTCGCCCTCGATGCAAACCCTAGTTACCCGAAGCCTTGGCCGGCAAAGGCTGGCTCATTCGATTTTCCGCCTAGCACGTTCCTCCTGGCCAGACTAGCGGCGCGCGAGCGGGCGCTAGACCATGGCCATGCCGCCGTTCACGTGCAGAGTCTGACCGGTGACGTAGGCCGCCTCGTCGGACGCGAGATAGATACAGGCCGCCGCCACATCGGCGGCGGACCCCAGATGGCCGGCCGGGATGCGGCCAAGGATGGCGCTCTTCTGCTGCTCGGTCAGCGCGTCAGTCATCGGACTCTCAATCATTCCGGGCGCGACGCAGTTCGCCGTGACCCCGCGCGGCGCCATCTCCTGCGCGACCGATTTCGTGAAGCCGATCATGCCGGCTTTCGAGGCTGCGTAGTTGGCCTGGCCGGCGTTGCCCATCGCGCCGACCACCGAAGTGATGCCAATGATGCGGCCGCAGCGGCGACGCATCATGCCGCGCAGCGCCGCGCGCGCCAGGCGGAAGTAGGCCTCCAGGTTGACCGTGATGACCGCCTCCCACTCCTCGTCCTTCATGCGCACCAAGAGGTTGTCGCGAGTCACGCCAGCGTTGGCGACCAGGATGTCGACCGGCGCGCCGAGCGCTTCCGCCTCGCCGACCAGGGCATCGACCGCGGCCGCATCGCTCAGGTCGCACTGAAGCGCGCTGGCCCGTGCGCCGAGTTCGGCGCACAGGGCGCCCAGCGCATCCTTCCGCGTGCCGGAGGCGATGATCGAGGCGCCCTGCGCATGCAGGCCGCGGGCGATTGCGCCGCCGATCCCACCAGAGGCGCCGGTGACCAGCGCGGTTTTTCCAGCGAGATCGAACATCAGGACGGACCCCCTCTAAAGCGACTTCGCAAAGGCTTCGAGATCGGCGGGCGTGTTCAGGCCAGTCGCCTCGGCGTCCGGCGCGATGCGCTTGATCATCCCGCTCAGCACCTTGCCGGCGCCCACTTCGGCGAAACGGGTGACGCCGCCCTCGCCCGCCAGCCACTCGACGCTCTCGCGCCAGCGCACACGTCCGGTGATCTGCTCGACCAGGAGTCTGCGGATGGTCTCGGGCTCGATCACCGGCCTTGCCGTAACGTTGGCCACGAGCGGGGTTGTCGGTTGCATGATCGTCGTTCTCGCCAGCGCTTCGGCCATCTCGTCGGCGGCCGGCTGCATCAGCGGACAGTGGAACGGCGCCGACACGTTGAGCGGGATGGCGCGCGCGCCGAGCGCCTTCGCAGCCTCGATCGCCTGATCCACGGCCGCCTTTGCGCCCGAAATCACGACGTTGCCTGCGTTGTTGTCGTTGGCGACGACGCAGACGCCGATCTCGGCGCCCTCCGCGGCCGCGGCTTCAGCCAGCGCAACGTCGGTCTTCGGGCCAATAAGCGAGGCCATCGCCCCTTCGCCGACGGGCACGGCGCGCTGCATGGCCTGACCGCGGAGCTTCAAGAGGCGCGCCGCGTCGGCCAGGCCGATCGCGTTCGCAGCGGCCAAGGCCGAATATTCGCCCAACGAGTGGCCGGCGACGAAGGCGGCTCGACCCACGGCAACGCCGAACTCGCGGTCGAGCACCCGCATCGCGGCCATGCTGACGGCCATGAGCGCCGGCTGCGCGTTCTCAGTCAGGGTCAGGGTCTCGATCGGCCCCTCGCGCATGATCCGGAAGAGGGCTTGGCCGAGGGCGTCGTCGACCTCCTGGAACACTTCGCGGGCGGCGGCAAAGGCGTCGGCGAGCTCAACGCCCATTCCGACGGCCTGGCTGCCCTGACCCGGGAAGACGAAGGCGAGACTCATGCGCGCAACCCCTGGCGGCGTTTCAGCCGGCGAGGGTTAGGGGAAAGCCGCGGCGCCGGCAAGGCGGCGCTGCGATAGCGGTGTTGTCCAACGCCAAGTCGTGGCAATAGACACCGGAAGTTGCTTTGGAGCCCGATCGATGAAGAAGACCCTCCTCGCCTTCGCCGCCGCGACGGCGCTCGCCGCTACACCAGCGCTCGCCGCCCTGCCGGTCGGCGCCGCCGCACCGAACTTCACTGCGCCGGCGTCCATGGGCGGCAAGTCGTTCAGCTTCACCTTGGCGGACGCGCTCAAGAAGGGGCCGGTCGTGCTGTATTTCTTCCCGGCCGCGTTCACCACCGGCTGCACGATCGAAGCGCACGACTTCGCCGCGGCCAGCGACGACTACAAGAAGCTCGGCGCCACCGTCATCGGCGTCACCGCCGGCAACGTCGACCGACTGGCCGAGTTCTCAACCAGCGAGTGTCGCTCGAAATTCCCGGTCGCCGCCGACCCCAATGCGGTGATCGCCAAGACCTACCAGTCCGAGCTTGCCGTCCATCCAGGCATCTCCGATCGGGTGTCTTACGTGATCGCGCCCGACGACAAGGTGATCTTCGTCTATTCGAACCTCGACCCTTCCAAGCACGTCGACTTGACGCTGGACGCCGTCAAGGATTGGCGTGCGAAACACCCACTCTAGTCGCCACTGCGCGGCGGCGAGCAATTGGCGCCGAGAGGCTCGGCGCGTCCGTCAGCACAACCTCATGATGATTCCATCCTCGCCTAAGCGCGCGATGCGCTCGGGGTCGATCCCCCAGTCGGCCAGAACCTCGAAACTGTGCTCGCCCAGTCCAGGCTCGGGACGGCGGTAGCCGATCGCGGAGCGCGAGAAGGCGACATAGCGCGTATCGCGCACGGGACCGTCCGGCGTCTCGATCACCGCGTCCATGAAGCCGTTTTCGGCGAGCCAGGGATCGCCCGCCGCGGTTCCGCGCGCCACGACGGGGGCGGCGCGAACGCCGGCCGCGAGCAGCAGCTTGACCACCGCGTCGAGCGGCTGTTTGGCCAGCGCCTGTTGGATCGCCTTGGCCAGCGCCCCGTCGCGCGGCTCGGCCAGCATGTCGAATGCCGTCGCCCACTCTGGCGCGCCCAGCGCCGTCGCGAGCGCGCGCGCCTCGTTCGCGACATCGCAGGCGACAAGGATCCAGCCGTCGGCGCAAGCATAGAAGCGATCGAGCGCCGAAAGGCCGAGGCAGTCGCGGCAGCCCTTCGGCGCTGGCGGCGCGCCCGCCCATGTCGTCAGCTCGCCGCTCTGGAAGATGGCGCTCTGCGCGGCGAGGCTGGTCTCCATCACCTGGCCCTCGCCCGTCCGCTCGCGGGCGTTCAGGGCGGTGATCACGCCGAACGCGGCCATGGCCGCCGAGGCGAAGTCGTTGACCGCGATCGTATGGAAGACCGGCGGCTCGCCGTCGCCCCCTTGCGCGGCCATCATGCCGCTGAGCGCCTGCAAGAGCGGGTCGAAGCCCGGCCGCCGCGTCTCCTCGCCCTTCGCGCCATACGTGGTGACCGAACAGGAGATCGCGCGCGGATTGACCGCCGCCACCGCCGCATGCCCGATCCCCAGCCGGTCGCGCGTGCCCAGGCGGTAGTTGTCCAGGACGACGTCGGCCTTGGCGGCGAGGTCGAGGAAGACCTCGCGCCCGGTGTCCTGCTTCAGGTCGACGACCAGGCCCCGCTTGCCGCGGTTGTAGGCGGCAAAGCCAAGCTCGTAGGCGCGCCAGGGGTCCCCGTCGGTTCCCTCGACCTTCACGACCTCGGCGCCGAGGTTGGAGAGAATGCCGCTGGCGTAGGCGCCGGCGATGACCGTGCCGAGGTCGAGCACCCGTACGCCCGCCAACGGCCCCTGCGTCGAGCCCGTTCCCTCGCCGGAAGCCGGCGGCTGCCGCTGCCCGAAGGCGGCGATCTCAACTTCGTCGGCGGCGCGCGGCAGGCGCCGAACGGCGGCCGGCGTGCGCGACAGCTTGACCGGCGCGCCCGGCATCTCGACCGGCCCGCGTTCCACGTGCTCCAGCACAACCCGCATGTCGTTGTTGGCGATGATCTCGCTCGCCAGCCACGCCTCGCGCAGCCCGACCGGTGCGGCGGGAACGTCGGCGGCGTGCAGAATCTCGAGCCACTCGTCGCGCGTCTTTTCGCGAAACTTCGCCTGCATCACGGCGGGAACGGACTCCGCGAAGGCGCCGTCGATGAGCTCGATGCCTTCGACCCCCATCGCCGCGACGGCGCGGTCGAAGAAGTAGCGGAACAACGTCGCCAGGAAGAGGAATTGGCCGTCCTTGCATTCGTACAGCCGATAGGAGGGCGAACCGCCGAGCGGCTGGCGCGTGGCCGGCGCGACGACTCCGGACGAGCCGCCGACCATGGCGACGGCATTCAGCCCGCTGACCGTGACCGCCTGGCCAAGCCCGCTCAGCGCGCGCTGGAAGAGCGCCGCGCTCGCGGAGGCCGCGGCCAGCGTTGCCTGCAGGTAGTGCAGCAAGGGCATGACGAGATAGACCGGCTGGTCGGCATAGGCCGACTGGCGGTACGCAGCGCCCGACAGAGCCTGCAGCACCCCGTGGTGGGCCTTCAGCTCGCTCCAGGCGCCGGTTGTTCCATAGGGCGGCGTCCAGAGGTTGACGAGACGCGGATGCCGCTCTGCGGCGTCCATCAGGCCGAGCGCCTGCATACGCTGGGGGCTGAAGTCGAAGACGGCGATGTCGGCCGCCGCGAGCAGCGGCTCCAGGGCCTCGCGCCCGTCGCCGGCGATGTCCAACTTGGTCGTCCGCTTGTTGCGGTTCCACATCTGGTAGCCCGGCGTGGCCCGTGCCCAGTCGCCCTCGGGCGGCTCGACCTTAAGCACCTCGGCGCCGAAATCGGCGAAGAGCATGGCCGCCATCGGGCCCGCCCGTCCCTGGCTGCAGTCGAGAACCTTCAGTCCCTGGTACGCGCTCATCCCCTGACTCACCGGCTCAAGAAGGTTGCGATGCCGTCTTGCGTGCTCGGGAACGCGAGGTTCTCGACCATGGCGCGCGAGGCGATCGCATACGCCTCCGCCAGCGGCGCCTCCATCTGGCGGCCAAATGCCGCCTTGCCCAGCGCGACAGCGTGGGGCGGTTTGGCGGCGATGGCCCGCGCGGTCGCGTCGACGACCGCGTCCAGGTCCGCGGCCGGAACCGCCCGGTTGATCAGGCCAAGCGCCGCGGCGCGCTCGGCGTCGACGGTTTCGCCCGTGAGCAGCAGCTCCATGGCGGCCTTCCGCCCGATCGAGCGGCCGACGGCCACGCCTGGCGTGGAGCAGAAGAGCCCGAGGTTGATCCCCGGAACCGCGAACTTGGCGGCCGCGCTCGCGTAGGCGAGGTCACAGCTGGCCACGAGCTGGCAGCCCGCGGCGACCGCCGCGCCGTGCACGCGGGCGATGACGGGCGCACGGCAGGCCCCGATCGCCATCATCAGCGCCGAGCACTGGGCGAAGAGGGCCTCGCGCGAGGGGCCGTTCGCGTGATCGCGCAGCTCTTCAAGATCGTGGCCAGCACAGAAAATGCGGCCGGCCGCGCCGAGCACGATGACGCGCACATCCTTGTCCGCGGCAGCGGCGGCGAGCGCCTCGCCCAGCGCGCCCATCAGCGCCGACGAGAGGACGTTGGCCCGATCGGGCGCGTTCAGGGTCAGCCGGGCGATCGGCCCGTCGACGACGCTAAGAACGAGGTCGTCCTTCATGGCTCGGCGCCGACCTCCATCGGCATCTCCGGGTCGCGGCTCCATTCCGACATCGAGCCGTCGTAGACCGCCACGGCCGGGTGGCCCAGACGCGTCAGCGCCAAAGCGTCCATCGTCGCCGAGATGCCGCCGCCGCAGTAGCAGATCACCCGCGGCCGCGTCAGCGCGCCCACCTGCTCGAACTGGGCGCGCAGCGCCTCGTCGTCGCGGTAGGTCCCGTCAGGGTTCAAGAGGCTTGCGTAAGGCACGTTGCGGCTGCCCGCGATATGGCCCTTGCGGCCATAGTTCGTCGCCGCCTGGCCGCTGTGGGCGCTGGGCGAGAGCGCGTTAATCGTGCAGACGCCGCCGTCGCCGATCGCGGCCAGCACCGCGGCCTTGTCGGCCCACGCTCCCGGTCGGGCGGTCAACTGGAGCGCGGCTGGCGGATACCGGCGCTCGCCGGCTTCGACGGGACGCCCCTCGGCCCTCCACTTCTCGAAGCCGCCGTCGAGCACCGCGGCGTTGTCGAAGCCCGAGGCGCGCAACATCCACCAGAGCCGCGCGGCCCACATGGGCGACGGCGTTGAATAGGCGACCACCAGCGTCCCAGGGCCGACGCCGGCGGCGCCCAGCGCAACCGCTAGCCGCTCGACCGGCGGCATGGTGAAGGGGAGCGGCGCGTCGACGTCCGAGAGATCGCGGGGCAGATCGAGGAAGGCCGCGCCTGGCACATGCGCCGCCTCGTAGTCGACCCGGCCGCTCTCGATTGCGTAGGGACCCGGCGTCGCTGGCCGCAGGTGCACCGTGACGTCGAAGACGCGCAGTTCGGCGTCGGCCAGGCGCCCCGCGAGCCATGCGGTCGAGACCAGTCCCCGTCCGTCGAACGCATCCATCCGCGCGCTCCCCTGTCGCTCCGTCGGCCTTCCTGGCCGCCGATCTCGCTTGCCTGGCCGCACTATAGCGCACGCCGGCGCGCGGTCTCCCCGCTCCTGCCGGTCCGGCGCGTGTTGACCTTGCCTTCCGCGCCGTTTGCGCCTATCAGCGCGCCCTTCCTGGGTCCCTGCGGCGCACCCTAAAGAGCCGCACCGGGGATCCATCGTTCGCTCGCCAAGCTTCCGCTGGCGGCGGGCGCCGCCGGCCCGCTCTAGCGGAAGAAGGACAAGATGGCGTTCTACGAGCACGTGGTCATTGCGCGGCAGGATATCTCGCCGCAGCAGGCCGAAGCGATGAATGAGGAGCTGAAGGCCCTCATCGAATCCCAGGGCGGCCACATCGCCAAGATCGAGTACTGGGGTCTGCGCAACCTCAACTACCGCATCAAGAAGAACCGCAAGGGCCACTACTCGCTGTTGGCGATCGATGCGCCCGCGCCGGCGGTGAAGGAGATGGAGCGCCAGCTCTCCATCAACGAGGACGTGCTGCGCTTCCTCACCGTGCGCGTCGAGGCGCTGGATCTCGAGCTCTCGCCGGTGCTTGCTCGCCGCGACCGCGACCGCAGCGAGCGCGAGGGCCGCGAACGCCCGCGCGAATTCGAAGACATCACGGCTTAGAGAGGCGCTGTCATGACCGACGAAACCGTGATCGAAGCGCCTGCCGCCGCGGCCGGGGGCGCGCGCCGACCCTTCTTCCGCCGCCGCAAGGTGTGCCCGTTCTCAGGCGCCAACGCGCCCAAGATCGACTACAAGGACGTCAAGCTGTTGCAACGCTACATCTCCGAGCGCGGCAAGATCGTTCCCTCCAGGATCACCGCGGTGTCCAACAAGAAGCAGCGCGAGCTTGCTCGCGCGATCAAGCGGGCGCGTTTCCTGGCGCTCCTGCCCCACGTCGTGAAGTAGGCTCAGGACATGAAGGTCATCCTGCTCGAGCGGGTCGAGCGCCTCGGCGGCCTCGGCGACGTCGTCACGGTGCGTGACGGATTTGCCCGCAACTTCCTGCTGCCCAAGTCCAAGGCCCTCCGCGCCACCGACGCCAACCTCAAGGTGTTCGAAGGCCAGCGGGTCGAGATCGAGGCGCGCAATGCCCAAGCGCGCGAAGCGGCGACCAAGTCGGGCGACAAGCTCGACGGCTCTCAATACGTGCTGATCCGCCAGGCCGGCGAGAGCGGCCACCTCTACGGCTCGGTCTCCGGGCGCGATGTCGCCGAGGCGGTGAACGGCAAAGGCGGCGCGATCGATCGGGCGATGGTTGTCCTCGACAAGCCGCTGAAGACGCTCGGCGTCCATCAGGTCAGGGTCAGATTGCACCCGGAAGTGCTGGTGACGATCAGCGTCAACATCGCTCGCAGCCCCGACGAGGCCGAACGCCAGGCGCGTGGTGAAAACGTGATCACCGCCCAGTTCGAGGAAGACGTCAGGCTAGGCGCCGAGGCGCAGGCTGATCTGCTGGAAGGCGGCGCGGGCAAGCTGGTCGAGGACCGCGAGCCGGAAGAAGCCTAGCGGCGAACCTCGCAGGCTCATCCACAGAAAGAATTTTCTGTGCACGACCTTCGCGCGCGGTAGCACGGGGTCACGCGAGGTCTATGGTTAACTAACGATGGCTTTCGTTCCCGCGCTCGACCTGCGCAGCCCCTCCAACGACGAAGCGCTGGCGCACACGCCCCGCAACATCGAGGCCGAGCAGGCGCTGCTCGGCGCGTTGCTGTTCGACAACGCCGCCTTCGAGCGGCTAGGCGACCAGCTGCAGGCGCGTCATTTCTATGAACCGTTCCACGCCCGCCTGTTCGCGGCGATCGAGGAGCATGTCCGCAAGGGCCAGCTGGCTGAGCCGATCGTCCTGGTCGACCGCTTCAAGCACGATCCGGCCTTCGCTGAGCTGGGTGGCCTGCGCTACCTGGCCGATCTGGTCGACCGGGCGCCGCCGGCGGCGAACGCCGCCGACTATGGTCGGGTCGTCTATGAGCTGGCGCTCCGCCGCGACCTGATCCGCATCGGCGGCGACATCTCGACCGAGGCCACGCGTGGCGACGCGGAGATGACGGCGCGCGAACAGATCGAAGCGGCCGAACAGCAACTCTACGAGCTGGCGGAGACGGGCGGGACGTCCAACGGACTGATCGCGCTTTCCGATGCGCTGCGCGGAGCCGTCGACATGGCGGCCGAGGCGTTCAACCGCGACGGCGGCCTGGCCGGCCTTTCCACCGGCCTGAAGGACCTGGATCAGAAGCTCGGCGGCCTGCACAAGTCCGACCTTTTGATCATCGCCGGCCGGCCCTCGATGGGGAAGTCGTCGCTGGCCCTCAACATCGGCTACCATGTGGCGAAGACCTACGCCTGGGAGCCACAGCCGGACGGCGCGCGCAAGACTGTCGATGGCGGGGTCGTGGCCTTCTTCTCGCTCGAGATGTCCGCCGAGCAGCTGGCGATGCGCCTGGTCGCCGAAGTCTCAGGCGTGCCGTCGGACCGGTTGCGCAAGGGCGAGATCGAGGCGTCGGAGTTCGGACGCGTGCGGGACGCGGCGCTCGATATCCAAGGGGCGCCGCTCTACATCGACGACACCGGCGGCCTCTCGATCGGGCGGCTAGCGGCGCGCGCCCGGCGGCTGAAGCGGCAGGTCGGGCTGGACCTGATCGTCGTCGACTATCTGCAGCTCGTGACCACCGGAGAGTCGAGCCGCAACGACAACCGTGTGCAGGAAGTGACGCAGATCACCCAGGGCCTGAAAGCGCTGGCCAAGGAGCTTTCGGTGCCGGTCGTCGCCTGCGCCCAGCTTTCGCGCCAGGTCGAGCAGCGCGACGACAAACGGCCGCAGCTGTCGGACCTGCGCGAGTCCGGCTCGATCGAGCAGGACGCCGACGTGGTGATGTTCGTGTTCCGCGAGAGTTATTACCTCAGCCGCTCAGAGCCGCGCGAAGGCACGCCCGAACACCTCACCTGGCAGGAAGAGATGGACAAGGTCGCCCACCTCGCTGAGGTCATCATCGGCAAGCAGCGGCATGGCCCGATCGGTGTGGTGCGCATGCACTACAACGACGACCTGACCAAGTTCTCCGACCTCGCGCGCGAAGGGCGCTACGAGGTCCGCTGATCAGGCGTGCCCGAGGCTTTGCAGGTGGTTGAGGTCGATCGAGGCGACCGCCGCCTTGAGGTCGTCGATTCCAACGCCCGACCCCTCGGCGTCGACGACGAAACGGTTCCCGACCAGCACGGAATACTTGCCGCTCTTGCCCTGGTTGTCGAACTCCTCCTCCGTCATGCGGCCGTTGACGTTGGTGACCTTGTCGTAGCCGGTCGCGGTTTCGCGGTCGGACTGCACGTTGAACGCGGTCGCCATGGAGGCGAGCGCCCCCATGGCGGCCATGTCCGTGACCTCCAGCGTGATCCGCCCGTCGCCGCGGGTGTAGACGCCTTCGGCGTTCGATCCCGACATGCCAGCGGCCCCGCCGCTCGTCGCCGACACTTCCGTGCGGGCGAAGCCGGCGGGCAGGCTCTGCGGCAACATGGCCTTCAGCGCGTCGGCCGGAAGGGCTTGGACGCTGCCGGCTGGCGCCGGTTGCCCGTTCGCCTGCGCCTGCACCGCCTTGCCGGCCGCCTCGGCCTGTTGGGCGGCCTGGCTCAGCTGCGCGAGGTTGAGCGAGGCATTGCCCACCTGCACCGTGCCGGTCACCGAGCCCGGATTGACCGATGCAACGGTCGAGGCGCCGAACATCGCGGCGCCGCCGATGACCGCGGCGGCCACAGCGCCCACCACGAAATACACGATGATGCCCAGAATGATGCTGACGGCGGTGTAGCCGAGCGCCTTGTCCTCGGGCGCCTTCATCATCTTCGGCACGCCGAGATAGAGAAGGTAGAAGCTGTAGAGGCCGACGATCCCGAGAATCCCGAGGAAAGGCACGACCGCGAAGATCCCGGCAAGCCAGGCGGCGGTCCACGCGTAGATGACCAACTTCAGCGCCTGGATGCGGCTCTTCGTGCCCCCGAAGCTGGGCGCCAGCTCATCGATGATGAGCGCGATGACGAACACGCCGACCAGGCTCAGGATGTAGAAGACGATCGCACCGACGACGACGGCGATCAGGTTGCGGTGGATGCAGATGCCGAGAACGCAGATCGGCCATAGCCCGCCGATGATCTGGGCGATCGCCGGGATCGCCGCCAGGATGCCGGCGTAGCCCATGTAGAGGCCCTGCGTGGTCGCCGCCTCGGGCTCGATCTTGTCCCATTCGGCCTTTGGCGTCAGCAGGATGCCTTGGACACGCGAGATGATTGAGGCCGTCGACGGCGCCGCCACTGGCGCCGGATTCGTATCGGTCATGCTTGGTCTCCCCGAATAACTCCCCTAGGGGCAGCATAGCCCGGTTATTGCGCAGCCGTAACGCACTTCTTTGCGCGAGCGGGTGACGGCGCGGCGGCCGACTCGCCACAGAGTGGCGTCTGAGCGTTGAAGAGGTCCCATGGCGCGCGACGGCGCGGTCTACGTCTGTCAGGCCTGCGGTGCGGTCCAGTCGAAATGGGCCGGCCAATGTCCCGCGTGCGAGGCCTGGAACACGCTGGTCGAGGAGATTCAGAGCCGGCCGCCCGGCGCGCTCGCGCCGGCGCGCTCGTCGAAAGTGCGCGGGCTGGCCTTCGAGGGACTGGAGGGCGCGAGCCCCGCCCCCGCGCGAATCGAGACCGGTATCGCGGAGTTCGACCGCGTGTGCGGCGGCGGCGTGGCCAGGGGCTCAGCCGTGCTGGTCGGCGGCGATCCCGGCGTCGGCAAGTCGACGTTGCTGCTGCAGGTCGTGGGCGAGGCGGCGCTGAGGGGCGCAGCTTGCGCCTACATCTCCGGCGAGGAGGCGGTCGAGCAGGTCCGCGCCAGGGCGACGCGCATGGGCCTGGCGCAATCGGGCGTGAAACTCGCCGCCGAAACGGCGGTGCGCGTCATCATCGACGGCCTGAAGCGCGAGCGGTTCGATCTGGTGGTTGTCGACTCCATCCAGACATTGTGGAGCGACATGCACGAGGCCGGACCAGGCTCGGTCACGCAGGTGCGCGCGGCGGTGGCCGAGCTGGTGCGGCTGGCCAAGGCGCGCGGCGTCAGCATGCTGCTGGTCGGACACGTCACCAAGGACGGCCAGATCGCCGGGCCGAAGGTGGTCGAACACATGGTCGATGCGGTGCTCAGCCTCGAGGGCGAGCGCGGCTACCCGTTCCGCATCCTGCGCGCCGGCAAGAACCGCTTCGGGGCCGTCGACGAGATCGGCGTCTTCGAGATGGGCGACGCAGGGCTGCGGGAGGTGAAGAACCCCTCGGCCCTTTTCCTGAATGAAGGCGGCGAGCGGGCGGCCGGGGCGGCGGTGTTCGCCGGGGTCGAGGGCTCCAGGCCAGTGCTGGTGGAGTTCCAGGCGCTGGTCGCGCCGTCGGCCTACGGGACGCCACGGCGGGCGGTGGTCGGCTGGGACCAGGGGCGGCTTGCCATGCTGCTCGCCGTGCTCGAGGCGCGTTGCGGCATCGGGTTTGCCGGCCGCGACGTCTACTTGAACGTTGCGGGGGGCTTGCGCATCAGCGAACCCGCGGCGGACCTGGCTGCGGCGGCGGCGCTTGTGTCTTCGGCTTTGGAGGTCGCTCTGCCGCAGGACTGCGTCGTGTTCGGGGAGGTCAGCCTTTCCGGCGAGGTGCGGATGGTGAGCCGCGGCGACATCCGGCTGAAGGAAGCGGCCAAGCTGGGCTTCCACCGGGCGCTCGCGCCGCTGGCCGCCGCCGAGGGCGGCCCGGTCTCGGTCACTGGCGTCGGGCGGCTTGCCGACGCGGTGAAGCGGATCGGCGAGGACGACTGGGTGTGACCCCGTTCGACATCATTGCTCTCCTGATCCTCGGCGTCTCGATCCTGGTGGGGTTCGTGCGCGGTGCGCTGCGCGAGGTCGCGACCGTGTTCGCGTTCGTGGCGGCGGTGGTCATCGCCATCTTTGCCCTTCGCCTGACTGGGCCGATCGCACGGGCGGCCGTGCACCCGGCCTGGGCGGCCACGGCGGTCGCCCTCGTGATCGTTTTCCTCGCTTCCTATATTGCGATCCGGGTGTTGGCCGCCGGCCTGATGCGGAGCGTGCACAACATCCGCGCGCTGGGCGCCCTCGACCGGGTGATGGGCGCTGGATTTGGCCTCGTGAGGGGCCTGGTCGTGCTTGGAGTGTTCTACTTGGCCTTCAACCTCGCGCCGCCGCCCAGCGGCACGCCGGCCTGGATCGCCCAGGCCCGCCTCTATCCCCTCGCTCGCGGCTGCGCTGATGCCCTCCGAGCATTGGCGCCCAAGGGCTCGGCGCTGGCTGGCCGCATCACGCCGGCGCTCGCAAACGCCGTTCGATCGCAGAGCGAAAGCTCCGATAGCGAACAATCCGGACAAAGCAGCTATGATACCCAGGCCGAGCGGGGAATCGACGAGACGGCGGGCAAATCACGGTGAGCAAGAAACCCTCCATCGATCGGGATGACGATCGGCTACGCCTGGAGTGCGGCGTGTATGGCGCATTCGGCGTCCCCGACGCCGCCGCCGTCACCGCGGTCGGACTTCTCGCCCTGCAGCACCGCGGCGAGGAGGCCTGCGGGATCGCGACCTTCGACGGCCAGCGGTTCCACTACGAAAAGCACATCGGGCACGTCTCCGACGCTTTTGGCGACGGCGACGTGGTGACGCGGCTGCCGGGCGCGCGGGCGATAGGCCACACCCGCTACTCCACGACCGGCGGCAGCGTCGTGCGCAACGTGCAGCCGATGTTCGCCGACCTCGAGGCCGGCGGCGTCGCGATCGCGCACAACGGCAACCTGACCAACTTCTTGTCGCTGCGCGAGCGGCTGGTCTCCGAAGGCGCGATCTTCCAGTCGACGTCGGACTCCGAGGTCATCCTCCACCTCATCGCCCAGTCGCGCAAAGCCAAGATGGTGGACCGGCTGATCGACGCCCTGAGGCAGATCGAGGGCGGCTATGCGTTGATCGCGCTCACCAACAAGAAGCTGATTGGCGTGCGTGACCCGCTCGGCATCCGTCCGCTGGTGCTGGGCGACCTCGACGGCCACCCGGTGCTCGCATCGGAGACCCGCGCGCTCGACATGACCGGCGCGCGCTTTGTCCGCGACGTCGAGCATGGCGAGATCGTGGTCATCTCGGACGACGGTATCGAAAGCTTCCGCCCCTTCCCCGCCGCGCGCGCGCGCCCCTGCGTGTTCGAGTACGTCTACTTCGCCATGCCGGACTCGGTCGTGAATGGCCGCTCGGTCTATGAAGTGCGCAAGCGCATGGGCCAGCGGCTGGCGCAGGAGAGCGCCGTCCAGGGCGACGTCGTGGTGCCCGTGCCCGACTCCAGCGTCCCCGCCGCGATCGGTTTCTCTCAGGAGACCGCCCTGCCCTACGAGATGGGCATCATCCGCAACCACCACGTCGGGCGGACCTTCATCCAACCCACGCAGGGCATCCGCGAGATCGGCGTTGGCCGCAAGTACAACCCCAACCGCGCCGTGCTCGAGGGCAAGCGGGTGATCCTGATCGACGACTCGATCGTGCGGGGCACGACTTCGGTGAAGATTGTGCGCATGGTGCGCGCGGCAGGCGCCAAGGAGGTTCACTGGCGCTCGGCCTCGCCGCCGATCAAGTACCCGGACTTCTATGGCATCGACATGCCGGAGCGCGACAAGCTGCTCGCCGCCACGCGGTCGCTCGAGGAGATGGCGCGGTTCCTCGAGGTGGACAGCCTGGCGTTCCTCACGGTGGAAGGCCTCTACTGGGCGATGGGGGCCGGGCCGCGCGATCCCGACCGGCCGCAGTTCACGGACCACTACTTCACCGGCGAGTACCCCACCCGCCTGCTCGACCGCGAGCGGACCGAGGGGCTGAACGAGCCGAGCGAGCGCCAGCTGTCGTTCCTGGTCGACGCGTGAAGGACGACGTCGTCGCCCGGCCCAGGCTGGGGTGGCTGAAGTCCCTCGCGCCCGATCGCTACGTTCTCCTGATCCTGGCCATGGTGGCGCTGGCGACGGTGCTGCCGGTGCGCGGGCAGGCGGCGGTCGATTTCAGCCTCCTCACCAAGGCCGCCATCGCGCTCCTGTTCTTCCTGCACGGCGCCAAGCTATCGCGGGCGGCGGTGGTCGCCGGCATCGTGCATTGGCGGCTGCATCTGGTCATCGTCGCCGCGACCTTCGTCCTCTTCCCCGTGCTTGGGCTGATCGCCGCCCGGCTGCCGTCGGCGATCCTGCCCGCAACGCTTTCGACCGGCGTCGTCTTCCTTTGCTGCCTGCCCTCGACCGTGCAGTCGTCGATCGCCTTCACCTCGGTCGCCCGCGGCAATGTCGCCGCCGCCGTCTGCGCCGCCTCGGCGTCGAACCTCATCGGCATTGTCGCCACCCCGCTGCTCGCCACCCTCCTGTTGCGGACCCACGGCGCGGGATCGCCGCTCGAGGAAGCGGAAGCCATCGTGCTGCAGCTGCTCGTCCCGTTCATCGCCGGCCAGATCGCGCGCATCTGGATCGCCGACTGGATGCAACGCCATGGCCGCCTAGTCGGCTGGGTCGACCGCAGCTCCATCCTGCTCGTCGTCTACGGCGCTTTCTCGAGCGCGGTCGTGCAGGGCATCTGGAGCGAGGTCTCGGTGACCCAGATCCTCTGGCTGCTGGTGATCTGCGCCGTCATCCTGGCTACGGCCTTGGCCGCCACGGCCTTCGGCGCCCGCAGCCTCGGCTTCGACAAGCCGGACGAGATCGCTATCGTCTTCTGTGGCTCGAAGAAGAGCCTGGCCACCGGCGTGCCGATGGCGGGCATCCTGTTTCCGGCCGCCAGCGTCGGGCTCGTGGTCCTGCCGCTCATGCTGTTCCACCAACTGCAGCTCATGGCCTGCGCCGTCTTGGCCCAGCGGTATGCGGCAAGAGCCGATCCGGGCTAGAAGTCCCCGCCGTCAGAGCTTGGAGACCGTGCGCGTGTCAGAGATCGAACGCCCGCTCGCCGGCCGCATCGCGCTGGTCACCGGCGCGTCGCGCGGCATTGGGCGCGCCGCGGCCCTGGCGCTCGCCGTCGCCGGCGCGCACGTCATCGCCGTCGCCCGCACGCAAGGGGGCCTCGAGGAGCTCGACGACGTCATCCGCGCCGAGACGGGCGCCCGCGCCACGCTTGCGCCCCTGGACATCGCCAATGGCGACGGCATCGACCAGCTGGGGCTGGCGATCCACGAGCGGCACGGACGCCTGGACATCATGGTGCACGCAGCGGCGGTGCTGGGCGGCCTGATCCCGGTGTCGCACATGGACCCGACGCGCTTCGAGCACGTGGTTCAGGTCAACCTGACCGCGACCTACCGGCTGATCCGCTCGATGGAACCGTTGCTGCGCCAATCGGACGCCGGGCGCGCCATCTTCCTCACGAGCGCCGTTGCGGTCCGGCCGCGCGCCTTCTGGGGGGGCTACGCCGCAACCAAGGCGGGGCTCGAGGCCCTCGTCCGCTGCTGGGCCGACGAGATCGAGAATACCCCCGTCCGCGCAGTGCTCTTGGATCCGGCCGCGATGCGCACCCGGATGCGCGCCGAAGCGTTCCCCGGCGAAGATCCCGAGACCCTGCCCGACCCCAACGAGATCGGACCCATGGTCGTCGAGCTTGCGCAGGCCGCGCTCGGCTTGCCGCGCGAGACGGCGAAGTTCAGCGAGTGGAAGCGCGCGGGCGCCTCTGCCTGAGCTTTGGCTTCGGCCGCGCGCGGGGCGAATCCCCGTCGACGTAGGGATTTCGGCTCCGCCGCACGATCAGCCGGATCGGCACGCCCGGCAGGTCGAAGCTCTCCCGCAGGCTGTTGACGAGGTAGCGGCGATAGCTCTCCGGCAGCTCGCTGCCGGCCGAGGCCATAAGAACAAAGGTCGGCGGCCGCGCCTTGGTCTGCGCCATGTACTTGGGCTTCACTCGCCGACCCTTCGCCGCCGGCGGCGGGTGCCGTTCGAGCGCGAGCTTGAGCCAGTCATTCAAGTCGCGGGTCTTCACCTTCGTCGACCAGTCGGCGTGCAGCTTGAGCACGGCCGGGATCAAGCTGCCGAGGCCCTTCCCCGTCTCAGCCGAAAGCGCGACGATGGGCGCGCCGCGCAGCTGCGGCAGGGCCCGCTCGGCCGTCTCGGCGCAGGCCTTCAGCCGCGCCCCAGGGTCCTCGACCAGGTCCCACTTGGCCAGCACGAACACAAGGGCTCGGCCTTCGCGCTCGACGAGGTCGCCGAGCTGCAGGTCCTGCACCTCGAAAGGGTGGGTCGCGTCCATGACCAGGAGCACGACCTCGGCCAGCTGGATGGCGCTGAGCGCATCCTGAACCGACAGCTGCTCAAGCCGCTCGCGCACCAGCGCCTTGCGTCGGATGCCGGCGGTGTCGACCAAGCGAAAGCGGCGACCCTCCGAGATCCAGTCGACGCGGATGGAGTCGCGCGTGATCCCGGCTTCCGGGCCAGTCAGCATCCGCTCCTCGCCGATCAGCTTGTTGACCAGCGTCGACTTGCCGGCGTTCGGGCGGCCGATGACGGCGATCGCCAGCGGCCGCTCGGCATCGTCGGCGGCATCGTCCAGCGCCTCGTCCGCCGCATAGGGCGCGAGCGCGTCGTACAGGTCCGATAGGCCGTCGCCGTGCTCGGCGGAGATGGCGATCGGATCGCCGAGGCCGAGCGAGAAGGCCTCGTTTGCGCCAGCATCTCCGGCGCGGCCCTCGGCCTTGTTGGCCAGCACCACGACGGGCTTGTCGGAGCGCCGGAGTAGCTCGACGAACACGCGATCCAGCGGCGTGACCCCTTCGCGCGCGTCGATGACGAGCGCGACCACGTCGGCTGCCTCGATGGCCTGCTCCATCTGCCGCTGCATGCGGGCGGCCAAGCTCTCGTCGTCCTGGTTCTCGAAGCCGGCGGTGTCGATCAACTCGAGGTCGAGGTCGCCGAGGCGCCCCATGCCATGGCGCCGGTCGCGGGTGACGCCCGGCCGGTCATCGACGATCGCCAGCTTCTTGCCGGCGAGCCGGTTGAACAGAGTCGATTTCCCGACGTTAGGCCGACCGACGATGGCGAGTTTCAGCGCCATGGCGGCCCGCTAGCGGATGGCGATCAGCTCCGCCGCCTGGGTCGCGACGTAGAGATCGGGTCCGACCGCGATTGGGGTCAGCAGGGAATCGGAGCCCAGCTTCAGGCGACGCACCGCTACGCCTGTCTTCGGATTGAGCGCGACCGCCTCGCCCAAGCTGGACACCAGCACGAGGTTAGGCCCGCTCAACATCGGCCCCGACCAGTCGGCGCGCTTCTTTTGCGGCAGGCCGAGGTTGAGGTCTGTGATCCAGTAGACCTGGCCGCTGTCGCGCGAGGCGCAGATCACCCGGCCTTGCGTGTCGGTGACATAGACCACGTCGCCGACCGGCCAGGGTGTGGTGATCGAGGTTATCGGCAGCGCCCAGCGCTGCGCGCCCGTGCGCATGTCGATCGCCGACATGACGCCGGAGTGGCTCGCGGCATAGACGTCGCCATGGTAGATGACCGGCCGCCCTGCGATGTCGCGGATCTCCGAAAGCGCGCTGTTGCGGTTCGACTTCGAGAGTTCCACGCTCCACAGCTGGTTGCCGTTGGCGGTCTGCATCGCGACCACCTCGCCGGAGGCGAACGCCGCGACAACCGCATCGCCCGAGATCGCCGGACTGGTCGCCGACAGGAGGCGCGCGGTCTCGACCAGCGCCTGATGCGACCATCCGGGCTGCCCGGTCGCCGCATCGAAGGTCAGGAGGTTGTCGTCGGTGGACTCCGCATAGACCCGGCCGTCAGCGACCGTCGGCGCGGCATGCACGGGGGCGTCCGTCTGCGTGCGCCAGATCAACTTGCCGGTGGCAGCATCGAGCGCGGCGACGAACCGGTAGCCGGAGGTGACGAACAGCCGGCCGTCAGCGAACGCCAGGCCGCCGCCGAAGGCCTCGCGCTGACTACGGCTGCGCTCGCCGAGCTCGCGGCGCCAGATCTCGCGGCCGTCGTTCAAGTCGAACGCGGATACGGCGGCCTCGCCGTCCATCACATAGATCCGCCCGTCCGCGGCCACCGGCGGGGCGGTGACGTGGTAGTCGCGATTGGAGGCGCGGCCGAACTTGCGACGCCAGGCGACCTGGAAGCTCGCCCCGGCGCTCGGCCGCTCGACCGACTGCTCTGGCGTGCCGCCCGGCAGCGGCCAAGCGGCGTTCGGCTGCGGATCCGGCAGGAAGAAGTCCTGGCCCCTCAGGGCGTCCGACACGGTGACCGTGTCGGCTGGGAGCACATTGATGCGCTCTCCGCTGCCGCTGTACTTGCTGGTCTTCGAGCGTTGGAAGGGGTTGTGAAAGGGGTTGTTGATGTGGATGCAACCACTCGTCGCCATCGCCGCGGCCAACACCATGACGAGGCCCAAGACGCGTCCGGTCCTCATTGCGCGGCTCCCTGCGGGGCCGGCTGCTGCGCCTGCGGCGCGTCTTGCGTCGTCGCGGCGGCCGGCGGCGGCAACGGCGGCAGGGCGATCGCCTGCTTCACCATCGCCGGAAGCGCGCCGGCCGTTCCGCCCTTGATCACCGCCATCGCCGCCTGCGCCCTCTCGCGCACGTCCTGCGGCGCGTCGGCCATCAGCGCCAGCACCTGGAAGTCGCTCAACGCGTCGGTCGACCGCCCGGCGTTTAACTTGGCCAGCGCCAGCGCCTCACGCGCCAGCGCGTGATAGGGCCGGTTGGGATCGGTAAGGGGTTTCAAGCGCGCCTCGACCTCGACGTACGGCGCCGTGTCGAGTACGGCCAAGGCGGATTTGAGGCGGGCGGCGTCGCTGATCACCGGATCGGACGTCGCCTGGGCGGCCTGGTCGAACAGCGCAACAGCCTCCTGGGTTCGCTTCTGCTGCAGGCGCACGCCGGCCTGCTCCATCAGGGCCAGAGCCTTGTACGCCGGCGCCGACTTGCCGGCCGCGGCGCCGAAGCTGATATAGGCGCCGGCGGCATCGTTCTTGGACAACAGATCGACGCCCGTGGCGTAGGCGCGCGATGCGGCGTCGATGTTCCGCTGCTGATAGCTCGTGAAGCCCCACAGCGCGAGCGCGGCGATCAAGGCCACGGCGAAAATGCCAAGCACCCAAGGCAAATAGCGGCGCGCCAGCGCACCCAAGCGGTCAGAGCGGAGGTGCTCGTCGACCTCTTCAAAAATATCGACCAAACGGGGACTCCGCGCCTTGGGACGCCTCAGGTGGGCGAGGCCGGGAACCTATAGCCTAACACGCCGGCCTCGCAACGCGGCCGTTGCCGACCTACTCGGCGGCCCTGGCGAAATAGGTTTCGGCCGCCGACGGAAAGCGTCGAGCCCTGACGTCGTCGGCGTAGGCCGCCGCGGCGCGACCGATCTCCGCCCGCAGGTCGGCATAGCGGCGAACGAACTTCGGCGTCCAGTCGAACAGGCCGAGCATGTCGTCCGTCACCAGAATCTGGCCGTCGCAGGCCGCCGAACCGCCGATGCCGATGGTCGGGACGTCGATGCTCGCCGTGATCTCCTCGGCGAGCGACTCCGCGACTCCTTCGACGACGACCGAAAACGCGCCGGCCGCCGCCGTGGCCTTCGCCTCGTCCAGCACCTGTCGGCGCTCCGCCGCGTTGCGGCCCTTGGCCTTGAACCCGCCGTCGACCAGCACCGACTGCGGGCGCAAGCCCACGTGGCCCATCACCGGCACCCCGCGCGCCACGAGGTAGGCGATGGTCTCGGCGATGTGCGGGCCGGACTCGACCTTCACCGCCTGCGCTCCGGTTTCCTTCATGAGGCGCGCCGCGTTGGCGAACGCGACTTCGGGCGACCCCTCGTAGGATCCGAACGGCATGTCGACCACCACCATGGCCCGCTTGGCGCCGCGCATCACCGCCTGACCGTGCAGGATCATCATCTCCATGGTAACGCCGACGGTGTTGGGCAGGCCGTGCACCACCATGCCAACGGAGTCGCCGACGAGCAGCAGATCGCAGTGCTCGTCGAGGATCTCCGCCTGCGGCGTCGTGTAGGCCGTCAGGCAGACGATCGGGGTCTTGCCCTTGCGCGCGGCGATGTCCGGCGCGGCGAGCCGCGGGATGGAAGCTTGCTTTTGCGACGACACTTGACCTGGCCCTCTAGAACTCGCGAACCACCCGCGTGACCGCAAAGGCCACGACCGCGGCCACCACCGTCGCCGCCAGCCAAATGACCTCGGCGTTCAACGGAAAGCTCTGCGGCATAAGATTGTCGGCGACAAGATCGGCGAGCTTCCCGGTGAGCTGGCCGCCGGCGTCGGTGGCCGCGCCGCCCAGCCGCTCGACGAGTCCACCGCCCAGGACTTGCACGCCGCCGATGACGCCGCCAGCCACGCCCATGCCGCCGATCACTAGGCGGCGGACCGTCCAGCCGCGGCTCAGCCGCTCATCGACGCGCAACGCGAAGAGATCCGCATCCGCCAGCGCCGGCGCCTCGGCGAACATGCGCCCTAGCTCCCCCCCGAAGTTCCGCTCAGCCATGGACATCCACCTCCGCCGGCCCGAAATCGCGGCCCGGCGCCAAGCGTCTCCGGAGTCTATCCAAACCACGTTTGACATGGGATTTGACCGTTCCAAGTGGCGTATTCAAGGCCTCGGCGGCCTCGGCGTGGCTTAGGCCCGCGCCGTAGCACAGGCTCACGCAAAGTCTCTCCGCGCGCGGCAGACTCTTCAGCGCCCCGTCTAGATCGATGCGGTCGTCATTTCGCGCTTCGATCGCGTCCGTACCCTCTTCCGTGGCCAACACTGCGGCGGCTTGCCCCTTGGCGTCGCGGCGCCAGCGCTTGACGTAGAGCCTGGCCGCGATCCGCTTGACCCAAGCCTGGAAGGTGCCCTCGCCGCGGAAGTCACTGATCTGCTGGAAGGCCGCCAGGAACGCGTCCTGCGCGAGGTCGTCGGCCAAGGCGGGATCGGCGCCCATGCGCCGCAAGAGGCCGCGCACCGCCGAACTGTGCCGGCGTATCAGCTCGCCGAACGCGTCACGGCCGCCGGTCGCGGTGAGCGCGACCAGTTCAAGGTCGTGCGCGGATGCGCGTTCCGTGCTAGACTCAGCCATGCAGCGCTCGTTCGCCCCCGGATTGGGGCTAGGCTTGGGGTGCGTTGCGCCGGGCGAGCCAGAGCACGAGATAGGCGAGCCCGATGAACCCGGGGATCGCCCCCGAGCCCGCCACGATGCCGCCCGTGATCGCCCCACCGGTGTTGTCTGCGAACGAGATGCCGTAACCGAGGCCGGCGCCGAGGCCGACAAGGCCAAGCCCGACCGCGATCAGAACCACTGCGCGCCGCAGGTCGGCGTCGGAGCCGCCGCCAGCGGTCGACGTCCTGGCCACCGAACTGGTCAGCTTCTCGATCAGCTCGGGCGGGACCGGTTGACCCTTCTCGTAAGCGACGCGCAGGGTCTCGTGGATTTGCGCGCGGTCGCGGGCGGCAAAGTAACTTCGGATCCAGATCGGACCGACGACGACCGCGATGATCATGAAGATCCCGAAGATCGGCACCAGTTCCGCAGCAACCGTTTCGAACATTGTTGAACTCCTCCAGCCCCGGGGCGGCGATGATCGCCCGCCCTGTTTTGATTGAAAGAGGCGGCAAGAGCCACGAATGGATGCAGATTCGCGAGTGAAATCTTGGTAACCGAGCGGCTCTCGCCTATTCCCACTCGATCGTCCCTGGCGGCTTCGAGGTGACGTCGTAGACGACGCGGTTCACACCCCTCGCCTCGTTGATGATCCGCGTCGCGGCCCGCGCCAGCACTGGCCAGGGGAACTCGAAGAAGTCGGCGGTCATGCCGTCCGAGGAGGTGACGGCGCGGAGCGCGCAGACCTCCTCGTAGGTGCGGGCGTCGCCCATCACGCCGACCGTGCGCACGGGCAGGAGCACCGCGAAGGCTTGCCAGATGGCGTCATAGAGGCCCGCCTTGCGGATTTCGTCGAGATAGATCGCGTCCGCCTGCTGCAGGATGGCGACGCGCTCCGGCGTGACGGCGCCGGGGATACGGATCGCAAGCCCAGGCCCGGGGAACGGATGTCGGCCGACAAAGGCTGCAGGAAGGCCGAGCTCGACGCCGAGCGCGCGCACCTCGTCCTTGAACAGCTCGCGCAGCGGCTCGACCAGCTTCAGCTTCATCGTCTCCGGCAGGCCGCCGACGTTGTGGTGGCTCTTGATCACCGCCGAGGGACCGCCGCGCGCCGAGACGCTTTCGATCACATCGGGATAGAGCGTGCCCTGGGCGAGGAAGGCCGCGCCTTCGATCTTCGCCGCCTCGCGGTCGAACACCTCGACGAACACCCGGCCGATGGTCTTGCGCTTGACCTCGGGATCGGAAACGCCGTCCAGAGCAGCGATGAATTCCGCTGACGCATCAACGTGGATGAGCGGAATATTGAAGTGGTTACGGAACAGGTCGACGACGTCCCGCGCCTCGTTCTGGCGTAGCAGACCGGTGTCGACGAGCACGCAGGTCAGCTGCTCGCCGATCGCCTCGTGGATAAGGACGGCGGCGACCGAGGAATCGACGCCGCCAGAGAGGCCGCAGATGACCCGTTCCTTGCCGACCTGGGCGCGGATGCGCTGGACCGTCTCCTCGCGAAAGGCGGCCATGGTCCAGTCGCCCTTCAAGCCTGAGATCCTGTGCGTGAAGTTGCGCAGGATGAGCGCGCCGCGGGGCGTGTGCGCCACTTCGGGATGGAACTGCACGCCGTAGAGCCGGCGGCCCTCGTCGGCGATGGCGGCGAACGGCGAGCCGTCGGAGGTGGCGATCACCTCGAACCCCAGCGGGATGGCGGTGATCTTGTCGCCGTGGCTCATCCAGACCGGCTCCCGGTCGCCGACCTCGCCAAGGCCGTCGAGCAGCGAGGACTCACGCTCTATCTCGATGTCGGCGCGGCCAAACTCGCGCATGTGGCCGCCCTCGACCGCTCCGCCCAGCGCCGCGCACATGGTCATCTCGCCGTAGCAGATGCCGAGCACGGGCACGCCGCGGGCAAAGACGCCGGCGTCGGCGGCCGGGCTCTCGGCTTCGCCGGCGCTGGCCGGGCCGCCCGATAGGATGATCGCGTTCGGATCGAAGGCGGCGAGGAAGGTCTTATCGACGCGATCGAAGGGGTGGATCTCGCAGTAGACGCCGCTCTCGCGCACGCGCCGGGCGATGAGCTGCGTGACCTGGCTGCCGAAGTCGACGATCAGGACCCGCTCGTGCCGCTCGCTCATGGGCGCGCCTTAACCGGGATTCGCCGCCGCGTCACCGCGCGCGCTCCAGAACGGCGATAAAGAAGCCGTCGACGCCGAGCGAGCGGGGCGACAGGCGCAGGAACCCCGCGGGCGTCCGGCGCTCAGCGAGCGCCTCTAGCCCGGCTTCGTCGGCCAGGCCGGACGCGCGGACGCTCTCCAAAGCGTCCACCGGCGTGAAGTCGGCATGGGCGTCGAGGAAGCCTGTGACGCGGTCCTCGTTCTCCTCGGCAAGCACCGAGCAGGTGGCGTAGACCATGCGGCCGCCGGGTTTCACGTATGCCGCCGTCTCGGCGAGCACGGCGTCCTGTTCGGCCATCCGCCGCTCGAGCTGACCGGGCCTGAGCCGCCACTTGGCGTCCGGATGCCGCCGCCAAGTGCCGGAGCCGCTGCAGGGCGCATCGACGAAGACAACGTCCATCCGCCGCTCGAGGTCGGCCAGCGCGTCGGGCCGGAGCGGCGAGCGAACCTGCAGGTTGCGAACGCCGGCCCGCTGGGCCCGCTTGACGGTCTCGGAGAGCGGCCGCACATCGGCATCGTAGGCGTAGAGTTGGCCCGTGTTACCCATCGCGGCCGCGAGCGCGAGCGTCTTGCCGCCGCCCCCGGCGCAGAGGTCGAGCACCTGACGGCCCGCGACCTCGCCGGCTGCCGCCGCGGCGATCTGCGAGCCCAGGTCCTGCACCTCGTACCAGCCCCTCTGGTGCTCGGGCTGCGCTTCGACCGGCGCGGCGCGGGCGGCCGGATCAGGCGGTGATAGGCGGAGCGCCTGCGGCAGGATGCCGGCCGGCTGCACGCCGAGCGGCGCGAGCACGTTCAGCGCCCGGCCGGCCTCGGCCTTCAGGCTATTGACGCGCAGGTCAACCGGTGCGCGGGCGGCAAGCGCCGCCGCCTCGTCCGCCCGCTCCTCGCCGAACACGCGCTCCAGGTGCGGATCGAGCCAGTCGGGGTAGTCGCCACGCACCGGGGCGGGCGCATTCTCAAGTGATCTGGGCCTGGCAAGCGCCTGGCGCTCGTCGTCCGAGAGCAGCCCTGGACCGTGCGGCGCTTCGGCGAAGGCCTCGGCGACTTGCCCGGCCGACCATCCCCATCCGAAGACCAGGGCGGCCATCGCAATGGCCCGCGGCGTATCCGCTCCGGCCCGCCACGCCAGCGAGCGGCGGTGGCGAAGGGCGTCCAGCACCAGTCCGGACACCCAGGCCCGATCCTTCGCGCCAGCGTAACGACTCGTGTCGCCCCAAGCCTTCAACGCTAGTCGAGCAGGCCGATGATGTTGCTCGATGCCCTTGAGCACCTCGATCGCGGCGGCGATCCGCCCACCGTCACGCATGACGCCTCACAGCACCAGCTGGGCGAGAACCAAAAGGATGCCGGCGAGCGCGACGTTCCAGACCAGCGAGCGCAGCAGCGGAACGCCGCCCAAGTAAAGGCCGAGGTAGGCGATCCGCGACCACAGATAGACATGGGCGCCGATCAGGCTCCACAGATCGAAGCGGTGTGTGAAGCCCACCGCAAGGACTGCCGCCACGAAAAGCGGATAGGTCTCCAACAGATTGGACAGAGCCCGTTGCGCGCGACCGACCAGCGGATTGGGCGGCGGAGGGGGCTCGTCCCGCGCGCTGGCCGCCCATCTCAGGCCGTACTGGCCGTTGGCAAGCTGGGCGGCGAGAACGATCTGGCCGATGACGAGCAGGACGCTGCCGGCCAGCAGTGCAATCTCGCCGGGGACCGCTCCCCTCACGCCGGAGTCGAGTAGTTCGGCGCCTCGCGGGTCATGTGGACGTCGTGGACGTGGCTTTCGCGCAGGCCCGCGCCGGTGATGCGAATGAACCGCGCGCGCTGCTGCAAGGTCGCGATGTCGGGCGCGCCGAGATAGCCCATCGCTGCTCGCAAACCGCCGACCAGCTGGTGCAGGATCGGCCCGACCAGGCCCTTGTAGGCGACCTGCCCCTCGATGCCCTGGGGCACCAGCTTCAGCATGTCCTCCACGTCCTTCTGGAAGTAGCGGTCGGCCGAACCGCGCGCCATCGCGCCCACCGAGCCCATGCCGCGATACGCCTTGTAGGAGCGGCCCTGGTAGAGGAAGACCTCGCCCGGCGTCTCCTCGGCGCCGGCCAGCATCGAGCCAATCATGGCCGTCTCGGCGCCGGCGGCGATCGCCTTGGCGATGTCGCCGGAGAGCTTGATGCCGCCGTCGGCGATAATCGGCACCCCGGCCCCGCGCCCGGCGCGAACCGCTTCGAATACGGCGGTGAGTTGCGGCACGCCGACGCCGGCCACCACGCGGGTGGTGCAGATGGAGCCGGGTCCGATCCCGACCTTGATCGCATCGGCCCCAGCGTCGATCAGCGCCATAGCCCCTTCGTAGGTGGCGACGTTGCCGGCGACGATCTGCACCCGGTTGGTCTCGCGCTTGATGCGCTCGACGGCGCGGGAGACCTCGATCGAGTGCCCGTGGGCGGTGTCGATCACGACCACGTCGACGCCGGCGTTCACCAGCGCCATGGAGCGCTCGAAGCCCGCATCGCCGACCGTCGAGGCCGCGCCGACCAGCAGGCGTCCCTGGGCGTCCTTGGCGGCGTCGGGGTGGGCCTCGGCCTTGTCCATGTCCTTGACCGTGATCAGGCCGACGGCGCGATTGTCCTCGTCGACGACGATCAGCCGCTCGATCTTGCGCCGCTGCAGCAAGGCGCGGGCTTCCTCCGGCGAAGCGCCCTCGCGCACCGTTGCGAGGTTCTCGGTCGTCATCAGCGCGCTGGCCGGCTTCTTGAGGTCGGTCTCGAAGCGCATGTCACGATTTGTAAGAATTCCACACAATTTGCCGGAGCCGCGCTCGACGACCGGGAAGCCGGAAATGTGCCGATGCGCCTTGATCTCGCGGATCTCGGCCAGCGTGGTGTCCGGATTGATGGTCAGCGGGTTGATCACCATCCCGCTCTCGTAGCGCTTCACCTCGCGCACCTGATCGGCCTGCTCCTCCGGCGTCAGATTGCGATGCAGGACGCCGAGGCCGCCGGCCTGCGCCATCGCGATGGCCAGCCGGCTTTCGGTGACGGTGTCCATGGCGGCGGACACGATCGGGATGTTGAGGCGGATTTCCCGCGTGAACCTGGTCTTGGTTGAAGCATCTCCCGGCATGACATCGGACGGACCGGGTTCGAGCAAAACGTCGTCGAAGGTGAGACCTTCGCGAATCTCCATGAGACTCTCCATTTTGCGGGCCGCGTATAGCCGGGGCGACACGACTTGTCACCCGCCGCCCGGAACGCCTCCGAAGCCCACGCCGTTGAAGCCGCAAGAGGTGGGAGCAAGGACGATGGCGCGCAAGGCGAGCCGCCGGAGGGGGCCGATGTCTCACGCTCAAGGACCCGAACAAGGTCGCCGCTTCCTGAAGCGGCCGGCAGAGGCCAGCGCGCGCCGCAGGCCAGCGCCGTGCCGTTCCGCGACTTTCAATGCTGATATTCTACATCAATAGAGCGGGGAAACGCGTTCCTGAGGAACGGAAACAGGCCCTCGGCTCAGCGAAGGACGAGCTGCGTGTTCAAGTCGAGCGCTGACGCAACGAGCTTGACGTTGCGCCACCAGAGGCGCCTTTTTTGATTGCGCGTTTCATGAGGTTGGAGCTCGCCCGCCATGGCTGACGCCCAGGCCATCTCAACACCCTCCCCGGGCGCCACCCGTCGCCGTGGCGCGAGCGGCGCCGAAGCGATGCTCGCTCGGCTGCTGGCCGATGCGGAGATCACGCTGAACGGGCCGGAACCCTGGGACCCCCAGGTGCACAATCCCGAGGTCTACGCGCGGGTCGTGGCCGAGGGCTCGCTGGGCTTCGGCGAGGCCTACATGGACGGCTGGTGGGATTGCGAGCGGCTGGACACGTTGTTCGAGCGGATCGTCGCGCATCGGATCGACAAGGGCCTGCGGCCATCGATGTCCCTGATCTGGCTCGTGCTGAACGCGCATCTGCAGAACCGGCAGAGCAAGAGCCGGGTCTGGGACGTGGCCCAGATCCACTACGACCTCGACGTCGACGTGTTCGAGGCGACATTCGACAAGCGCCTGACCGGCAGCTGCGGCTATTGGGCCAAAGCCGACAACCTCGATGCCGCCCAGGAGGCGAAGCTCGACCTCGTCTGCCGCAAGATCGGGCTCCAGGCCGGCGAGCGGGTGCTCGACATCGGCTGCGGCTGGGGCGCCTTCATGGGCTTCGCCGCCGAGCGCTACGGCGCGACCTGCGTCGGCGTGACGGTCAGCCAGGTGCAGGCCGACTATGGGCGCAAGCGTTACGCCGGCTTGCCGGTCGAGTTCCAGGTCAAGGACTACCGAGATTTCGAGGGACGCGTGGACCGCATCGCCTCCATGGGCATGTTCGAGCACGTCGGCGCTCGCAATTACCGCACCTACTTCGAGAGCGCCCGGCGCTGGCTCGCCGACGATGGCCTCTTTCTGCTCCACACCATCTGGGCGAACGATGCCTATCCCACCATCGACCCGTGGCTCGACAAGTACATCTTCCCGAACGGCTGCTTGCCGACGGTCGGCCAGGTCGGCGACGCGGTCGAAGGTCTGTTCGTGATCGAGAACGTGGAGAACTTCGGGCCCGACTACGACCGCACACTGATGGCCTGGCGCGCCAAGTTCCAAACGAACCGGGCGGCGATTTCCGCCAAGTACGGCGAGCGGTTCTGCCGGATGTGGGACTACTACCTGTGCTGCTGCGCGGGCGGCTTCCGCAGCCGCGGGATCAACGTCGGGCAGTTCGTGCTCTCGCCGAAGGGCGTGCCGGGCGGTTGGCGGCTCAACCCTTGATCGGCCGGCGGCCGAAGCCGGTGGCGACAATAAAGACCTCGGAACTCTCGGCGCGGCTCGCCTTCGGCTTCACGTTGCGGACGGAGGCGAACTGACGCTTGAGCCTGGCAAGGACCTCGGCGGTCTCCCCCCCCTGGAAGGCCTTGCCGACGAACGCGCCGCCGGGCGCCAGCACAGTGACCGCGAACGCCGCGGCCTGCTCGACCAGAGCGATGATGCGCAAATGATCGGTCGATCGGTGGCCGGTGGTGTTCGGCGCCATGTCAGAGAGCACCAGGTCTGCCGGGCCGCCGAGTGCGTCCTTGAGCGCCGCGGCGCAGGCCGGATCGGTGAAGTCCATCAAAAGCAGTTGCGCGCGCGGCAACGGATCGGTGGGCAACAGATCGACGCCGACGACGACACCGGCCTTCCGCTCGAGCGCGAGCTGGATCCAGCCGCCCGGCGCGCAGCCCAGGTCGACCACGCGCGCGCCCGGCCGGATGAGGTGGAAGCGGTCGTCGATCTCGCTGAGCTTGAAGGCGGCCCGCGAACGGTAGCCCTTGGCCTTGGCCGCGCGCACGAACTCATCGTTCAGCTGCCGCTCGATCCACGCCTTTGACGAGGGCGTCTTGCCCCTCACCGTGTTCACGTGGGTGCCTCGGCCCGCCTCGCCGCCGCGCGCGGGCGCGCGCACCATCCGTCGCCTGGGCGGCTCGCTCACGCGGCAACCTTGGGCGCTCTGCCCGCCGGCCGCCGGCGGCGACGCCGCCCGCGTCGGGGCGGCGCGCGCTCAGCCATCATGGCGAGCAGGATGCCCTCGCGCAGCCCGCGGTCGGCGACGCGCACCCTGGCGCAGGGCCAAAGCTCCTGTACCGCCTGCAGAATCGCCGCCCCGGCGAGCACGAGATCCGCGCGGTCCGGCCCGACGCAAGGCTCGAGCGCCCGCTCGGCGTGGCTCAAGCCCAGAAGCCGTTCGACCATGCGGTCGCAATCGGCGCGCGCCAGCCAGAGCCCGTCCACGCGTGAACGATCGTAACGCGGCAAACCGAGGTGCAGCCCGGCGAGGCTCGTGATCGCGCCGGAGGTGCCGATCAGGTGCGCTTGCCCGGCGGCGAACGCGGGCTTCAGACCGTCGGCGCGCTCGAAGGCGGCGATCGGCACTCTCACCGCCTCGACCATGGAGCGGAACCAGGGGGAGTCGGCGCCCTCCGCCTCCGGAAACCGCTCGGCCAGCGTCACAACGCCGATCGGGACCGACAGCCAGGCCATGATCGGCGGCGGAGCGCCGGGGGCGGATCGGCCGGCCGTCAGATCGAGCCAGGCGAGCTCGGTCGACCCGCCGCCGACATCAAGAACGAGCGCCGCGCTTGCCGAGCGATCGAGCAGGTTGGCGCAGCCTGCGACGGAAAGCCGCGCCTCCTCCTGTGGCGTGATGATCTCGAGCTGGATGCCGCTCTCGCGGCGCACGCGCTCGAGGAAGGCCTCGCCGTTCCGCGCCGCCCGACACGCCTGCGTGGCGATGGCCCGCAGGCGCGGACGCCCGCGCCGCCGGATGCGCTCGGCGCATACTAAAAGCGCGGCGACCGCGCGATCCATCGCCGCCGGCTGCAGTTCGCCCGATTGGCTCAAGCCCTCGCCGAGTCTCACGATGCGGGAATAGGCGTCGACAACGCGAAAGCCACCCGGCCTTGGCGCGGCGATCAGAAGCCGGCAGTTGTTGGTGCCAAGGTCCAGCGCGGCGTAGAGGCCATCGGATGACGGGCGGGCCTGCGAGCCGTTCGCGGTGCGCGCCTGGTTCCGGTGACGCGCGCCCGGCACGGGCGGGTCAGACATATCTCAAGCGACCTAATCGTCATGCGACGCGAGCCGAGCTCTCTCCAATTCGCGCCTGGTTCGGACGAACCTTAGCAAGTGCGCCCAGCGCCCGATAGCGCTCGGACCCGACCCTTGCGACGTTCATGTTCCAGTCAGGACCTTCCGTGTACTATTCATAATGCTATGGAGACCCGACTCGCCAAGTTTGCCATCGGCCAAGTGGTGCGCCACCGCGTCTTCCCGTTTCGTGGCGTGATCTACGACGTCGACCCGGTCTTCTCGAACACCGAGGAGTATTGGGAGAACATCCCCGAGCACGTGCGGCCGCACAAGGATCAGCCCTTCTATCACCTGCTGGCCGAGAACGAGCGGGAGACCTACACAGCCTACGTGTCGGAGCAGAATCTGCTGCCGGACGACAGCGGCGAGCCGGTAGGCCACCCGCACACCTCGCTGATTTTCGACGGCTTCCGCGACGGCCACTACCACATGCGCCCGCGCGTGACGCACTAGTCAGTGGGCCGGGGGCGCGCCGTAGTCGCGCCGCCAGCGGATCGCCAGCTTCTCGCCCACCTGCCCGCCGACCTGCGACACGATCGCGAGCCCGTGTCCGGACTGCACGTCCACCTCAGCCGAGGGGCCGGCGCGGCCCCCACCGGTGAGCTCGAGATAGACGTTCTTGCCGATGTACTTCCCGCCCGAGACCGTGACGCCCGAGGCCGAGCCGCCCCCAAGCGCCAGTCGGTCGAGCTTGGCGAAGTTCTGCAGCCCGCCCATCACGTCGAACCCGCCGCCGGTGGCGAGCGTCGTCAACGCGGCGGCAAGCTCGGCGGCCTGGACCGGAGAGAGCTGCGCGGCCGAACTTCCGAAAAGCACCTGCGCCAGAATCTCATCGTTCGGCAGGCTGGGGGTCGATGAAAGCGCGATCACCGGCTTGGCCGCCGTGCCCGTGATCGAGATCACCGCCGTGAGCGCCTCGGCGCTGCGCGTCGCCGACAGGTTCAGGCGGATGTCGTTCGGCGATGATGCCAGATAGACCACGCCTCGGTTGTCGATCGCAAAGCGCTGGCCGCCGAATTGATAGTCTCCACGCACGACCCGCGCGACGCCGCTCAGCACCGGATGGCCGGTGTCGCCGGTCACTTTGGCATCGAGGCTCATCTCGGCGTTCAGCCCGAGCCCTTGCACGACCACTCCGCCCGACGAGCGCAGCGTGATGTCGAGCCCCACCGCCAATCCACCGTGCGACGTCGGCACGCCAACGCCCTGATCGAGAGCGGCCGGGCGGTTGCGCTCGATCACGTCCATGGCGACGATGCCCGGCGGCGAACGGCTCATCTGCGCGGCGATTGTTGACCGATCGATCGTCAGCTGTCCGGCCAGGTCGACACGGCCGTTCGCATCACGGGACAGCGTAAGCGGCCCGCTCGCGATGACGCTTGCGGTCTCGTTGTCGAGCAGCTGAAAGCCCTTCAGCACCAGCGTGAGGCTGCTCTGCCCCCCGCGCGTGAGGTCCAGCGTCCCCTGTCCCGAGATCGCGCCAGAACGCGCATCCAGGCCCCGGAAGCTCTTGAGATCGACCTTAGCCCCCTCGAAGTCGGCCGCCGCGGCGACATCGCGCAGCTTCAGGCCGGTCGGCGCGTCCTCGAAACGGCCATTCGCAAGCGCGCCTTGACCGGTCACCTGGGGATCGTCGAGCGTGCCGCCGATCTGGCCTTGCGCGTTCACTTGGCCGCCCAGGCTCCGCTCGCCGCCGAACAGAAGCGCCCAGACCGGCTCGACCTCGCCGCTCAGCGCGAACGCGCCGCTCATCGGCTGGGTTTCGGCGATGGCGATGCGGAAAGGCGCCGCTGTGGCGACCGCCGGCAGGGCCAACGTCAGGTTCGCGCGCCCACCCGCGGAGTCCTGAGCGTTGGCCGCAAGGTCGATGCGCTGGCCGGACAGCACGGCCTTCAGGTCGCCGTCCATGCCGATGTTGCTCGGCGCGTCGCTGACACGGGCGCCGCTCAGCTGCGCGGTCAGCGTCCCGCCCAACGCCTGATCGCGGCCGTTGAGACTAAGGTCGGCGTTGACCTTGCCGGCGTAGTCGGGATCGAGCGAAGCCACGTCGACCCCGGCGAGCTTTGCGGTCGCACTGAACGTCCCAGCGGTCTGATGGGCGTCCAGATCGATCCGGCCGGAGCCTACCGACAGCCTGGCCTGCAGGGCGCTCGCCGCGCCGCCGAAGCTGAGCTGCGCCGGGGTGAGCGTCCGGAACGGCGCTTTGCGCAGTCGCCCAGAACCCTCGAACGTCGCTGCGTAGCCCTGGGCGAGCTCGCTTGCGACGCCCTCGCCCTGCAGCTGTACGGGCGTCCCCGCCCAGACCATGTCGGCGGCGAGGCGGTAAGGCGCGTGCGCGACCGGCCCATTGGCGTTCAGCGTCACGTCGCTTGCCGTGAGCCCCCCACCTCTGAGCTCGACGTCCGCCGCCTTCAAGGCAAGGTCCAGATTCGCGCCGCCAGACGCATCGACCAGGATCACCTTGGCGCTGGCGTGGCCCTGCGTGAGCACGGCGCCCGGACCGACATCGACCGTCAGGTCGGCCGGCGACGGCTGGGATTGGGTCAGCGTCAGCGCCCCGCGGACCGTGACCCCGCCGCCCGCCGCGTCGATCCCGCTCAGCGCGACGCCGGTCGGCAGGAAGTGGAGGTCGGTGTGCGCATGCGCCGGGCCATAGTCGCTCGCGGCCGCGAGCGTCAGCGCCCCTGTTGCGCCGGTCGGCGCGTCGATGAAGGACAGCACGACGTGCGCTGGCCTGAGCGTCAGCTGCGGCAGGCTGATCGCCTCGAAATCGGAGATCAGATCCAGCCGCGGCTGGGCGACCGCCCCGGTGACCGCGCCTGTTCCCTTCGCCTGGCCGGTTATCTCGAGCGGCCCGAGCTCGATCGGACCGCGCGATGACCAGCCCAGCGCCAGCTTCAGCGCGCCGTCGGCACCGATCTGGCCGGCCGCGTTCGCATCCGCCGCGGCCCCGGTCAGGCTCGCGGCGTTCAGGTCAACGACCCCGCCCGTGTAGGAGCCATGGCCGCTCAGGACCGGCGTCTGCCCGAGCAGGCCGTCGAGCGCCTCGATCCCGGATGCAACCTTCGCCCCCCGGGCGTCCATGGCGAAGGTCCAGGATCGCGCGCCGCGCGGCTGCCCCGCCGTCCAGCTCGCTTCCACGACGCCCCGGGCGCCAGCCCGGAGGGCGGCGAGGTCGGCGATCCGCGCATCGCCTTTCAAGCTGAGGTCGCCGAACAGGCCCTGCTGGCCGGTCGCGTCGACGACCACGGCGGCGCCGGTGGCTTTCAGCGCGCGGATCAGCGTGCGGCCGTCAGCGAGCCGCGTCGCATCCAGGCTCGCCTGCGGGCGGGCGCCGATTAGGCTCGCCCAGAGCCCCTGTCCAGCCCCGCCCTGGCCGGCGAGGCTGGCCTTAAGCCGCCAATCGCCCCTCTCGTGCGAGAGGTCGACCGAGCCCGAGACGCGCGCCAGCTGGTAGCCGGCAAACCCCAGCCGCTCCACCGAGCCTTGGCCCGTCAGCCGCACGTTCGCCCAGCCCCCGGTAAGCTGGCCCGAGAGGCTTGCGGCGCCCATGGCGGGGACCGAGACCAGGCGATGCATGTCAGCGACCGTGGCCTGAATGCTCAGCCCCTCGTCCGCGGTGAATCGCGCGGGATCGCCGACTCCGACGGCCTTCAGGCTCGCGTTGTCCGAGTCGGCGATGAGGGCGACGCCGTAAAGGCCGTCGTTGGCCACGTGGCTCGCAGCCGTGAACGTGACCTCGGCGCCCAGCCCACGCGCGAGCGGCTGGGTCAGTCGCGAGGCGATCAGCGACAGCCGCCCCGCCGCTCGCCCGCCCGCCGGCGTCCAGGCCCCGGTGGCCTGGGCGATCGTTGTCGTCCCCGACCGCGCCAGCAGCGCGAGCCCCCCCTGCCCGTTCGCCCCGCCCAGGTGCGCGTTGAGCGCGAACGGCTGGTCGGCCGGCAACCCGGCGAGCCCGGCGAGTGCGCCGCCGCTCTCCTCGCGGCCGACCGCGTCGATCGCGAGCCGCTGGCGGACGCCGAAATCGAAGCGGGCGGTGAGACCGTCGCCGGGATGCACCTGGCTTTCGGCGTCGACAGCGCCGCGCACGCCGCCGTTGCGCTCGACGTCGAAACCGCCCGTGACCGCGAACAACCCCCGCCGGACACTGGCGGCAGGGAGCGTCTCCAGCCGCATGGCGAAGCTGTCGATATTGACGGCGACGGGCGACTGCCCCGCCCCCCCTGACGGCGACAACGCGGGCAGGCGGTCGACGCGCACCAGGCCGGCCGCGACGCTGGTCAGGTGCGCCCGCCGCGCGACCAACTCGAACGGGCGCCAGCTGATCGCCAGCTTGCGCACGTCGAGCCAAACGCCGTCGGCGTCGGCAATGGTCAGCCGAGAGACGGTGAAGTCGGTCCAGAAGTCGCCGGCCAGCCCCTCGACGTGCAGGCGACCAAGCCGGCCGACGCTCAGCCCATCAAGGCGCGCTTCGATGAAGCCCCGCCCAAACCCGGTATCGACTCCGTAGCGAACGGCGAGGCCGATCGCGGCCACCACGACGGCGATCGCCAGCGCTACCCACAGCTCGACCGCGTGCCAGAAGCGCCGTTTGCGCGGTGCGGGTGCGGCGACGGTCAAAAGCTCTGCCCGATGCTGATGTAGAGCTGGATCGGCGAGTCACCGCGCCGACGGTAGAGGGGCGTTGCGATGTCCAACCGGATCGGTCCGAAGCCGGCGTTGTAGCGCACGCCGGCGCCGACGCCGATGTCGGGATGACTGAAGTCCGGAGTGACCGTGGTCCCGGCCGCGCCTGTGTCGACGAAGGCGGCCAGACCCCACTGCTGGGTCAGCCGCTGGCGAAGCTCGAGCGAGCCCTCGAACAGCGAAAGCCCGCCTTCAGGGGTGTTGTCTGCGTAGCGCGGCCCGACCGCCTGGTAGGCGTAGCCGCGCACCGAGCCGCCGCCGCCTGAGTAGAAGCGGTCGGGCGCGGGCACCAGCGGGATCGAGCCGCCGAGTATGGCGCCCAGCTTCAGCCGCGCCGCCAGCACCGTCGAGGCGCTCGCGTCCAACGGCAGATAGCCACTCAATTGCCCTTGCACCTTCAGGTAGACGATCGAGCCGTCGCCGAGCGCCGCCTTCGGTTCCAGGCGGGCGTCGGCCCGCCAGCCGGAGGTCGGATCCAGCGGGTCGTTGGAGTTGTCGATGGCGACCGCGGCAAGCCCGCCGAACGTCGCCAGCTTGCGCTGATGGTTCAGCGCGATGAAGTTCGCGCTCTCCTTCTCGTTGGCGTCGTTGGCGTCGAACGACAGGCCGTAGGTGAGGAATGTCGTCTTGGCGATGGGGTAGGTGACGTCGCCGCCGCCGCGGAAACCCCAGTCGTCATAGCCCGGCGTGCTGTCGGCATAGACGGCCGCTCGGAGCGCGAGCTTCTGGTCGATGCGGCGCCAGTCGGGGAAGGCGACGTCCGTCTCCAGCCGGCTCTCGATGTTGGCGACCTGCAAGGTGTTGGTGATGGTGTCGGCCTGCCCGAATCGGTTGTAGAGAATCCAGCTGCCATCGACGCCGACGCCCTCGGAGGTGGCGTAGCTGGCGCCGAACTCCAGCGTGCCCTTCGGGCGGTCGGCGAGGCTGACGACCACGGGCCGCAAGCCGTTCACCGCCTCGTTGGCCGGCGCGAGCGCCGCAGTGACCTGGTCATAGACGCCGGTGTCGCGCAGCCGCCGTTCGAGCAGGGCGACCACGGCCGGCGTGTAGACCTCGCCGACCTTCCAGGACGCCAGCTTGGTCGCCCAGCGGGCGTTCGTGCGGCCTTTCGACGCCATCCGGATGCCGCCCAGGCGCACGAGCGAGCCGGCGGCGATACGGAAGGTGGGCGCCATCGAGTGGTCGGCGTGGTCCACCACGACCTCGCGCGGCGCGGCCGCGGCGTCGGCGTAGCCGTGTTGTTCCAGGGCGCCGACGACGCGGCCCTCGGCGGCGATCACGTCGGCGGCGCGGCCCGCCTGGCCGGCCTTCAGCTTCATCGCGGCCTCGGCGATCGTTTGCGAGGCCGCGTCGGGCGGCGCGCCCTGCCAGGCGATGACCGGCGCGACCAGGGTCGTGCGCGGACCTTCGGTTATGGTGATGAAAGCGACCGGCTGGTCGCCGTCGCCGATGTCCGGCTCGACGATGGCGTCGTAGTAGCCCTCGGAGCGGAGGACAGCCATGGCGGCCTCCCCCGCTTCCGTCGCCCGGCGTCGGGCTTCGAGCCGGCTCGCCAGTGCGCCGGAGAACGGCGCGACCGCCTGCACGATCTCGGTCCTCAGCGCCGCATCCAGCGCGCCGCGCACCTCGACCGGGCGTTTGGCGGCCGCCTCCGCGTGGCTCGTCGCGAGAACGGCAGCCACCGCCGGCGAAAGCAGCGCAGCGGCGTAACACAGGCGCCTCACGAAACCTTCCTCTCGCCGCCCCTCGGCCGGTGTATCCGTATCGACCCGGGCTGTCATGGCGGCGCTCGATCGTCCGCCGGGCGCGCGCGCCTGCCCGGCCCGCGCCGGCGCCCAATTTGGAGGCGCCTGAGCGCCGGGCATCGGCCTGGCGCTACTGGGCGAGTGATCGCCGCCGCGGCGCGGCCTACCTTGCCGGCTTCCACGGAACGCAGCATGGAAGGACGAATGGCGCCGTTGGGGAGCTTCGCGAGCGTGGCGAACGCTGAAGAGAGCACGGTCGCCCTGTTTCCCGCCGGCGGCTTCTACCGCCCGGGCCGGTCTTACGACGAAATGTTCGCCGCCGACGGCTCGGTCCGCGCGCACTATGCAGCGCTGCAGACGCGGATGACGACGCTCGCGCCCGCCGAGCTCGCCGATCGCCAGCGGACGCTGGAGCAGTCCTTCCTGCTGCAGGGTATCACGTTCACGGTCTACGGCGCCGAGACCGCGACGGAACGGATCATTCCGACCGATCTCTTTCCGCGCATCATTCCGGCGGCAGAGTGGGCGAAGATCGAGGAGGGCCTGACCCAGCGCCTGCGCGCGCTGAACCTCTTCCTCGCCGACATCTACGGCGACCAGAAGATCCTGGCCGATGGCGTGGCGCCGCGAGACCTGGTGCTCGGCGCCTCGTCCTACCGCCGCGAGATGCGCGGCCTCTTCGTACCGCACAACGCCTTCGTGAACGTGTCCGGGGCGGACCTCATCCGCGACGAGGCCGGCGCGTTCGCCGTGCTAGAGGACAATCTGCGGGTCCCCTCGGGCGTCTCCTACATGCTGGCGAACCGGGACGCGGCCAAGCGGACCTTCCCAGGCACCTACCGCACCGCCGGCGTTCGGCCCGTCGAGCGCTATCCGGACCTGTTGCTCGCGACCTTGAAGAGCCTCGCCGCGGACTGGCGTCCGAACCCGCAGGTCGTTGTGATGACCCCAGGCGTCTACAACGCTGCCTACTACGAGCACGCCTATTTGGCGCGGCTGATGGGCACGCCGCTGGTCGAGGGTCGCGACCTGCTCGTTCACGACAACATGGTCTACATGCGGACCACCGTCGGCTTGCGCCGGGTGGACGTGATCTACCGGCGGGTGGACGACGACTTTATCGACCCCCTCACCTTCCGCCGCGACTCCGGCCTGGGCGCCGCGGGCCTGTTCAACGCCTACCGCGCCGGCAACGTGGTGATCGCCAACGCGCCCGGGACCGGCGTCGCCGACGACAAGGCGGTCTACGCCTACGTTCCCGAGATCATCCGGTACTACCTCGGCGAAGACCCGATCCTGCCCAACATCGAGACCTTCCTCTGTCGCGAGCCTCGCCAGCTCGGCCACGTGCTGGCCAATCTGGACAAGCTGGTGGTCAAAGCGGTGGGCGCCTCCGGCGGCTACGGCATGCTGGTCGGGCCGCACGCGAGCCGCGGCGAGCGGGCGGCGTTTGCCGATCGCATCAAGGCGGACCCGGACAACTACATCGCCCAGCCGACCATCCAGCTCTCGACGGCGCCCTGCCTGATCGACGGCCGGATCGAGCCAAGGCACGTGGACCTGCGTCCCTTCGTGCTCGCCGGCCAGCGCATCGTTGTCACGCCAGGCGCGCTGACCCGCGTGGCGCTGAAGCGCGGCTCGCTGGTGGTGAACTCGAGCCAGGGCGGCGGGTCGAAGGACACCTGGGTGCTCGCCGGCGAGCGCGACGAGCCATGATGCTCGCCCGCGTCGCCGACAGCCTTTACTGGATGGGCCGCTACGCCGAGCGCGCCGAGCACATCAGCCGCCTGTGCGACGTCATGCTGACTGCGACCCTCGACCAGAACGACGACGCGGTGGCGATCGCGCGCGTGGCGCTGGCCGCCGTCGGCGACGGCGAGGCCTACCGGCAGGCCGCGCCCTACGACGCCGCGCACGACCTGATCTTCGACCGCGACGGCGAAGGCTCGGTCGTCACCTCGCTGTCCCGCGCGCGGGAGAACGCGCGCCAGGTGCGCGATCAGATCACCACCGAGATGTGGGAGCGGCTGAACCTGCTGCATCTGCGCGTCCAGGACCCGAGCGCGCAGCCGGCGTTCGCCAATGCGTCCTCGGCATTCCTGCACGGGGTCATCGCCGACCTGCACCTGTTCAAAGGCGCAGCCGACGCCACCATGAGCCATGGCGAGGGCTGGCGGTTCCTGCTTGTCGGCGTCTATCTCGAGCGCGCCCAGCTGATCGCGCGGCTGCTGGACGTGTGTTTCGGCGACCGGGCCGGCGGCAGCCCGCTCACCGACCACCTGGCGCAGATGGCGGTTCTGCGCATGGCCTGCGCGCTCGAGCCCTATCTGCGCGTCTACACCGCCGAGTTGCAGCCGCGGCATCTGCTCGAATTCCTGCTGTTCGACGAGGACTTCCCGCGTTCGATCCGGTTCTCGACCTCGCGCATCGAAGAGCACCTGACCACCCTTGTCCGCCGCGGCGATTCGGTCGGCCCGATCGGCCCCGACCGGCTGGCCGCGCGGCTGAGCGCCCGGCTCGAATTCGCCGACATGGACGAAAGCCAAGGCGCGGGCGCGCTGCTCGGGGCCGTGGTCGGCGACTGCAGCCGCATCCACCACGCCATCTACGAAACCTTCGTCGCCTACCCGCTCGAGGAGAGGCTGCCGGCCTGATGCTGCTGGAGATCCGCCACCTGACGCAGTACCGCTACGCCGCCCCGGTGCGCGAGAGCGTCATGGAGCTGTGGCTGCAGCCGCAGAAGAGCGCGCGCCAGCGGCTGTTGAGCTTCGACATCGAGCTCGACCCGGTCGCCCAGCTGTTCTCCTACGCAGACACCTTCGGCAACGCCGTCTACCATTTCGACTGCCCGCAGGCGCACGACCTGCTGACCATCCGCTCGCGGGCCATCGTCGAGACAGAGCCCGACGAGCCCCTGCCCGAGGCGCTCGACATGGGCGAGTGGGACCGGCTGCGCAGCGAGTTCGTGCGCGGCGACTGCTTCGATTTCCTCCGGCCGCACGGGTTCGCGGTGGCGACTCCGATGCTCGAGCATTTCATCGAGAGCTTCGACCTCGACCGGCTGCACCGCGCCGACCCACTCACGGCGGTGAAAGGGCTCTGCCAGGCCATCTACAACGCCTTCGAATACGAGCCGGGCGTGACCCGCGCCGACAGCCCGATCGACCACACGCTCGAGGCCCGACGCGGCGTCTGTCAGGACTTCGCCCACATCATGCTGGCGGTCTGCCGCGGCTGGGGCGTACCGGCGCGGTATGTCTCGGGCTATCTGCTCACCGACCGCGAGCACCACGACCGCTCCGACCCGGACGCGACCCATGCCTGGGTCGAGGTCTTCCTGCCGTCCCTGCGTTGGGTCGGGTTCGATCCAACCAACAACACCACCGCCGCCGAGCGGCATGTGATCGTCGCCGTCGGCCGCGACTATGGCGACGTGCCGCCCTCGCGAGGCGTCTTCAAGGGCGACGCGGAGAGCGAGCTTGCCGTGGGCGTCAGCGTCCGCCAGACCCGCGCCGCCGTCGCCGAGCCCGAGTTCCTGCGCACCGCCGGCTCGACCATGGTCGGCGCAACGCGCCGGCGCGTCTCGCCAGCCGCCCTGGACCAGCAGCTCCAGCAGCAGCAGCAACAGCAGCAACAGTAGGGGAAAGCCAGGCGTCTGGCAGGCCGGGTGGGGATCGAACCCACGACCACTCGATTAAAAGTCGAGTGCTCTACCGCTGAGCTACCGGCCCCTGCTCTTTGAAGGGCGCGGACCTTAAGGCGGGGCGGAAGGTGCGACAAGGTCGCCCCGGCCGGGGGAAGCGGCCAGGGCGACCCGCGCTCAAAGTCCCTGATTAGGGCATCAGCACCGTGTCGACGACGTGGATCACGCCGTTCGACTGGTTGACGTCGGCGATGGTGATCCTGGACATGCCGCCCTTGGCGTCCGTCAGGACGAGTTCCTGTCCGTCCGATGTGACGATGAGCGGCTCGCCCTCGACCGTGGTCAGCGTGGCCTTGCCGCCGCCGGCCTGAACCTGCGCCATCAGGTCCGCGGCGCTCAGGCGGCCGGGCACGACGTGGTAGGTCAGGACCTTGATCAGCATCGGCTTGTTGTCGGCTTGCAGCAGCATCGGCACCGTGTTCGGCGGCAGCTTGGCGAAGGCCTCGTTCGTCGGGGCGAACACCGTGAACGGACCAGGCCCCTCGAGCGTGTCGACCAGGCCGGCGGCCTTCACCGCGGCGACGAGGGTGGTGTGGTCGGCCGAGTTGATCGCGTTGTCGACGATGGTCTTGGTCGGATACATGGCCGCGCCGCCGACCATGGGATCGGTCATCTGGGCGAGGGTCGGGCTGGCGAGGCCTGCGCTGAGCGCGAGCGCCACCGTCGCGGCGAGAAGCCGCGTTTTGAAGTTCGACATGGTTTTAACGTTCCTGGTCCGTGGTTTAGCCGGAATGGCGTCCGCTATACGCAGGGCGTTCGCGGTTGGATGAGTCCGCCATCTCCCGTCATCCCCCGCTGGAGCGAAGCCGAATGCGGGGGACCCATGAACCACACACGCAAAGCCGTGATCACAGGGTGGCCCGAACGAGTCGGGCCATGACGGCCATTATTTGGCGTCTGGAGGGTGGTGCGACCGCATCTCCCGGCGGAACGTTTCCATCCGCCCCCCAGCGATCGCATCGCGCAGCCGCTGCATAAGCGTCTGATAGAACGCCACATTGTGCCAGGACAGCAGGACCTGGGCGAGGAGCTCGTCGGCTTTGACCAGGTGGTGCAGGTAGGCTTTCGAATAGTCGCGGCTGGCGGGACAGTCGCTTTCGGCGTCGAGCGGCGCGTCGTCCTCGGCGAAGGCGGCGTTCTTCAGGTTGACGGGACCCGCCCAGGTCCAGGCTTGGCCGTGGCGGCCGGAGCGGGTCGGGATGACGCAGTCGAACATGTCGATCCCACGGGCGACGGCCTCGACGATGTCGACCGGCTTGCCGACGCCCATCAGGTAGCGCGGGCGGTCCTGGGGTAACATGGACGGCGCATAGTCCAGCACCTCGCACATGGCCTCGTGGGTCTCGCCGACCGCCAGCCCGCCGAGCGCATAGCCATCGAACCCGATCTCGACCAGCCGCTCGGCGCTCTCCTGCCGGAGCGTCCGGTCGGTCGAGCCCTGCTGGATGCCGAACAGCCCCTGGGCGTCGCGATCGCCGAACGCGGCTTTCGAGCGCTCAGCCCAGCGCGCCGAGCGGCGCATCGCCCCGGCGGCGAGCGCTGGCTCAGCGGGCCAAGCGATGCACTGGTCGAGCTGCATGACGATGTCGGACGCAAGGAGATCGGCCTGGATCTCGATCGACCGCTCGGGCGAGAGCGTGTGGCTCGACCCGTCGATGTGGCTCTGAAAGACGACCGCCCGCTCGTCGACCTTCGAGATCTTCGCCAGCGACATAACCTGAAAGCCGCCGGAGTCGGTCAGGATCGGGCGGTCCCAGCGCATGAACCGGTGCAGGCCGCCCAGCCGGGCGATGCGTTCGGCGGTTGGGCGGAGCATCAGGTGATAGGTGTTTCCGAGCACGATGTCGGCGCCGGTCTGGACCACCTGGTCGACGGTCAGCGCCTTGACCGTGCCGGCTGTGGCGAGCGGCATGAACGCCGGCGTGCGGATCGGCCCGCGCGGCGTCTTGAGCACGCCAGTCCGCGCCGCACCGTCGCGCGCCTGGATGGTGAAGGGGAAGGCCGCCATCAGTCGGCGCGGAATAGCAGCGAGGCGTCCCCGTAGGAATAGAACCGGTAGCCGGCGGCGATCGCGTGCGCGTAGGCCGAGCGCATCTTGTCCAGCCCCGCGAACGCCGCCACGAGCATGAAGAGCGTCGATCGTGGCAGGTGGAAGTTGGTGAGCAGCACGTCCACTGCCCGAAAGCGGTAGCCGGGGGTAATGAAGATCGCCGTCTCGCCCGCGAACGGCCGCACCGTTCCATCCTCGCCCGTCGCGCTTTCGAGGAGCCGGAGCGCGGTGGTCCCCACCGCGACGGTGCGCCCGCCGACAGCGCGGGCGGCGTTCAACGCCTCGGCGGTCTCGCGCGAGACCTCGCCGTACTCGGGGTGCATGCGATGGCGGGCGATGTCCTCGGTTTTCACCGGCAGGAAGGTGCCGCCGCCGACGTGCAGGGTGACGTACACAAGGCTCGCGCCCGCCCGTTCGATCGCCGCCATCAGGTCGGGCGTGAAGTGCAGCCCGGCCGTCGGCGCGGCGACCGAGCCCTCCTCGCGCGCATAGACGGTCTGGTAGTCGGCCAGGTCCCGGTCGTCCTCGGCGCGACGCGAGGCGATGTAGGGCGGCAGCGGCATGACGCCGCGCTCGGCGATCGCCATCTCGAGATCGGGGCCGGAGAGATCGAAGGAGAGGGTCACCTCGCCGCCGTCGTCTTTCTCGACCACGGTCGCGTCGAGGACGCCGAGCAGGCAGGCGCGGTCGTCGCGCTCGCCGAAGCGGACGCGGTCGCCGACCGCGAGCCTGCGCCCAGGCTTCATGAAGGCGGTCCAGCGGTGGGGGCTGAGCCGCCGATGCAGGGTGGCCTCGATCCGCACGACGGAGCCGTCCCGTTCGCGCAGCCCCGAGAGCCTTGCCGGGATCACCTTGGTGTCGTTCAGCACCACCACGTCGCCGCGACGGAGGAACGCGGGGAGGTCAGCGACAGAGCGGTCCAAGAGCCCGCCCTCCGCGTCCACAACGAGCATCTTTGCGGCGTCGCGCGGGATCGCCGGGCGAAGCGCGATGCGGTCCTCCGGCAGCTGAAAATCGAAATCGCTGAGCTTAAGCGACGTCGGCGGCCACCCGGGCGGTGAGGATCTTGCCGGGCTCGCGCGGCGGCTCGCCTTTGGGCAATTCATCGATGTGCTCCATGCCCTCGATGACCTCGCCCCAGACCGTGTAGCTGCGGTCGAGGTGCGGCGCGGCCGTGAAGCAGATGAAGAACTGGCTGTTGGCCGAGTGCGGGTTGTTGGTCCGCGCCATCGAGCAGACGCCGCGCACGTGCGGCTGATTGGAGAACTCGGCGCGCAGGTCGGGCTTGGACGAGCCGCCGGTCCCCGTGCCGGTAGGGTCGCCGCCCTGGGCCATGAAGCCCGGGATCACGCGGTGGAAGACGACGCCGTCGTAGAACCCCTCGCGCGCCAGCTCCTTGATCCGCTCTACGTGCCCGGGCGCGAGATCGGGCCTGAGGCGGATCGTCACCGGTCCCCCCTCGAGCGTGAAGATGAGGGTGTTCTCGGGGTCGTCGGCCATGGTGCGGGAAGATCCGTGCGAAGGGATGGGTTTCCTGCCTTCTAGCGGTCAGACCCACACGCTCCAAGCCCGAGCGCCGCGAGGCGCTTTCAAACCGCCGCGCGAGCCTCTATCTTCCCGAGTCCCTGTTCAACAGCTGAAAGGAGGTGGTCCAGTGTCTCATTGTCTCCAACCGCGGTCGCAAAGCGTGACCTGGAGCCTCGAAACTGGGGTTCGCGCCTGACAGCAGTCTTGCCTGAAGGCTAAAGGTCTCGCGATTTGGCTGGGGCGACCCGGCAGACCGCGGTCCGACGATGCAGGGCCGGTTCAGCGATGGGCCGGCCCTTTTCGTGAGCGTCTGGCGGCCGGCGCGAAACTCACGTAACGGACCGCCGCATACCCGTCACAAGCGCTCGGAGCCCTCCCCATGAGCAAGACCCCCCTCCGCGTGGCGATCACCGGCGCGGCCGGCAACGTCGGCTATGCCGCCCTCTTCCGCATCGCCGCGGGCGAGATGTTCGGCGTCGACCAGCCGGTGATCCTGCAGATGATCGAGATCCCGGCCGAGGCGGCGCAGAAGGCGTTGAAGGGCGTGGCGATGGAGCTGGAGGACTGCGCCTTTCCGCTGCTCGCCGGCATGGTGCTGACCGACGACCCGAACATCGGGCTCAAGGACGCGAACTGGTGCCTCCTGGTGGGCTCCAAGCCGCGCGGGCCTGGCATGGAGCGCGCCGACCTCCTGAAGGACAACGGCCGGATCTTCATCGGCCAAGGCCGGGCCATCGATGCGGTGGCGGCGGACGACGCCTGCATCTTCGTGGTCGGCAACCCGTGCAACACCAACTGCATGATCGCCGCCGCCCAGGCCAGGCGACATCCACGCGAGCGCTTCACCGCCATGGTTCGCCTCGACCAGAACCGCGCCCACTCGATCCTCGCCGCCAAGGCCGGCGCGGCGGTCGCGGACGTGAACGACCTCTACATCTACGGCAACCACTCGCCGACCATGTTCGCCGACTACACCCACGCCACGATCGGCGGCAAACCGGCCGCCGACGTCATAGGTGATCGCGCCTGGCTGGAGAACGAGTTCCTGCCGACCGTCGGCGGGCGCGGCGGCGCGATCGTCGCCGCGCGCGGGCAGAGTTCGGCCGGCTCGGCGGCGAATGCGATCGTCGACCACGTCCGCGACCTCATCACCCCCGGCAAGGTTCACTCGATGGCCGTCCCCGCCGAGGGCCGTTACGGCTTCGCCGAAGGGGTCTGGGCCGGCATGCCCGTACGCTCGACCGGCGGCGGCGCCTACGAGGTGGTCGAAACCTTCGTCATGGACGACTTCGCCAAGGGCAGGCTCGCGAAGACCAACGAAGAGCTGGTCGCCGAGCGGGATACCGTCAAGGAGCTGATCGGCTAGCTAGAACGCCTTCTGCGCTTCGCGGGAGACGGTGAAGCCGTGGCCCTGGCCGTTCGTGCAGGTCAGGCCGGTGGTCTGCGAGAGGCAGGTGAAGCCGTATATGCGCCAGGTCTGGCCGTAGGCCAGCACCGTGGCGTCGGGCGCGCGGACTGTGTCGCCATGGCAGACCAGCCCGCCCCGCCCCGTCGCGTCGACGTAATAGGAATCGCCGTAGCTCAGCGGGCAGTCGCCGGGAGGCGGCGGGCGATTGGTCATCGCTTGCAGGTCGCAGCGCACGTCGCTCGGCTGGCCGCTCGCGGCCGGCGAGGCCATGCAGAAGATGTTGTGCGAGGGCGTCTGGATGGTCTCGAAGCCCTGCGCGCTGGCTTGGCTCGCGGCGGTGAGAGCCACCGTCAGACCTGTCCATCGATGCATCGGTTTCGCTCCCGCATGGACTGCGGACCTGCACCGCGAGCCTGTGGCGCCGCAATGATCTGCGTCAACTCGCCGAGAGCTGGCGGGCGGGTCGCGGAACAAGCGGAACCGCGCGGCCTCTAAAACGACGTGCAGTCGCCCGTGGTCATGAGCAGGGCCGACGGCTGGTGGAAGCGGGTTTTGTAGGCCAGGCGGACGGCGTCGAGCTTCTTCGCATCGTCGGGGTTCCCGGGCAGGACGATCATGACCATCTTGGCCGGGGTGCGGATCATGCTGCCGGCCGGCGGCGTCCAGCGGCCCTCGGCGTCGATCACTGTCATGCCCTGCGGAAAGCGCGGGCTGACCTCGCCATCGAGGAACTTGGCGAACTCGACCTCGCTGACGCCGGCCTTGCCGTCGCCGGAGACGCGGCCGAACACCAGTTCGGCGGTCTGCCGGTAGCCGCCGTTCGGGCAGGGGCGCGCCGCGGCGGTGACGAGCTTGGGCGGATGCGTCGCGCACGCCGAAAGCGCGGTCGCTGCGACCGCGCTAAGCGCCAGAACCGTTAAGCGGGATCCTCGCATCCGCCTCGATCTCGACCTTCATCCGCGGGTCAACCAACCCGCAGATCAGACACGTCGCGGCTGGGCGGATGTCCGCCAGTATCTCGCCGACCACCGGCGCTACACGTCCCCAGTCGCCCGACTCGGGCAGATAGTAGCGCACTCGCACGAGATGCGTCAGTCGCCCGCCCGCCTGCGTCAATGCGCCCGCGATATTGGCGAAGCACTGACGAACCTGAACAGCCACGTCCTCGTCGATGGTCATAGTCGAATAGTCGAATCCTGTGCAGCCCGAGACAAACACCTCTACGTGATCCGGGTGCTGAACAACAACAGCACGCGAATAGCCGGCGAGGTCCTCGAAGGTCGAGCCGGAGGAGATGCGCGTGACGGGTCCCATCAGCCCTCGCCGACGAGCTCGCGTCCGATCAGGAAGCGTCTGATTTCATTGGTGCCTGCGCCAATGTCGTAGAGCTTGGCGTCGCGCAGGTAGCGCTCGACCGGATGGTCCTTTGTGTAGCCCGCGCCGCCCAGCGCCTGGATCGACTCCAGCGCCGTCTTCACGGCGTTTTCCGAGGCCAGCAGGATCGCTCCGGCCGCGTCGAAGCGGGTCGTCTTGCCGGCGTCGCAGGCCTTGGCGACGGCGTAGACGTAGGCGCGTGCGGAATTCAGGGCGACGTACATGTCGGCGATCTTTCCTTGCATCAGCTGGAAGGTCCCGATCGGCTGGCCGAACTGCTTTCGCTCGCGCACGTAAGGCAGCACCGCGTCCAGGCAGGCCTGCATGATGCCGAGCGGGCCTGCCGCCAGCACCGCCCGCTCGTAGTCGAGCCCGCTCATGAGGACGCCGGCGCCGCGGTTCTCGGGGCCCATGACGTTCTCTTCAGGCACCGCGCAGTCGTTGAAGATCAGCTCGCCGGTGTCGGAGCCGCGCATGCCGAGCTTGTCGAGCTTCTGGGCGGTCGAGAAGCCCTCGAACCCGCGCTCGACGATGAAGGCGGTGACGCCGCGACTGGCGGCCTCCGGCGTGGTCTTGGCGTAGACGACCAGGACGTCGGCGTGCGGGGCATTGGTAATCCAGAACTTGCCGCCATTCAGCACATAGCGGTCGCCGCGACGCTCGGCTTTGAGCGCCATCGACATCACGTCCGAGCCGGCGCCGGCCTCGCTCATGGCGAGCGCGCCGACGTGATCGCCGCTGATCAGCTTGGGCAGGTAGCGCCGCTTCTGCTCGGCTGAACCCCAGCGGCGGATCTGGTTCACGCAGAGATTCGAGTGCGCTCCGTAGCTCAGGCCGACGGCGGCGGACGCCCGGGAGACTTCTTCCATCGCCACCACGTGTTCGAGGTAGCCCAGGCCCGAGCCGCCCCATTCCTCTTCGACCGTGACGCCGTGCAGCCCGAGCGCGCCCATCTCCGGCCACAGGTGGCGTGGAAATTCGTTGGTGCGGTCGATCTCGGCGGCGATCGGCGCGATGCGATCGGAAGCGAACCGCGCGGTGGTCTCGCGGATAGCCTCGGCGGTCTCGCCAAGGTCGAAGTCGAGCGCTGGGCCGGCGTTGGGGATCATGCGACCTCCCCTAGCATGGCGCGGCCGGGCGCGGGGAGAGACGCGCTTGACGCTCCCGGGCGTCTCGGCTGTTGTCCGGCGCCAACGGCTTCGAGGGGACGATCGTGGAGCTCAGGGCCTATCTGGATCGCGTCGGGTTCGAGGGCGAGCCGAGGCCCGATCTCGCCACGCTCGGTGCGCTTTCCAAACGGCACCTGCTCTCGATCCCTTACGAGAACATCGACGTACAACTCGGCCGGACGCTGACCACCGATCCGGCAGCAGCCTATGCCCGCATCGTCGGGCAGGGACGACGAGGCGGCTGGTGCTACGAAATGAACGGGGTGTTCGGCTTGGCGCTGGCGGCGATCGGATTCCGCGTCACGCGGCTGGCCAGCGGCGTGGCGCGCTCGATGAAGGGGGATGCGGCGCTCGGCAACCACCTCGTGCTGCGCGTGGATACAGGGGAAGGGCCAATCCTGGCCGACGTCGGGCTGGCGAATGGACCAAGAGGCCCCTACCCCATTCGGGAAGGACCATTCTCGATCGAGGGCCAAGATTACAAGCTCGAGCGGACGGAGGACGGGTACTGGCGCTTCCACAACCACCCGCAGGGCATGGCCCCAAACTTCGATTTCAAGTCGGAGCCGGGTGACGACGAGGCTGCGCTGGCGCGCGCCTGTGTCGCCCTGCAGACCGACCCGCAATCACCGTTCGTGCAAAACCTGGTCTGCGTCCGCTTCACGCCCGACGGCGAGAACCAGCTGCGCGGCCGTTCCCTCCGCCGGCTGCGGCCGGAAGGAACGAGCGAGCGGGTGCTGGAAAGTGTCGACGACCTCATCGCCACGCTCGAAAGCGACTTCGGGATCGTCGAGCCGGCCGTGGCCGCCCTCTGGCCAAAGATCTGCGCCCGTCACGAAGCGGTGTTGGCCAGGGCTGAGGCAGAGGCGGCCCAGCCCGCGGATTAGGCCTATTCCCGGTCGGCTGAGATGCGGTCGAGCAGGAAGTAGACGGCGCTCGCCACGCACACGACGCCAAGCAGGCCGAGCACGAAGCCGATGCCGGCCGGCCCGATCAGGTTGCCGGTCGGACGGGCGTGGTAAGCCCAGAACAACCCGCCGCCGAACAGGAAGAGGCCAAGCAGGCCCAGGATCACCAGCGGCGTGAAGCTCGGGCGGTCGCGGTCTTCCCGCGTGTCCTCGAAAATCGAGCGCACTTTCGCGCCGAAAGCAGGTTCCGCCGCCACCGGCTCGGGCGCCAGCGCGGACTCGACCTCGGGTTCTGCGGGCGGCGTTCCGACCGCGGCATCCTCCGCGACCGCCAGGTCCGCGGGGAACGGAGCAGGCTCGTCGAGCTCCTGCACTGACGCCGCTTCGGGAGCGTCCTCTTGCGGCCAGATGGCCTGCAGGCGCGCGGAGACCGCTGCCGCGGCGCGCTCGGTCACCGACTCGCCCGGCGCCGGCGGCGGCGGGGACTCGGCGATCGGACTGGCTCTCTCGGCCTCGGGATTGGTCCGCAGCTCAGCGGGGGGCGTGCGCGGCACAGCCGCGCCGACGTCATAGTCCAGCCTCGGCTGCACGACGGCGGATGGGGCGGCGACGAAGCCGTCCTCCGGCGTCAGGAACAGCGCTTTCTCGGCGGCGCGGCGGCGGATCAGCGCATCGACCACGATGCGCTCGCCGTCGAAGTCGGCCTTGCGCCACATCTCCATCGCGCAGGCCGCCTGCAAGAGCGCGCCCTGGTTCACCCGCCTGAGCACGGCCGAGTGACGGAAAGCCTCGAGCCCGATGTTGAAGACGAAAGAAACCAGCGCGTCGAACTGGTTTTGCGTGAGCGGCGTGAAGGTCCAGTCGTTGACCGCCGCCTGCACGTCGACCAGGTCGTAGCCCAGCAGCGCCTCGGCGTCGGCCTCGCTCACCGTCACGCCGGCGCGCGCCGAGCGTGTGTGGCCAAAGCCGATCGTCCAACGGCCGTCGTCGAGCTGAGCGGCCGTTCGCCGAAAGCCCTCGAAGCGCTTGATGAGCTCGATCGCCGCGGGCGAAACCGAGTTGCGCAGCTTCATCGCAATCCTGATCCAGTTTGATACGCCGCGGCGGCGTCTAAGGCGCTAGCGCAAGATCAGGACCGGCGGATGGCTTCTCCGAGCGAATTCGGCCAGTCAACTTGCGGGCCACAATCGTTTGCGGGCGAACGCGTGACCGGATCCGGACTTCAGGTACGCCTCGAAGGACTCCGCCTGTCTTCGGTCAGAGAAGGCGACGTAGGTCACCAGCCGCCAGGGTCTATATTTCGCCGTATGTGCTGACTTGCCGCTGTTGTGCTCGACGACCCGCGAACGAAGGTCGGAAGTGATACCGACATAGCGTTTGGAAGGGACCGAAAGGCTGGTGAGAAGGTAGACGTAATGCAGCGACGGGCCTCCCGGAGGCCGACAGCCCTGCTGCGCCAAGGCTTCGCAGGGCATCCTACTTCGCCCTTCAGCGCCAATGCCTCGTCCTGCGAAGCCCGCAGGGCGAAGCAGGATGGTGCGGTCGAGAAGACTCGAACTTCCACGGGTTGCCCCACAGCGACCTCAACGCTGCGCGTCTACCAATTCCGCCACGACCGCACTCGTCAGCGAGGCGCGGGGGTTAGCAAATGCCTAGATGTTTGGGAAGGCGACGACCGTCGGCGCGCCATGCAGGGTCCCCTCTCGGTCGACGCCGTGCGTCGAGCGTGATAGGTCGCCGCCAAGGCGAGCGGTCGGGTCGGAACGACCATCCGATTTCCGCCCCCTCCCCTGCGCGACGGTTCCGGGATTGTCATGGGCGCGATTGCGATCTTCCTTCGGCGAGCGCTGATGTTCCTGCCGTTCACCGCGGCGCTGTGGTTCGCCAACAGCCTGCCGACGCTGACGCTGAGCCAGACCAGTCGCACGCTGCTCTATCTGGCGGCGGCCTTCGTGCTGCCGGTGACGATGGACCTCATCGGCGGGGTCGTCCCGAACGGCATCAACGCCGCCAGCGACATCGAGCGGCCGCTGGCCGAATATGCTTGGGCGCCGCGGCTGTTGGCCGCGAAGTTCGTCTTCATCCAGGCGCTGATGCTCTACTGCGTCTGGCGCAGACATGCCGTCGGCATCGATCTGGCCGTGCTCGCGCTCCTCGTCGGCCTCTACTATGGCACGATGGGGATCGCGGTCGCCCATGAGCTCATGCACCGGCCCTCTCGCTTCGACCGCTGGCTGGGCGACTTCCTGCTCATCACGGTCACCTATCCGCATTTCTCGATCGAGCATCCCTTCGGTCATCACATCAATGTCGCGACGCCGGTCGACCCGGCGTCTGCCCGCCTGGGCGAGAGCCTCTATGCCTTCCTGCCGCGCAGCATCCTCGGCAGCCTGCGCAGCGCCTGGGCAATCGAGGTCAAGCGGCTGAAAGCGCGCGGTCGGGGCTGGCTCAGCCTGCAGAATCGCATGCTGGGCTATCTCGTCCTCGTCTGCGCCTACTACGCCGGCGCGTACCTGATCTGTGGCGCGCCGGGCATGATCGCCGTCGCCATCCAGAGCGCGGTCGCCATCTTCTCGCTCGAGACGGTCAACTACATGCAGCACTACGGCCTGCAGCGGAAAGAGATCGCGCCCGGGCGCTACGAGCGCCCCGACGTCATGCACGCCTGGAACTGGGAGACGCGGTTCTCGGGCTACTATTTCCTCAATCTCGGACGCCACTCCGAGCATCACCGCAACGCCAGCCGGCGCTACGACACCCTGCGCGTGCTCGACGGCCAGCCCATGCTGCCGGGCGGCCTGATCCCGATGTACCTGACCGCCATGATCCCTCCCTTGTGGTTTCGCATCATGAACCCGAAGGTGGAGGCGATCCGCGCCGGCCGGACCCTGGCTGCGCCCGCGCCAGGCGCGCAGACCGCGCAGGACCGCCGGCGCGTCCAGGTGCGCGGGCTGTTCGACCGCTGGGGCGGCTACCTGATCGGCCTGCTCGTGATCGCGATGATCTACACGAGCGGCCGGCTGGGCTTCCAGGGCGCGGTGCTCCTGGTCCTGGGCGTGGCCATCGCGACCGTCCTGTTCCGAGAGACCTTCGTCCGTCTCCCGATCGCTGCCGGCCCGCTGACGCCCAGCCGCTAGATCCGCGCGCATCAACGGACTGGCTCGCCTCCTGGACGCGCTGTAACGAAACCGGACTAGGAGAAAGCAGGTATGCAACGCCTCTTCGTCGTTCTCGTCGGACTGCTGGGCACCGGCCTCCTCGCCCCCCCGCTGGTCATTGCCCAGGACTCGAGCCCCGGTCATGTCGTGTTCGCCGAGCGTCTCTCTCCCGTGCGCACCGACTCAGGCGTGGTCGCCGGCGCGACCGAGGACGGGGTGCTGGTCTTCAAGGACATCCCTTTCGCAGCGCCGCCGGTCGGCCCGTTGCGCTGGCGGCCGCCCCAGCCAGCGGCTCACTGGGCCGGAATGCGTGACGAGACCACCTTCGGTCCCGCTTGCCCGCAGGTGGTTTATCCTGATGGACGGTACAACGGCGGGGGCTACGCAGGCCCGACCAGTGAGGACTGCCTGACCCTCAACGTTTGGGCGCCGATAGGCGCTCATAACGCACCCGCCCATGACGCGCCGGTGATGGTGTGGATCTTCGGCGGCGGCAACACCGCCGGCGCGAACTCAATCGCGCCGAACGACGGCCGCTTCTTCGCGCGCGACGGTGTGGTGCTGGTGGCCGTCAACTACCGCCTGGGCGCGCTGGGCTGGTTTGCCCATCCGGCCCTGACCCAGGAAGCGCCAAAGGACCAGCCCCTAGCCAACTACGGGCTCATGGACCAGATCGCGGCGCTGAAGTGGGTCCGGCGCAACATCAAGGCGTTCGGCGGCGACCCCCACAACGTGACGATCTTCGGCGAGTCGTCGGGCGGCTGGGACGTGCTGACGCTGATGGCGACGCCGGCCGCGCGCGGCCTGTTCGAGAAGGCGACCGTGCAGTCCGGGCTGGGCTGGAGCGCGCCGGTGACCCTGGCCGAGGCCGAGACCGACGGCGTGGCGCTGGCCAAGAGCCTGGGCCTGCCCGCCGACGCAACGGCTGCGCAGCTCCGTGCGCTGCCAGTCGACAAGCTAGTCCCCGCGCGCGGACGCTACGGACCCGTCGTCGACGGGCGGCTGATGCGGGAGAACGCGACCCAGGCCTTCGCCCGCGGTCGCCAGGCGCCCGTCCCACTGATCATCGGCTCTAACAGCTGGGAGGCGTCGCTGCTGCCGCCGACGGCCTACGCATCCTATCTCGCCGCCGCCTCGCCAGAGCTGAAGGCGGCCTACGCCGGCGACGCCAGCGACGACGCCAAGCTGGCGCAGGCGATGTTCGGCGACGCGATGATGGGCGCGCCAGCGCGCTGGCTCGCCGCGCGACAGTCGGCCAAGGCGCCGACGTGGCTGTACGACTTCTCCTACGTGCGCGCGGTGCGGCGCGGAAAGCTCCCGGGCGCGAACCACACCTCTGAGAACACCTACGTTTTCGATACGCAGATGATCGTCCCAAACTATTCATCTGAAATCGTTCAGGAAGATCGCGACCACGCTGCGCTCATGCACTCGTGCTGGGTGGCTTTCGCCAAGGCCGGCGTCCCGACGTGCTCCGGCGCCCCCGCCTGGCCCGCCTACACACCGGCGCGCGACCAGCTGATGGAGTTCGGCCTGACGACCGAGGTCCGCACGCACTTCCGCAAACTGGAACTGGACGCGCAGGAAGCAGCGCAAGCCGAGCTCTTGCGCCCGGACTCGCCCTAGGCCGAGCCGCCGGCCATGAAGTCGTAGACGTTGGCGGCGCGCGTCACCGTGATGGCGATCTTGTCGTCGCTGATCATGATCTCGCCGCGCGCGACGGGGTGATTGTTGGCGAGGATCCACACCTCGTCCGTGGCCTTGGCGTCGAGGGGGATGACGGCGCCACGGCCCATGCGCAAGAGTTGCTGCATCGGCAGGACCGAGCGGCCCAGGACGACGGATATCTCCACGTTGACGGCGCTAACTTGGTTCAAGAGAACGACCCCACTGACGCGCCGGCCATTGCTTTGGCCGGATCGCAGGCCACATTGCCGTCATCATGCTTGACCGGTCGTTAAGCAGCGCGGCGACCATTGCGCCCTTTGGCCGCGCCGACGGGCGCACCGCCGGCTGGGCGGTTTCCCCCGGGCGGGTGGGGTATCTCGAGGCGGTCGCGGCAATGGAGGCGCGGGCCGCCGCGATCGCCGAGGGGCGCGCGAGCGAGCTCGTCTGGCTGCTCGAGCACCCGCCGCTCTACACCGCCGGCGTCTCGGCCAAGCCGGCTGACCTGCTGGCGCCAGGGCGGTTGCCCGTGTTCGAAAGCTCAAGAGGCGGCCAGTTCACCTACCATGGCCCGGGCCAGCGGGTGGCCTATGTCATGCTCGACCTGGGCGCACGGCGGAAGGACGTCCGTGCCTTCGTGGGCGCCCTCGAGGCCTGGATCATCGATGCGCTCAAGGCTTTCAACGTCGATGGCGCGGCGCGCAAGGGCCGGGTTGGCGTCTGGGTCGAGCACGGCGCGCCCACGAGCGAGGACAAGATCGCCGCCATTGGCGTGCGCATCCGCCGCTGGGTCTCCTTCCACGGGATCAGCCTGAACGTCGAGCCGGACCTGGCGCATTTCAGCGGCATCGTGCCCTGCGGGGTCACCGAGCATGGGGTGACCAGCCTGGTCGACCTCGGGCTGCCCGTGACCATGGAAGAGGCCGACGCGGCCCTGAAGGCCAGCTTCGAGCAAGTGTTCGGCGCGACAGAGCCCGCCGCCCCGCCGATCTGAGGAGATCGCCCCATGACCGAGCTCGAGCGTCTGCGGACTTCGCCGATGCCGTTCGCGGCGCTGATGGACGTGCGCTTCGTCGAGGCGGATCGCGAGCACGTCATGGCCTCCCTCGTCGTGCGCGAGGAGCTTTGCACCGCCGGCCATATTATCCACGGCGGGGCTTTGATGGCCTTCGCCGACACGGTCGGGGCAGCCGCAACGGCGCTGAACCTGCCGGGCGGGGCCGGCACGACGACGCTCGAGAGCAAGACCAATTTCCTGAGCGCCGGGCCGGTGGGCGCCGCGCTGGTGGCGACGGCGACGCCGATCCATCGCGGCCGGCGCACCCAGGTGTGGCAGACGCGGATCGAGACGGGCCAGGGCAAGCTCGTGGCCATCGTCACCCAGACCCAGATGGTGCTGATGCCCGGCTAGGCCTGGGCGGGGCGCAGGGGGTTGGGGCCGTAGCGGTTGGCGCCCTGTTCGCTCTCCATAAGGCCGAGCTCGATCGCCGCCCAGACCAGCACCAGCATCAGGAGGAAGTCGACGAAGCCGGCGGGGTGCGGCCAGATCACGGCCAGCGCAAACAGGATCAGCGCCGCCCACCAGCCCGAGCGGCCACGATCGTGCAGTCGCTTCGAAGCAAGACACGCCCCCGCATAGAGGATGGCCGGATAGACGATCAGGCCGGTCAGCCAATGGCCCACCGGGCCGACGAGGCTCTCATAGATCGCCGTGATCGCGATCAGGATCGTCGAGCCGATCAGAAATGGCGTGCGAGGGAGCCGCCCGTCCGCGGACAGGAACAGCTCCCGCCAGTCGATGTTGCCGCCGTTCACGCCAAACCCATGCCCTAGCCGAGACTCGGGCGAACTCTAAGGCGACGGCAACGAGCCCGGAAGGGCTCCGCTACTCCGCCGGCGCCGGCGCCGGCGCGTCGCCGCCGATCCCCTTGGGCGACGGGCCAAAGCGGTTCGGCCCTTGCGTGCCGTCCAGGAACCCGAGCTCGACCAACAGCCAGATCGCGCCGATGAGCGGGATCAGGCCGATGAGCACGAACCAGCCGCTCTTGTCGCGGTCATGGCAGCGCTTCACGTCGAGTGCGAGCGCGATGTAGATGTAGACGATGTAGAGCACGCCGAGCAGCGCCAGGATGAGGCCGTTGGGCGAGCCCTGCGCCATCCCCGACATGCTGAAGAGAACGCTGTAGAGCACGCCGAAGACGACGCCGACGCCGATGGCGCAAAGCCAGAAGTGCATGCGCCGGATGCGGCCTTGGTAGCTGAAGAGAAGGTGAGTGATGTTCATCGGTTTCCCCCCTGAGACATCAGGACGGGGCAAGCTAACGCCGAATTAATGCTTCGGCCACCCGGCCGGCGCCGGGCCCTGGAATCTCGAGGGCGAAAGGGGCATCTTCGAACGATGACCGACGCACCCACGTCCCCCGTCCGTTCCGCCTCCGGCTTCGACCTTACGCCGCCGACGCCTGACGAGGAGAAGCGGCTCGAAGCGGACCTGACGCCCGAGGAGCGCGACGTCCTCCTGCAACACGGCACCGAGGCGCCCTTCTGCGGGGGCCTGCTCAACAACAAGGCGAACGGTGTCTACTGCTGCCGGCTCTGCGGTCTGCCGCTGTTCCGCGCGCAGACGAAGTTCGAGAGCGGCACCGGTTGGCCGAGCTTCTATGCGCCGATCGACGAGGCGCATGTCCGCGCTGTGCGTGACACCACCTACGGCATGGTGCGCATCGAGACCCGCTGCGCGCGCTGCGACAGCCACCAGGGCCATGTCTTTCCCGACGGGCCGCCGCCGACGCGGCTGCGCTATTGCATCAACTCGGTGTCACTAAGCTTTGTCGCGGATGGCGAAAAGCTGCCCGACCCGCTCCATCGCGGCGACCACCTCTAGAACTCTAGGGCGTCGAGTAGCGCATCAGCTGCTCGCTGGAGCGGCGTACCAGCAGCCCGTGCCGGTGTCCTCGTGGTGCAGGCCGTAGCCGCCGGAGCCGCCATAGCTGAGCCCGTAGTCGGGCTTGCCCAGCTCAGAGCGGGATATTGTCGTGCTTTTTCCAGGGGTTCTCAAGCTTTTTTCCCCTTAGGCTCTTGAGCGCGCGGGCGATCCGTTTCCGCGTGTCACGGGGCAGGATGACGTCGTCTACGTAGCCGAACGCCGCCGCGACGAATGGATTGGCGAAACGCTCCTTGTACTCGGCCTCCCGCTGGGCGATCGCGCCCGGCTTGTTCATGTCGGCGCGGAAGATGATCTCCACGGCCCCCTTGGCGCCCATGACCGCGATCTCGGCCGTCGGCCAGGCGTAGTTGATGTCGCCGCGGATGTGCTTGGAGCTCATCACGTCATAGGCGCCGCCATAGGCCTTGCGGGTGATCAGCGTGATCTTCGGCACCGTCGCCTCGGCGAAGGCGAACAGCAGCTTCGCGCCATGCTTGATCAGTGCGCCCTGCTCTTGCCGCGTGCCCGGCATGAAGCCCGGCACGTCGACGAAGGTGATCAGCGGAATCGAGAAGGCGTCGCAGAAGCGCACGAAGCGGGCCCCTTTGCGCGCGGCGTCGATGTCGAGCACCCCGGCCAGAGTCTGCGGCTGGTTGGCCACGATGCCAACCGGTTCGCCGTCGATGCGACCGAACCCGCAGACAATGTTTTTCGCCCAATCCTTTGCGATCTCGAAGAAATCGGATTCGTCAACGACCTTCAGAATAAGCTCCTTCATGTCGTAGGGCTTCTCGGCGCTGATCGGCACGAGGGTGTCGAGCGATGGCTCGGTGCGATCGACAACATCGAAGCTCTCGCGCACCGGCGGCTTTTCGCGGTTGGAGAGCGGCAGGAAGTCGACCAGCCGCCGAATCTGCGTCAAAGCCTCGAGGTCGTTTTCGAAGGCGCCGTCGGCGACGCCCGACTTCAACGCATGCACCCGGTAGCCGCCAAGCTCCTCGTGCGTCACGTCCTCGTTCGTGACGGTCCTGACCACGTCAGGCCCGGTCACGTACATGTAGCTCGTGTCCTTGACCATGAAGATGAAGTCCATGATCGCCGGCGAATAGACATCGCCGCCGGCGCAGGGGCCCATGATCACGGCGATCTGCGGAATTACGCCCGAGCAGAGCGTGTTCAGGAGGAAGATGTCGGCGTAGCCCGCGAGCGCTTCGACGCCCTCCTGGATGCGCGCGCCACCGGCGTCATAGAGGCCGATGATCGGCGCGCCCAGCTTGGCCGCCTGCTCGTAGATCTTGACGATCTTTTTGGCGTGCGCGCCCGAAAGAGAGCCGCCAAAGACCGTGAAATCCTTGGAGAAAACGAAGACGAGCCGACCGTTGATCGTTCCCCAGCCGGTCACGACGCCGTCGCCCGGCACCTTCTGCTCGGCCATGCCGAACTCGGTCGCCCGATGCTCGACGAACATGTCGAACTCCTCGAACGAGCCCTCGTCGAGGAGGACATCGATACGTTCGCGCGCGGTGAGCTTGCCTTTCGCGTGCTGAGCGGCGATCCGCCGCTCGCCGCCGCCCGCCCTCGCCTGCGCGCGCCGTCGCTCGAGCTCCTCCACGATGTGCTTCATTCTGGCGCCCACTCCCGATCGGTTAAGGCTCGCAGGGGTAGACTTGGGCCGCCCGGGTGACAAGCCGCGAGCCCGGCGACGGATGGCCTGCGACAAGTCGCCCGCGACGGAAGGTTCGCCTCGCGAACGTAAAAGCGGTCATCACCCTCTGATTGAGATCGGGCCATGGCCATAGACTTAGCGCTGAGAGCCTCGATCGCCGCCACCCGCTTCGGCCTGGGCGCCCGCCCGGGCGAGATCGCGGCGCTGAGCACCGACCCCCTTGGCGCGCTCAAGGCGCAGATCCGGGCTGACGGCGCCGACCAGCCCTCGGGCGATTTCGAGTCGAGCGTCCAGCGGGTCACGGACCTGCGCGCGTTGCAGCAGGACCGGCGCCAGGCGCGGATGGACGGCGCGCCGCTCGACCCGGTGAAGGAAGCGCAGAAGATGATCCGCCAGGGCGCGGGCGCCGAGTTCCTCGGCCGCGTCGCGCTGGCCAGCCAGACGGACGCGGCCTTCCGCGAGCGATGGGCGCTGTTCTGGTTCAACCACTTCACCGTCGGGCAGAAGAACCTGCAAACCGCGGTGCTTGCTGGCCCCTTCGAGCGCGAGGCGATCCGGCCGCACGTGTTCGGCCGCTTCGAAGAGATGCTCGTCGCCTCGACCTCGCACCCAGGGATGCTGATCTACCTCGACCAGGCGCAGTCCATCGGCCCGGACAGCCAGCTCGCCGGGCTCGCGAAGATGGGCCTGCCGGCGCTCAAGAACCTCGGCGGGCTGAACGAGAACCTGGCCCGCGAGATCATGGAGCTGCATACCCTGGGGGTCGGTGCGGGCTACACCCAGGCCGACGTGACCGAGTTCGCCCGCGCGCTCACCGGCTGGAGCATCGTCGGGCTGAACGAGCGCCGCCGCTTCGGCGACCAAGACGCCCAACCGGGCCAGTTCACTTTCCGCCCAGCCGCACACGAGCCCGGCGCGCGCCACATCCTGGGCAACACCTATCCCGCTGGTGGGCTTGAGCAGGCGCGCGCGGTGCTGCACGACCTGGCGGCGAACCCGGCGACCGCCCATCACATCGCCGTCAAGCTCGCCAAACACTTCATCGCCGACGATCCGCCGCCGACGTTGGTGGCCAAGCTCGAGCGGAGCTTCAACACCTCCGGCGGCCAGCTCGGCGAGGTGGCGACGACCTTGATCGACGCGCCGGAGTCGTGGGTCGCCCAGCAGCGCAAGTTCAAGACGCCCTATGAGTTCCTGATCTCGGGCTACCGCGCGGCGGCGGTCACGCCGGGACCGGAGATCGTGCCGGTGCTGACCCAGCTTGGGCAGCAGCCGTTCAGCGCCCCCTCGCCCAAGGGTTGGTCTGAGGACGCGACCGACTGGGCCTCCGCCGACGGCGTGGTCAAACGTATGCGTTGGTCCGAGGCCTTTGCCGCGCGCAACGTCTCGCTCACGGCCGAGCCGATGCAGATCGCCCAGAACACGCTGGGCGCCCAACTCATCGCGGCGACCGCAACCGCCATCGGCCGCGCGGAATCGCGCGCCGAGGCCTTCTCCATCCTTCTGATGAGTCCGGAGTTCCAACGCCGATGACCCAGACGCTCTCTCTGAACCGCCGCTCGGCGCTATTCGCCGCGGCGGGCCTTGGCATCTCCGTCACCTTCCTCGCCCGCGCGGCCCACGCCGCCTCCGAGGGGGGTCTGGCTCAGCGCAAGCTGGTGGTCTTCATTTGCCGCGGGGCGATGGACGGCCTCTCCGTTTCGCCGCCGATCGGCGACGCGAACTACCAGCCGCTGAGGACCGAGATCGCCATCGCCGGCTTCGGTCAGCCGAACGGCGCGCTTCAGCTCGACTCGACGTTCGGCCTGCATCCCCGGCTCGAGACCGTGCACGCGCTGGCGCTCAAGGGCGAGGCCAGGATCGCGCCGGCCATCGCCACGCCCGACCGCGCCCGTTCGCACTTCGAGGCGCAGGACGTGCTCGAGAGCGGCCAGCCGGCGACCCAAGCAACGTCCGGCTGGCTGAACCGGGCGATGGAGTCCCTTAGCGCGACGCGGACGGTGCACGCCATGTCGGTCGGCCCCCAGGAGCCTCTCATCCTGCGCGGCCGCATGGAGGCGGCCTCCTGGTCGCCGGGCGGAATCAAGGAGCGTGACCCCCGGCTGGCGCAAATCCTGACCGACCTCTACGCCGGCGACGCGCTGCTCGCGCCGGCGCTGGCGAGCGGGCTTCAGACCGAAGCCATGGCCGCCATCGCCACCGCCCCGGATTTGAACGCGATGGCCGCGCCGCCCGCGGCGATGCAACCGGGCGCGATGCAACAACAGCCGGCGGCCGCCGCGCAGTCCAATCCACAGCAGCTGCAGGCGTATGCCGCCCAACAGCAGCAGCAGGCGGCCAACCAAGCGCGCAAACTGGGCGACACGCTGGCCAAGTTCATGCTCGAGCCGAACGGACCGCAGATCGCCGCGGTCTCCCTCGACGGCTTCGACACCCACGCCAACCAGGGCGCCGCCGACGGCCAGCTGGCCATTCGCCTGCGCGGGCTCGACGCGGCCATCGACGGGCTCTCGAGCGGGCTCGGGCCGGAGTGGAACAACACCGTCGTGGTGGTCGCGACCGAATTCGGCCGCACGGCGCGCATGAACGGCACCAAGGGCACCGATCACGGCACCGCCTCGACAGCGCTCGTGCTGGGCGGCTCGCTGAAGCGCGGCGGCATCATCGGCGACTGGCCGACGCTGCAAGAGGCCAAGCTGTTCGAGAACCGCGATACGGCGCCGACCGTCGACATGCGCGGCCTCTTCAAGGGCGTCTTAGCCGAACAGCTCGGGGTCGATCGCCGCGCTCTCGACACCACCGTCTTCCCCGACAGCGCCGGCGTTGAGCCTGTCGCGGGGATCGTCGCCTAGCGGGGCGAGAACGGCTGCGGATCGGCGCTCGTTTCGTCGAAGCCGAAGCGCCCGAAGCCGGCGCGCATCTCGGGGCTCAGCGGCGCCTCGATCACGATCCGGCCGCCGCCCGGATGCGGCAGGTCCAGCCGGCGCGCGTGCAGCTGAAGCTTGAGGCCGGCAGACAGCGTCGCTGAGCGCTCGTCGCCATATTTGCGATCGCCCAGAATGGGATGCCCGATCGCCTTCATGTGCGCCCGCAGCTGATGCGTGCGCCCCGTGTGGGGGCGAAGCGCGAGCCAGGCGACGCGCTCGCCGGCGCGGGCCAGGGTGACGTAGTCCGTCTCGGCGTGCGCGGCGCGCGGGTCATCCGCGCCTGCCGGCGCCATCTGTTCACGTTCGCCGTCGCCGGACTTGACCAGCGGGATGTCGACGCCGCCGTTCGGCGGCCGCGGGCGTCCCGCGACGACAGCCCAATAGGTCTTCTCCGCCCGGCGTTGGGCGAAGGCTTGGGCGAGCCGAGCGGCCGCGGCCGGGCCTTTGCCGAGCACCAGGACCCCGCTCGTGTCGCGATCGAGGCGATGAACAAGCCGTGGGCGTTCAAGGCCTTCGCCCCAGACGCTGAGAAGCCGGTCGACGTGGCGGGTGGTCTTGGTCCCCCCCTGAACGGCGAGGCCGGACGGCTTGTTGAGCGCCAGCACCTCGTCGTCCTCATAGAGCACCAACGAACGGGCGAAAGCCGCGTCGCGCTCGGAGAGGCCGGCCTCGTCGCGACCCGGCGCCTCGGGCAGCGGCGGCACGCGCACGTGCGCGCCGGCGGCAAGCCGCACATCCGGCTTCACCCGGCCGCCGTCGACGCGGATCTGGCCGGAGCGGGCGAGCTTGTGGATCTGCACGTGGTTCAGCTGCGGCCAACGCCGCTTGAGCCAGCGGTCGAGGCGCACGCCGCCTTCGGCCGGCCCGACTACGAGAGTCCGAACTTCGCGCGTCATCGACGGTCAGGCGGCCGCGGCGCTGGCGCGAAGAGCAGCCGCCACGTCCTTGAAGTCGTTGGGAGGTTCGGCCTCGAGCCGCATCCGGCCCCCAGCAGGGTGTGGGAACGCGATCGCAGCCGCGTGCAGCATCAGCCGCTTGACCGGCGCGCCGTCCAGGACGAGCGCGCCACCGTAGCGCGCGTCGCCCACGATCGGGCGCCCGACCGCGGCCATGTGCACCCGCAGCTGATGCATGCGCCCGGTCTCCGGCCTGAGCTCGACGAGCGCGGCCGTGCTGGAAGCAGCGAGTGTGCGATAACGGGTGCGCGCGGTCTCGGCGTCGGGGTGGTCAGCCGCGCACACGCGCATGAAGGCCTCGCGACCCAGCTCGTCGCGGCGGAGAGAGAGCTCGATCAGGCCTTCGCGCGGGTCCGGCGCCCCCGGCGCCACGATCGCGAGGTAGGTCTTTTCGACCCGCCGACCCATCAGCGCACGGCCGAGGAAGGCGGCCGCCGGCTTCGTTTTCGCCGTCAGGATGACGCCGGAGGTGTCGCGGTCGAGGCGGTGGACGAGTCTTGGTCGGTTGCCGCTGGACTTGGCGAACGCGAACAGGAGTTCATCAAGCGTATGCACCTGGCCGCGGCCGCCCTGGCTCGACAGCCCGGCGGGCTTGTTCAGCGCCAGGATGTGATCGTCCTCGTGGATCACCAGCGAACGAACGAAGGCGATCTCGTCCGGCGATAGACGCGGCGCCGGCGGCGCCTTCCGGGCGCTCACTTGCGGCCCTTCTGCTCGCGCAACGCCGCCCAGCGCTCGAGGCGCTCCTTGGTGCGGGCTTCTGCGCCCTCGCCTTTCGGCCGGTAGAAGACCTGGCGCTCCATCCCGTCCGGAAAGTAGTTCTGGCCGGAGAAGCTTTCCGCCTCCTCGTGGTCGTAGGCGTAGCCCTTGCCGTAGCCAAGCTCCTTCATCAGCCGTGTCGGCGCGTTTCTGATATGCGCCGGCGGCATCAGCGAGCCGGTTTCCTTCGCCGAACGCATAGCGGCGCCGAAGGCGGTGAGCACGGCGTTCGACTTCGGCGCGGCGGCCAAGTGTACGACAAGCTGCGCCAACGCCAATTCCCCCTCGGGCGAGCCCAGGAAGTCGTATGCGTCCTTGGCCGCGTTCGCGAGCACGAGCGACAGCGGGTCGGCCTCGCCGATGTCCTCAGAGGCCGCGCGCATCAGCCGCCGGGCGATGAACAACGGGTCCTCGCCTCCGTCCAGCATGCGCGCCAACCAGTACAACGAGGCGTCGGGATCCGAGCCGCGGATCGACTTATGCAGGGCGGAGATGAGGTTGTAGTGCTCCTCTCGGTCCTTGTCGTAGGCCGGGCTGCGCTTCTGCAGGATGCGGCCCATCTCGGCCACATCCAGCGGCTTCGCCGAGGCGATGTTGAACAGCGTCTCGGCCAGGCTGAGCAGATAGCGGCCGTCGCCGTCGGCGAGTTGGAAGAGCACCTGGCGCGCTTCGGGCGTGAGCGGCAGCTGGCGAGCCTCGTAAGCCTCGGCCTTCTTCAGAAGCGTCGCCAGGGCGTCGTCGCCCAGGCGCTTGAGCACGAAGACCTGACAGCGCGACAAGAGCGCGCCGTTCAGCTCGAAGGACGGATTCTCCGTCGTCGCGCCGACCAGGGTGACGACGCCCTGCTCGACGAAGGGCAGGAAGCCGTCCTGCTGGGCGCGGTTGAAGCGGTGGATCTCGTCGACGAACAGCAGGGTCGCCTGGCCCGCCGCCCGGCGGCCGCGCGCCGTCTCGAACGCCTTCTTCAGGTCCGCGACACCCGAGAAGACGGCCGAAAGCTGTTGAAATTGATAGCCGGCCTCGGCGGCCAGCAGCCGAGCGATCGTGGTCTTGCCCGAGCCGGGAGGGCCCCAAAGGATCATCGAGGCCAGCCGGTGCGCCTCGGCCATGCGCCGGATAGGCCCCTCCGGGCCGAGCAGGTGGTCCTGACCGACCACCTCGTCGAGCGAGGTCGGCCGAAGCCGATCCGCGAGCGGCGTCGGCGTCTCCGGGTTCAGGCCCGCGGCTTCAAAGAGGTCCGCCATCGTGCGAAGGTAGCAGAGTTCAGGCGGGCCCGAGAGGGGCGCTCCAGTCTCGCGGGGATCCATGGATTGGACGTCAGGTTACGTCTCCGAGATCGACTACACCCATGGGTACTATCGCGAGCTCGCGCCCGGCTTGATCGATTTCGCGCTGCTGACCAGCGGCCACCAGCCGCCGCCGCGCGCCGGCATACGCTATCTCGAGCTCGGCTACGGCCAGGGCCTGTCGTTCAACATCCACGCAGCGGCCGCGTCGGGCGAGTACTGGGGCACCGACTTCAACCCGGTGCAGGCGGCAAACGCCCAGGGCCTCGCCAAGGTGTCGGGCGCCGACGCGCATGTGTTCGACGACAGTTTTGCCGACTTCGCGCTGCGGACCGATCTGCCCGACTTCGACTACATCGTGCTGCACGGGATCTGGAGCTGGGTGTCTGACGAGAACCGGCAGGTTCTGGTCGACATCATGCGCGACCGGCTGAAGGTCGGCGGGATCGTCTACTTCAGCTTCAACACCCTACCCGGCTGGGCGGCGGCAATGCCGTTGCGCCACCTGATGTCGACCCACATGGAGGCGGCTGGAACCCACGCCCAGGGAATGGTCAGCCGCATCGATGCGGCCATCGCCTTCGGCAACACGTTGGCGGCCACGAAAGCGCGCTACTTCGGCGCCAATCCGAGCGCGAAGGGGCGGCTCGACGCTATCGCCGGCCAGAACCGCAACTACCTCGCGCACGAATATTTCAATCGCGACTGGACGCCGATGTATTTCGCCGAGGCCCACGAGTGGCTGACCGGCGCGAAGCTGACCTTCGCCGCCCCGGCCGCGGCGCTGGAGCAGCTCTTGGCCTACAACCTCACGCCTGAGCAGCGGGACGTGCTGGCCGGGATCTCGTACGACGTGCTGCGCGAGACCGTGCGCGACTATATGCTGAACCAGCAGTTCCGCCGCGACCTCTATAGCCGCGGGTCGCGCTTGCTGACGCCGCTGGAACGGCTCGACCGGTTGAACGATCTGTCGATCATGCTCTTGGTCGACCCCTCGGAAGTGCCGTTCGATGTTGAGGCCGGCCTCGGCACCGTCGGGCTGCGCGAGGACATCTTCCGCCCGGTGGTCGCGGCGCTTGCAAAGAAGGACGGCGCGCCGAGGCGCATCGGCGATCTCGCCGAAGAGCCCAGCCTTGCCGCACTGCCGCCCGGCGCGTTGGTCGAGGCGCTGACGGTCCTGGTTGGCGCGGCCCGCGCCAATCCCGTCCAGGACCCCGACGCGATCGAGATCGCCCGACCGCGCTGCCAACGCCTGAACGCCCACCTGGTCGAGCGCGCGCGGGTGAGCGGCGACGTGACCTGGCTCGCTTCGCCGGTCATCGGCCGCGGCGTCGAGGTCAGTCGCTTCCAGCAGCTCTTCCTGGCCGCGCGCGCTCGCGGGCTGAAGAAGCCGGAGGAGTGGGCGCGCGACGCATGGAGCATCCTGACCCGGCAGAACCAGTCGCTGATCAAGGACGGGCAGGTTCTGGCCACGCCGGACGAGAACATCCGCGAACTGGTCGATCAGGCGAAGCTCTTCGCCGACCGGCGGCTAGCGCAGTTGAAGCGCCTCGAGGTGGTGAGCTAGCCCTCTCGTCGCCGGCATCGCTTCGATTTGAACGCGGCGCTCGTTCCCCGCCGCGCAGCGAACCGCTACAAGCGCCCGTCCTTCTCTTCGGTGTCTGGAGCGTGAGCGTGGCGCGGCTGTTCAACGCCTATGTGATTGTCGACTGGAGCGCAGCTTCGCGGCCGAACACCGGCGCGGACTCCGTGTGGATCGGGGTGCTCAAGCGCGACGTGCGATTCCGCCTGGCGTTCGAAGCGACGAACCCGGCCACCCGCGCGGAGGCGGAGACGAAGCTCACTGCGGTGCTCGACGACCTGAAGAAACGTGGGGAGCGGACGCTTGTGGGCTTCGACTTCCCGCTCGGCTTCCCCCGCGGTTTCGCCGCCGCGCTGAAACTGCCGACTACCGCGCCGGCTTGGCGAGCGGCGTGGGATCAGCTCGATCGCATGGTCAAGGACAAGGCGGACAACACCAACAACCGCTTTGGCGTGGCGTCCGAGATCAATCGGCGGCTGACCGGCGGCCCGTTCCCGTTCTGGGGCTGCCCGCCGAAGGACGCCCTAACCACGCTGCAGCCGAAGCGGACCCGTGACCACGGCGTCGGCGACCTGCCGGAAATGCGCCACGCTGACATCGCGGCCAAGGGCGCCTCGCCGATCTGGAAGCTCTACTACAACGGCTCGGTCGGCGGTCAGGCCATCCTCGGCATGCCGGTCGTGCGCCGGCTAAAGCTCAGGTACGGCGATGCGATGCGGATCTGGCCGTTCGAGACCGGGTTCAAGGCGCAGGACGAAGCGGCGCTCGCCAGTGTCGATATCATCGCGGCCGAGGTCTATCCGTCGCTCTACAAGGCGCAAGCCGGCCCCAGCGAGGTCAAGGACCAGGCGCAAGTTCGGGTGACGGCCGAGCAGTTCGCCCGCGCCGACGAGGCCGGCCGGCTGGGGGCGATGTTCGGCCCCTCCAAGGCCGCGCCCGCCGACCTCGTCCTCGACGCCGCGCGCGAGGAAGGCTGGGTGCTGGGGGCCGCGGTCTAGGCGCGACGCGCTGCGAGCATCCAGAACCGGCCGAGCAGCAGCCCGGCGGAAATGAAGCTTGCGACGACGATCGACGCGACGATGCCGTTCAGGCCGTAGCCGAGCGGGATCGCGAGCGCCCAGGCCAGCGGCGACATCAAAAGGATGTAGCTGACGAAGTGGGTGCAGCTTGGGATCCAGACGTCGCCGCGGGCCCGCAACGATTGGGCGACGACCACCTGGAGCGCGTCGGGCAGGAAGAACAGGCACGAGAGCCCGACCGCGGCCGTCCCCATCGCCAGCACGCGCGGATCGGTGGTGTAGACGCCCGCGACCAGACGCGCCGAGGGCCAGATCGCCAAGGACACGACGAGCCCGAAGGCCGCTGTGACGGCGAATCCCACGGCGCCCGCTCGATTGACCCCGGCCCGGTCGCGCGCGCCGTAAGCCCTGCCGACCAGCACACCGGTCGCTGTCGAAAGGCCCAAGGGAACCATGAACACGACGGAAGCGACGTTCATCACCCCGGTGTAGCCGGCCAGGGCCTGCGCCCCGATCCAACCGGCGATGATGTTCATGCCGGCGAAGGAGGCGACCTCGAAGAATCCGGACGCGCCGGCGCCGTAACCGATTCGGCGCTGTTCGATTGCAGCGGCGCGGTCCCTCGGAGGTTTGGCGAACACGCCAAGCGCACGGGCTTCGCGCATGGTGGCGATATAGACGAGCAGCGCCAGCATCAGCGCAGTGCGGGAGCCGAAGGTGGCGCAGGCGCCGCCGATCGCGCCGAGCGCGGGCAGGCCGAAGCGGCCCGGCACGAGCACGAGGTCGATCGCCAGATTGACCAGGTTGGCGCCCCACATGAGCGTCATGGCCGATATGGGCTTGCCGAGGGCCTCGAGCCATTGGCCCGCCGCGGTGGCCAGCGCCAGCGGCGTCATGGAGAGGGCAAACACGATCAGGACCCGGCTCGCCCCGTCAGCGAGCGGCTTGGAGATGCCGACGGCGTGCAGGAACCAGGGTCCGAACGCCACGAGGATGCCAGTCGACGCCATGCCGATCCAGGCGGCGTAGACCAGCCCGCGCCGGAGAACTGCGCCGGCCGCGTGGCGACGCCCTTCGCCAATTGCGCGCGAGGTCATGACCTGCACCCCGGTCAGGAGGCTGAGCGCCACCGTCAGCACCACAGCCGTCGGCGCCCAACCGAGCGCGTGGTAGCCCAGCTGCACGGCCGAATAGCGCCCGACCACGACCGTGTCGGTGACGCCCATGGCCATGACGCCCAGGCGCGCGAGCACGACCGGCCCGGCCAGACGCAGCAGCGAGCGCAGATCTTTCAAAATGAGGCCAGCCGGCGCTCCCATGCGAGCGCCCGTGACGGCCGCGCGCGCGTTCATGGGTCGAAATCCAGCAATTCTTGAGGGCGCGGACCCTGATCCGATCGCCGGGGCGGCGCAACCCGCGGCCAAAGCGAAACTAGGTGCGTGGCTTAAGCGCCACTATGATGGCGCCGACAGCCTCTTGGGGGACGGTTATGGCCAAGATCATCAATCGACGCGTCTGCGCGGAGCTCGATGGACCCTTCGTGGTCTTCATCATCGGCGCGCGGCTGAACAAGCCGTGGAAGCTAAACGTCGTCCTGCCCTTCCTGGCCACCATGCCGCGGATGCTGAAGGAGCTGGCGGCGGCCCCAGAGTTGGGGCTCCTGCACGTCGAGCAGCACTTCAGCCTCTCCGGCGCGACGCTGATCCAGTATTGGCGCAGCTTCGAACAGCTGGAGGCCTACGCCCGCAACCCGGATCGCGCGCACCAGCCCGTTTGGCGCTGGTTCAACCAGAAGCTGGGTTCGAACGGCGACATCGGCATCTGGCACGAGACCTATCTGGTGCAGCCGGGTTGCTACGAGAGCGTCTACAACAACATGCCGGCCTATGGCTTAGGCGCCGCTGGAACCCTGGTTGACGCCGTCGGCGCCCGCCAGGAGGCCCGCCAGCGCATGAAGGCCGCCGCGGAGAAGATCGCCGCTTAGCCCCGCCGCGCCTCGAACGTCAGCGTGCGGGGGTGCGCTCGAAGCGGCCCGCGCTGGTAGTCGCCCGTGACTGAGATGTCCACGAAGCCGGCGGCGCCGAGTGCGAGCTTGAACTCCTCCAGCCCCCAGTGACGCGCGGCCATCGGCTCAAGTTCGCAGTCGACCAGCTTGTGATCCCGCCACCGCTCATAGCGGGTGCGGCTCTCCGTCCGCTGGGCCAGCCAATCTGTCCGGGTGATGTGACCCACGACCGTGAGCAGGTCGCCATTCTCCGCCGTCCAGCTCCGCCGATCCTCGCCGTCGGCGGCAAGGTTCGCGAGTCTGTCGAGGTCGAGGATCACCACGCCGCCGGGCGCCAGATGGGCATGGAAGCGGCGGAGCACCGCCATCGCCGTCGCAAAGTCGTCGATCAGGGTGAAGGTCCCGACCGGCACGATGATCACGGCGAACCGGCGGTCGTAGCTGAAGTCCTCGAACCGCTGCTGGCTCAGGTCGGGCGAGAAGCCGCGGTCGGCGCAGCGGGCGCGGCATCGGGCCAGCATGTCGGGGCTGGCGTCGAAACCGGTCACGTCATGGCCTGCCTCGAGCATGGGCACCAGCCCGCGCCCCGTGCCGCAGGCCGGCTCGAGGACAGGCCCCTCGATCTCGGCCAGTCGCGCCAGGTGGAAGGCGGTATCGGCCAGGGCGCCGAAGGGTTTGTCGGTGTCGTAAACCTCGGCGCAGAGCGCGCCGTAACGGTTCACGCGGGTGAAGCTGTTGGAAGGCATGAAGGTCTCTTGGTCAGGTCGTGATCAACGTCGGGGAACGCGCCGGCGCTTGCCGCCCGCGCGATGCGATGCCTACGGATGTCCCGTGGCGCCTATGGCGACCTAGGCCTTCATGGCCGGAGACTTAGCCGTTCCGCGACGCCGCGCCAAGCGCCGCGTCAGCGCCGGCGCGCGGTCCAGAGGATCGTGATCATGTTGCGCACCACCCGGCCGTGGAACGCCTCAACGGCAATGCGGCGGAGTTCGGCGAGCACTTCGCGCTGCTCGTGGCGCGGCCGCGCGGTCATGTCGGAGAAGGTGGCGTAGAGGGCGACGACCTGGTCGGGATCGAGGACGAGGTCCCAGCTCCGTTGCACGTGGCTGATCGCCTCGAAGGCGCCGCTGCGGCCGAACGCGCTCATGCGTGCGTTGACGTTCAGCGCAAACGGAACGCCACCGGGGCCGCCGTGGCTGGTGCTGCGCGGCCCGTCGTTCAGGAGCGCGTTCGTCGCCTCGTGGAACGGGTCGGGGCGATCGTCATCGCCGAAGACGTTCCAGACCATGGCCCACCACCCGCCTGGCCGGAGCAAGCGGGCGACCTTTGCCAGCGCCGCAACCTCATCCAGCCAATGGAAAGCGGTCGCGCTGACGCCGAGGTCGAACGCGCCTTCCCCGAGCTCGGCGTCCTCGAACGGCGCGTTGACCACGCCGAGCGCGGTCGAGCCGGTTGAGCCGCGCAGATATTCGGCGAGCCGCGTATCAGGCTCGACGGCGACCAGGGGATCGGCGCCCAGCTGAAGCAGTTCACGCGTCGCCTTGCCGGTGCCTGCGCCAACCTCGAACACCGCCGCGCCGGCCGCGAGCCCGCAGCGTTCGACCAGCGTCTCGAACACCCAGACCGGGTAATCCGGGCGCGCCGCGTCGTAGTTGGCCGGATCGTCGCCGAACGCTTCGCGGCCGAACCGGCGATCGAGCTCGGCCATCGGACGCCCCGAGGACCTATTCGGCGGCTTGCGGGTGGAAGTCGCTCACGCGCTCGGCCTTCAGCCGCTCGGCGACCAGGAAGGCGAGCTCGAGCGACTGCTCGGCGTTCAGCCTGGGGTCACAGTGGGTGTGGTAGCGGTCGCCGAGGTCGCCCTCGGCGAGAGCGCGAGCGCCGCCGGTGCACTCGGTCACGTTCTGCCCTGTCATCTCCAGATGCAGGCCGCCGGGGTGCACGCCCTCGGCCTCGGCGATCTGAATGAAGCTGCGGACCTCAGAGAGGATACGGTCAAAAGGTCTTGTTTTATATCCGTTGTTTGCCTTCAGCGTGTTGCCGTGCATTGGGTCGATCGCCCACACCACCTGGCGGCCATCGCGGCGCGTTGCGTCCATCAGCGGCGGCAGGCGTTCAGCGATCCTGTCGGCCCCGAAGCGGCCGTAGAGGGTGAGTCGGCCGGGCTCGTTGGCTGGATTGAGCACATCGATCAGGCGCATCAGCTCGTCAGGCTCGACCGTCGGGCCGACCTTGAGCCCGATCGGGTTCTTGATGCCGCGCATGTATTCGACATGCGCCCCGTCGAGCTGGCGCGTGCGCTCGCCGATCCAGAGCAGATGGGCCGAGACGTCATACCAGTCGCCCGAGGTGGAATCGATGCGGGTCAGCGCCTCCTCGTACCCGAGCAGCAGGCCCTCGTGGGCAGTGAAGAACTCGACGCGGTGCAGGTCCGGCTGGCTCTCGGGCGTGACGCCGATCGCCGCCATGAAGGTCAGCGCCTCGCTGATCTTGTCGGACAGTTCGCGGTAGCGCGCCGCCTGCGGGCTGTCGGCGACGAAGCTCAGCGTCCAGCGGTGGATGTTGTAGAGGTCAGCATAGCCGCCGCCGGCGAAGGCGCGCAGCAGGTTCAGCGTCGCCGAGGACTGAGCGTAGGCCTTCAAGAGCCGCTCGGGGTCCGGGATGCGCGACGCGGCATCGAACTCCATGCCGTTGATGTTGTCGCCGCGGTAGGAGGGCAGCGTCAGGCCGCCCACGGTCTCTGTGGTCTCTGAGCGCGGCTTGGCGAACTGGCCAGCCATGCGGCCGACTTTCACAACCGGCTTGCCGCCGGCGAAGGTCAGCACCACCGCCATCTGCAGGATGAGGCGGAAGGTGTCGCGGATGTTGTCGGCGGCGAACTCCTTGAAGCTCTCCGCGCAGTCGCCCCCCTGCAGCAGGAAGGCGCGCCCCGCCGCGACGTCGCCGAGAAGCGTCTTGAGCCGCCTCGCCTCGCCCGCGAACACCAAGGGCGGCATGCGACGAAGCTCGGTCTCCACGCGCGCCAGCGCTTCCGGGTCCGGATAATCGGTCGGAATCTGCTTGGCGGGCTTCTCCCTCCAGGACGACGGCGTCCAGCGGTCGGTCACGTCTTACGGCTCCTCGCGAAGGGCGCGCTTTTAGACCATGGGGCGCCGCAAGGCAAAGCGGAGCGGCGGGGTTCAGCCCGCCAGACCGACCCTCGCGGCGCGGATGGCGACTCGGCTTCTCCGGCAGGAGGCTACTCCGCCGCCGCCAGCTCCTGGGGCACGTACTTCTCGTGCATCGTCACCAGCTCCTCGGCCGCGGTGGGGTGGAGCGCGCAGGTTTCGTCCCATTGGGTCTTGGTGAGGCTGGCTTTGACGGCGATGGCCGCCATCTGGATCATCTCCGGCGCGTCGGCGCCGACGATGTGACAGCCGACGATCTTATTCGTCGCACGCGCCACGACGAGCTTCATCAGCATCCGCTCGTCGCCGCCGACGAAGCCCGTGCGCATGGGACGGAAGCGCGTGAGGTAGATGTCGACCTCGCGGTGAACGTGGCGCGCCTCGCCCTCGGTCAGGCCGACGACGCCTACCGGCGGTTGGGAAAAGACTGCGGTTGGCACGTCGGCGTGATCGAACTTCATCGGCTTTGAGTAGAACTCGGTCTCGGCGAACGCCTGCGCCTCGCGGATGGCGACCGGGGTCAGCGGCATCCGATCGGTGATGTCGCCCACCGCCCATATGTGCGGGACGCTGGTGCGCGAGTATTCGTCGACCGCGATCGCGCCCTTGTCGTTCAACTTCACGCCCGCCTTCTCCAGCCCCAGCGTCTTGACGTGCGGCTCGCGGCCGGTGGCGAACATCACGATCTCGGATTCCAGCTTCAGGCCCTCGGTGAGGTGGCTGACGAGCACGCCATCGGCGCGCTTCTCGATCCGCTCATGCACGCAGGCCAGCTGGATCTTGACGCCGCGCAGACGAAGCTCGTCGGCCAAGTGCGCGCGCACGTCCTCGTCGAAGCCGCGCAGGATGTTCGGGCCGCGGTAGACCAGCGTCACGTCGACGCCCATGCCGTGGAAGATGCAGGCGAACTCGACGGCGATGTAGCCGCCGCCGACGATCACCATCCGCTTCGGCAGCTCCGGCAGGTGGAAGGCCTCCTCCGACGTGATCACGTGCTCGATGCCGGGCAGGTCCGGCAGGCTGGGGCGATCGCCCGCGGCGATCAGCACCTTCTCAGCGGTGTATCGGCGCGGCTTGCCTTCGCCCGTCACCTCCAGAGTGTGGGGGTCGACGAAGCACGCGGTTCCGTAGAGGATGTCAGCGCCCGCGTTGTTCAGGTTTGCCGTGTAAATGCCTGAAAGGCGTGCGATTTCGGCGTCCTTGGCAACGAGGAAAGCTCTCCAGTCGAACGCGGTCTCGCACTTGGTCCAGCCGAAGCCCTTGGCGATCTCGAAATCGCGCTTGAACGCCGAGGCGTAGACCATCAGCTTCTTCGGCACGCAGCCGCGGATCACGCAGGTGCCGCCGACGCGGTACTCCTCGGCGACCAGCACGCGCGCGCCGGTCATGGCCGCGAGCCGGGCGGCGCGCACCCCGCCGGAGCCGGCCCCGATGACGAACAGGTCGCAGTCGTACTCAGCCATAGGGAGGCTCCATCAGGTCACGGGGCGAGAGCCGCTCGACGCCGCCGTCCGAGCCGATGAGGGCTTCGCGGGCGAGGCCGAGGAAGAGGCCGTGCTCGACGACGCCGGTGATGCTCTTGAGCGCCGCCTCGACGGCGGGCGGGTCGAGGATCGCGCCGCAAGGTGCATCGTAGATAAGGTTGCCGCTATCGGTGAGCACGAGGATGCCGTCCTTGCGGCGCAGGCGCGGCGTGGTCACGATTCCGCAGTCGGCCAGGCCGGCGATGATGCGCCCGAGCGTGGTGGTGTGGCCGAAGCCGACGACCTCGATCGGCAGCGGAAAAACGGCGCCCAGCTGCGACGAGAGCTTGGACGCGTCGGCGATGACGACGCAGCGGCGCGAGGCTTCCCAGACCAGCTTCTCGCGCAAGAGCGCCCCGCCCGCGCCCTTGATCAGGGAGAGGCCCGGACCGATCTCGTCGGCGCCGTCGACGGTCAGGTCGATGGTCCCGGCTTCGTCGAGGTCGACCAGCGCCAGACCGAGGCCGCGCGCCAGCGCCGCGGTTGCTTCCGAGGTGGGCACGCCCTGGATGTCCAACCGCCGCGCGGCCAGGGCGCGCACGAAGTGGGCGGCGGTCGAGCCCGAGCCGAGGCCAACGGTCATGCCCGGCGCAACCAACTCGGCCGCGGCCTCGGCGGCCGCCCGCTTGGACTCATCGGCGTTCATGGGCTTAGCAGATAGGCTACGCCGCCGCCGGCTTCTAGGCGGTTTGGATCAAGGCGACCGGCTCGTCGATCCTGTCGGGCCTCGTTTCCTTCATCAACGCCATAGCGATGATCCCGACCACGGCGGCCGCCATCATGTACCAGGCCGGGGCCATCGGACTGCCGGTGGCCTTGATCATCCATGTCACCAGGGGCTGGGCGACGCCGCCAAACACCGCAACCGCGATCGCATACACGATCGCCAGGCCCGTGCTGCGCACGTCCTTGCGCAGCGACTCGGTGATCGCCACCAGCGCAACGCCGACGCTGGTGGAACTCAACGCGCCCATCAGCCCCGTCGCCGCGAACAGAGTGAGCGCGTCGCGATTGTGGACGATCAGGAGGAAGGCGGGAAAGGTCACAGCCAGGAAGAGGGTGCGCGCCGTCAGCATAACCGGTTTTCGGCCGAAGCGGTCTGAGAGCGCGCCGCCCAGCAGGGCAAAGATCAGCCCGGTCGCCCCGTTCGCCACCGTCGCCCCGAACGACGCCCCCTGCGACATGTGCAGGGTCTGGGAGGCGTAGGTCGTCATGTAGAGCAGCAGATAGGTCGAGGTGGTGAAGCTCATGATCATGGCCAGCCCAAGCAGGATGGGCCGGGCGTGGCTGAGCGGGCCGTGCGCCGTCGGATGGATGCTCTGCGTGACTTCGCGGTCGTGCAACGTCTCGGGCAGCGTCCGCCGCACGATCAGGCCGAACGGCAGGACGACCGCCCCGACCGCAAATGCGATCCGCCAGCCGAAATGCTCAAGCTGGATGGCGGTAAGGACATGGCTGAGCGCAAAACCGATCAGCGCTCCGGCGAGCGAGGCGAGCGCCTGGCTGCCGCTCTGCCACGAGCCGATCAATCCGCGCCGCTTCAAAGGCGCCGCCTCGATCAGGAACGCGGTCGTCGGGCCGACCTCGCCGCCGAGCGCGAACCCCTGCACCAACCGGCAGATCAAGAGCAACACCGGAGCTGCCGCGCCGATCCGCGCGTAAGACGGCGTCAGGACCAGGCCGACAATCCCGACACCCATCAGGACGAAGCTCAGCATCATGGCCGGGCGCCGGCCGATGCGATCCCCGAGCGCCCCGAGCACCACAGCTCCAATCGGTCGTGCGACAAACCCGACCGCGAAGGTCAGCAGTGACAGCATCAGGTTTTCGAACGCCGTATGGACCGGAAAGAAGGTCCGCCCGATCTGCACCGCGAACAGGGCGTAGGTGGTGAAGTCGTAGAACTCGAGCGCATTGCCCATGACGGCAGCGGCGATGTGCGTGCGCGTGATCGGGGGGCGCTCGTGCGCTTCGGCCTCGACTGTCATTGATCCGAGATACGGGAAGCGCGGCCGGGTGGCGAGCCTTGAGCGGCGTCGGGGGCGTGCAAAGTCGTCGCCCCGAGGCGCAAGGCGCCGCGGCGTTCGACTGAGAAGAGCGCCCAGCTCGGAGCTGGTGGTGGTGGTGGTGGTGTTGGTCTGCTTATGACGAGCGCAGTGCCCGCCGAACTGGGAACTCTTCTCAATCGAACGCGCGCGGAATTGACGAGCATTATCCACGCCCCGGGGCTGCGCTCAGCAAATCGCTTAGCGCCCTGGGCTAGCGCGAGGTCTGGAGGGTAGCGCTCCCGGGACGGCCGCCTCCGGTTGCGGCGCCTCCCAGCCCTAACCAGCCTTCTCCCTCGCCTTCTTTGCGCGGAAGGCTGTTGCCCAGCCGGGCTTTTCCTCCTGCCGCGCACGGCCCAAGGCGAGCGCGTCCGGCGCGACGTCACTGGTGATCACCGAGCCGGAGCCGGTGTAGGCGCCGTCGCCGATCGTCACCGGTGCGACCAGGGCGGAGTTGGAGCCGATGAAGGCCCCCTCGCCCACGTGGGTGTCGTATTTGTCGAAGCCATCGTAGTTGCAGAAGATGGTCCCGGCGCCGATGTTGGCGCCCGCGCCGACCGAGCCGTCGCCCAGATAGGCGAGATGGTTCGCCTTGGCCCCCTTCCCCACCTTGACCTTCTTCACCTCGACGAAGTTGCCGATGTGGGCCTCTGGCCCGATGTCGGCGCCGGGCCGCAAGCGCGCGTAGGGACCGACGAGCGCCCCTTCGCGCACGGTGCAGCCCTCGAGGTGGCTGAAGGCGCGGATCACCGCGCCGGCCGCGACCTCGACCCCGGGGGCGAAGACCACGAACGGCTCGATCGTCACGCCAGCGGCGACTCTTGTATCGGCCGACAGGAAGACAGTTTCGGGCGCGGTCATGCTGACGCCTGCGTCCATCAGCTCGCGCCGCATCTTCGCTTGGAACGCGGCTTCCGCCTCGGCGAGCTCAGCCATCGAATTGACCCCCATGAAAGCCTCCTTCGGCGCGAACGCCGCGCGCACGTCGGCGCCGGCCTCGTTGGCGATGCGGACGATGTCGGTTAGGTAGTATTCGTGCTTGGCGTTGTTCGGCGTGACCTTGGCGAGCCAGTCGAACAACGGTTTGGCCCGGGCCGCGAACACCGCGGCGTTGCAGGCGGTGATCACGAGCTCGGCAGGCGTCGCGTCGCGCGCCTCGACCACCCGCAGCACATGGTCGTCCTCGCCCATGATCATGCGTCCGTAGGCCGCCGGCTCGGGCGTCTCGAACCCCATGACCGCCTGATCGGCGCCCTTCCGCAAGAGGCCGAACAGGAGCTCGATCTCGTCTGTGCTGAGCGCCGGCCCGTCGCCACAGGCGACCAGCACCTCGCCCTCGAAGCCGGCGAGCGCGTCCTTGGCCGCGAGCACGGCATGGCCGGTGCCGAGCGGCGGATCCTGGACGGTGGTGTGGCCGGGGCCGAGACGTGCGGTGACGTGTGCTTCCACTTCGGCCGCGTCCTTGCCGACCACGACGACAATGCGCTCGGCGCCCGCGGCTTCCGTTGCGTCGATGACCCAGTCCAGCATCGGCTTGCCGCCGACGGTGTGCAGCACCTTGGGTCTCGCCGACTTCATCCGCGTGCCCTGGCCGGCGGCCAGGATGACAGCGGCGCGGGCGGGCATGCGGTCTCCTTCGAATCTTCCGGCGTTGCGTGCGCCTCCGATTTAGCCGAAACGGCGCCGCATGTCCTTGACCCCCGGAAGCCTGGACGGCGCGACCGTCGCGCTCGATCTCGACGGCACGCTGGTCGACTCCGCGCCCGACCTGATTGGTTCTTTGAACACCGTCCTGACCGAAGAGCGGTTGCCGACGCTGAGCCTGGCGCAGGCCCGGGTGATGGTCGGGCGCGGCGCGCGCGCCTTGATCGAGCACGGCTTTTCCGCCGCCGGCGCCCAGCTGGTCCCTGGCGAGACCCGTCCCTTGGTCACGCGCTTCATCGAAGTCTACCGCGAGCGCATCGCGCTCGAGAGCCGCCCCTTCGACGGCGTCGAGGAGGCGCTGGCCGCGCTCAAAGGCGCCGGCGCTCTTCTCTGCGTCTGCACCAACAAGTTCACCGACCTCTCGGTCGCGCTGCTCGAGGGCCTGGACCTTGCCCGCTTCTTCGCCGCCATTGTCGGCCCCGACGACGTCCCGGCGCCGAAGCCGGATGGCCGGCACCTGATCGCCGCCGTCGAAGCCGCGGGCGGGCGGATCGAGCGCAGCGTCATGGTCGGCGATTCGGCCTCCGACGTCGGGGCCGCGCGCGCGGCCGGGGCGCCATCGATCGTCGTCACCTTCGGCTACACCGAGATTGCGCCGGGCGAACTGGGCGGCGATCATCTGATCGCGCACTTTTCCGAGCTGCCGCCGCTGGTCGGGCGGCTCCTCGGCGGGGCGTGATCCTCGTCGCCCAATATCCGAGCAAAGGCGCCTACACTTAAGGCAATCTATCGCCAAATCCGCCCGCAGCGCGCGGACGCGGATTCCGCCTTTGACCGGCGCATTTACCTCTCATTTACGCTTGGCCGGTCGCGAAGGTCGGTTTCCCGCAGTCGAAAAAGCGTCGTCTCGGCTCTGACGTCTTCAAGTTCCCTTCGTGGCGCGTGGACCCGAGACTCGCTCGCCGTCACTTGGGGGGTTCAACATGCTTCTACCGTCGCCAAAATGGCTCGACACGGGCTCCAACGCCTGGCAGTTGGCCGCTGCGACCTTCGTCGGCCTGCAAAGCATTCCCGGTCTCGTCGTGCTCTACGGCGGCCTGGTGAAGCGCAAGTGGGCGCTCAACTCGTCATTCATGGCGCTCTACGCCTTCGCGGCCGTCATGGTCGTGTGGGTGCTGTGCGCCTACAACATGGCCTTCGGGCCACAGTGGTTCCCCTTCCTCGGGAAACCGATACCCGCGCTCGACGCGGGCTTCCTGACCAGCCAGGCCACCATTCCGGCGGCCGCGAGCGGTATGCCGCCGTTGGCCTTCCCGATGGCCACGATGATGTTCTTCCAGTTCGTGTTCGCGGCCATCACCGTGATCATCCTGGCCGGCTCCCTGCTCGGCCGCATGAGCTTCCGGGCCTGGGTCATCTTCGTCCCGCTGTGGATGGTGCTCGACTACACGGTCGGCGCCTTCTCGCTGTGGGGCGGCGGCTGGCTGGCGCAGATGGGAGCGGCCGACTTCTCCGGCGGCTACGTCATCCACTTGGCGGCCGGTGTGTCGGGCTTCGTTGCAGCCGCGGTCGTCGGGCCGAGGTTGCAGGCGGACCGCGACAGCTTCCAGCCCAACAACCTGCTGCTCGCCCTGGTCGGGGCGGGTATCCTGTGGCTCGGGTGGAACGGCTTCAATGGCGGCGACCCCTACTTCGCCAACCATGACGCCGCAGCGGCCGTGCTCAACACCAACCTCACCACCTGCGTCTCGCTCTTGGTCTGGGTGTTGATGGACACGATCTTCAACAAGAAGCCGTCCGTCGTTGGCGCCATCAACGGCATGATCGCCGGCCTCGTCGGCATCACGCCCGCCGCCGGCTACGTCGACGGCTACGGCGCGCTCGCCATCGGCGTCTGCACGGGCATCCTCCCCTGGGCGTTCATGAACAAGGTCCAGTCGACCAAGCTCATGCAGCGCGTCGACGACACGCTGGGTGTTCTCTCGACCCACGGCGTCGCCGGTCTGACCGGCGGCCTGCTGGTCGGCATCCTCGCGAACCCGAACATGATCGAGTACATCGGCACCGACAAGGACGCGCCGGGCGTCTCGATCACCGGCCTCGTCTACGGCAGCGCTGGCTTGAAGCAACTCGAGATGCAGGCGCTGGCCGCGCTCTTCATCATCGTCTTCAACGCGATCATGACCTTCGTGCTGCTCCGGCTGATCGGCGTGTTCGTCAAGCTGCGCATGCCGGACGCCGTGCTCGAGATCGGCGACGACGCGATCCACGGCGAGACCGCCTACAACTTCGAAGGCGGCTAGGCTCCTCCCCAACGCCGCAATCGAGGGGCCGAGGCGGACTCCCCCGCCTCGGCCCCCTCTTTTGTGCGATAACGGTCTGATGAAGCGGGGACTCCGGTGACCGAGACCGCGGCCGACCCGAAGGTCAGCATCGGCTTCGCCTCCGAGAAAGGCGAGCGTAAGCGCAACGAAGACTTCGTCGGCGCGATCGTGGGCGACGCCCAGGGCGGAGAGCGGCGCGACGTGGTGGCCGCGCTTGCCGACGGCATCGGCGGGCACCGAGGCGGGCGCGAAGCCGCGGAGACTGCGGTCCGCGGCTTCCTCGACGGGTTCTGGGAGGTGCCAGAGACGCTGGAGGTGCGCTGGGCGGCCGCCCGCATCCTGACCTCGCTCAATCGCTGGATGCACGCCCAGGGGCGCCAGGACGCCGACCTCGCCGGCATGGGCACCACATTCACGGCGCTGGTGCTGCGCGGCCGCCTCGCCCACGTCGTACACGTGGGCGACAGCCGCGCGTATCGTCTGAGCGGCGAACGCCTGACGCGCCTGACCGAAGACCACGTGCGGCTGAACGCGTCCGGCCAGCCCCTCCTCTTCCGCGCGCTGGGCGTCGAGGCGGAGCTTAGGCTGGACTACGCGGCCCACCCGATCGCCCTGCACGACCGCTTCATGCTGTGCAGCGACGGCGTGCACGCCACCTTGACCGACGAGGCGATCGCCGAGGTGCTGCGCGCGCGCACCGCGCCGACCGTGGCCAGCCAGACCCTGGTGAACGCCGCGCTCGCCGCAGGCAGCCCGGACAACTGCACGGCGCTGGTGCTCGATGTCGTCGGCTTGCCGCAGGCGCGGTCCGCCGACATCGGCCGCATCCTGATGCAGCTGCCGATCATCCCCGCCCCGCACCCCGGCGAAACCATCGATGGCTTCGCGCTCAAGGGGATCGTGTCGGAGGGCCGCTACAGCCGCCTGCTCGTCGCCGAGGACGAGATCGAACAGGGTTCGTATGTCTTGAAGTTCCCGCAAGCCCAGGTCGGGACCGTCGCGTCCCAGCATGCCGCCTTCGTCCGCGAGGCCTGGGTCGGCGCGCGCGTGCAGAGCCCGTGGGTCGCGCGCGTCGTCGAGTTGCCGCCGGGGCGCCAGACCTGCCTCTACACCGTCATGCCGCTGTACGGCGGCGAGCTCCTGGACGCGCGCCTCAACCGCAGGCCGAGCATCGGGCTGGAGGAGGGCCGCGGCGTTGGGGTCAAGCTGTCACGCGCGGCGGCGGCGCTGCATCGCGTCGGCGTCATCCACCGCGACATCAAGCCCGACAACGTGATGCTCGAGCATGGCGGCGGGCTGAAGCTGCTCGATCTCGGCGTCGTGCGCGTGCCTGGCCTGGAGGACGAGACCCCGACCGAGATCCCCGGCACGGCCGCCTACATGGCGCCGGAGATGTTCGCAGGCGAGCCGGGCGACGATGCGACCGACGTCTATGCGATCGGGGTGACGCTGTTCCGCGCCTTCACCGGCGAGTACCCGTACGGCAATGTCGATGCCACCAGCCGCCCGAGGCTCGAACGGCCGAAGGACCTGCTGACCCTTCGGCCCGACCTGCCGGCCTGGCTGCAGGACGTGTTGGAGCGCGCCATCGCCGCCGACCCGGCGCTCCGGCCGGACGCAATCGAGCTGGCGAACGAGCTCGAGTCGGGCCCGGTCGCCTCGACCACGGCCCGGATCGTGACGCCGACTTTCTACCAGCGGCGGCCGGTTCTCGTCTGGCAGGTGATCACCGGGCTCTTGGCCCTGGCGCTGATTGCGTCGCTCTTGTTGAGGTAGGCATGCGCAAGAGAGCCGTCCTCATCGCCTGTCTCGCGTCGCTGGCGGCGTGCAGCGCGCCGCCGGAGTCGACGTGGGCGGTCGGCGCCGACGCCACCCTCATCCACTGCCTCAACCCGGCGAGCGGGACGCGGTGGGACGTGGTGATCGACCCCGGGCGCAATCTCGTCGACGGCTTCGCCGCGCGGATCGGCCCGAACGAGGTCGATTGGACCGACCCTACCGACCAGAGCCATTACGAGCTGCACCGGGCGAGCGGCGAGCTGTTCATGACCCGGCCCTCGTCGACCGGCGGCTACACCAACGCCAACCGCTGCGCGTCGGCGCGCAAGCCCTAAGAGCCCGCTTGGCGCCGCAGCTTGCCCGCGCCCGGTGCGGAGGCTATAGCGGCGGCCCGTTTCGGCTCGGGCTCAGGATGCGTAGCTCAGCGGGAGAGCACCTCGTTCACACCGAGGGGGTCACAGGTTCAATCCCTGTCGCATCCACCACCTGTTCCGACCAAGTGAGACCGCCCAAAAAACGGGACTCTCCAAACGTCCGCTAAGCGCGGTTAGCGGACCCCGTGCCCTGTCGGCAGCCGATGGGCCACTTGACGCGCAGTAATTGAACCGTGCCGGACTTCGAAGGGCAGGTCGACTGGTTCCGAAAGCCGACACGCGGAGCGAAACTGCAAATCCTCAGCGTTGGTGTCGAACACTCTGTGCAAGCCGAGCTTGTCGAGTACATACTGAGGGATGTCCTTACCAACCCCAACGCTGAATACCGCTCGCCTACTACTGCGCCCCTTCGCGGAAACCGATACGGACACCATCTTCGCGCTACAAAGCAGCTCACGCATATTGCGCTACTGGGACGCGCCGCCCTGGACGAAGCGCGCGCAAGCAGAGCGTTTCATCACGGTTTGCGGCCAGATGGAGCGGGAAGGCAGTGGCGCGCGGCTGGCCATCGAGCTTGCCGCCGACAATGTGTTCGTCGGCTGGTGCGGTTTGTCCAAGTGGGATCCGGACTATCGCAGCGCCAAGCTGGGCTACTGCCTTGATGATGCGGCATGGGGCCAAGGCTTCGCCACCGAAGCCGCGGGCGCGTTGTTGCAATGGGCCTTCGACACGCTGGATCTGAACCGTGTTCAAGCCGAGACTGACACACGCAACACGGCATCGAGCCGCGTACTGGAGAAGCTCTGGTTTGTCCGCGAAGGCAGGTTGCGGGAAGACTGCATTGTGGATGGCGAGGTATCGGATTCCTGGGTCTACGGGCTTCTCAGGCGGGAATGGAAGCGATGACATTTGCGCCTCTTTCCCTTTGATCAATCGAACCTCGTAAGGCTGGCCCACTTCTTCGCGCGGGATTGGGTATGCTGTCCCCTAACTGTCACAGCCAGCTTTGCCTTGCCCCTCGCTCTTGCGCCTGGATAGGGTTTCGACGCCGCCGGTGTTTGCTCCCCGCGGCGGCGGAGGGGCGATGCAGGGATCCCTGGGGGAGAAGATCGGCGAAGGCGCGATGGCGGACATCCACGCCTGGGCGCCCGGTCAGGTCTTGAAGCTGTTCAAGGCCGCCATTCCACGGTGGCTCGGCGAGTATGAGACGCGGATGACCCGCGCCGTCTTCGCCGCCGGCGGCCCGGCGCCGGAAGTGTTGGGCGAGGTGACCCTGGAGGGGCGCTACGGCATCGTGCTGCCGCGCCTCGACGGACCGACCCTGCTGCAGCTCCTGCTGACCGGCGCTATCGCGCCCGAGGAGGCTGGCGCGATCCTCGCGACCCTCTGTATGTCCGTTGGCAAGACGCCGCCGCCGCCGGACGTCCTGCCCCTGCGCGATCAAATGGACGGCGCGTTGCGGTCCTCCGGCGGCACACTTCCGACGCACATCGCCACAGGCATCCTCCCGCTGATCGAGCGCCTCCCGCCGGCGGAGGGGCTGTCCCATTGCGACCTTCACCCCGCCAACGTGATCATGACGGCGGAGGGGCCGAGACTCATCGACTGGTTCGCCGCAAAGCGCGGGGGCGCCGCCCTCGACCTTGCGTGCTGCCACATCATCCTCTCCGACCTCGTCCCGCAGAGCTTCGGCGATCCGAAGCGGCAGCGCGCGCTTGATGCGGCGCTGCAGTCCGACTACGCGCGGCAGGCCGGCATATCCCCGGCGGCGCTGACGACGGCGATGGAGCCCTACCTGCCCGTCATGCGCGTCTTCGTCCTCATCGCGGGGGTGGTCGGGCGCCCTGCCACGCGAAGGCGGCTGCTCCAGAGTATCGAGGCGGACCTGCGCGCCGAGTCCTGATTGTCCGGAGTGCGCCGAACGCTGCGTCCACACCGGCGGCGCGGGCGACCGACCCCGCTGCCACCTTTCCCTTGCCCCTGCCTTCACCGCCTAGCTAGGGTCGCGCGCGCCGCCAGGGGCGCGGCTTGTAGGCCCATGTCAGACGTCTTCATCTCATACGCCCGCTCGACGGCGAAGCAGGCCCAGGCGGCTGCGGAGGCGCTCAAGGCGCTCGGCTACAGCGTCTGGCTGGACGACGAGTTGCTCGCTCACCACGCCTACACCCACGCGATCGAGGAGCAGCTGACTGCGGCGAAGGTGGCGCTCGTCATCTGGTCGGCGGAGGCGGTGAGGTCGGAGTGGGTGCTGTCTGAAGCGAACCGGGCGCGCGAGGACCACAAGCTCATCCAGCTCACCGTCGATGGCGCGCGACTGCCGATGCCCTTCGACCAAACCCAGTGCGCGGACCTGGCAGGCTGGAGCGGTGATCTCCATGCGCCGGGCTGGCGCAAGGTTGTCGCGAGCATCGGCGACCTGATCGGCGAGACCGGGACGCCCGCTGAGGCGCCGGTCGCCGCCGCACCCCTGCCGCTCCCGTCCAAGCCCTCCATCGCGGTGATGCCCTTCGCCAACCTCTCGGGCGATCCGGAGCAGGACTGCTTCGCCGACGGCATGGTGGTGGAGATCGCCGCGGCGCTGTCGCGCTTCAAGTCGCTGTTCGTTATCGCCAGCAGTTCGACCCTGACGTTCAAGGGCAAGACGGTCGGCGCGCAGGAGGTCGGACGCCGGTTGGGCGTGCGCTATGTGCTCGAGGGCAGCGTCCGCAAGGCGGGCAACAGAATCCGCATCGCCGTTCAACTGATGGACGCCGCCGATGGATCGCAGAGCTGGACCAACCGCTTCGAGGACACGCTTGAAGACGTGTTCGAACTGCAGGACAAGGTGGCGCTGAGCGTCGCGAGCGTGATCGAACCGACCGTGCGGGCCGCCGAGGTGCGCCGGGCGTCGCGGCGACCCACAGAGAACATGGGCGCTTACGATCTCTACCTTCGAGCGCGCGCGGTGCGCCAGGACAACGTCAGAAAAGCAAATGTGCTCGAGGCGCTCGATCTGCTCGACCGCGCCATCGCCATCGACCCTGACTTCGGTCCGGCGCTGGTTCTCGCCGGGCTCTGCCGCCACGGTCTTTTCATAAACGAATGGTCGGATGATCCAGAGGCCGAGCGTCGCCGGACCATCGAGCTGGCGCATCGGGCGCTGAAGGTTGCGGGAGACGACGCAGACGTGCTCGCCGCGGCTGCAAGTCTGTTATCGATGCACGAACAGGGCTTGGACACCGCTCTCGATCTGATCGACAGAGCCATGGCCCTCAATCCGGGGGCATCGGCCGTGTGGCAGGCGAGCGGCTCAGTGCAGGGGCGGTCGTCGAATCCGGACCTGGACCTGGCCGCCGAGCACATCGAAACCGCGATGCGGCTGGACCCGATTGGATCGAACCGGGCCGGCCAGGTGATTGCTTTGGGCGTCATGCGTTTTGCGCAGCGGCGATACAGCGAGGCAGCCTCGCTGTTTAGGGAAAATGTCCAACGAACGGACGGCTCGGCGGGCTACGCCTACCTGGCCGCAAGTTACGGTCATCTTGGACGGATCGACGAGGCGAAGAGCGCTCTCGTGCGCCGTCGGGAGCTCACGTCCAGTCCCATGACGACCCTCCTCAACTTCAACCCGAAACTAATACAAGCGTTGCTTGACGGCATCGCGATGGCGGAGGGGAAGATGCCGCCTGACGCGGTCCCGCGCTGACGCCCCGAGAGTCAGCTTTCCCTTGCCCCGGCGGTTGCGGCCTCGCTAGGGTCCGCGCGCTGCCAGAGGTGGGGCCGCGCGAAGCATGTCGGACGTCTTCATTTCCTACGCGCGCTCGACCGCGGCCCAGGCTCACCAGGTGGCCGAGGCCCTGCGGGCGCTGGGCTATGGCGTGTGGCGCGACGACGAACTCCCCGCCCACCGCGCTTACGCCGACGTCATCGAGGAGCGGCTGCAGGCGGCCAGGGCGGCGGTCGTCATCTGGTCGGCGGAGGCGGTCAGGTCCGAGTGGGTGCAGTCGGAAGCCGACACGGCCCGCACGGATCACAAGCTCGTCCAGCTCAACGTCGATGGCTCACGGCTCCCGCGGCCGTTCGACCGCGTGCAATGCGCCGACCTGACCGGCTGGGCCGGCGACCTCGACGCGCCCGGCTGGCGCAAGGTGGTCGCCAGCATCGCCGAGCTTGTCGGCCGCCAAGGCGACGCGCCGCCGTCCGCCGCCATCAGCGCGCCCGCCGCCAGGGCGAGGGAGCCGCTGCTGGCGGTGCTCCCCTTCGACAATCTGTCGAGCGATCCGGAGATGGACTTCTTTTCCGACGGCGTCAGCGAGGAGATCCTGGGCCGGCTGACGCGCGGGTCGAAGCTGAAGGTGGTCGGGCGCACCTCGAGCTTCCAGTTCCGCGGCGACAACAAGCCCAAGGCCGCCGCCGCCCTGAATGCGACCCATGTGCTGGACGGTTCGATCCGCCGCGCCGCCGCCCGCGTGCGGATTTCGGCGCACCTGGTGGAATCCGGGACCCAGGCGAGCCTCTGGTCCGACCGCTACGACCGCGGGCTGGAGGACATCTTCGCCGTCCAGGACGAGATCTCCGAAGCCATCGCCGAGGCGCTCAACACCACCTTCTTCCCGGTCAAGATCGCGCCGGTCGACCCCGAGGCCTACGACCTCTACCTGCGCGGCAGGGCGCATGCGACCAGCGTCGAGGCCCGCGAGGCCAACGTCGCGTTGCTGGAGCGGGCCACGCGGCGCGCGCCGGATTTCGCCGACGGCTGGGGCGCTCTGGCGTACCGGCGATCGTGGCTGCTTCAGGACGAGCCCTACGCCGAGCGCGGCGCCACCATGGCCGCCCTGGAGGACGAGGTCGCCAAGTGCCTGTCGATCGACCCGGACAACCTGCTCGCCGCGATCGCGCAGTACTCGCTCTTCGACAAGTTCGGAGACTTCGTGCGCATGGAGCCGCTGGTCAGGCGGCTCGCGGCGCAAGGGGCGAACAACGCGGACGTCCAGTTCATCCTGGCTGGTCACTCGGAGCGGCTGGGCCGCCAGGGCGAGGCGATCGGTTACGCGCGGCGCGCCAACGAGCTGGATCCGATGGACATGCTCGCCGCCGCCGCGGCTGGTCAGACCCTCTGGCGGGCCGGCCGGCACGCCGAGGGACGCGCCATCATGGAGCGCGCGCTGGAGACCTGGCCGGACTTTCACCACAACGCCGCGCAGCTCGCCGTCTCATACGCCTACGAACAGGACTGGGCGGCGGTCGATCGACTGCTCGATCCGGCGAGACTGCAGCAATATCCGCTGCGCGAACTCCGGGTCGTGCCCGCTTTGGTCGCCGCGATGCGAGACACCAGCGGCGAGCTTCGCCGTGACCTGGTTCAGCGCATCGGCGATCGAGCCAGGCAGACCGGACATATCGATTTCGTGATCGCGATCTATGTCGCCCATCTCGGCTTCGTCGACGAAGCCTATGCGATGCTGGACGCGGCGAAGCTGGGGCCGGCGGGCACCGCCCGCGACGCGCTCGGCCCCAACGCCTACAGCACGCACCTTCTGTGGGCGACCGCCTTTCCGGAGCTGCGCACCGACATTCGCTTCGTGACGCTGTGCGCGCGGCTTGGGCTGGTCGAGTACTGGACGGCGACGCAGAAATGGCCCGACTGCGCCGACCAGGTTCCCTACGACTTCCGCGCCGAGTGCGAGAGACTGGCGCCCCTGCCGCTGAAAGAGCCGTTCTTCGACCCGGCGAACATGATCTGAGCGCAATGACCCCCTCGGCGACTTCAAGGCCCAGCGCTGGCGGCGCGGCGAGGTCGCCAGCGTCTTCAGTCAGCTTTCGCTTGCTCCTCGCTCCACGGCCTCGCTAGGGTTCGCCGCTGCCGGAGGGTGGGGCGGCGCGAAGCATGGCCGACGTCTTCATCTCTTACGCCCGCTCGACCGCGGCCCAGGCCCACCAGGTGGCCGAAGCTCTGCGTGGGCTGGGCTATGGGGTCTGGCGGGATGACGATCTGCCAGCGCACCGCGCCTACGCCGAGGTGATCGAGGAACGCCTGCGCGATGCGAAAGCCGTCGTCGTCATCTGGTCGGCCGAAGCGGTCCGGTCGGAGTGGGTGCAGTCGGAGGCCGATCGCGCGCGAGGAACATAAGCTGGTGCAGCTGCGGATCGACGAGGCGCGGCTGCCGATGCCCTTCGATCGCATTCAATGCGCGGATATGGCTGGCTGGACCGGCGACCTGGCGGCGCCGGGGTGGCGGAAGGTGGCCGAGAGCGTCAGCCATCTGCTCGGTGCGCCCGCGACGACGCCGGCGTCCGCGCCAAGCGCGCGCGAGCCCGCGCGAAGGACCGCAAAGGCCCCGGACCCGGTGCTCGCCGTGCTGCCGTTCGACAACCTCTCCGGCGACGCCGACTTGACCTACTTCTCCGACGGGGTGTCGGAGGAGATCCAGCAGACGGTCTCCCGTTCGACCGAGCTGAAGGTCATCGGCCGCGGATCGAGCTTCCAGTTCCGCGGCGTCGACAAGGCGGCGGCCCACGTCGCCGCCGAGCTCAACGCCACTCACGTGCTCGACGGCTCGGTACGCCGCAGCGGCCAGAAGGTGCGCATCTCGGCGCAGCTGATCGAGTGCGCCAGCTCGACGACGCTGTGGTCGGACCGCTTTGACCGCGACCTCTCCGACATCTTCGCCCTGCAGGACGAAATCGCCGCCGCCGTGGCGGCGGCGCTGAAGACGACCTTCGCGCCCGCCGCCGCGGTGGGCGCCATCGATCCCGCGGCCTACGATCTTTATCTGCGGGCGCGCGCAGGCCTCGGCTAGACCGAACTCGACAAGACCGAGCCCGTCGAGCTTCTGGAAGACGTCGTCGCGCGCGCCGGCGCTGGCCTCGGCGTGGGCGGCGTTGGCCTTCGCGCGGGTGCTGCGGCTGCGCCGGTCCACGGCGGCGGCCCGGGTCCCCGGGCTCAGGGCCGGCGTGGTCAAGGCGGCGGAGACCGCCCTCGACCTCGATCCGTCCAGCGGCGTCGCCTACATCGCGCTCAACCACCTGCAGCCGTGGGGTCGCTACGCCGAGCGCGAAGACCTGGTCATGAAAGCCCTGGCGACGGCGCCGCGCGACCCGCAGATCCTGACGGAAGTCGGCATTCACCTGAGTCTTGCCGGGCGCAATCGCGACTGCATGGTGTATGCGGCGCAGGCCTACGCCCTGGACCCGCTACTGCCCGAGACCGCGACCGTCTATGTGACCGCTCTCGCGATGACCGGCGACCGTCAGGACGCCCGTGCGGCGCTGGACACGCTGCGGGCGAGGCTGCCCGATCACGCCAGTCTGATGAACACGGCGCTCTGGGGCGCTGTGGAGGATAACGATTGGGAGCGGTTCGACGCGCTTGTGCAGGAGGCTAGCGAGCGGCAGTTCGGCGCCCCGGTCGTCGCCGAGACCATCGCGGCCGCCGAGATGATTCGCCATCCGAAGCCGGAAGATCGAGAGTTCATGCTGAACGCGCTGAGCTCGCAGCTGGAGCGAACCGGAACCGTGAACCTGGGGTCGCTGATTCACGCCGCGCGCATCGAGCTCGTCGAGGAGGCATTCGATTTCGTCGAGAAGGCCTCGTTCGAGCATATGTTCGACGAGACCGGCCGCATGCCGGCGGGCCGTTCCTACGGGCACGGGATCGTTCTTCTGCCAGGTTCGAACCGCGCGATGATCGATGACATCCGTTTCGTCGGCCTCTGCGCCAAGCTCGGGCTCTGCGACTACTGGGTGAAGACGGACAAGTGGCCCGACATCGCCGTGGACCTCCCCCTCAACTACGACTTCAAGGCCGAGGCGAGGCGCCTAGTGGCGGCGTAGCGGGACCGTCCTCACGACCAAGCGCCTGAGCGAAGTGATGCTGATGGGCGGCGCGACCGCCAACGCCTATGGTTGGTCGCCGCGACGGCTCGAGATGGCCTAGCGGACGAGCCGAGACGACGGTCCTACGAGCCTATGGGGTGTCGGCTTTGTGTCGCTAGCGGACCTTGGCCTGTTGCCCGGGCTTTTCCAAGCAAAGGGGTGAGCCAAGATGTCGTCCACCGAGGGAGAACTTGTCACCGAGACATTCGAGTACGACGGTGGGCGGCAGGTCACGGTGTACCTTCCGCCGAATCCGCCGCAGGCAGTCGTGTTCGCCGGTGACGGTCAACTGATCTCGCAATGGGGCGACTTTGTCGCGGCGGCTGGCGCGCCATCCACGATGATCGTCGGTGTCCACCGGTTGGCCGATGAGACATTGCGGCTCCATGAGTACTCGCCGGGCTTCGATCCGAAACGCTTTGCGGCCCACGAGACGTTCTTCGTCGAGGACGTCCGCGAATGGGCGCAGTCGCGGTTCGGCGTCGAGCTGCGCAAAGAGCGCACGGCGGTGTTCGGCGTCTCGGCAGGTGGAGAGCTGGCGCTCGCCATCGGGCTTCGGCATCCGGACGTCTACGGCGCTATATTTTGCGCCTCGCCAGGTGCGGGCTACCGACCGCCGGGCGTGATGCCGAGCTCGCTTCCGCGCGCGTACCTCGTCGCCGGAACGCGGGAGCCCTTCTTTCACGAGAACGCGACCCGGTGGGCGAACGCGCTGCGCGGCGCAGGGGCGGACGTCGTGATGACCGAACGGGACGGATCGCACGGCGACGCGTTTTGGCGAGACGAGCTACCGCTCATGGTGGCCTGGGCGTTCGGACGATAGAGCATCGCGCCCGAGGCGCGGCCCTCGACTGAGCTGCGAGGACTGGCAGCAGTGGCTCAGAGCGACGGGCGCTCGCCGATGATGGAGACGCGCTCGCCGTAGCGGGAATGGGGATAGTAGTCCCACACCGCATGGTGCTGGGTGCAGCGGTTGTCCCAGAACACCAGCGTATTGGGCGTCCAGTGCACGCGGCACTGGAAGTCGAGCCGGCTCTCGATGTGGCGCCAGAGCAGCTCGAGCATGGAGTCGCTCTCGCGGCCGTCGATCTCGTTGATCTTGGTCGTGAAGCCGCGGTTCACGAACAGCGCCTTTCTGCCGTTCTCGGGATGACGGATCACCACCGGATGGGTGGTGCGCGGCCAGCCGCCGGGCGGCTCCGGCGCGCCGTAGCCGCCCGAGTAGGGCTTGCGGCCGTCGTGGGTCGCGGTCAGCCCCTCGATGAAGGCCTGCATGGTGTTCGACAGCGCGTCGTAGGCGCGGATGGTCGAGGCGAAGCAGGTGTCGCCGGCACCGTTCGGCGGCGTCTCGGTGACGTAGAGCATCGAGCCCATCGGCGGCTCGGCATCGCAGGTGACGTCGGTGTGCCAGCCCTCGCCGGCCACGAACTTGGAGTTCTGGTCCGCCCGCACGACCAGGATCTCGGGGTCGTCGCCGACGCCGCCGCGGTTGGCGGCATGCTCGGGCGCGACCTTCTTGGCGTGGTAAGGGTGGACGTGCAGGCGGCCGAACATGCGCCCGAAGCGCTTGTGGTTCTCGCGCGAGAGCGCCTGGTCGCGGAAGATCAGCACGTGGTGGGCGTTCAGCGCCGCGCGGACCTCGGTGAACTGCTCGTCGGCCAAGGGCTTGGAGAGATCGACGCCCTCGATCTCGGCGCCGATAACCGGATTGAGCGGCCGGATCGAAAGTGTCTTTGGATTCAGTAGCTTGTCGACGACGACGAGCCGGCGAGCACCGACTGGGCCCACGTTGACCTCCCAAGAGTGGCGGCGGGAATGCTAAGGCGCCCCAAGGGGAATTGCATCCGCAATCGAGGAGGCTCACCGATGCGGCCAGGACTCAACCCAACATCCGCGCGCTCAGCTGCCGCCTGGGCGGCGCCCGCGATCGTCTGCGTCGCCGCGGTCGCGATCGCCGGTTCCGCCGCGGCGGCCACGCCGAGCCGCGAGGCGCGGCTGTTCGACCGGCCGGCGGCGATCAAGACTCTGCCGCCGAAGTCTGCCGACGATGCCGTCGGCCAGATCACCTGCACCTACTACGCCGGCCTGATGGTGCGGGAGACAGGAACAGACGCCCCCGATCCAGGGGCCGCGACAGTGCTCCAGGTCGCCGCCGCCGCTCCGCGCCCGGCCTGCGGGCGTGCGGCCTCGCCCATCGCCATCGCGATGAAGACCGACGGCTATTCGCTGCTTGGCCGCAAAGGGCCGTTCCTGGTGTTCGAGGCGAGCGACCCCAACGGCGCTGTGGACTTCCTCGTCATCTCAGCCAGCTCGGGGGCGACGCTGTTCGAGGACGGCAAATCGGACCGCACCGGCCTGCGCGCGGCGTCGCTGGTCAACGGGGTCCTGCGTCTGACCTACACGCGCGGCCTGAACGCGACCTGCTCGGTCGTGAAAGACGGCGCGGCCTGCTGGGCCAGCCTCGCCCAGGCGGGCTCGATCCCGGCAGCGCTGGGCAAGGCGCCGCCGCCCGTCAGCGTCTGTGCGGCGGCCTACCGCAAAGGCCCGCGGCCCACGCCCGCCGACGACCCCAGCATCATCCTGTACGACGTGGCGACCACGGTCGATGGCGCGGGGAAGACCAATGTGACCGTCCGCGGCCCGGTCACTTGCGAGCCGATGCCGTAGGGCGCCGACCCATCGCGACCGGCAGGCAACTGCGACCGGAGCGCGACCCGTTATCCGAGCGGGCATTGGCCCGGCCGCCTACCCGTTGGGCATCCGCCCGACCACTGCGGTCATCGGGTCGCTCCCCCGGCCGTCGCGCAGGCGAACGACGGCGATGTCGGCCAGGCCGGCGCCGGCGAGGTAGAGGCGAACCAGATCGCCATGGCCGCTCTCGCCCAGACCCCACCAAATGGCGACCGCCTTGGTCGGAAAGCAGCGGTTTGAGAAGCTGACCACCAGCGGCGCGCCGGGCTTCAGCACGCGGGCGACATCGGCGAAGAGCTCAATCGGGCGCTGCAGGTATTGGACGGAGACGCACATCATCGCCGCATCGATGCTCGCGTCCTCAAGCGGCAGACGAGGCTCACGGTTGAAATCGCGGATGAACCAACGATCGAGCCTCGGGTTCGCGTCGAGCTCGGTCACATTCATTCCGTGGCCGATCACCTCGCGATAGGCGACGTCGTCGGGCAGGTGGCTGACCCAGCTGCTCATCAGGTCGAGGATGACCCCGCCCGCTGGCAGGACAGCGCGGTAGAGGTCAGTCAGCGCGGCGATGGCCGCGTCGTCGACGTGCGTGACGAGGCGCGGCTCGAGGTAGAAGATCACGTCGTCGCCCGGGTCCTCCTTGTCGAAGGCCCCGGGCGGGAAGGACGGGATCGGGACGGCGGGCGGCGTGGCTTAGCTGACCGTGACGGTCGCGCCGGCGGCTTCCAACTTCTTCTTCACCTCTTCCGCTTCCTGCTTGGAGACGTTCTCCTTCACCGCCTGCGGGGCGCCTTCGACCAGGTCCTTGGCTTCCTTCAGGCCGAGGTCCGGACGCACGGCGCGGACTTCCTTGATCACGTTGATGCGCTTGTCGCCGCCGGAGGTGAGGGTGACGGTGAACTCGGTCTGCTCCTCGGCGACTTCGGCCGGCGCGGCCGCGCCGCCGCCAGCGCCCGGCGCAGCGGCGGCGACGGCGACCGGGGCGGCGGCCGAGACGCCCCACTTTTCTTCGAGCAGCTTGGAGAGCTCGGCCGCCTCAAGGACGGTCAGGGAGGAGAGGTCTTCGACCAGTTTTTCGAGTTTGGCCATGGCATGAGGTCCTTTGGTGTGGCGTCTATTCGGTTGAGATCAGGCGGCGTCTTTGGCGGCGTAGGCGCCGATGACGCGGGCGATCTGGGCGGCCGGCGCCTGCAGCACCCCGGCGATACGGGTCGCCGGCGTGTTCAGCATGCCGAGGATCCTGGCGCGCAGTTGGTCGAGCGAGGGCAGGCTGGCGAGCGCGCTGACCGCCCTGGCGTCCAGCACGTCGGCACCCATCAGGCCGCCAACGACGGTGAAGTGCTCGTGGTCCTTGGCGTACTGGGTGACGACCTTGGCGGCGGAGACCGGGTCGCTGGCATAGGCGATCGCGACCGGGCCCTTGAACAACGCGCTCGCGCCCTCGCCGGCGCCGTTCAGCGCCTTCTGGGCCAAGCGGTTCTTGACCACCTTCAGCGTCGCGCCCTGCTCGCGCAGCTTGCCGCGCAGGTCGTTCATGTCGGCGACGGTCAGGCCGAGGTAGTGGGTTACCACCACCGCGCCGGCCTCGGCGAAGACGCCCTTCAGGGTCTCGATCGACTCCGCCTTCTGCGCACGCTCCATGCGGCGAGCCTCCGTTCGACAGCGCCGACCCGGTCGCGACCGGAACGGCAGACCAGGCGTCCTCGAGTGGAGCGGAGTGGAGCCGAAGCGCGCGCGGCGCTGGAGAAGCGCGTGGCGGCGATCGGCATCCCCATCTCCCCGCGGCGGTATCGATTAAGCCCCTTAAGGGCCCGCGGTTCTCGGACAGGATCGGCGGTCGGGCCGAAGAGCCCGGACGCCGGAAGGCGCGTCCTCTAGCGGCGAACCGCCAAAATAGCAATGGCGTGAGAGCGGCAGGGGATCTAGGCTCTGGTGCGACAAGGCACGCGAACCCGCGAACCCGACACCCAGATTCGCCTCGCCGCGCTCGCGTGCGGCGACAAGGGCTGCTTTCGGCGGCCATCCTTGCCTACGAGAAACCCATGACCATAGAGATCAGGCTCGCGCCCTCGGGCTCGGGCGACCTTTGCCAATCGATCCTCGCCGAGCTGCCGGAGTGGTTCGGCATTCCAGAGTCCAACGCAGAGTACGAGCACCTGGCCGAAACCGGACCTGCCTGGGTCGCCAGCCTGGCCGGCCAGGACATCGGTCTGATGGTATTGAAGCCGCACTTTAGCGACACCCTCGAGATCGAGCTTCTCGCGGTGCGAGCGGCGCGGCATCGTGGCGGCGCGGGCCGGGCATTGGTCGAGCAGGCTGTGGCGCTGGCGCGCGCAGAGGGTCGCCGCTTCCTGACGGTGAAGACGCGCGGCCCCTCGGCGCCTTACGAGCCCTACGAGCGAACGCGCGCCTTCTACCAGGCGATGGGGTTCGCCGCGCTGGAGGAGTTCACCGAGATATGGGGCCCGGAGAATCCGGCGCTGCTGATGGCCAGACCCGTCGCTAAGACGCCGTGATGCTGGTCGGCTCGATCTTGAAGCCGGGGCCCATGGTCGAGGAGAGCGATATCCTCTGGATGTAGGTGCCCTTCGCGCCGGAGGGCTTCGCCTTCTGCAGCGCGTCGACCAGCGCCTTGACGTTGGCGGTGAGCGCTCCTTCGCTGAAAGAGGCCTTGCCGACGCCGGCATGCACGATGCCCGCCTTCTCGACGCGGAACTCGATCGAGCCGCCCTTGGCGTCCTTGACCGCCTGGCCGACATTGGGGGTGACCGTACCGACGCGCGGGTTGGGCATCAGGCCGCGCGGGCCCAGCACCTTACCCAGTCGGCCGACCAGCGCCATCATGTCGGGGGTGGCGATCACGCGGTCGAACTCCATGAAGCCGCCCTGAATGCGCTCGACCAGATCCTCGGCGCCCACGATGTCGGCGCCGGCCTCGGTGGCCTCGGCGGCCTTTGCGTCCTTGGCGATCACCGCCACGCGCATGGCGCGGCCGGTGCCCGAGGGCAAGCTGACCACCCCGCGGACGTTCTGGTCGGCGTGACGCGGGTCGACGCCAAGGCCAACGGCGATCTCGATGGTTTCGTCGAACTTGGCCGTGGCGTTCGCCTTGACCAGCTTCACGGCTTCATCGAGCGCGTGGACGGCGGTGCGGTCGCCGGTCCAGACCTTCTCGCGCTTTGTCTGCTTGGTCATCGCGCTAGCCCTCCACCACGCGCAGGCCCATCGAGCGCGCCGAGCCCTCGATGATGCGGGCGGCGGCCTCGATGTCGTTGGCGTTCAGGTCCTTCATCTTCTTCTGGGCGATGTCGCGCAGCTGTTGGCGCGTCACCGAGCCGACCGTCTCACGGCCGGTTTCTTTCGCGCCCGACTTCAGACCGGCCGCTTCCTTCAAGAAGAAGCTCGCCGGGGGGGTCTTGGTGATGAAGGTGAAGCTCTTGTCCTGATAGACGGTGATCACCGTCGGCAGCGGCGTGCCGCGCACCTCTTTCTCGGTGCGGGCGTTGAACTCCTTGCAGAAGCCCATGATGTTGACGCCGCGCTGGCCGAGCGCCGGCCCGATGGGCGGCGACGGTGTTGCGGCGCCCGCGGGCACCTGCAGCTTGATGTAGCCCAGGATCTTCTTGGCCATCGTTGTCCTCTCAGACTAAGCGAAAGGCCGTGGTGCGGGGTGGCGCCCCTCCCACGGATTTTGGGTGTCGGGCGGCTTAAGCCCGAAGGCGCGGGCGTGTAGCAGGTTCCCCCGCCCGCCGCAATGAAGGGAGGAGCCGGAATGGACTTCAAGACCTACGAGGCGCTCGGCCTGCATCGCTCGGTCGCCGACGAGCCGGACCCTTGGGCGGTCGTGATCAACGGCCGCTCGAATGCCGAAATCGCGGCTGCGGCGAACACGCCCGGCGACCGGCAGTATCATCCCAACCCGGAGGCTTTCCCGGCTGACGACACGCCGCGCGGGAGCGTGGCCTCGCATCGCGATTGGGCGGGCGCGCGGATCTTTCCCGGCACGAGCCGCGACCTGTGGATCTACACGCCGGCGAACTTCGATCCCACCGGGCCTGCGCCGGCGCTGATCGTGTTCCAGGACGGCGCCGGATACCTGAACCGCAACGGGCCCGTCCGCGCGACCGCGGTGTTGGACACCCTGATCGCAGCGGAAGAGGCACCGCCGACGGTGGCGCTGTTCATTCAGCCCGGCAGGCGCGAGGGCGCCGAGCCGCGCCCAGGCCGCGACCGGCAACGCAGCATCGAATATGACAGCATGACCGACGACTACGTGCGCTTCCTGCTCGAGGACGCGTCGCCGTTTGTCGAGAGCCAGATCGGCTGCAAGCTAACGACCGACCCCAGGCGGCGGACGATCTGCGGCATCTCGAGCGGGGGGATCTGCGCCTTCACCGCAGCCTGGCATCGGCCGGACGCGTTCGGTCGCGTGATCAGCCACTGTGGCTCATTCACCGCCATCCGCGGCGGGCACAACTACCCGCCCCTGATCCGCAAGACCGAACGCAAGCCGATCCGCGTCTGGATGCAGAGCGGCGAGGCCGATGCCGACATCATCCACGGCAACTGGCCGCTGGCGAACAAGGCGGTCGCCGCGGCGCTTCAGTTCGCCGGCTACGATTTCAAGTTCGTCTTCGGCGAAGGCGGCCACAGCCTCCGCCACGGAGGCGCTCTCTTCGCCGACGCCCTCCGCTGGCTCTGGCGGCCGGAGGAATAGGCTGCGCCGTAATACTTTGACCACCAAGCACACCAAGCACACAAAGATGCCGAGCTCAGAGTGCGAACCGCTTCACGCCGTCTTTGAACAGCGCGACATTGAAGTTCATGAGCAGGCCGAGCCTCATGCCAGAAAGCTTCAGGTAAGTGAGCATCTGAGCGCCGTGGAGACGCGTAAGCGCCTCCACGGCCTTGATCTCAACGATGACGGAGTTCTCGACGAGCAAGTCCAACCGATAACCCGCGTCGAGTTTCACGCCGCGATAAGCGATGGGCAGCGGCAGTTGACGCTGCCAGACCAGGCCCCGCGACGTCAGCTCGAAGGCGAGGCATTGCTCGTAGGCTGACTCCAGCAAGCCTGCACCGAGAGCTTGGTGCACACTGAGCCCAGCATCGACGATCGATCGCGCGATGCGGTCGATGCCGGCCGCGACCTCTTGGTGTGCTTGGTGTGCTTGGTGGTTCATTCTGCCGCCCCGCTACGCAGGGTAGCAGGATTAGCTGGTCTTTTCGACCTGGGCGTATTCGAGTTCGACCGGGGTGGCGCGGCCGAAGATGGAGACGGTGACGCGCAGGCGGGCGCGTTCTTCGTCGACCTGCTCGACCGAGCCGTTGAAGCTCGCGAAGGGGCCGTCGATGACGCGGACCGACTCGCCGATCTCGAAGGTGATGGTGGGCTTCGGCCGCTCGACCCCCTCCTCGATCGCGCCGATGATGCGGGCGACCTCCTTTTCGGAGACCGGCATCGGCTTGGTGCCCGAGCCTAAGAACCCCGTCACCTTCGGGGTGTTCTTGATCAGGTGATAGGCCTCGTCCGTCAGGTCCATCTTCACCAGAACGTAGCCGGGGAAGAACTTGCGCTCGGCGTTGACCTTCCGCCCACGGCGGATCTCGACCACGTCCTCGGTCGGCACGAGGATCTCCGAGAAGCAGTCCTCCAGGCCCTGAGCCTTGGCCTGCTCACGGATCGACTCGGCCACCTTCTTCTCGAAGTTCGAGTAGGCGTGGACGATGTACCACTTGTGCCTGGGATTGGTTTTGACGGCTTCGGCCGCTTCGGCGGGCATCTTTGTGATCTCTCTTAAGAAGCGGCGAGCTTCAGAATGAGCTCCATGAGCGCGCGCAGGCCGAGGTCCACGAGCACGAAGAAGATCGCGACGACCACGATCATGATGAACACCATGACCGACGTGATCCAGGTCTCCCGTCGGCTGGTCCAGGTGATCTTACGCGCCTCGGCGCGGACCTCGCGGAAGAATTGGACCGGCGAGACGCGCTTCTTCGGCGGCTCGTTCGCCGGCACGGGCGAGCGTCCCCTGGGAAGAGCGGGCGTCAGACCCTGATCCTTGGCCATTCGGCGGCTTTCTTTCGCACCCGCGACCCCAATCGCCGCGGCGGCAGGAATATAGTGGCAGGAGTGGAGGGACTCGAACCCCCGGCCCTCGGTTTTGGAGACCGATGCTCTACCAGCTGAGCTACACTCCTCCAGACAACGAACAATCGCGCCGGAGAGCGTGACCCGCCGGCGCGCGTGGCCGGAGGGCGAGCGATTAGCAAGCGCGCCCCTGAGCGGCAAGCCTAGCGCTCGCGGGGTTTGGGCGCCTGGATCTCGAACGCACGAGCGAGGCGCACCGCAAGCTCCGCCTCGCTGATCGCCGCCAGCCGGACGAGCACGCCGGGAAAGCCGCGATAGTGGTCGTCGTCGAAGTAGATCTCCGGCGCCGCCTCGATCAGCATCTCCTTCTCTTCCAGCGGGCAGCGGATGGCGACCATGCCGGTGCGGAGCGTGCGTTTCTCCTTTGGCTTGTCCCGCGCCAAGTAGGCCCACGCGATAGCCTTCCCCTCGATCGTATAGTGGCGCTGGCCGTGGCGCTCGTCGGCGATGACGCCCGGCAATGCCAGCGCGAGGCGACGGACGTCGTCCTCGGTGGCCATTCGCCGCCCCTCAGGCCTTGATCTCGGACGGCCGCTTACGGAGCCGGCGGTAGAACTCGAAGGCCATCGGCGCGATGCGCGCCCCGCGCACGATCAGCCAATTGACGCGGGCCGCGCCCGGGGCGAGCGGCCGCGGCGTGTCGATCAAGAGCACGACGCGCACGCCATCTGTGTCGTTCCAGACCTCGTGCCGGTAGGTGTCGTCGAACGTGACCGCCCTGCCCTCTTGCCAGACGATGGTTTCGCCGCCGACCTTCATTCGCACCCGGTCGCGCGGTTCAGGAACCACAAGGCCGAGATGGGTGCGGATCAGGCCTTTATAGGCGCCGCGGTGCGCAGCCAGGTGCGCGCCAGGCTCGAGCACGGAGAAGAAGGCGACCTCGAGGCCAGGAACGGCGTCGAGCAACTTCGCCGTCTCGGGACAACGCCGGCAGTTGTCGGAAAAGCGCATGCCGTAGGCGCGGAAGACGAACGCCTTCCAAACACGTCCCTGCACGATCCGTTCCTGATACGGCGACAGTTCCTGCATCGTCGGCAGCGCCGCCCGCTCGCGCAGCACCTCGTCCAGCTCGCGGCGGATCGTGGTCCAGTTGGCCTCGAGCGTTGCGGCCCACGGGACGGCGGTGCGCGAGATGATCTCGCTGGTTTCAGCAAGCGAGTTCTTCGCAAGCCAGCGCTCGACCGCCGCCTCGATCCGACGGCCGGTCTGCGACAGCGCGCGGACCGCGCGCGCGAACCTGTTCGGCTGTGCGGCGGGAACAGTGGACATGCCCGCATAGACCATAGCCCGGCGCCGGCAGGCAACTCGTCAGGCCAGCGGCCGTCAGTCCGCTTCGCCGAGATAGTCCTGGTTGAACTCGGGGGCGTCGGCGGGTTCCAGCAACTCCTCGTCGTCGGGGCGCGCGAGCGCTGGATCCGGGGTCGTGAAGTCGAAGCCGAGCTCGTCGCCGACGAGGCCCAAGCTCTTCATCTCCTGCGCTCCCGGCAGGTCGGCGAGGCTGGCAAGGCCATAGTGCTCGAGGAAGGCGCTGGTGGTTCCGAAGGTGATCGGCCGCCCGGGCGAGCGCCGGCGCCCGCGCATGCGGATAAGACCGATCTCGAGCAAGAGATCGACCGTGCCGCGGCTCTCCTGCACGCCGCGGATCGCCTCGATCTCGGCACGGGTGGTCGGCTGGTGGTAGGCGACGATGGCCAGCGTCTCGAGCGCCGCTTTCGACAGGCGACGCGGCTCCTGCCGCTCCTCGGTCATCAGGAAGGCGAGATCGGGCGCAGTCTGCAGCCGCCACATGTCTGCGACGCAGACGAGGTTCACGCCGCGCTCGGCATAACGGGCCTTCAGCGCCATCAGGGCCGGCCCAACGTCGGCGCCCTCGGGCAACCGACGCGCCAGGTCGGCCGCGCTCAGCGGCCCGGCGGCGGCGAACAACAGCGCCTCGATGCGCCGTTCGGTCTCGGCCGGATCGGTCACTCCGCGGCCTCCAGCCTGAGGCGGGCGCGGAGGTAGAGCTCGGCGAACGCCTCGAGCTGGCGCGCCTCGAGCTCGCCTTCTCGCACCAGCTCCAGGCCGGCGGCCAGCGTCGAGGCCAGGAACGAAGCCCGGGTCGGCGCGTCCGGGTCGCCCAGGGCCGCGAACGGCGCGATCGCCGCCAGCGCCGTCCAGGCGCGGAGCTCGGGCAGCTGGCCGCGCAACCGATGGCGGGCGTCCTCGAGCGCGTAGGCCTTGGGCGCGGTCGGTCGATAGTGGCGCCCCGTGTCGCGCACGCGCTGGCCGACGTAAGCCTGCACCAGCGCATAGAGGTCGCCCTCCAGCGGTCGCGAGGCGGTGATCTGGATGGCCTCCGGGTCGCCGCGCGGGAAGACGTCACGCCTGAGGATCGGCCGCGCCTGCAGGGCTTCGGCGGCCTTGCGCAGCGCATCCAGGTGGGCGAGGCGGATCGCCAGCTCCCGGGCCAGCTCCTCCGGCGCGCGCTCGCCGGCCTGGCGGGGCGCAAAGCTGGGCAACAGCAGGCGCGACTTCAGGTAGGCGAGCCAGGCCGCCATCACGAGGTAGTCGGCGGCGAGGATGAAATTGGCGCGCTGGGCGGTGGCGATGAAGGCCAGGTACTGGTCGGCGAGGTCGGTGATGGAAAGCTTGAGCAGATCGACCTTCTGGGCGCGCGCGAGCGCCAGCAGGATGTGCAGCGGCCCCTCGTAGCCGTCGAGGTCGACGATCAGCGCCGCGCCATCCTCCGCGGCGGCTTCGGCGGCGGCGAAGTCGAAGGACGGCTGATCGACCTGACTCATGCCGCCCATCTTCCATCGAAGGCGGCGTCAAAGCGAGCGCGCCCTTCCATCGCGTCGAAGAGACCGATCTCGCGAGGCAGGCGAGCGAGCGCGGCCTTCGCCCTCGCCAGCGCCTCGCCGGCGAGCGTAGGCGCCGCGTCGACGACGCTCGCCATCTCCTCCGCATCGCCGTTGCAGTGGAGGGCCACGTCGCAGCCGGCGGCGAGCGCGGCCCGCGTCCGCTCCCCAAGCCCGCCCTTCAGCGCATTCATCGAGAGATCGTCGCTGATCAGGAGGCCCTGAAAGCCGATGGCGCCCCTGATGATATCGGCGATAACCAACGGCGAGGTCGTGGCGGGGCGCGCGCGATCGAGCGCGCGGTAGACCACGTGCGCGGTCATCGCCATCGGCATGTCGGCCAACGCGCGGAAGGGCGCAAAGTCGCGCGCCTCGAGCTCGGCCAGCGAGGCGTCGACCGCGGGCAAGCGCTTGTGGCTGTCGACGCGGGCGCGCCCGTGGCCAGGGATGTGCTTGATGACCGGCAGCACGTCGCCGGCAATGAGACCCTCGGCCGCGGCGCGGCCAAGGCGCGCCACTTCGGCGGGCTCGCGCGCGTAGGCGCGGTCGCCGATCACCTCGTGGGCGTCCGGCGCCGGAACGTCGAGCACCGGCAGGCAGTCGACCGTGACGCCAAGCGCGTGCAGGTCATGGGCGATCAGGCGCGCGCCCAGCCAGACCATCTCGCGCCGCTCCGCGGACGGGATCTCGCCATAGGCGCCGCTGGGCGGATAGGCCGGCCAGTGGGGCGGCCGAAGCCGCTGGACCCTGCCGCCCTCCTGGTCGATCAGAACCGGCGCGTCCGAGCGGCCCACGCTGGCGCGCAAGGCCTCGACCAGCCGGCGCACCTGGTCCGGGCTCTCGACGTTGCGCCTGAATAGAATGAAGCCCCACGGGTCGGCCGCGCGGAAGAAGCCGCGCTCGGCGCCGCTCAGCGCCGCTCCGGAACAGCCGAGGATGCAGGCGCGCGCGCTCACCGCACGATGCAGAACGTGCCCTTCGCCTTCAGCGCCGAGCAGAAGCCGACCGCCGCCGCGTGATCGGCGAACCCGCCGACGTAGGCACGGTAAAAGGTCTTGCCGTCCTTCGAGGTCGTCTCGACCTTGCGGGTCTTGCCGGACATCGCCCCGCTCATCTGCTTGGCGACGTCGCCCCAGGCCTTATCGGCGAGCGCAGGCGAGGAGAGCGCGCCGATCTGCACCAGCGCCTCGCCGCCGGTCGTCGGCGCCGTTGTGGGCTCGGCGGGCGGGACCTTCACGGCCGGCGGCGCTTTCGGCGGCGCCAGCTTGGCGACGACCGTCTTCGGCGCCGGCGGCGCTTTGGGCGGAGGCGGCGCGATCTTCGCGGTGGCCTGGACAGGGCTGCGCACTGTGTTCTGCGCGACAATCGTCGGTGCCGGCTCGGCCGGCCGCAGCGATGCGGCGGTCACGGGCGGGGTCGGCGCCGGCCGCGCGATCGGCCTGGGCCTGGGCTGCTCGGGCGGCGGCGCGAAGGCGGGCGCCGGCGGAGTCTCGCCCGCCGGCGGCACCTCGGTCTTGTAGATCTGCAGGCTGGCGGACGAGTCGGCGGGGGCCTCGGACGAGGGCGGCGCCTGCTTGAAGTCGCCCACCGGCGTCCCGACCACCTGCGGGGCCTGGCCAGGCTCGCGCGCGCCGTGCCGGTAGAGCATGACGCCGCCGATCACGATCGCGCAGAGCACGACCACGCTCACGACCAGCGTCACCGGCGGCGGCCCGCGCCGTGCGCCGGCGCGCCTGGGGTCGAAGGCGAGCGGCGCATCGTTCTGCGGCGCATAGGCGCCGCGATCCTGGTCGGTCATGCTCAAAGCTCCGCCGAGGTCCCCCGCGAATCACCCCCCTCGCCCCACTCTAACGCCGTTTCGCGAGCCGCTGGCCGCCCGATCACCCCCAGACGTCGAGATTGAACAGCTTGCGGTGTTCCTCGATGGCGTAGCGGTCGGTCATGCCGGCGATGTAGTCGCAGACGACGCGCGCACGCCCGGCCTCGTCGCGCATCCGCGCCCGCTCGTACCACTCGGTCGGCAGCACGTCGGGCTCGGCGGTGAACAGCGCGAACAGCTCGGCGATGATGCGGCGCGCCTGGCTGCGCGTGCGGTTGACGCGGAAATGCCGATACATCCGGCGCGTCAGGAAGAGCCGCAAGCGACCCAGGTCCTCGGCCATCTCGGTCGAGAAGCCGACCAGCGGCCGGGCGAGCGCGCGCACGTCCTCGATGCTCTCCACATGGCCGTCGCTGACGTTGCGCGCCGTCTGCGCGAGCACGTCGTCGACCATGGCGCCGATCATCCGCCGAACCGCCTCCAGCCGGGTGAGCTGCTCGTCGAGCGTCGGCCGGTCGGCCTTGAGCGCGGCCAGGATCGGCCCGATCAGCGGCACGCTCATCAGCTCGTCGAGGCCGAAGAGGCCGGCCTGCAGGCCATCGTCCACGTCGTGGTTGTTGTAGGCGATGTCGTCGGCCAGGGCGGCGACCTGCGCCTCGGCGGAGGCGTATGTCCCGGGCCTCAAGTCGTACTCGGCGTTGAAACGGGCGATCGGCCGCCACGACGGGCGCTCCAGGCGGTCCAGAATCGGGCCGTTGTGCTTGACCACGCCCTCGAGCGTCTCCCAGCTGAGGTTCAGTCCGTCGAAGTCGGGGTAGCGGCGCTCGAGCTCGGTGACGACACGGAAGGTCTGCACATTGTGGTCGAAGCCGCCGTAGAGCTCGCTCGCGGCGTCGAGCGCCTCCTCGCCGGCATGGCCGAACGGAGGGTGGCCGAGATCGTGGGCAAGTGCGACCGCCTCGGCCAGGTCGTCGTCCAGACCTAGCGCCTTGGCCAGCGAGCGGGCGATCTGCGAGACCTCGAGCGAATGGGTGAGCCGGGTGCGGAAATGGTCGCCTTCGTGAGCGACGAAGACCTGGGTCTTCTCCTTCAGCCGCCGGAACGCCTGGGTGTGGATGATGCGGTCGCGATCGCGAGCGAAGGGCGTGCGCGTGCGGCTGGCGGGCTCGGGGTATCGCCGCCCGGCCGAGGCCGCCGGATCGGCGGCGAAGGAGGCGCGGAACGGCGTGGGCGGAGCCTTTGCAGGCGCCATGCGGCAATCCTTGCGGTAGCGGCGCCTCTTTCGCACAAGCCGCGCTGGTCTCATATAGGAGTGAACCCGAGTCAGCAGCACCGATGCCAACGCCCGTCACCCTCTCCGAAAGCGCCGCCCAGCGGCTGCACGCCATCGCCCGGCGCGAGGGCCGGCCGGTGATGCTGCGCGTGGCTGTCGAGGCCGGCGGTTGCTCGGGCTTCTCCTACAAGTTCGACTTGGTCGATGCCGCAGATCCGGACGACCTTAAGGTGGAGCGCGACGGGGCGTCCGCGCTGGTCGACGTCGTTTCGCTGGCGCTTCTGAACGGCGCAGAGATCGACTTCGTCGACGAGCTCGCCGGCGCCGAGTTCCGCGTTCGCAACCCCAACGCCCGCTCCAGCTGCGGCTGCGGCGTCAGCTTCTCGATCTAACGCGACGATCCAGCGTTAGCGGATGCCCAGATACGCCATCGCTGCGGCCGTCGTCGCTGCCCTAGCCGCCCTCGTAGCCGAACCCGCCATGGCCGCGCCGATCGAGACTTTCGTCGCGGCGCCGGGGCCGCTTGTGCTGCTGAAAGGCACGCTGCTCGCGCCGGCGGACAACCCGCACGCACCTGTGGTCCTGATCGTCCCGGGCTCGGGGCCTACAGATCGCGACGGCGACGATCCTTTGGGGGTGAAGGCCGCGCCGTACCGCCTGCTCGCCGAAGCGCTCGCCGTTGACGACATCGCCAGCGCCCGCATCGACAAGCGCGGCATGTTCGCGAGCGCGCCGGCGGTCAAGAGCCCCGACCAGGTGACCATCGGCGACTATGCGAGCGACGTGCACGCCTGGATCGCGTCGCTGAAGGCGACGACCGGCGCGCCATGCATCTGGGTGCTCGGGCACAGCGAGGGGGCGCTGGTCGCAGAGGCGGCGGCGCAGCGGCCGGAGGGGATCTGCGGGATCATCCTGGTTTCCGGCATGGGCCGCCGGTTCGGCGACGTGATCGCTGAGCAGCTGAAGGACAACCCGGCAAACGCGCCGATCCTACCCGAGGCGCTGGCGGCGCTCGCCAAGCTTGAAGCGGGCCAGCATGTCGACGCTGCCAGCATGAACCCGGCGCTGTTGCCGCTCTTTCGCCCCTCGGTGCAGGACTACCTGGTCGATCTGATGGCGCAGGATCCGGTGAAGCTGCTCGCCGCCTATGCCGGCCCCGTGCTCGTCATGCAGGGGACGACAGACCTGCAGGTGTCGGTCGAGGACGCCCAGATGCTGGCGCACGCCCGCCCGGGCGTCGAACTCGTGCTGCTGCAGGGCGTGAACCACGTCCTCAAGGTCGCGCCGGCAGACCGGACCGCCAACATCGCGACTTACGCCGACCCGAGCCTGCCGCTCGCCCCCGGCGTCGCCGACGCGGTCGCTGCTTTCGTCAAGGCGCACGCGGCGCCCTAGACGCTTTGACAAGGGCGCCGCCAGCGACCTGGCGCGCTTCGCGCAGGACTGAGCAGGCTCAGGTCTCGATCTGGGTGGCGGGCACGGGCGCTGGCTCGTAGAGCTCTTCTTCCCGGATAAGCTCGGCGTCGCGAGCGCGGAAGTAGCGGCGCGGCAGCAGCAGCATGAGCGGCGTCGAGGCGATCATGACGGCAGCGTTGGCGAGCACGAGCGCGTTGAACGTCCAGTGGAAGTGGTCGAGCAGGTTCGAGCCCAGCACGTCGGTCGCGAACAGCGGCAGGTTGCGCGCGCTCATCATCAGCGAGAAACCCAGTCCCTCGCTGCCAGCCGGCGTCGCGCGCATCGCCAGATCCATCATCACCAGCTCCGCCAGCGTGAAGGTGAATCCGTCCAGGGCACCCAGCGCGAACGCTCGGGGGATCGAGGTGTAGTAGATGAAAAGGATGTGCGCGGCGCCGGCCACCGCCATGCTGCCGAGCAAAAGCACGCGGAAGTTGATCCTCCGGCAGGCGTAGGCGTATGCGAGAACGGCGGCGAAGCCGGTCGCAACGCCGACCGATCCGGCGTAGCCCTGCAGGACCGTGGTCATGTGCAGCACGTCCTGCTGCCGGTAGAAGAACGCCGTCGACAGCCCGGGCGCGACGTAGAACAGCGCCGAGAGCCCGGCCGCGGCCCACATGGCGCCCGCCGAGCCGACGCGAGCGAGCTGCCGCCCGGCATCGGCCAGGACCTCGCTCGCGATCACCCGCTTGCGCTCCTCGCGCAGGAACAACAGCGTTGCCGGGAACAGAAGCGCCATGACCCCGCCGCAGGCGACGGCGGTCCATCCGAAGCTGATCGCCGCCAGGTAGCCGCCGGCCGGGCTGGCGACCAGCGAACAGCCCAGGCCAACGAACTGGCGGATCGCGGTCAGCCGCCCCGTGCCCCGGATCGCCTGGGCGATCTCGACCATGTAGCCGCCGATCACGACGCTCGCGAATACCATGCAGCTGCTGATCAGCATGCAGGTCCACAGCAGCGGGCCGTAGCGGTGCGGCGTGAAGTAGAGGCCGAGCCAGCACGCGGTGGCCAGCACGGTCGAGATCAGGAGGTAGCTGCGCCGGCGGGTGCCGAGGATGGGGAAGGCGTCTGTGAAGATCCCGGCCAGCGGCTTGAAATACCAGAGCAGGCCGGCGAGGAAGAAGAAGCTGGCGCTGGCCGAGCGGCTGATGTGCAGCTCGTTCTTGAGCATGTTCTGCAGCGGAAGGCGGGCGAGCACGCCGGTCTGAGCGAGCGTGGTGGAGAGGACGCCCACGACGATCACGATCGACGCCAGCATCAGCGCCCGGTCAGGTCGGCTTGGGGCGGCGTCCCCCTGAATGCTCGCTGCGGTCGCCATGGACCCCCCAGGCTGTGACGTGAACGCGGGGCTGAGCATCCGCGAGGGGCGCATAAAAGCACCGGTTTTGACGCAACGCCCGCGGAATCAGCGCCACGCCTCGTCCGACGTGAGCTTGTGCAGCACGATGGCGCTGGCGGCGGCGACGTTCAGCGAATCCCAGCCGGCCGCCATCGGGATAGCCAGCGTCCGGGCCCGCGCGAGGAGGTCCGGCGGCAAACCCGGCCCCTCCGCGCCGAACAGGACCGCCGCCCGCGCCGGCCGCACGACGGCGGCGACCGGCTCGGCTCCGCTCGGCGAGAGGGCGAGCGGCGTGAACCCTGCGCCCTCTAGAAGCGCGAGCGCGTCCTCGCCCTCGGCCAAGCGGGCGAACGGAGCCCTCAGCGTAGCGCCGACCGACACACGGATGGCCTTGCGATACAGCGGATCGCACGAACGCGGGTCGAGCAGAACCGCGTCAACCCCGAAGGCGGCGGCGTTGCGGAACAGCCCGCCCATGTTGTCGTGGTTGGCGACGCCGAAGAGGACCATGACCAGCGCGCGAGGCGGCAGGCCGGCAAGAAGCACGCCCGCGCCTGGATCGGGCGGCCGCTCGCCGAGCGCCAGCATGCCGCGATGGATGGGGAAGCCCACGATCGCGTTCATGACCGCCTGGCTCGCTGCATAGACCGGGATGGCGGTGTCGAGCTCGGCGATGAGCGGCTCTAGGCGCGCGAGCCGGTTTTCGGCGATCAACAGCGACTTCGGCTTGCAGCGCGCGCCAGGGCTCAGCAGCACGCGCAGCACCACCTCGCCCTCGGCGATGAAGCCGTCCTTGCGGCCGGCCAGATCGCGTTCGCGCACCTCGCGATAGGCCGCGATGCGCGGATCGTCCGGGGCGGCGATCGCGACGATGCGCAAGCGCGGCGTCAGGCGTTCGCCGGCTCGAAGCCGCGGCTGCGCATCAGTGCGCCGGTCTCCGCGTCGCGGCCGCGGAAGCGCCGGTAGGTCTCAGCGGCGTCGACCGTGTTGCCGACGCTGAGCACAGTCTCCAGCAGCGTCTTGGCGAGCGCGCGATCGTAGAAGCCGCCTGGCGCCTCGGCGAAGGCTTCGGCCGCGTCGGCGCTCAAGACGTCGGCCCAGATGTAGTTGAAGTAGCCCGCCGCGTAGGACTCGCCTGAGAACACATGGGAGAAATGCGGCAGCCGGTGGCGCAGGACGATCTCGCGCGGCATGCCCAGCTTGGCCAGCGCGTCGCGCTCGAACGCCCTTGCGTCGAACGCCTCGTCGGCCGCCAAATGCGCCTCCAGGTCGAGGATGGCGCAGGCGAGGTATTCGGTGGTGTTGAACCCCTGGCGGAAATTCTGCGCCTTGAGCACCTTTTCGGTCAGCTCCGCCGGCATCGGCTCGCCTGTCCGATAGTGGACGGCGAAACGCCGCAGCAGCTCCGGCGTCGGCAGCCAGCGCTCGTTCAACTGGCTCGGCAGCTCGACGAAGTCGCGCACCACCGCGGTGCCCGCGAGCGACGGGTAGGTCACCTTCGAGTTCAGCCCGTGCAGGCCGTGGCCGAACTCGTGGAACAGCGTCACCGCATCGGTCCATGAGATCAGGACCGGCTCGCCGGGCCCGGCCGGAATGAAGTTGGAGTTGTTGGAGATCACCGGCGGGACGCCGGCGAGGCCCTGTTGCGTGCGGTACTCGCTCATCCAGGCGCCGGAGCTCTTGCCGGCGCGAGCGAGAAAATCGAAGTACCAAAGGCCGACGCGCTCCCCGCCGCGGGCGACCTCGAAGACCTCGACGTCCGGGTGGTAGACCGGCGCGTCGTCGACCCGCTTGAACGTCAGGTCGTAGATTTCGCCTGCGGCCCAGAACATCGCCTCACGCAGCTTGTCGAGCTGCAGGTAGGGCTTCACCGCCTCGTCGCTGAGGTCGTATTTGGCCTGCCGGACTTTCTCAGCGTAGTAGCGGTAATCCCACGCCTCGAGCGGCTCGTTGGAACCTTCGGCGGCGGCGATCTCCTGCATCTCGGCGATCTCTTCGCGCGCCCGGGCGACGGCCGGGCCCCAGACCTGGCGCAGGAGGCCCATGGCGGCGTCCGGAGTCTTGGCCATCTGCCCGTCGGTGATCCAGTGGGCAAAAGTCGGATGCCCGAGCAGCTTCGCCTTCTCGACGCGCAGCTTGAGCACCTCGGTCATGATCGGGTTGTTGTCGTGCTCGCCCGCATTGTCGCCGCGGCTCGACCAGAGCTTCAGCGCCTTCTCGCGCAGGTCGCGGCGCGTGGAATAGGTCAGGAACGGATCCATGGCCGAGCGGGTGTTGGGGATCGCCCACTTGCCGGAGTGACCGCGCTCGGCGGCGGCGACGCGCGCGGCCTCGATCATGTCGGTCGGCAGGCCGTCGAGGTCGGCTTCGGAGTCGAGGATGAGCGCCAAGCCCTCTTCGTCGGCCAGGATGTTCTGGCTGAACGCGGTGTAGAGGCTGGCCAGGCGCTGGTTGATCTCGGCCAGGCGATGCTTCTCGGCCGGCGGCAACGCCGCGCCCTGCCGCTCGAAGCGCTGGTGGATGACATGGGCCAGCCGCTGCTGCTCCGGCGTGAGCCCCGCGGTTTCGCGCGCCTCGTAGACGGCGCGGATGCGATCGAACAGCGGTCGGTTGTGGAAGATCTCGTCACGAAACGCGGCGAGCTTGGGGGCCGCCTCGCGCTGCACCGCCTGCATCGCCGGGCTGTTCATGGTGGAGGTGAAGACGCTCATCAGCGCCGTCGCCTGGCGGAAGGCGCGGCCCGACCGCTCCATGGCCTCGAGCGTGTTCCCAAAGCTCGGCGGTTCCGGGTTGGACGCGATCACGGCGAGCTCGGCGCGGTAGCGGGCCATCGCCTCGTCGAGCCCCGGCAGGAAGTGCTCGACGCTGATCTTGTCGAACGCCGGCGCGCCGCCGTGGGCGCTCCCCCAATCGGCAAGGATGGGATTGTCGGCGACGGACGCGGTCATCGTTCACTCCAAAGCGGCTTCCGTCCCGAACGGGACCGTTGCAGACTAAGCCCATGCGCATTGCGACCTGGAACGTCAACTCGGTCAACGCCCGGTTGGACACGGTGCTGAAGTGGTTCTCCGAGGCGAGCCCCGACGTCGCCTGCCTGCAGGAGATCAAGTGCGTCGACGAGAAGTTCCCCACCGATGCGTTCGAGCGGCTGGGCTACAACACGGCCGTCCACGGCCAGAAGAGCTACAACGGCGTCGCCCTGCTCTCGAAGACGCCGCTCGAGGACGTGCGCAAGGGGCTGCCGGGCGACGATGGCGACGACCATGCCCGTTACATCGAAGCGGTGGTCTCGGGTCCAGAGCCGGTTCGCGTGGCGTCGATCTACCTGCCAAACGGCAACCCGATCGGCACCGACCGCTTCGACTACAAGCTGGCCTGGATGGAGCGGCTGAACGCCCATGCGCGCGCGCTGCTGGCGCTCGAGGAGCGCTTCGTGCTCACCGGCGACTACAACGTCATCCCGGAGCCGGAGGACGCCGACAACCCGGCGTCCTGGATGGGCGACGCGCTCTTCCAGCCGGAGACCCGGGCGGCCTGGCGCGCGCTGAAGTGGCTGGGGCTCACCGACGCCTATGCCGAGGCCGTTGGCGCACCGGGCGGCTACACCTTCTGGGACTACCAGGCCGGCGCCTGGCAGCGGAACCACGGCATCCGCATCGACCATGCCCTGCTCTCGCCGCAGGCGGCAGACAGACTGGCCGGCGTCACCATCCACAAGTCGGCGCGCGGCTGGGACAAGCCCTCCGACCACGTGCCGGTGGTGGTCGAGCTCAATCTGAATTGACCCGGGTCCACCAGGGCTCGTTGGCGGCGCTGTGGGGCATGCTGGCGCTCGCGCTGGCGCTGGTCGGTGCGCCGGCCCACGCGGCCTGCCCGGCGCTGCCGGCGCGGCACTTGAGCGCCGTGGACGCCGGCGCGTTCGCCGTGGCCGTCGAAAGCGCGCTCGCCGCCCGCAGCGCCAAGGTTGCGATCGTCTTCCGCGTCGGCCTGCCGCCCGGGGACATGCCCAAGGACATGCTGTTCAGCCACGGCGGGCTCTGGGTGCGCGCGGATGACGCCGGCGCCAGCTACTCGACCTTCAACCTCTACCAAGGCGACGGTCGGCGCCTGCCGTGCGACCGCTCGGACCTCGTGGAGGACACGCCGCAGGGCTTCTTCACCGGCTCGGTCACGCCCCCTAGGGCCGCAGTGCTGATCCCGACAGACGCGATGCAGGCGCGACTGCTGGCGCTGCTCCACTCGCCGGCCTACGCGGCCTTGCACAATCCCGCCTACAGCCTGATGGCCAACCCGTTCGAGCGCCGGCATCAGAACTGCACCGATTTCCTGCTCCGCCTTGTGGTGGCCGCGCGCCTCGACATCACCGACGTCGACCGCATCGACGCCGCCATCCGCAGGGAGTTCAAGCCGACCGACGTGAAGCTAAATCCCCTGGTGCGCACGTTCGGCGCTGTCATCGATGGCCGGCTGGCGCTCGACGACCAGCACGGGGCGATCCGGACGGCGAGCTTCACCTCGCTCGCCGACTACATGCACGCGAAGGGCCTGCTGGCCGACACCCTTTCCTTCCCTTGAGCCGGGGCGCGGAGCATGGTGCGACTACGACCGAGGGAGGCTCGCCATGCTGATGCTCGTTGCGGCGGCGGCCGCCTTCATCGCCATCCACTTCCTGATCTCCGGAACGTCCGTGCGCGACCGCATCGTCGCGGTCACTGGCGAAGGGGCCTACTTGGGCATTTTCTCGCTCGCCTCGATCGGCGCGTTGGTCTGGATGATCATCGCGTTCGGCGGCGCGCGCGCGTCGGCGCAAAACCAAGCCTTCTGGGGCATTGGCCACGCAACCCGCGACCCGGCGATTCTGCTCGTCTTCATCGCCTTCCTGTTCGCCGTACCGGGCTTGCTCACCAACAGCCCGACCCGCGTCCGCGGCGATGCGCAGGTGGACAAGCCGACGGCGGTCACCGGCATGACGCGCATCACGCGGCATCCCTTCCTGTGGGGCGCGGCGATCTGGGCGGTCGCGCACATCATCGCCAACGGCCGGCTGGCCGACCTCATCCTGTTCGGCGGCATCCTGATCACGGCGCTCCTAGGCCCGCTCAGCATCGACGCCAAGCGCAGGCGCGCGCTGGGCGACCGCTATCGCGCGTTCGAGGCCAAAACTTCGAACATTCCGTTCGCCGCCATCGTTCAGGGCCGCCAGCAGCTGAAGGTGGGCGAAATCTGGTGGCGGCTGCTCGTCGCCGTCGCCGTCTGGGCCGCGGTGCTCTGGGCGCACCCGTACTTCACCGGCGGCATTCACCCGCTCGGCTAGCCCAGCGCGAAGGCGAGCGCCGCTTCGACGTGCAGTTCGAGGGTGTCGAAGACGGGGACCGATACGTCGCCGGCGGGAACGAGCATACCGATCTCGGTGCAGCCGAAGATGACGGCGTCGGCGCCATGGTCGGCGCCCGCGCGGTCGACCATGGCTAGGACCTCCGCTCTCGAGCCGGCCTCGAAGCGGCCCTGCACAAGTTCATCGAAGATGATCGCGTGCAGCCACCGGCGCTCGTCCTCCGGGGGGACGAGCGTTTCGACGCCACGCGCCCGCAAGCGCTCGCGGTAGAACGGCTGCTCCATGACGAACGCCGTGGCCAGCAGCAGGGGCCTCTGGACTCCGGCGGCGCGGATAGCCGCGGCGGTGACGTCGGCGACGTGGATCAGCGGAACACCAACCGCCGCGGCGACCTCGCCGGCCATCCGGTGCATCGTGTTGGCGCAGATCAGGATTGCCTCGGCGCCGGCGCGTTCGAGCCCGCGCGCGGCATCGACCAGCACAGCGGTCGCCTCGTCCCAGCGGCCATCCGCTTGCATGGCGGCGATCGGCGCGAAGTCGGCCGACCACATGACGAGCTTGGCCGAATGCTGCCCGCCCAGCCGCTGGCGCACGCCCCCGTTCAGGCGGCGATAGTAGACGGCCGAGCTTTCCCAACTCATGCCGCCCAGGAGCCCGAGTGTCCTCATGCGCTTTTGAACTGGTCGATGAGCTTGAACACGGCCTCGATGTCGCCCGCGATGCGCTCAACCCGCGCGCGGTCGACCAGCGTGCTGAACATGCCGCCGATCTCGAAGCGCAGCGGGCCTTCGACGGCGATGAGAAGGTCGGGGCCGACGAAGCCGCAGCGCACGTGTTCGCCGGCGTAGGCCTGTTCGAGCGCGACCAGCTGCTCCATGAACACGGGGTCGAGGATCTCCCGCGCCTCGACCTGGTCGGAGCCGAACACCGCGAAGATCTTGTTGAACTGGGGGTCCTCCAATCCGACCTTCTGCAGGCCGGCCGGACATTCGAAGCGGTCGAGCCAGCCGGAGTCGCGCAGCACGACCGTGGTCCCGAGCAACCGCCTGGGCGTTGTGATGCGAAAGATCTGGCCACGGAAGACAACGTGCTCCGACTTGCTCGAGCCTTGCTGGAGCGTCGCCTGGCAGAGCGCGAAGTCGAAATCGCCATGCCGGCCGCTGAAGGAGTCCTGGAAGACCTTGCCGCTGGGGCGCGGCAACAGGTTGAGCGAGAGGAAGGTGTCGAAGGCCGGCGGCGTGATCTTGGTCTCGGCGTAGAGGATGTCGAGCGGCGCGCAGAGCGCGTTGATCACCGTCTCCTTCGATGCCATCCGCACACGGCTGACTGGGATGTAGGCGACGACGGCGACGACCGCGATCGTCACGAACAGCAGCGGGACGCCGCGCACGAACAGAAGCTCGGCCACGATCGGGACCGCGCCGATCATCAGGATGACAAGAAAGACGCGAACGGCCGCCTTGCGCTTTTGCTCCAGTGTTTCGAGCTGCGGCTCGATCACAGTCTTGTAGAGGCTGTCGAAGCGCGGCCCCTCGAGGATGTCGTCAGCCGGATCGGCCGTGGGGTTGGCGGTCGTCATCTTCGCCTCAGATATCTGCGTAGACCTTGCGCTCGCCCTTGAAGCCCGGGTGGGTGACGGCCCCAAGGTAGGCGGGGCCAACGCCTTGGGCGTATTTCCACAGCGCTCCTGAGCCGAAGTCGATCTGCCGCGGTGCCCAGTGGCGCAGGCGCCGTTCGAGCACGATCGGGTCAACCTCGATCTCGATGGTCCCGGCTTCGGCATCGATCGAGATGATGTCGCCGTTCTCGACCAGGCCGATGGGGCCGCCGTCCTGCGCTTCAGGCCCGACGTGGCCGACGCAGAGCCCGTGGGTGCCGCCAGAGAAGCGGCCGTCGGTGACGAGCGCCACCTTGTCGCCCCTGCCCTGCCCGGTCAGCGCGGCGGTCGTGGACAGCATCTCGCGCATCCCCGGCCCGCCCTTCGGCCCCTCGTAGCGGATGACCAGCACGTCCCCGTCCTTGTAGTCGCCGGCTTCGACAGACGCGAAGCAGGCTTCCTCGCCGTCGAACACACGCGCCGGGCCGCGATGCTTGCGCTCCGAGAGGCCCGCGACCTTGATGATGGCGCCCTCGGGCGCGAGCGAGCCCCAGAGCCCGACCTGCCCGCCGGTCGCGGAGAGCGGGTTCGACACAGGGCGGATCACGTCCTGGTCGTCGCGCCATTTCACGTCGGCGAGGTTCTCCGCGATCGTCTTGCCGGTGACCGTCATGCAGTCGCCGTGGATGAAGCCGCCCTCGAGCAGGGTCTTGAGCAGGACGGGCATGCCGCCGGCCTCGCCCATGTCCTTGGCCACATAGCGGCCGCCAGGCTTCAGGTCGGCGAGGTACGGCGTGCGGCGCGCGATCTCGGCGAAGTCGCGCAGGGTGAAGTCGACGCCGCACTCGTTCGCCATCGCCGGCAGGTGCAGGCCGCCGTTGGTCGAGCCGCCGGTCGCCGCGACCACGACGGCGGCGTTTTCGAATGCCTGGCGGGTGCAGATGTCGCGCGGGCGGATGTTGCGCTCGATCAGGCGCACGACCGCCTCGCCCGAAGCGCGGGCGTACTGGTCGCGGCTCTCGTAGGGCGCTGGCAGCGCGGCCGAGAGCGGCAGCGCGAGCCCGATGCCTTCCGAAACGCAGGCCATGGTGTTGGCGGTGAACTGGCCGCCGCAGGCCCCGTCGCCGGGGCAGGCGTGCTGCTCGAGGTCGCAGAGATCGCCCAGGCTGAGCTTGCCGGCCGAGTGCTGGCCGACAGCCTCGAAGACGTCGACCACGGTCACGTCGCGCCCATGCCAGCGCCCGGGAAGGATCGAGCCGCCGTAGAGGAAAACCGATGGCACGTTCAGGCGCAGCATCGCCATCATCATGCCGGGCAGGCTCTTGTCGCAGCCGGCCACGCCGACGATCGCGTCGTAGCCGTGGCCGCGCACGGTGAGCTCGACGGAGTCGGCGATCAAGTCGCGGCTAACCAGCGAGGACTTCATGCCCTCGTGGCCCATGGCGATGCCGTCGGTGACGGTGATGGTGCAGAACTCGCGCGGCGTGGCGCCGGCCGCTTTGACGCCGTCGCTCGCGGCATGCGCCTGGCGCATCAGCGCGGTGTTGCACGGCGCGGCCTCGTTCCAGCAGGAAACGACGCCGACGAACGGCTGGGCGATCTCGCGCGTGCCGAGCCCCATCGCATAGTAGTACGAGCGGTGCGGCGCGCGGGACGGCCCCTCGGTCACATGCCGGCTGGGCAGCTTGGATTTGTCCCAGGTTCCGTCTGCGTTGCGGGTCATGGCGGCCTCTTGGTCCAGAGGCCGGCATCCCTAGCCGAGCCGGCGCTCGCGCGCAAAAGCTAGCCGCCCCAGACCGCCTGCTCGACGGCCAGCGCCAGGTCGAGCGCGCGGGCGCCGTCGACGGCGTCGGCGAGCGGGCGGGCGCTCTCGCCGCGCACGACGGCCAGGAAACGCCCGATGCTCGCGCCGAGCGGATCGCGTCCGGCCGGGGTCTGGTGGTAGTCGCTATCGAGCGCGAACGGCGTGGTGTTCGAAAAGGTGCGCGCCAGGAAATCCACCGTCACCTCGCCCGAGGGATAGACGATGCGCATGCTCCGCTCGCGCGCCTCGGCGACGCGCGAGGCGCGAAAGCGGGCGGTGAACCCGTCGTCGAAGGTCGCCTCGGCCTCGACGATGTCGAAGCTGTCGTTGCCTCGCATTGCGCCCTCCGCCTCGACGGCCACCGGCTGGGCGCGCGAGAGCGCGAGCGCCAGATCGAGGTCGTGGATCATCAGGTCGATGACGACGGAGACGTCGAGACTGCGCGGGCTGGGCTCGCCGAAACGCACGGCCTCGAGCAACAGCGGCTGCTCGGGGATATCGAACAGGCCCATGGCGGCGAAGCCCGCCCGTTCGAGGAAACCGCAGGCGGCGACCAACCTATGCTCAGCCGCCAGCGCGACGATCCGGTCGGCCTCCTCGAGCGTGGTCGCGATTGGCTTTTCCACATAGAGCGACTTTCCCGCCGTGAGGCCGGCTAGGGCCTCATCCGCGTGGGCGGTCGCCGGCGAAGCAATAGTTGCCACGTCGACCAGCTCCCACAGCTGATCCAGCCGCTCGACGGCGCGCGCGCCGTGCTTGGCCGCCAGCGCAACGGCCCGCGCCTCGTCGGGGTCGTAGACGCCGGTCAGCGTCACGTCGGCGAGCCGCGCGTATTGGCCGGCGTGGTAGCCGCCGAAAACGCCGGCGCCGACGACGCCGGCTCGCAACACCTGACCTGCAGCCATTGGGGTCCTTCGCGGCGCAACCGGGCGAAGCTCTGTCCGCGCGGCGCCCGTTTGTCCACTCCGGCATGACGGGCAGGGCCGCTTGCTCTATGTCGAGCCGCCAACGCGTGCAGCTGCCACGCCCCAGGAGCCGGCCATGTCGATCACCTCCAGAGAAGTCCGCCTGAAATCACGGCCGGTCGGGATGCCGACCCGCAACAACTTCGAGCTCGCGACGGTCGACGTCGCCGATGCCGCATCCGGAGAGGTGACGGTCAAGAACCTCTGGATGACGGTCGACCCCTACATGCGCGGCCGCATGAACGACGTGCGGAGCTACGTGCCGCCCTTCCAGCTCGGCCAGGCGCTGCAGGGCGGCGCCATCGGCGAGGTGGTTGCCTCGAAGGCCGAAACGCTGAAGCCGGGCGACCTCGTGTCCAGCTTCTTCGGTTGGCGCGAGGCGTTCAATGCCCCGGCCGGCGCGCTCGAAAAGCTGGAGACCCACGGGCTACCGCCGCAAACCTTCCTGGGCGCGGCCGGCATGCCGGGACTGACGGCCTACGTCGGCCTGATCAAGATCGCCGCGCTCAAGGAGGGCGACGTGGTCTTCGTGTCGGCCGCCGCCGGCGCGGTCGGGCAGATGGTCTGCCAGATCGCCAAGCTCAAAGGTCACACCGTCATCGGCTCGGCCGGGGGGCCTGAGAAGATCGCTTACTTGAAGGAGATCGGCGTCGACCACGCCATCGACTACAAGGCCGAGCCCGACCTGACGGCCGCCCTGATGCGCGCTGCGCCTGGCGGCATCGACGTCTATTTCGAGAACGTCGGCGGCACGCACCTGGAGGCGGCGCTGGTCGCCGCCAAACCGTTCGCGCGCTTTGCCCTCTGCGGCATGATCGCCGGCTACAACGCCACCGACCTCGGCGAGGGCGTGCGCGGCCTGATGCTGGCGGTCGGCAAGCAGCTTCGGCTGGAGGGCTTCATCGTCTCGAGCCATGGCGACATGGGTCCCGCCTTCCGGCGCGAGTTCGCCGACTGGGCGGCTCAGGGCAAGATCAAGTGGCGCGAGACGGTCGAGGTGGGCATCGAGCGGGCGCCCGAGGCTTTCTTCAAGCTGTTCAAGGGCGAAAACCTTGGAAAGATGCTGGTGAAGCTCGCTTAATGTCCGTCTTTTTGCGCCAGTATATCAACGAGTTCTGACAATGACTCGATGCAGACGTGCGCCTGTTCCAAGTTCTCAGACCGTGCCTGGATGATGGCCCAGGGGCCGCGCCGGATGAAGACGGCGGTCATACCGGCGGCGCGAGCGGGCAGGACGTCGTTGTCGAGGCGGTCGCCGACGTAGGCGATTTGGGCCGGGCTCACGCCCGCCGCCTCGGCCACGCGCGCGAAGAAGGCGGGCGACGGCTTCTCGACGCCCCAACGCGTTGAAGAGGCGACGAAATCCGCCCGCGCGCCAGCGGCGAGCAGGGCGTCCTCGGCCGCCTCCGGCTGGTTGCCGGCGATGCCGACCCGGTATCCGCCGGCCTTGAGCGCGGCGAGGCATGGCAGCGCGTCGGGATAGAAGTCGCTCGGTGCAAAGTCGTAGGTCCAGCCGGTCGCCTCCCGCGCGCGCCGCGCCGCATCGAGGTCAAAGCCCGCCTGAACCAGCTGAAAGACCGCGTGGTGATGGCCGCCGCGCTCGATGACCGAGCCTAGGGCGGCGAAGAAGGTCAGACGGGTGACACCCATCCAGTCGGCCCACTCGCCCCAGTGCCGGGTCTCGTCGACCAGGGTCTCGCCGACATCGAAGGCGACCGCGCGAATGGGCATGATCAGCGATGCACGTAGCCGCGCCGCGGGACCGCGACCTGGCGGCCCGCGGCGAAGACGCGGACGCCCAATGTCGAGGTCACCGTCCCCACCTCGGTCATCGGGACACCGAGCGCGCTTGCCGCCGCCACGAGCTCGCCGGCGCGCGCGGCTGAAGCCGTGCAGACGACCTCGTAGTCGTCGCCGCTCGTCGCCAGCTCCGCCCGCGCCGCGACCGGGTCGGCGGCCGCCTTGAACCACGCGTGCGCCGCCTCGGACAGGGGCAGCCGATCGAGGTCCAGCTCGACGCCAACGCCGCTCGCCTCGGCGATATGGCCGGCGTCGGCGACGAGGCCGTCGGACACGTCTGCGGCCGCGTGCGCCAAGGCGCGCAAGGGATCGCCGAGGCTGAGCCGCGGCTCGGGCAGGCGATAGCGCGCCGCCAGCCAGGCCTGTTCATGGTAAGAAACTCCTACCAGCTCGCCCTTCGCCGCGCGCAAACCGAGGCCGCCGTCGCCGATCGTGCCGCTAACCAGGACGACATCCCCGGGCGCGGCGCCAGCGCGGCGAACCATCCCTCCAGCCGGAACCCAGCCGAGGATGGTGACGCTGGCGACCAGCGGCCCTGGCGTTGCGGTCGTGTCGCCGCCGAAGAGCTTGAGGCCGAAACGGGTCTGGTCGTCGGCGAGGCCGCGGGCGAACGCCTCGCGCTCCGGCCAGCCGAACCGCGCCGGCCAGGCGATGGCCAGAAGGTAGCCGTAAGGTTCGGCGCCCTTGCCGGCGAGGTCGGACAGATTCACCCGCAGGAGCTTGCGCGCGACGAGATCTGGCGCGTCGTCGGCCAGGAAATGTACACCCTCGACGATCGTGTCCTGCGAGACGACCAGGTCGAACCCCGGCCGCGCCTCGACTACCGCCGCATCATCCGCCAAATCAAGGGCTTCTGGCGCATTCTTCGCGAGGGGTCTGAGCACCCGCGCGATCCATTCGAACTCGTCAGGCGGGTCGCTCATCGCGCGCGATCGCATCCAGGGCGGCGTTGACGAAGCCGGGCTCCGGCCCGTCGAAGAAGCAGTTGGCGATTTCGACGTACTCGTCGATCACGACCGAGGCCGGCGCGTCGCCGCCGACGAGCTCGAAGGCCCCGACGCGCAGGATGGCGCGCGCGGTCGCGTCGAGACGCTCCAGACGCCAACCCTCGACCAGTCGGCGGCGGATCGCCTTGTCCAGCCGCGCCTGCTCGGCGACGACCCCGCGCACGAGCTTTGCGAAGTAGGCTTCATCGGCGGGGGCGAGCGAGACTCCCTCGATGTCGCGGTCGAACCGGTGCTCGCCGAATTCGCGGATGACCGCCTCCACGCCGGCGCCGCCGGTCTCCATCTGGTAGAGCGCCTGCACGGCCGCGAGCCTGGCGACGGAGCGGGCCTTGTGCGCGGCGGCCGCGCGTTTCACCATGATATCCTAGCGAACATCAGACGCTCGTAGCCCTCTCGCGAGCCTTCGCCCAGCGTCTTGGCGCCCAATGGGAAGCTGCTCGCCCGCGCTGCGGCGTTCATGCCTCGCGCTTTTCGGCCGCCCCTTCCTCGCTCAGGCCCTCCTCGCCCAGGAAGCGGGCAAAGTCCTCGGTCTGGCGGAAATCCCTGTAGACCGAGGCGTAGCGAACGTAGGCCACGTCATCCAGCGCCTTCAGCGCCTTCATCACCATTTCGCCGACGACGGTCGACGGAATCTCGGTCTCGCCCATGCTCTCGAGCTGGCGCACGATGCCGGAGATCATGCGCTCGAGCTGCTCGGGATCGACCGGACGCTTGCGGATGGCGAGCGAGATGGAGCGGGCCAGCTTCTCGCGCTCGAACGGCTGGCGGCGGCCGGTGCGCTTGACGATGGTCAGCTCGCGCAACTGCACCCGCTCGAACGTCGTGAAGCGGCCGTCGCACTGCGGGCACGAGCGGCGGCGACGGATGACTGCGCCGTCCTCGGTCGGGCGCGAGTCCTTGACCTGGCTTTCTTCGTGTCCGCAGAAGGGGCAACGCATGATATGGCCCTCCCGAGGCGCCCATCACCCAATCAGTTGTAGATCGGCAGGCCCGCCGTCAAGACCGGGCGGTCGTCCACAGCCTTGGCGACACCCGTCTTTGCGGCCCGCTTGCCGCCGTTTCGGCGCGCTGGTAAGCCCAGCCCGCCCGGCGTGACTGGCGAGCTTGGATGGGATCGACCATCGGGAAGCGCGGGGCGTGACACAAAGCCGTTCGCCTGGGCGCCGGATGCTTCCACAAGTGGCCGACGGTCCAACCTGCTCGGAGCGCGCCCATGGACGCCCATCGCAAGGCCCTCGCCGCCTACGACCCCGAGATCGAAGCCGCCATCGCCGGCGAGGAGCGGCGCCAGGCCGACGGCGTCGAGATGATCCCGTCGGAAAACTACACCTATCCCGAGGTGTTGGCCGCCCTGGGCTCGGTGCTGACCAACAAATACGCCGAGGGCTATCCCGGCCGGCGCTACTACGGCGGCCAGGAGTTCACCGACGCGATCGAGCGCGCGGCGCGCGAGCGGGCCTGCGGCCTCTTCCGCGCCGAGCACGCCAACGTGCAACCCCTCTCCGGCTCGCCGATGAACCAGGCGGTCTATTTCGCTTTCCTGAAGCCCGGCGACACGGTGCTGGCCATGGATCTCTCCCACGGCGGCCACCTGACCCACGGAGCACCGGTCTCGCACATGGGCAAGGTGTTCAACTTCGTCCGCTACAAGACCTTCCCCGACCAGGGAGGCGCGATCGACTTCGACGCGCTCAAGAAAACGGCGAAGGCGACGCGGCCGCGGATGGTGCTCTGCGGCTACTCCTCCTATCCGCGCGACTACGACTATGCGGCCTTCAAGGAGGTCGCCGACGAGGTCGAGGCCTTTACCATGGCCGACATCTCCCACATCGGCGGGCTGGTCGCGGCGGGCGTGATGCGCAATCCCTTCGACGCCGGCTTCGACGTCGTCACCACCACCACCCACAAGACCCTGCGCGGGCCGCGCGGCGGGCTCATCCTGTCGAAGAAGGCGCACGCCGCGCCGATCGATGCGGCCGTCTTCCCGGGTCTGCAGGGCGGGCCGCACATGAACAACGTCGCCGGCGCGGCAGTCACCTTCAAGAAAGCCGCCGAGCCGGCGTTCCGCGTCTACGCCGAACAGACGCTGGTGAACGCGCGGGTGCTGGCCCAGTCGCTGCTCGACGAGGGCGTGAGCCTGATCACCGGTGGCACCGACAACCATCTGATGGTGATCGACACCGTGAAGAGTTTCGGCATCGACGGCCGCGAGGCGCAGAACGCCCTCGACCGCATCGGCATCACAGCCAACAAGCAGGTGATCCCGGACGATCCCCTCCCGCCGGTCCGTCCGTCCGGCATTCGGCTGGGCACGCCGGCGTGCACGACGCGGGGGATGGGCGAGGACGACATGCGCCGGCTCGGCGGCTGGATAGCCCTAACGCTGCGGGCGCCGAAGGACGAGGCGGCGCTGGCCAAGACCAAAGCGGAGACGGAGGCGTTCTGCCGCCAGTTTCCCGTGCCGGGCATCGGCTAAGCCCGCGACCCGGAACCCGCGTCCCTTTCAAGCGTTGGCCCCAAGGCTGGGGGGCGTTGGACAGGGTGGGAACATGGCCGTCGAACCGCGCTCGGGCGACACGGAAGATGCGGCGCTGTTGGGTTTGACCGCCGAGATCGTCGCCGCCTACGTAGCGGAAAACAACCTTCCCGTTGACGCCATCGCCACCCTGATCAGTTCGGTGCATGAAGCGCTGGCTGGACTCGGCAAGGCGCCGCCAGTCCAGCCCGAGCGGCGCAGGCCCGCGGTGCCGATCTCGCGCTCGGTGCAGCACGACTACATCGTCTGCCTCGAGGACGGGCGGAGGCTGAAGATGCTCAAACGGTACCTGCGCGCCCGCTACAATCTCAGTCCCGAGGAATATCGCCGTCGCTGGGGCCTGCCGGCCGACTACCCGATGGTGGCGCCGGTCTACGCCGCCCGCCGATCGGCATTCGCCAAGAAGATCGGCCTCGGCCGCGGCGTCAGGCGCGGGTCGCGCTAGCCTCCGCTGGTGCTGACGGCGGTGTCGGAGGTGGGGACGAACTGGCCGGTGAAGTGGCCGTTCATGACGCAACTCGGCTGGTTCTGGTGGACGGCGACCGTCGCCGGGTGGCTGCCCGTCGAATAGTAGACGTCCCCATGCGGCGTCGTAATCTTGATGGTGTCGGCGCTGGTGAATTGGCATTCGGGAAAGGTCCCGAGCCCGGTCCCGCCGTTGTTGACCACGGCGTTGCAGCTCACGTGGCCGTACAGGCGGCTGAAACCGATCCCCTCGTAGGTGAAACTCTCGAACGGGTGTTGCGGACCCGCCTGGTATTGGGCGAGCGTCAGCGTCGGGCAGGGCGGGCCGGTGATGTCCCACGCCTTGGCCTCCTCGATCGCGTGCTGGCGCTGCAGCAGCCAGCTGACCGCCGCCATGCCGATGAGCAGCGGCGCCCCGACGGCGATTGCGATCAGCCCAAAGGGCATGCCCCGCCGGCGCTTGCCTCGCACGCCGTAGTCGCTCATGGGCGCGGTCCCTGGTCAGACGCTGCGCAACGATATCGCGGGCGCTCTTGCAGGCCGTCAAGCCTGACGGGTGCGGTGAGGCCTTAGGCCGCGTATCCGCCCAGGCGCTTGACGTTGCAGCGCGACCAGAGCGCGTCGAGAGCCCCCACGAGGTCGTCCATCATCTCGTCGGTGTGGAACGGCGTCGGGGTGAAGCGCAGCCGCTCAGTGCCGCGCGGCACGGTCGGATAGTTGATCGGCTGCACGTATACGCCGTGGTCCTCGAGCAGCAGGTCGGAGATCAGCTTGCAGTGCACCGGATCGCCAACCAGCACCGGCACGATGTGGCTGACCGAGGGCATGACCGGCAGGCCAACCTCGAGCAGACGCCGCTTCAACGTCTCGGCCCGCTCCTGATGGCGGATGCGAACCTCGTTGTGCTCAGCCAGCCAGCGGACGGATGCGAGCGCGCCGGCGGCGATGGTGGGCGGCAACGACGTGGTGAAGATGAAGCCCGACGCATAAGACCGGATCGCGTCGATCATCATCGCATCGCCAGCGATGTAGCCGCCCATGACGCCGAACGCCTTGGCGAACGTGCCTTCGATGATGTCGATCTCGGCCGCCAGCCCGTCGCGTTCGGCGACGCCGCCGCCGTGCAGCCCGTAGAGACCGACCGCGTGCACCTCGTCGAGGTAGGTGAGGCAGTTGTACTTCTTGGCCAGCGCCACCGTGCCGGCGAGGTCGGCGATGTCGCCGTCCATGGAGTAGACACTCTCGAACGCGATCAGCTTGGGCGCGCTCGGGTCGGCGTCGACCAGCATCGACTCCAGGTGCTGCAGATCATTGTGGCGGAAGATGTGGCGCTCGGCGCGGCCGTGGCGGATGCCGGCGATCATCGAGGCATGGTTCAGGACGTCCGAATAGATGATCAGGCCGGGCAGGATCTCGGCCAGCGTCGACAGCGTCGCTTCATTCGCGACGTACGCGGAGGTGAACAGAAGCGCGTGCTCCTTGCCGTGCAGCCGGGCGAGCTCCTGCTCGAGCTGGACGTGGTAGTGCGTGGTGCCCGAGATGTTGCGCGTGCCGCCCGAGCCGGCGCCGGCCTCGTCGAGCGCTTGATGCATCGCCTCAATGACGACCGGGTTCTGCCCCTGGCCAATGTAGTCGTTGGAGCACCAGACGACGACGTCGCGCTGGCTTCCATCCTCACGCGTCCAGCAGGCGCGCGGGAAGTCGCCGCGATAGCGCTTCAGGTCGGCGAAGACGCGATAGCGCCCTTCGTCCTTGACCTGGTCGACAGCTTTTTCGAAGGCGGCCTTGTAATCCATCATTGAAATCTTAGCCGTCGGGCCTTTCAACGCCCTTACCCGGCGGGCGTTTTGCACCCGAACGCCCCAGCCTGTCCACCTCCGTAAGATCGCGTAGATGATCACCCATCAGGTAAGGTCGCCGAGGCGGCCGCCCAAAAGCTTGATGGCGGCCGAGAAGTCCTTGCCGCCATAGCCCAGCCGCTCGAAGAGGGCATAGAGCGCCTCGGCCTGCGCGCCGAGCGGGGTCGAGACCCTCACCGTGGCGGCCGCGGCCTGGGCGAGCTTCAGGTCCTTGAGCATCATCGCAGTCGAAAACCCGCCCGAGAAGTCGCGGTTCGATGGGGCAGCCGGAACGAGTTCGGGGACGGGGCAGTAGCTGGTCAGCGACCAGCACTGGCCGGACGACTTCGAGGCGATCTCGAAGAAGGCGCGCGGGTCGAGGTCGAGCCCCTCGGCGAGGTTCAACGCCTCGCAGACTCCCAGCATGGAGATGCCGAGCAGCATGTTGTTGCAGATCTTCACCGCCTGGCCAGTCCCCGGCCCGCCGGCGCGGATTACCGCCCGGCCCATGGGCCTAAGCGTCTGCTCGATGGCCGGCAGATCGGCCTCTTCGCAGCCGACCATGAAGGTCAGCGTCGCGCCCTCGGCGCCGGCCACGCCGCCGGAAACCGGAGCGTCGGCGAACCGCAAGCCGTGCTCGCGCGCCTTGGCCGCTAGGTCGCGGGCGGTTTCGACGTCGATGGTCGAGCAATCGATGATCAACGCGCCCGCCGCGGCGTTCGGAAAAACCGCCTCCGTCATCACCGCCCGCACGTGCGCGCCGGCCGGCAGCATGGTGATGACCACCTCCGCCCCGCGCGCGGCGTCGGCCGCCGTCGGCGCGCTCGCACAGCCGGCGGCCACCGCCCGCTCGACCGCCGAAGCGGCAAGGTCGAACGCGCGGACGGGGACCTGCGCCTTGGCCAGATTGGCGGCCATGCCGCCGCCCATGTTGCCGAGGCCGATGAAGGCCGTCTGGGCCATGGCGCGCGCCTTAAGGTTTCCGCCAGCGCAGCACGAACTGGTCGGTGTGGTCGTGCATCGAGAAGACGCGCACCGTGTGATCGTCCTTCGGGTTGCGCAGCACGTTGCTCTCGGCGACCAGCACGAAACCGGCGTCCTTCATTTCCTTCTTCGCCAGATCTTCGTCGATCCGGTGCAGCGCGTCCGTGTCGGTCGTGCCGGAGCCCGGCCGCGCGGCGTGGTCGACGATGACGACGCTGCCGCCATGGCGCAGCGAGTCGAACATCAGCTTGTCGAAGGCGGCGATATCGAGGTGCAGCCGGGTCAGGTGCAGGTCGTGATAGTTCTGCGAGGTCCAGATCAGGTCGTAGGGCGCATCGCCGGAGATGTTCGGCGGCGTCATCGCGAATTCGGTGATGTTCGTGTAGTGCGGATCGTGCGCGATGCCGTTCGACTTGGGCGAAGCGTCAGGGGAGCCGCCAAACACCGGAACCGCCTCGTAAAGATGGCCGTCGGGACCGATGGCGACGGAGAAGATCCGCTCGAAATAGCCGCCGCCGGGGATGAGCTCCAGGATGCGCTCGCCCGGCTGAACCTTGGCGAACGCCATCATGTCGACCGGCTTGCGGAACTGGTCCCGCGCGGTGTCGGCCGCGGGCCGGTTGGCGTCGTGGACGGCGGCGGAGATGTAGGCCGGCGCGGCCAAGGCGGCGCTCGCCGCGACGGCGAGCGCAAGGCCCGCGGCGAGCGCGGCGGTCTGTTTCAAAGCGTGCATGATCGTCCTCCCAGGGCTTCCCTCAAGCCTAGCAGAAGTAGGCGCCCGCCCGGCCGATTCAATCGGGAAGCGGCGTCCATTCCTCGCTCGCCGGCAAGGGCGCGAAGATCGCCTCGAGGATGGCGGGCGTCACCTCTTCCAGGTTCGCGGGCGACCAGTTGGGCGCGTTGTCCTTCTCCACGATCACCGCGCGCACCCCTTCGAGGAAGTCATGCCGTTGCACGACCCGGGCGCCGATGCGGTACTCGACGCCCATCTCATCGGCGAAGCTGGCTGCGTGCGCGCCCCCGCGCAGCTGCCGGAACGCCACCTTCAGCGTTTGCGGCGACTTGGTCTGAAGTGTCTCCAGCTGCGCCTTCGCCCATTCGGAAGGATCGGCGCCCAGCGCGGCGAAGATCGCCTCGACGCTGTCGCCGGAAAACAGCCGATCGATATCCTCGCGACGCGCGGCGATCGGCGCTGGTCCGGGATCGGACTCAAGCTCGGTGAGCACGGTCTCGGGGTCGGTCGTGGTCTTGAGGGCATCCAGCTTGGTGCTCTCGACGAAGTCCGTCGCGATGCCGAGCGCGAGGCAGTCGGCGCCGCGGATGCGCGCGCCGGTGAGCGCGAGCCACATACCCGCCTGCCCCGGCAGACGCGACAGGTGCCAGCCGCCGCCGACGTCGGGGAAGAGGCCGATGCCCGTCTCGGGCATGGCGAAGCTCGTCCGCTCGGTCGCGACGCGATAACGCGCGGGCATGGAGAGCCCAACCCCGCCCCCCATGGTCACGCCGTCCATGATCGCGACCACCGGCTTTTCGTAGCGGAACAGGAGCTCGTTCAGCCGATACTCGGTGAAGAAGAACCGGCGCGCCGCCGCGCCGTCGCCGGCGCCGCTCTCGGCCAGCATGCGGATGTCGCCGCCGGCGCAGAAGCCGCGCTCGCCGGCGTGGTCGATGACGACCAGCCGAACCGCGGGATCGGCGCGCCAGGCCAGGAGGGCCCTGATCATCGCCTCGCACATGCCGGTGGTGAGGGCGTTCAGCGCCGCTGGCCGGTTCAAGGTCACCCGCCCGACCCCGGCTTGCGCTCGGGTGATGACTTCGGGCTCTGCGCTCACTGGCGGAACATCTCGCGGGCGATGATGACACGCATGATCTCGTTCGTGCCTTCCAGGATTTGGTGGACGCGCAGGTCTCTCACGATCCGCTCCAGCGGATAGTCCTTCAGGTAGCCGTAGCCGCCGTGCAGCTGCAGCGCCTGGTTGGCGACCTCGAAGCCCGCGTCGGTGGCGAAGCGCTTGGCCATGGCGCAGAGCTTGGTCGCGTCGGGCGCGCCGCCGTCCAGCGCCGCGGCGGCGCGGCGGACCATCAGCCGCGCGGCTTCCAGCTCCGTCGCCATGTCGGCCAGGCGGAACTGCAGCGCCTGGAACTCCTTCAGCGGCCGGCCGAACTGATGGCGCGTCTCCAGGTGCGACTTGGCCGCTGCCAGCGCCAGCGACGCCCCGCCCAGCGAGCAGGCGGCGATGTTGAGCCGTCCGCCGTCCAGTCCCGACATCGCGAAGCGGAAGCCGTCCCCCTCGGCGCCGATGCGGTTGGCGACCGGCACGCGCGCTCGGTCGAAGTTCACGATCGCGGTCGGCTGGCTGCGCCAGCCCATCTTGCGCTCCGGCGCGCCGAACGAAAGGCCGGGGGTTTCCTTCTCGACCACCAGAGCCGAAACGCCGCGCGGGCCGGCCTCGCCGGTGCGGACCATGACAACGTAGAGGTCGGAGACGCCGGCGCCGGAGATGAAGGCTTTCGCCCCGTCAAGCACATAGTGCTCGCCCTCGCGCCTGGCGGTGGTGCGCAAGGCCGCAGCATCGGAGCCCGAGCCCGGCTCTGTCAGGCAGTAGGAAGCGATCAACTCCATGCTCGCCAGCTTGGGCAAGAACCGCCGCCTGAGCGCATCTTCGCCGAAGCGATCGATCATCCAGCTGGCCATGTTGTGGATGGAGAGGAAGGCCGCGGTCGAGACATCCCCGTGCGCCAGCGCCTCGAAGATGATTGCGGCCTCGAGCCGGCCGAGCCCTGCGCCGCCCAGCTCGGGATCGATGACGATGGCGGCAAAGCCCAATGCCGCCGCCGCACGCATGGCGTCGACCGGAAACACCTCGCCCTCGTCCCATTCGGCCGAGTGCGGGGCGAATTCGGCGGCCGCAAACGCGATGGCGGCGGCCTCGATCGCGCGCTGGTCATCGGTAAGGGCGAAGTCCATCCACGGACCTTGGGCTTCAGATGAAGGTTGAGGAACTGGCCCCAAGGGGGCAACCTCTGTCAATCTGGCCGTCTGCAGACGCGCTCTGGCGTCCGCGGCGCCGTTTGGAGGGTTGGCGATGAGCGCCGCATCCGACTTCGCGGGCGCGCACCATTCCGGCGACGTCGATCGGAACCTGGCGCTCGTGGCCTACGGACTGTTGTTCTTCGCGGTGTTTTTCGCCGGCGCGCCGGCTCTGGTCGCGGTCGCAATCGCCTACGCCCGCCGCCAGCACGGCGATCCGGCCGTGCGCAGCCATTTCTCGTTCCAGATCTTCGTCTTCTGGGTCGGGGTCGTGCTGACGACCATCGCGGCGCTTTGCGGCCTGGGCGCGATCCTGATCCTGCTCGGCGAAGTCATCCGCGGCGCGGTCGAGGGCCGCTGGGACAGCCTGGACACGGCGCTCTTCACCCAGTCGCATGTCGGGCTGATGATGCTGCTCGCGGCCGCGGCCGCCCTGTTCGCGGTGCTGACCGGCGTATGGCTGATCGTGACCTCGGCCTACGGCTTCGTCCTGCTTGCGACGCGTCACGCGATGCGTCAGACGAGCGCGGCCTGACGCCAAAGCCAACGGGTTCGATGACCAGAGCGCCGCTCGCCCCCTACCCTGCCCTTCGGCTGCGCCGCCTGCGCCAGGCCGACTGGATCCGCCGCCTGGTGCGCGAAAGCGCAGTCACGCCGAGCGACCTGATCTGGGCGCTGGTCGTGCACGACGGGCGCGAGGCGCGCATCCCCGTCGCCGCTATGCCGGGGGTAGAGCGGCTGTCTGTGAAGGAAGCGGCGAACGCAGCCCTCCGGGCCCGCGACCTCGGCATTCCGGCGATCGCCGTCTTCCCGCACATCGACGGGGCGAAGAAGGACGCCGAGGGCTCGGCGGCCAACGATCCGGACGGTCTGGTCGCCAGCGCGGTGAAGGCGATGAAGGACGCCGCGCCTGAGGTCGGGATCATGTGCGACGTGGCGCTCGATCCCTTCACCGACCATGGCCATGACGGCGTGGTCGCCGGCGGGCGCATCCTGAACGACGCCACAATCGAGCGGCTGGTCGAACAGGGCATGATGCAGGCGCTGGCCGGCTGCGACATCCTGGCCCCCTCAGACATGATGGACGGGCGCGTCGGCGCGCTGCGCAAGGCGTTGGAGCACTCTGGCCGCGAGGACGTGATGATCATGTCCTATGCCGCGAAGTACGCATCGGCCTTCTATGGACCGTATCGGGAGGCTATCGGCTCGGGGAAGTTGGGCGCGGGCTCGGTCGACAACCCGCCGGACAAGAAGACCTACCAGATGGACCCGGGCAATTCCGACGAGGCGCTGCGCGAGGTCGCGCTCGACATCGCCGAGGGGGCCGACATGGTCATGGTCAAGCCCGGCATGCCCTACCTGGACATCGTCCGCCGCGTGGTCGAGGCGTTCGCCATGCCCACCTTCGCGTTCCAGGTCTCAGGCGAATACGCCATGCTGATGGCCGCCGCCCAGAACGGCTGGCTCGAGGAGGAGCGGGCGATCCTGGAGAGCCTCACCGCCTTCAAACGCGCCGGCTGCGCCGGCGTCATTACCTACTTCGCGCCACGCGCGGCGGAGATGCTGGCCGCCTAAACGCCGCGTCAGACGCACGTCGTGAACTGGTTGTCGCAGTAGTCGCGGGTCCAGCCGACGACGGCGCCGATGCGGACGCGGAGGTAGTCGCCCGAACAGCCCAGCACGTCGGCTTTCGGCTGCTTGGTCCCATCGGGCGTGTGGAGCTTTAGCAGGATGCGCGAGTCTTCGCTCGGCGCGGCGAAGATGCGCACGTGCTCGTCGAACTCCTCGAAGCCCAGCTTGCCGAAGGCGACCCAGCCCCGGCCCTGGTAAAGCGGCGAGCCGCCGGCGTTGTCCTCGGTATAGAGCGTAGCCCCGTCTATCTGCGCCCAGGCGCCGCTTTGGCCGATGACGTGAACCTCGACCCACTCGCCCGGCGCTTTCAGCGCCGCCACGATCGCGCCGCCGGGCGACGAACGCACGTTCAACCCCGCCGGGTCCTGGTCGATGACGTTGAGCTTCAGGTCGCAGGCGACGGTCTGGGCCTGCGCCGCCTGAGCCAGCGTCGCGATGGCCAGGACGGCAGGAAGCAGTCTTGGCATCAAGGGCGCTCCAGCCTGGCCGCCAGGCTGGAGGTGTCCCAGCGGCGGCCGCCCATGGCTTGTACTTCGGCGTAGAACTGGTCGACCAACGCCGTCAGCTCGAGGCGGGCGCCGTTCGCGCGCGCTTCGTCGAGCACCAGCCCCAAGTCCTTGCGCATCCAGTCGACGGCGAAACCGAAGTCGAACTTACCCTCGGTGATCGTCTTCCAGCGGTTGTCCATTTGCCAGGACTGCGCCGCGCCCTTGGAGATGGCCTCGTAGACCGCGTCGGTGTCGAGTCCGGCGCGGCGCGCGAAGTGCGTCGCCTCGGCCAGGCCCTGCACGACGCCGGCGATGGCGATCTGGTTGACCATCTTGCAGAGTTGGCCGGAGCCCGGCCCGCCGATGCGCTTGATCGCCTTGGCGTAGGCGGCCATCACAGGCTCGGCCAGCGCAAACGCTTCCGGATCGCCGCCGGCCATGACGCTAAGCGTCCCGTTCTCCGCCCCGGCCTGGCCGCCGGAGACCGGCGCGTCGACGAACCAGAGCCCTTGCTCGTGCGCCAGCGCCGCCGCCTCCCGCGCGAGCCTCGCCGATGCCGTGGTGTGGTCGATGATCGCCCCGCCCTTCGGCAGCCCGGGAAGGATCTCCCGCAGGCACTGGCGCACGTCGTTGTCGTTGCCAACGCAGAGGGCGACCGCCTCGCGATCCGCGACCGCCGCGCCAACGCTGGTCGCCGCCCGGCCCCCGTTCGCGTGAACCCAGCATTCCGCCTTCTCCGGCGTTCGGTTGAAAACGACCATGTCGTGGCCGGCTTTCGCCAGGTGGCTGGCCATTGGTCCCCCCATGACGCCAAGCCCGATGAACGCGACTTTCATGCTTAACCCTCCCTGACCCATGCCCGTCCCCGGCAACCGCATCTTAACGCTGTCCCGGCAGTTTCAGCCGGTCGGAATCGGCGGTTCCGCGGGCGGGGTGAGGTATGGCGGTCTCAGACCGGCCGGTCCTGGTCAAGAAGATCAAGAAGGTGATCGGCGCCGGCCACCACGGCGGCGCCTGGAAGGTCGCCTACGCCGACTTCGTGACGGCGATGATGGCCTTCTTCCTGCTCATGTGGCTGATCAACACCACGAGTCCGCAGCAGAAGCGGGGCATCGCCGACTATTTCGCGCCGGCCAGCGTCAGCCAGTCGACCTCGGGCTCGGGCGGCATTCTGGCCGGCACGGCGCTGGGCGACGCCGGCACCAAGTCGAACGGATCGGCCTCGACCATCGAGAACCTCGCGCCCGAAGCGCCCCCGAACGCGGACAACTCGGGCCAGAACAGCAACAAGGTCGGCACGACGAACCTCGATACGGCCAGCACCCAGGCGCTGAAGGCCGAGCTGGAAGCCAGGCAGGATGCGGCTCTGCAGAGCGCTGCGGAGTCGCTCAAGCAGGCCATGCAGGACATGCCCGAGCTGGCCGAGCTCTCAAAGCAGGTGCTGATCGACCAGACGCCGGAGGGCCTGCGCATCCAGCTGGTCGACCAGGAGGGCCGGCCGATGTTCGACCCCGGCTCGGCCAGGCCCAACCCGCGCGCGCAGATCCTGCTTCGCGCCGTGGCCAAGATCGCCTCGCGGCTGCCGAACCGGATCACCATTTCCGGCCACACCAGCGCCAACTCGGACGGCTCGAAGTCGGCCGGCGACTGGCAGCTCTCGGCGGCCCGCGCCGACGCCTCGCGGCAGATCATGCAGGACGCCGGCGTCGACCCCGACCGCATCTATCAGGTGGCCGGCAAGGCCGCGTCCGACCCGCTCTTCCCGGACGATCCCACGCTGCCCGGCAACCGCCGGATCGCCATCGTGCTCCTGCGCGAAAACCCGGTCCTGCCGCCCAACCACTAGGCGCGCTCGCCGCCGCCGCCCCTTCTCCTGCAAGGAGAACGCCCTATCGCGCCGCCGGCGGCGCGATCACTTTGACCTGGGCAACGTCGCCCTTGCGGCGGTCACCGGCTTTTGTCCTAATGCCCCTTGAGACTCAAGCGTTTGGGATCATCTTCGTTCAGTGACGCAGCACTTCGCGACCCGGCAGCTTCGCTTCTTCCTCACGGCGCCGTCACCGTGCCCGTACCTGCCTGACCGCTTCGAGCGCAAGGTGTTCGCCCACCTGCCGTTGGGCGACGGTGCGGCGATCAACGACGCGTTGACCCAGGTCGGATTTCGCCGCTCGCAAAACATCGCCTATCGGCCCGCGTGCGAGGGGTGTGACGCTTGCGTCTCGGCCCGCATCCCGGCCATCGATTACCCCTACTCCCGCTCCGAGCGGCGCGTGGTCGAGCGCAACCGCGACCTCGTGCGCAACCTGGTCGAGGCCGAGGCGACCATGGAGCAGTTCGATCTGTTGCGCCGCTACCTGCTCGCCCGCCACGCCGAGGGCGGCATGGCCGACATGACCTGGGCCGACTACGTCGCCATGGTCGAGGACACCAGCGCACGCACGCACCTGATCGAGTACCGATTGGATTCGAAGGATCGCGGGCCCGGCGACCTGATCGCCTGCGTCCTGGTGGACGTGCTCTCCGACGGCCTGTCGCTGGTCTACAGCTTCTATGCGCCGGAGATGGCGCGCCGCAGCCTTGGCTCGTTCATCATCCTCGACCACGTGGCCCAGGCGGCCCAGGCCGGGCTGCCGTACGTCTACCTTGGCTATTGGGTGCAGGGCAGCGTCAAGATGGCCTACAAGGCCCGGTTCAACCCGATCGAGGTCTTGCGGCCCGGCGGATGGACCCTGATGGCCGCCCGCGACCGCGACTAGCGCCCGAGTTCGGGCGCCCGTTTGACCGTCCTCAGCACGAAGGCGATGACGGTGGCCACCGCGCGGTAGAGGTCTTCCGGGATCTCGTCGTCGAGCGGCACCTGGGCCAGCGCCTCGGCGAGCTCGGGATTCTGCTCCAGCGGCACGCCGTGCGCCTTGGCGGCGTCGATGATCGCCTGGCCGAGCTCTCCGCGACCCGTCGCCACCACGCGCGGAGCACGGGGCCGCTCATAGCGGAGCGCGACGGCCAGCGGTTTGTGCTCGGAGTCGCTCACAGCGCCTGGTCCACGAAGCGCCCGGGATCGGCGGCCGGGTTCGCCGGCTGAGCCGCAAGCACCGTGACGGCGGCCTCAAACTGTTGTCCCGCGAGATCGGCGCTCAGCGCGCCGCGCTCGGCGTCGAGCGCCTCAGCTGTCGCCGGTTGCTCCGCCCACAGGCCCACTCGCACGCGTCCGCCGGCGAGGCTCACTCGGGCGTGCACTGGCCCCGCCGCCCCAAGGTCGAGCGAGAAACGGGCGCGCCAGGTCGGCTCGGTGTCGTCGCCGCCGGTCGCCGAGCGCCCGCCGTCGCGGCTGATCTCGAACGGCGTTGGCGTCGCGCCCTGGAAGGCCGCAAACGGCAGCTCGAACATCCAGTGCGGTTGGCTGGAGTCTGCCTGAGCCGGCGCCGCCAGCCCTGGAGCGCCGGGAAGCGATGCGAGCTGGTAGAGCACCTGTCGCGCCAGAGCGCCGTTCACGTCCTGAAGCAGCGCGCGCACGACCGTCGCGGGCGGCGCGTCGGATGGGAGGCGAGCGGTCGCAGGCGGCTGGGCGCGCAACGGCGCGTCGCGGTACGGCGGCGCCGGCGGCGGCTCGGCGTGAGCTGGGGCGACGGCGGCCCTGGTCGCTGACGCCCCTCCAAGAAGTTGTTGCGCCGGCGCTGCCGGAACCGTGGGGCCTGCCTCTGCTTGGGCTGGCAAGGCTTCGACTGCGGTGGCGAGCGTCTGGCGAAGCGTCAGCAGAGCCGCCTTCATGTCGTCGGGCGGCGGCGCGCCCGTGGCGACGATGGTTGCTTCGAGCAGCAGGCCGGATTGGCTGGCCGCCGCCTTCAGGGTCGCAGCCGTCGGCGGCGGGTCCACGGGCGTGACCAGCGTTGCAACCCGCCGGGCGGCGGCGGCGACCGCTGGCGGCAAGCCTGGCGTCTGCAGCGCC
>DATNJB010000005.1:0-58195 GCA_035604135.1 Caulobacteraceae bacterium | reverse complement strand
TGCGACGGCGGCCGTGCAGCAGGCCAACGCGGCGGCGCAGGCCGCCAGCGCGAAGGCCGACCAGGCCGAAGCCGACGAGCAGGCCATGCGCGGCCAGCTGGAAGGCCAGATCCAGACGGTCCCGGGCGAGATCCAGACCGCAGTCAACGGCGCCAAGCCGAAGCCAAGCTGGGCTGACAACACCAAGGTCGGCTTTACGATCTTCGACGACCTGTCGTACGTGAACCAGACGCCGACCACGGTTTCGAAGACGAACGGGACGCCGATGGTGAAGGCCAACGGCTACGGCGACGACCTTAAGCGCGCCTACGTCGCGATCGACCACACCTTCAACTCGACCTACTCGGCGAATTTGACGATCGACTTTGCGCCCAACAATCTCATCCTGAACGGCCAAGGCATCGCAACCGGCAACGGCCTGCAGGGCTCCGAGGCGGTCAAGTACGCCTACGTGCAGGGCAACTACTCGCCTATGTTCGTCGTTCAGCTCGGTGCCGCAAAGACGCCGTGGATCCCCTTCGTCGAGGACATCTACGGCTATCGCTTCGTCGACCATGTGCTGGTCGATCAGCAGAAGTCGGGCAACTCGTCCGACTGGGGCGCCAATGTCCACGGCGACTTTGGCAACGGCCTGCTCGACTACTCGGTGAGCGTGGTCGATGGCGCGGGTTACAAGAACCCGATCCGCTCGGACAGCATGGACGTCGAAGGACGCGTCAACCTCAACTGGCACGGCTTCATCTTCGCGTTGGGCGGCTACAGCGGCGACCTCTCCAACAACGTGACGCTGCCGACGACGACCCCGCCGACGGCGCCGGTCTTCTTCCAGACCGCGAGCCGGTTCGACGCGCTCTTGGCCTACACCGACCCGAAGATCCGCGCAGGCATCGAGTACTTCGAGGCCAACAACTGGAAGGTCACGACCAAGACCACGCCGGACAAGGAAGAGGCCTGGTCGGTCTTCGGCTCGTACATGTTCATGCCGCAGTGGTCGGTGTTCGGCCGCTACGACTGGGCCAATCCGAGCGAGGATCTCGATCCGTCGGAGCGCTACGAGCTGTTCAACCTCGGCATCAACTACGAGCCGGCGAAGAACCTCGACTTCGCGCTGGTCTACAAGCACGAGGACATCTCGAACGCGATCAAGGGCGGCTTCGCCGACCAGACGACGACGCTGGGCGCTCAGTCGCTGGCGACCTTCAGCCCGATCACCGGCTTCAATCCCCACGGCAGCAACACCGGCGGGGATTGGGACGAGTTCGGGATCTATTCCCAGATCAAGTTCTAGCCGTCGCGTTCAACGCATCCGGCGGGGCCGCGTCCTTCAGGGCGCGGCCCATTTCGTGGCCACGCGCTGGGCCGCCAGCACCAAGCCAACTTCGGTCTCAACCAGCGCGCCGTCGAGCGCGAAGACGCCCGCCAGCAGGTCCGGCGTGAGGACGCCGAGCGGCGCGCCCGCCGCGACGATCCGGCCGCTGTCCATCACGGCCACGCGGTCGCAGAAGCGAGCGGCGAGCGTCAGGTCGTGCAGGGTGACGACCACCGCCGCGCCGGCGGTCGCTCGCTCGCGTAACCGCATAAGGGCCAGGAACTGCGTCTCCGGGTCGAGGCCCGCCGCCGGTTCGTCGGCGACGAGCAGCGGCGCGCGGGTGACCAGGAGGCGCGCGAGCAGCACCCTCGCCCGCTCTCCGCCCGACATGTCGAGCACCCCACGCTCGGCAAGGTCGCCGATCTCTAGCGCGTCGAGCTGTTCGAGCGCGAGCGCGTGCGCCAGCACCGGCGCGCGGTCATAGGCGCCAAGGGCCGCGATCCGCCAGGCCGGCATGTTCCAGGCGACGCGCCGCTCCTGCGGCAGGTAGGCGGCGAGACCCGCGCGCTCGCGCTCGTTCAACGTCTCGAGCGGCCGGCTGCCCAGGCGAACCACGCCGGCGCTCCGCGCTTGCAGGCCGATCGCCGCGCGGAGCAGCGTGGTCTTGCCCGCGCCGTTCGGCCCGAGCACGCCGACCACCTCGCCAGGCTCGACCGCCAGCGTCACGTCGGTCAGCACGATGCGGCCGCCAAGCTGCACCCCCAGGCCGTCGATCTCGAGCGCGGCGGTCATGCGCGCCAGCTCCGCGCCGCGCGCCAGGCGATGAGCGCAAAGAGCGGCGCACCGAAAAGCGCGGTGACGACGCCGAGCCTGAGCTCCTCGGCCGTCGGGATGACGCGGGCGAGCAGGTCGGCGAGCGCGAGCAGGATGGCGCCGGCGATCGCCGAGGGGGCGAGCGTCGCGGCCGGGTCGTCCGACGCCGAGCCGCGCACCAGGTGCGGGGCCGCCAGACCGACGAAGCCGATGACGCCCGCGAGCGCCACCGAGGCGCCGGTCAGGAGCGCGGCGCCGGCGATGGCGGCGACCCGGAGGCGGGCCATCGGCAGCCCGGACAGGGCCGCACTCTCCTCACCCAGCGTCAGCATGCGCAAGCCGACGCCCGAGTAGGCGCACAGCGCCGCCCCCACGCCCATCGGGAGCAGCGCCAGACCGATGTCAGGCCAGTCGCGGTTGGCGACCGAGCCCTGCAGCCAGCTCAGGACCTCGGCCGTGGTCACCGGCGAGGGCGAGAGGTTGAAGACGAGCGCGGTCAGCGCCCCGCCAAGCGCCGCGAATGCGACGCCGAACAGGATCAGCGTTTCAGGTTCGCGGAAGCGGGCCGCGAGCCCTGCGACGATCGCCCCGGCGACCAGCGCGCCGCCGAGCGCCGCAACCTCGACCACGCCTGGAACGCCGGCGACGCCAAGCGCGATAACGACCGCCGCGGCGAATCCCGCACCGCCGGAGACGCCAAGCACGCCGGGTTCGGCCAGCGGGTTGCGCAACAGGCCCTGCATCACAGCGCCGGAAAGACCGAGCGCGGCGCCGACCAGCGCCGCGCAGACAGCCCGCGGCGCGCGAATGCGGAACAGGATCTCGCCGGCAGGCGAGCCGGGATGGGCGAAGGCGCCGGCGTATTGCGCTGCGCTCAGGCTCGTCTCGCCGAACGCGATCGAGACCAGAAGGGCGAGCGCGAGGAGGCCGAGCAGCAGGAGGATGAGGCGCATGCGCTAGCGTCCGCCGGCAGGCGCCGCCCGCGCCAGCGCCAGCGCCCCATCGGCGGCGAACCACGCAGGACAACCGACGATGGATCCCGGCAGCGAGGCGATGACAGGCCGACCGGTCAGGCTCTCGACGCGGCCAGCGTCGCCGATCGTCCAGTGCTCGCGGCCGCCCGCGAGGTCCCGGAAGAAGGCCAGCACCAGCGCCGCCGGCGGGTCGAGCACGAGGGTCTCAAGCGGCGCCGGCCCGTAGCCCGGCGACTTCGCCTCCGGCGTCAGGCCAGCCGCCCGCATGGTCGCGGCCACCAGCGTGCCGTCGCCGGCGGTGAACCCGTTCGGGGTGAGGTAGAGGGCGCGCGCGCCGCGCCAGGCGCCGCGCGAGGCGGCCAGCTCGGCGTTCATGCGTGCGATCAGGGCCTCGCCCTCGCCCTCGCGCCCCAGCGCCTTGGCCACGGCGCGGATGTTCCTGGCGATACCCGGGAAGTTGTTCGGGTCGTCCAGCTGCACGACCTCGATTCCCGATCGCCTGAGCGCGTCGGGGAGACGCGCGTCCGCGGTCCAGTAGCGCACGACGAGCGTCGGCTGCGCGCCGAGGATGGATTCCAGCGTCGCTCGCCGCTCCGGTAGGCCCGTGGCCAGCGCTCGCTGGTTGGAGTCGGCGTTCAACGCCCGTTTGGAGAGCCCGACGATCTCGGCGCGCGGCGACAGCGCCAGCACGTACTGGTCGGCGCATTGATCGACCGACATCACGCGCATAGGCGCTGCGGCCACGGGGGCGGCCGATGCGAGGACGGCGAGAAGAAGGGCCGCCGGCGCCCAGGCCCGGCGTGCTTGCCTCAATCGATCACCAGGCCCTGGAACAGGCTGTCGAGCATCAGCGCCCTCAGCTTTTCCCGGTCGCCGCGCGCGGGGTTCTTCTGCCCGATCGCCAGCGAGACCAGTCCATGGCAAGCCGCCCAGAGGGTGAAGGCTGCATCGTCGGCGTCGCCCAGCCGCAGGCGCCCCTCGGCGGCGATCTCGGCCACGACGCTCATGAAGCGCTCGTAGCAGCGGACGCCGAGATCCTCGGTCACCTCGCGCCTCTGCGCGGCGAACTCGGCCGGCGCCGAGCAGAAGGCCAGCCGATAGGTGTTCGGGTTTTCGAGCCCGAAGCGCATGTAGGCGTCGAGCATCATTCGCACCCGGCTGACGGAGTCGATCGGCCGGCCGGAGATTTCGCTGTTCGAGGCGAGCAGCGTGGAAATCGCGCCCTCGCAGATCTCGAGCAGTATCTCGTCCTTGTCGCGGAAGTGCATGTAGAGCGCGGTCGAGGAGACGCCCACCTCCTCGGCGATCTTGCGGATCGTTGCGCCCTGGTAGCCGTCACGGATGAAGATCCGCTCGGCGGCCTCCAGGATTTCGGCGCGGCGCAAGTGGCCGTCGCCCTTGGCTTTACGCGCCGATTTCGGCGGCTTGGTCAGCGTCGTCGTCACCGGCGGCGTTCCCCCAACGTCAAGAGTCGGATTACTAAACGGTAATCACTCGCCGACCGCAAGTCGGCGCTAGGCTGGACGCGGGAAGGGTCGGCCGCGTAACGGGGGTGCATGAGCGGTCCAATCTCGCCGACGATCGCCGATGCCCCCCTGATCGCCCGCGCCACGGGCTGGGGCGACTACGGGCTGGTGGATTCCGGCGATGGCCGCAAGCTCGAGCGCTGCGGGCGTTTCCGGCTGGTGCGCCCGGAGCCCCAGTGCCTCTGGCGGCCAAGGCTGGACGCGGCGGCCTGGGCGGCGGCCGACGCGACGTTCGAGCCTACAGACGAGGACGAGGACGGCCGCTGGCGGTTCGGCGACCGAGTCCCCGAGACCTGGCCGATGGCCTGGGGCGACGTGCGTTTCCTCGGCCGCTTCACCGCCTTCAGGCACCTGGGATTCTTCCCCGAGCAGTCCGCCAACTGGGCGTGGCTGGCTGAGCGCCTCCGCGGACGCCCGCTGCTCAGGGTGCTCAACCTCTTCGGCTACACCGGCGTGGCGAGCCTGGTCTGCGCGGCCGCGGGCGCGGCCGTGACCCACGTCGACGCCTCGCCAAAGGCGATCGGGTGGGCGCGCGAGAACGCACGGGCCTCCGGGTTGGAGGCGCGGCCGATCCGCTGGATCTGCGAGGACGCCCGCCGTTATGCGACGCGCGAGGTGAGGCGCGGCTCGCGCTACGAGGGGATCATCCTCGATCCGCCGAAGTACGGGCGGGGGCCGAAGGGCGAGGTCTGGCGGCTCTTGGACGACCTGCCCGAACTCTTGCGCTTGTGCGTCGAGCTGCTTTCCGACGGCGCCGACTTCCTGATCCTGAACGCCTACGCCGAGCGCATATCCGGCGTCGCGTTGGCCGGACTGCTCGAAGAGGCCATGCAAGGTCGCGCCGGGCGCATCGACTGGGGCGAGTTGGCGCTGATGGAAGAGAGCGGCGACCGGGGGGTCGGCCTGTCGTTCTTCGCCCGCTGGAGCGCCGCGTGAGCGCGCGAGCGGTCACCTCGCTGAACAATCCGACCGTCAAGGCGGTGCGGGCCTTGCACATGCGCAAGGCGCGGCAGGCGAGCGGTCAGTTCCTCGCCGAGGGTTTGAAACTCATCGTCGAGGCGGTCGAGCTCGGGCGGATGCCCACGACGCTGCTCCACGCAGCGGAAGCCTCCGGCCTCCCCTCCTTCCGCCGGGTCTCGCACGCGACGACCCGCGCCGGCGGCGAGGTGGTCGAGGTCAGCCACGCGATCCTGGAAAAGGTGTCCCGGCGCGAGAACCCGCAGGCAGTCGTCGCCGTGTTCAGCCAGGCGCCGGCGGCGCTTACCGACCTTGACCCGGCCGCCGCACCGGCCTGGGTGGCGCTCGAGGGCGTGCGCGACCCGGGCAATCTGGGCGCCATCGTCCGCACCGTCGACGCCGCTGGAGCCGGAGGCGTGATCCTGATCGGCGAGACGTGCGACCCCTATTCGGTGGAGGCGGTGCGGGCCACAATGGGCTCGATTTTCGCCGTCCCGATCTATCGGGCATCGGCGGCCGCGTTCATCGACTGGCGCAGGACCTGGCCGGGCTCAGTGGTCGGCACGCTGCTGACCGCCGAGGTCGACTATCGCGCGGCGCCATACGCCGCCCCCTGCCTCCTGCTGATGGGACCCGAGCAGGCGGGACTGAGCACCGCGCTCACCGCGCTCTGCGACGTGGTGGTCAAGATCCCCATGCGCGGGCGGGCCGACAGCCTCAACCTGGCCGTCGCCACCGGCGTCATGCTCTACGCAGCGATCCCTTAGGGTTCCACATGCGGCGCCTCCATGCCGGCGAGCGCGTCAGGCGGCGTCGCGATTCCGCGTCCCAGCTTCGAGTTCCACAGACCGAAGGCGAAATACACGACAACGCCGGCCGCCATGTAGAAGAGGAAGAAGTTCCGCGTGACCGGCACCGCCATCAGGCTCATCAGCAGGAACAGGCACATCAGGACGCCCATGATCGGGACGAGCGGGTAGAGCGGTGTCCTGAACGGCCGCGCCATCGCCGGATGGGTCACGCGCAGGTAGATCACCGTGGCGCAGACGATGGCGAAGGCGGCAAGCGACCCGACGTTGGTCAGGTCCGAGAGCGCCTCAAGGGACATGAAGCCAGCGGCGGCGGCCGCCGCCACGCCAACGATGATGGTGTTGATCCAGGGCGTCATGAACCGCTTTGAGACCACGGCCAGGTGCGACGGCAGAAGCCCGTCGTGGGACATGGTGTAGAAGATGCGGGTCTGGCCGTAGAGCAAGACCAGCATGACGCTCGAAAGGCCGGCGATCGCCCCGATCTTCACCGCGATGGCGAACCAACCGATGTACGGATCATTGGACTCCACGGCCATCCGGTTGACCGCGGTTGCGATCGGCGCGGGGCCGTCGAGCAAGGCGTAAGGCACGATGCCGACCAGCACCGCGCAAGTCGCGATGTAGAGGACCGTGCAGATAACGAGCGCGCCCAGGATGCCGATCGGCATGTCGCGCCCCGGGTTCCTCGACTCCGCGCCCGCCGTCGAGACGGCCTCGAAGCCGATGTAGGCGAAGAAGATCACCGCCGCGCCGTGGATCATGCCGCCGAGGCCATAGTGCGAGCTCTTGGCGCCCGTGATCACGTCAACCAGGGCGCGGACGATCTGGTGGCCCATGTCCATCGGCGTGCCGGGCGGCGGCGGCGGCGATTGTGGCGGGATCAGCGGATGCCAGAGCGCCGGGTGCACAAAGAACGAACCGATGGCGATGAAGGCGATCACCACCGCCAGCTTGATGAAGACGATGATGTTGTTGACCGTCGCGCTCTCGGAGACGCCGACGATGAGCAGGCCGGTGACGGCCGCGATTCCGAGCATAGCCGGCAGGTTCATGATCCCGTGGCCGACGATGACCCCGTTGACCTTGATCGGGCCGGCCGCGGTCAGCGCCTGCGGGATGGTGATGCCGAGGTTGTCATGCAGCAGGCTGGTCAGATAGCCCGACCAGCCGACGGCGACGGTTGACGCCGCGAGCCCGTACTCGAGCAAGAGCAGGAGCCCCATGATCCAGGCCACGATCTCGCCCATGGAGGCGTAGCTGTAGGAGTAGGCCGAACCCGAGACCGGCAACGCCGAGGCGAGCTCGGCGTAGCAGAGGGCCACGAACCCGCAGAGGATGCCGGTCAGCACGAACGAGATCATGATCGCCGGACCGGCCCACTCGGCGGCGGCATGGCCGGTCAGCACGAAGATGCCGGTGCCGATGATGCAGCCGATGCCAAGCAGCACCAGATTGAGGGCGCCGAGCGAGCGCTTCAGCTCGCCATGGTCGGTCTCGGCGTGGATCATCTCCACCGGCTTGCGCTGGAAGATGCGCGCAAGAATCGTTGGCCGTACGACAGCGCCCGCCATCTGGCTTCCTCCACTGACTCGGGGGACCCCGATCGCGGCACGCTAGCGGGCGCGGCGCGGTCGAGCAATGCGGCGGCCGGAACGCGCGAACCGGCGGCTAGCGCCGGCGCTCGCCGACCTTGGCGATCGTCGCCAGAAGCGCGCGGCGCGAGGCGATCACGTCGGCAAGCCGCGCCTTCCAGAAGCCGTCGGCGGCGCCGGCCATAACGGCCCGGTCATCGGAGATGCGCTGTTCGATGGCGTGTGTCATCCCCGGCGGGAACGTCGCCGGCTCGCCGGCCGCGTCGAACAGCCGCTCCTTATCCGCGGTCGCGAACGGCACGGCGCGCCAACCGAGAGCCTCAAGCTTCGGCGCGAACGCCTCGAGATGGGAAAAGCCCGTCAGGATCAACACCTTGCGGTTTCCGGGCAGCGCTGCGCCGATGTTCGCGAACATGTGCTCTTCGCGCTCCGGCGGATCGACTTGGTGGCTGGCGTCCATCGTCCACCAATCCATGCCCTCGACCGTGATCGCGTCGGCCTTGGCGGTCAGGGCGGCGAAGGGCATCTCGATCGGGCCGTCGCCGAGTTGGCCGCTCGCCACCGCCGAGGGCCGCTCTTCGACCAGGAGCAGGTCCGGATGCAACCGCCTGACCACCGCGCCGAGGTTCCACAGCGAGTAGCCGGGCGTCGTCAGATGGTCGCCATGGATGGTCCCGAGCAGGTAAACCTCGTCGCCGGCGGCATCCGTGAAGCGCCGAAATTCGGCGTCGCGGAACGCTTTCGGCGACACCTTGAGCAGGAGCTCGGCTCGCAGCTCGGGCAACGCGTAGAGCGCCGACGCGCCGGCCGCAAGGACCGCAGCCGCGGCGAGCGCGATCCACAACCCCAGCCGCTTGCGCATCCCGGTTTCCCCCGAAAGGCGAGAGCCTAGCCGATCGCCAGGCCCGGCGCCTAGACCCGCGGCTTGGCCCGACGCGTCGGCTGCGCGTTTGCCGGCTCGTCCGGCCATGCGTGCTTGGGATAGCGGCCACGCATGGCTTTGCGCACGTCGGCCCAAGAGCCGGTCCAGAAGCCTGGCAGGTCCTTGGTGAGTTGGATCGGCCGGTGCGCGGGCGAGAGCAGCGCCAGCGTCAGCGGAACCCCGCCCACCGTCGGATGGACGTTCAGCCCAAACACCTCCTGCACGCGGACGTCCACGCGCGGGCCCCCCTCGGCCGCGTAGTCGATACGTGCCGATGAGCCGGTCGGCGCGGTCCAGCGCACCGGCGCTTCGGCGTCCAGCCGGCGCTGCAGCTCCCAGGGGATCAGGGCGCGCAGCCCCTGCTCCAGCGCCCCATCCGTCACGGACTTCACCGCCGTCTTGCCGGTCAGCAACGGCGGCAGCCATTCGTCCACCCGTGCGCTCAGAGCCGCGTCGCCGAGGTCCGGCCAGGCGTCGTCACGGGCGCGCAGGAAGGTTATGCGGGCGCGCAAGCCCGCCGCGGCCTCGCCCCACGCCAGCACGCCAAGACCTTCGCGGCGCGCCTGGTCGAGCAGCGCCGCCTCGATCAACGCCGGCGGAGGGTTGGCGATCGTTCGCTCTTCGACCGCAAGCCGGTCCAGCCAGAGCGTCTCCACGGCCCGCACGCGGCCGTCCGCGCCGGTCTCCAGCCGCTCCTCGCGGGTCATGCGGTCGGCAAACGCTGCACGGAGCGCGCTCTCGTCCAGTCGCGCGGCGAGCAGGATGCGGTCGCGGGCCCGGCCGCCGCCGAGCTCGGCCACGGCGAGAAAGGGCTCGCGGGCGAGCGCCTCGGCAGGATCGAGCTCGACGCCGCGGCCGCTGGTCAGCTGGTAGGCGCCCGCCGCGCCGCGGGCCTTGGCGATGCGCTCGGGAAACGCCTCCGCGAGCAGGAGCCCGTCGTCGGTCGCCGAAGCATCCTCGCCGCCGCCCACCATCCGCGCCCAACGGTCGGCCAGCGCGCCGGCGTCTGCGGCGCGTCGCGAGCGGTCGTGCGCGAGCGTGTCAAGGCGGTGAGAGAGATCGGCGCCGCGCCCGCCGATCCCCCGCTCGGTCAAGAGGATGGCGATCCACGCCGCTCGCCGGCCGGCGCCCTGCTCGGCGCCGCGAAGCAGCATGTGCGCCAGCCTGGGTGGCAGGGGGAGCTCGGCCATCGCGCGGCCATGCGCTGTCAGGGCGCCTGCCCGGTCCAACGCGCCCAGCCGCCCGAGCAGGGCGGTCGCCTCGGCCATGGCGGCCGCCGGCGGCCGGTCGAGGAAGGTCAGGCTGTCCGTGTCGCGCGCGCCCCAGCGGGCGAGATCGAGGGCCAGCCTGGACAGGTCGGTTTCCAGGATCTCCGGCCGCTCGAACGGGACGAGCGCGCGCGTCTCGGCCTCGTCCCAGAGGCGATAGCAGACGCCGGGACCGAGCCGGCCGGCCCGCCCGCGCCGCTGGTCGGCGGAGGCGCGCGAGACGCGTACCGTGGCGAGCCGCGTGAGCCCGCTCGCGAGATCGTGGCGCGGGACGCGCGCCAGGCCTGAGTCGACGACGACGCCGATGTCGGGGAGGGTCAGGCTGGTCTCGGCGATCGAGGTCGCGAGCACGACTTTGCGCTTGCCGGGCGGCGGCGCGGCGATCGCGAGGTCCTGGGCGCGCGGGTCGAGCGCGGCGTAGAGGGGGGAGATCTGGATCGAGGGATCGCGGAGGCGCTCCTCCAGCCGCTCGGCCGTCCGCTCGATCTCGCCCTGACCGGGCAGGAAGACGAGCACACCGCCGTCTGCTTCGCTCAACGCGCGCGCGACGGCGCGCACCGTCTGGTCCTCGATGCCGCGGCCTAGCTCGCGGCCGAGGTAGCGCGTCTCGACAGGCCAGGCGCGGCCGTGGCTCTCGATGACAGGGGCGCCGTCGAGCAGGTTCGCGATCCGCGCCCCATCCAGCGTCGCCGACATGACGATAAGCCGCAGCTCCGGCCGCAGCACAGATTGCGTATCGCGGGCGAAGGCCAGGCCGAGGTCGGCGTCAAGGCTCCGCTCGTGGAACTCGTCGAACAGGACGCCGGCCACGCCGTCGAGCCCCGGATCGTCGAGGATCATGCGGGTGAAGACACCCTCGGTGACCACCTCGATACGGGTCTTGGCTGAGACGCGGCTATCCAGCCGCACGCGAAAGCCCACCGTCTCGCCGACCGCTTCGCCCAGGGTCCCAGCCATCCGCGCCGCGGCCGCCCGCGCGGCGAGCCGCCGTGGCTCGAGCAGGATGAGCTTGCCGCGCTTGGCCCACGGCTCGTCGAGCAGGGCGAGCGGGGTCACCGTCGTCTTGCCGGCGCCCGGCGGGGCCACGATCACCGCGCTCGGCCGCTCGGCCAACGCCGCCCTGATCGCCGACAGCGACTCCTCGATCGGAAGCGTGTTTGAAGAAGAATCAGCCACGAAAAACACGAAAAGACACGAACCGGTCCCCTCTGCCATCGAGATCCGCCGTTTGGCGCGTTCGTGCTTTTCGTGTTTTTCGTGGCAAACAATACGTAGACCGCGAGCCGCCAGGAGTCCCCGTTGAGCGCCGCCGAAGCCGAAGCCTTGCCCATCCGCGCCGTGATCGCGCCGGTGACGCCGCTGCAGCAGAACTGCACGATCGTCTGGTGCGCGAAGACGATGAAAGCGGCGGTCATCGATCCGGGCGGCGAGGTCGAGCGACTGTTAGGGGCGGTCCGCTCGCAAGGGCTGGAGATCGAGAAGATCTGGGTCACCCACGGCCACATGGACCACGCGGGCGGGACCGCGGCGCTGAAGGACGCGACCGGTGCTCCGATCGAGGGGCCGCATCCCGACGACCAGTTCTGGATCGACCGCATCGCCGACGCCGGCGCGCGCTTCGGCATGCCGGGCGCGCGCGCCTTCGTCCCCGACCGCTGGCTCGGCGAAGGTGATGTCGTCACGCTGGGCGAGACCGAGTTCGAGGTGCGCCACACGCCGGGGCACACGCCCGGGCACGTCATCTTCTTCCATCGCCGGGCGCGCTTCGCCCAGGTTGGCGACGTGCTGTTCCAGGGCTCGATCGGTCGGACCGACTTCCCGCGCGGCGACTATGGCCAGCTGATCGAGTCCATCACCACCAAGCTTTGGCCGCTGGGCGACGACGTCGCCTTCGTACCCGGGCACGGACCGATGTCCACCTTCGGCCAGGAGCGGCGCACCAACCCGTTCGTCGCCGACGAGATCTTGGCCGAGATGCGAGGTTGACCGCTGTTTCAACGCCGAAATGCGCATGCAAGCCGACGACGGGATAAGTCCGCATGCACGTTGAATCCGAAATGACAGCCCAACGCAGCGACGGCGGCCCGGCGGCGCGCGTCCTCATGGTCGACGACGACCCGGGGATCCGCGATGTCGTCTCGGATTTCTTGCGCCGGCACGGCTTCGCCGTCGACACCGCCGGCGATGGGAACGAGATGGAGCAGGTGCTGGCGCGGGGGCCAGTCGACCTCGTCGTTCTGGACATCATGCTGCCGGGCGAGGATGGGCTCGCCATCTGCCGCCGGATCGCCGGCCCGGACGGCCCTGCCATCATCGTGCTGAGCGCCATGGGCGAGGAGACCGACCGCATCGTCGGTCTCGAACTCGGCGCCGACGACTATCTGCCCAAGCCGTGCAATCCGCGCGAGCTCTTGGCCCGCATCCGCGCGGTCCTGCGCCGCCGGCAGGAGCCGCGCGCGGCGGACGGGGAGTTGGGCGCGGGCTGCGCCTTCGCCGGCTGGCGACTCGACCTGGTGCGCCGCGAGCTGCGCTCGCCGCAGGGCGTCGTGGTGAACCTGTCCAGCGGCGAGTTCTCGCTGCTCAGGGCCTTCGTCGAGCGGCCGCAGCGCGTGCTGACCCGCGACCGGCTGCTCGATCTCGCGCGCGGGCCGGACACCGAAGCCTACGACCGGGCGATCGACGTGCAGATCAGCCGGCTGCGCAAGAAGCTCGACGACGGCTCCGGCGGCCAGGAACTGATCCGCACCATCCGCAATGAGGGTTACGTCTTCACCGCCAAGGTGACCCGGGCGTGAGCGAGACGCGTCCGCCGCCCACCGCGTCCCTGTTTGCCCAGGTGCTGGTGCTGACCGTGCTCAGCGTCGTCGGGGCGCTGACCATCAACCTCCTGGTCGTTCTGAACCTCCCGCCGCCGACGCCCGACTTCTACCGCATGGCCGAAATCGCCCAGGTTCTGAAGCAGGGCCCGGGCGTGACCACCAGCGACCATCGCCCACTGATCTCACGGATGGCCGACCAGGCGCCGGCCGTCGAGGCGCCGACCCCGCCTCAGTCGACGCCGCCGGGCAAGAAGGCGCTGGCGCAGATGTTGGGTGTCGACCCGGCCAGCCTCGTCATCACCTCGGACTTGTCGCCGTTCTCCGACCGGCGCGAGTTCCGCATCGTCCGCAACGAGCTGACGCAGAAGGGCGAGTCCGCCGAGGAGCGCTTCCTCATCGCACCGTTCCAGGTGGGCCTGAAGCGGCCAGACGGACGCTGGCTCGTCGTGCAGCCAAAGCCGACGTTTGCTCCCGATGCGTGGCAGCAGCGGCTGATCCTGTCGGTAATCCTGAGCGCACTGGCGCTGACGCCGGTCGCTTATCTCTTCGCCCGACGGCTGGCCAAGCCGATCAGTCTGTTCGCGCGGGCCGCCGAGCGGCTCGGCCGCGACCCGCGCGCGCCGCCGCTCGCGATCAACGGGCCTAGCGAGATCGGAGTCGCTGTCCGCGCCTTCAACGAGATGCAGGAGCGCCTCGCGCGCTACGTGACCAACCGGACCGCCGTGGTGGGAGCGATCGCCCACGATCTGCGCACGCCGCTGACGCGGCTCAGGTTCCGCGCAGAGTCGGCGCCGCCGGAGATCAGCGTGCGGATGATCGCCGACATCGCCGAGATGGAAGCGATGATCTCGGGCACGCTGGCCTTCGTTCGCGACGAGACGCGCAAGACCGAGCGCACGCGGCTGGAGCTCTCCTCCCTGCTCGAGAGCCTGGTCGACGAGCTGAGCGAGACCGGCCTCTGCGTCAGCATCGACCGCGCGGAGCGGGTGGTCGTCGACGGCGATCCGGTGGCGCTAAGGCGGCTGTTCAACAACCTGTTGGACAACGCGGTGAAGTTCGGCCGGCAGGCGCGCGCCCGCGTCTACGTGGACTGCGCCTCGGCCATCGTTGAGATCGACGACGACGGCTGCGGGCTGCCCGCCTCGGAGCTCGAGCGCGTGTTCGAGCCTTTCCACCGCTACGAGGCCTCCCGGTCGCGCGAGACCGGCGGCATCGGTCTTGGCCTCGCGGTCGCCCGCTCCGTGGCCCGCGCGCATGGCGGCGATGCTCGGCTTGAGAACCGCGAGGGCGGCGGCTTGACGGCGCGCGTGACGCTGCCGATCTAGCGGGCGGCAAGCCCCTTCTGGACTTGGCCAATAGCTTCTCTAAGTCATTTGCAAGATAAGATGCGCTGCGGAGCCCGGACCGAGCCCCTATGTGTCGCTCGCCCGGCGCGCGGATTCTGCTGACCGGAAGGAGACCTACGCCGGATGTCGCTTGCTGGAGCTGAAGCCGTCGCGCCAGCGAAAGCGCGCGCCCCGCTTTCAGATCATCTGAAGCGGCTGGAGGCCGAGTCCATCGAGATCATCCGCGAGGTCGCGGCTGCGTTCGACAACCCGGTGATGCTCTACTCGATCGGCAAGGACTCCGGCGTGATGCTGCACCTCGCCGCCAAGGCCTTCTATCCCGGCAAACCGCCCTTCCCGCTCCTGCACGTCGACACGACATGGAAGTTTAGGGACATGATCCGCCACCGCGACACGGTGGCCGAACGCTACGGCGTCAAGCTGATCGTCCACACCAACGAGGAGGGCCTCAAGCGCGGGATCAATCCGATCGATTCGGGCTCTTCGCTGCACACCCAGGTGATGAAGACCGAGGCGCTGAAGCAGGCGCTCGACAAGTACGGCTTCGATGCGGCCTTCGGCGGCGCGCGCCGCGACGAGGAAAAGAGCCGCGCCAAGGAGCGCATCTTCTCCTTCCGCTCCGCCGGCCATGTGTGGGACCCGCGCAACCAGCGGCCGGAACTTTGGCGGCTCTACAACACCCGCATCAACAAGGGCGAGAGCATCCGCGTCTTCCCGCTCTCCAACTGGACCGAGCTCGACATCTGGGAATACACGGCGGCGGAAGGCATTCCGGTGGTGCCGCTATACTTCGCTGCGCCCAGGCCGGTGGTCATGCGCGATGGCATGCTGATCATGCGCGACGACGATCGGATGCCGCTCCTGCCTGGCGAGACGGAGGAGACCAAGTGGGTGCGCTTCCGCTCCCTCGGCTGCTACCCGCTGAGCGCGGCGGTGGAGTCGCATGCGGCGAGCCTCGATGACATCATCGGCGAGATGCGCGCCGCCAGGACCTCCGAACGGCAAGGCCGGCTGATCGACGTGGACGAGTCCGCGTCGATGGAGAAGAAGAAGCGCGAGGGCTACTTCTGATGGACGGCACGCAAGCCGGTCTCGCCGCGGCCGCCGTCGCCGCGGCGAGCTCCGCTCCGCGGAAGGGCCTGCTTCGGTTCCTGACCTGCGGCTCCGTCGACGACGGCAAGTCGACGCTGATCGGGCGATTGTTGTACGATTCCAAATTGATCCTAGAGGATCATCTGGAGGCGCTCGAACGCGACTCAACGCGGTTCGGCACCACTGGCGACGACCTTGACCTCGCGCTCCTGGTCGACGGCCTTGAGGCCGAGCGGCAGCAAGGCATCACCATCGACGTCGCCTACCGCTTCTTCACCACCGACAAACGCAGCTTCATCGTCGCCGACACGCCTGGGCACGAGCAGTACACGCGCAACATGGCGACCGGCGCCTCGACGGCCGACCTCGCCGTCATCCTGGTCGACGCGCGCAAGGGGATCCTGACCCAGACCCGGCGGCACAGCTACATCTGTTCGCTGCTCGGCGTTCGCCACGTGGTGCTGGCGGTCAACAAGATCGACCTGGTCGATTTCGAGCAGAGCACGTTCGACAAAATCGTCTCCGATTACAAAAGCTTCTCGGAAACTCTCAACTTTGCCTCGATCACCGCGATCCCGATGTCGGCGCGGTTCGGCGACAACGTCACCCTGCGTTCGACAAAGACGCCCTGGTACGTCGGCCCGACTCTGCTCGAGCACCTGGAAGGCGTCGACGTCGAGAGTTGGGCCGAGACCGCCGCGTTCCGTTTTCCGGTGCAGTGGGTCAATCGCCCCGACGCCGATTTCCGCGGCTTTTCGGGCACGGTCGCCACCGGCTCGGTCAAGCCGGGCGACGCGGTGACGGTCGCGGCTTCCGGCGTGCAGACCAAGGTCGCGCGCATCGTCACCTTCGACGGCGACATCGCCGAGGCGAGGGCCGGCGACGCGGTGACGCTGACGCTCGTCGACGAGGTCGACATCGCCCGCGGCGATCTGTTGTCGCCGCCAACCGCGCGGCCCGAGGTCGCCGACCAGTTCGCGGCGCACGTGATCTGGATGGGCGACGAACCGCTGTTCCCCGGGCGCCCCTACCTGATGCGCATCGGCACGCGCTACGTGCCGGTCCGCGTGACCGCGCTCAAGCACAAGATCGACGTCGACACCCGCGAGCATCTGGCCGCGCGGACGCTGGCGCTGAACGAAATCGGCGTTTGCAACCTCTCGACGACGACACCGGTCGCCTTCGACGCCTACGCCGAGAACCGCGAGACCGGCGCCTTCATCCTCATCGACCGCTTCTCGAACGCGACGGTTGGCGCCGGCATGATCGACTTCGGGCTGCGGCGCGCCGCCAACATCCACCGCCAGGCGGTTCTGGTCGGCCGCGCCGACCACGAGCGGCTGAACGGGCACAAGCCCGCCGTCCTGTGGTTCACCGGCCTCTCCGGTTCCGGCAAGTCGACCATCGCCAACCTGGTCGAGCGCGAGTTGCACGAGCGCGGCGTGCGCACCTTCCTGCTCGACGGCGACAACGTGCGCCACGGGCTCAATCGCGACCTCGGCTTCTCCGACGCCGAGCGGGTGGAGAACATCCGCCGCGTGGGCGAGGTGGCCAAGCTGTTCGTCGAGGCCGGCACGATCGTGCTCTGCTCGTTCATCTCGCCGTTCCGCGCCGAGCGGCGGATGGTGCGCGAGCTGTTCGGCCAGGGCGAGTTCCTGGAGATCTTCGTCGACACGCCGCTTGATGACTGCATCGCCCGCGACCCCAAGGGCCTGTACGTCAAGGCGCTGGCCGGCCAGATCGACAACTTCACCGGCGTGAGCTCGCCCTACGAGCCGCCGGAGAGCGCGGAGATCGTGATCGAGACCCACGGCCGCGACCCGGCCGGGGCCGCGCACGCGATCATCGCCGAACTGGAGCGCCGCGGGCGCATCTAGAGCCAGGCCGACCGCCGCCGGCGCCGCCCGAAATTCGCTCGGCAGCTGCAAAGTTGGACCTGCCAAGGAACCTTCAGCGTCTTTGCGAATTTGCCCTCGCGGGGCCGGATACAAGCGCCGTTGCCGACGTCATGCACGGGCGGAGCCGGTCCATCGAGCCGGAGTATCAAGGGAGTTCTTCCATGACCGAAGCCAATGGCCGCAACCGCAAGCCCGCCCGCCGCGGCTTCGCCGCGATGGACAAGGAGCGCCAGCGCGAGATCGCGCGCAAGGGCGGCGCCAGCGTGCCCGACGACAAGCGCAGCTTCAGCCAGGACAGGAACTTGGCCGCGGCGGCCGGACGCAAGGGCGGCGAGGCGAGCCACGGCGGCGGCCGTCGGCGCCAGACGGAGTCGCGCGCGGCCCACGCTTAAGGGCGGGGCTAAGGCCGCCGCGCCCCTTCTCCCGTCGCGGGAGAAGGAACTGCGCAAGACGTCGTGGTCTACCGAAACGTCAGCCGCCACGGGCGACTGCGAGCGCCGTCGTTCGTCAGCGCCAGGCCTGCAACAGGAAGACGGCGAAGCCCGGATCGGGGCTGACCCATTGACCGCCGACGCGCCAGCCTGCGCGATCGGCCAAGCCCGAGAAGCCTTCCAGCGTGAACTTGTAGGAGTTCTCGCTGTGGATGGTCTCGCCAGCGGCGATGTCGAACCGCCGTCCGCCGACCGAGAAGCTCTGGTCGGCGCGGCTGACCAGATGCATCTCCATCCGGCTGTCGGCGGCGTTCCACACTGCCCGATGGCCGAAACCAGCCAGATCGATGTCGCCGCCGAGCTCGCGGTTGATGCGGCCGAGCAGGTTCAGGTTGAAGTGGGCGGTCACGCCCTGGGCGTCGTCGTAGGCCGCGACGAGCACGCCCTGGTCCTTCACCAGATCGACCCCGACGATGAACTGCGCGTCCTCGCCCAGGTGCTTCCGCGCGATGGCGAGGAACTCGACCGCCTCCTCGGGCGGGAAGTTGCCGATGGTCGAGCCCGGGAAGAACCCCGTGCGCGGGCGCTCCTTGGCGACCTGCGGCAGGTCGAAGGCCTGGGTGAAATCTGCGAGCAGCGGCTCGACGATCAGCTTGGGATAGTCGGCGCGGATCTGCGCCGCCGCCCGCGCCAGCGCGTCGGCGCTGATGTCCATCGGCACGTAGACGCTGAGCTGCGGCGCGGCGTCGAGCAGGAGCCTGGTCTTGGTGCTGGCGCCCGAGCCGAACTCGACCAGCGCGGCGTTCGGCGAGATGTAGCCGGCGATCTCGCCGGCGGCGTGCTTGAGCAGAGCCGTCTCGGTGCGGGTCAGGTAATACTCCGGCAGCCCACAGATCGCCTCGAAAAGCGCCGAGCCGCGCTCGTCGTAGAAGTACTTCGCCGGCAGGCGCTTCGGCGTCGCGCTCAGCCCTTCGATCGCATCGGCCATGAAGGGGGAATCGGCGGCCGGTGACACGTCATCGGCCAGCCGCAGGCCGGAGAACATCCAGCGCTGATGCGGATAGAAGAAGTTGCGATAGGTCGCCCGGACGTGGCCCTTGGGTGTGGCCACGCAACCACCGCGCAGCACCATCTGGCTCATCATGAACTTGCCGTTGTACTCGCCGACCGCGCCGGCGTCCGGCGCAAACCCCGGGTAGGCAAGGTAGGCGCTTGACGTCCACTGCCAGAGCGTCCCGAACATCTGCCGCAAGCCCGCGCGGTCGCCCGCCAGGGCAGGCGCAAGCCTCTCGAGGTCGAGCCCTCCCTCGCCCTCGTCCAGGCCTGCGGCCGCATGCTCCCATTCCGCTTCCGTCGGCAGGCGCTTGCCGGCCCAGCGGGCATAGGCGTCGGCCTCGTAGTGGCTGAGATGGCTGACCGGCGCGTGCTCGTCGAGCGGCTTTAGGCCCCCTGGGCTCATCTCGCACCAGCCCTGCCCGGTGTGCTCGACCCAGTAGATCGGGTGAGCCCACCCCTCCGCCTTGACCAGCCCCCAGCCGTCTGAGAGCCAGAGCTCGGGTCTCGCGTAGCCGCCGTCGTCGATGAAGGCGCGCCACTCCCCGTTCGTCACAAGCCGGTCCGCCAGCCGGTAGGGTTCGAGCCACACACGGTGCCGCGGCCGCTCGTTGTCGAAGCTGAAGCCGTCGCCGGCGTGCCCGATCTCGACCAGCCCGCCGGCAAAGCCCACGAACCCCATCGGGCCGGGATCGGCGGAAGGTTCGCCGGGCAGCTGCCGGTAGGGCGGATGGCCCGGCATCTGCGAAAACAGGTGCAGCACGTCCATCAGGATCAACTCCTGATGCTGCTCTTCGTGAGCCAGGCCGAGCTCGACGAGCCCCCGGATGGCGGGATCGTCGGCGGCGGGACCTGACAGCAGGCTCTCCATCGCCTCATCGACGTGCCGGCGATAGGCGCGGACCTCGCTCAGGGACGGTCGCGTAACCAGCCCGCGAGCCGGCCGCGCGCGCCTTGGCCCCATCGCCTCGTAGTAGGAGTTGAAGAGATAGCCGAACAGCGGGTCGAACGGCTGATAGGCCGGCTCGTTCGGGATCAGCAGGAAGGTCTCGAAGAACCAGCTGGTGTGCGCCTGATGCCACTTGGCCGGGCTCGCGTCCGGCATCGACTGCACGGCCTGGTCCTCGGCCGAGAGCGGCATGGTCAGCGAGACCGTCTGCGCGCGCACGTGGGCATAGCGGCTGGCGAGCGCCGACTGACCGCGCTGCGCGCTCTCTTCAGGGCGCTCGACGGCGCCGTCGGCGGGGGTCACGCGTCAGGCTCCTCAGCTGGCCGCACGGTCATCGCTGGTCCCCTTCGAGCCTAGAACCCGCCCTCGTCCGCGATCGAACACGCAAGGGGCGCGCCAGTTCCCTTCAACCGGCAGCATATAGGCGGGCGTGTGGGGTCCAAACAGGGGGCCAGGCCGGCGCCTGCTGTCAGCCCCTGGCAGGAGCCTGCGTCTAAGCGGCCTCGGCTTGGGATTTTTCGACGCCTTCGCCGAGCGAGAGGCGGATGAAGCCGGCGATCTTGATCGGCGAGCCGAGGGTCTTGGCGGTTTCGGCCACCAGCTGCTCGACGGTCTGGTCGTTGTTCATCACGAACGCCTGCTTCAACAGCACGACCTCCTCGAGGAACTTGCGGATGCGACCCTCGACCATCTTCTCGGCGATGTTGGCCGGCCGTCCGGACTCCAGCGCCTGCTCGGTCAGGATGGCGCGCTCGCGCTCGATCGCGGCGGGACCCAGGTCCTCTGCGGTGAGCGACATCGGCCGGGTGGCCGCGACGTGCATGGCGATCTTCCTGCCCAGGTCCTGCAGCTTCGCCTGGTCGCCCTCGCCTTCGACGGCCACCAGGACGCCGATGCGACCGACGTCCGGTGCGACCTGATTGTGCACATAGGCCGCCACGGCGCCCCGCGCGACCTCGACACGCCCGGCGCGGCGAAGCCGCATGTTCTCGCCGACGGTGGCGATCAGCTGGGTGATCATGTCGCCGATGGTCTCGCCGTCGGCGGTCTTCGACGCGGCGATGGCGTCCACGTCGCCGCCGGCCTCTAGCGCCGCGGCCGCGGTCTTCAGCGCGGCGGTCTGGAACAACACGTTGCGCGCCACGAAGTCGGTCTCGGAGTTCAGCTCGATGACCGCGCCGGTCATGCCCCGGCCATCGTTGCGCAACGCGACGGCGACCAGGCCCTCGGCCGCGACGCGGTCGGCCTTGTTCGCGGCTTTCGACAGGCCCTTGGCGCGCAGCCAATCCTTGGCCTGCTCCATTTCGCCGCCCGTCTCGGTGAGCGCGCGTTTGCAGTCCATCATGCCTGCGCCTGTCTTCTCGCGCAGTTCCTTCACCAGGCCGGCGGTAACTTCAGCCACGGTCATCTCTCCAGTTCGAATCTCGTTCAGGTCCGCGCCGATCATCGCGCGGCCATGTGATGGTTGTTTTGCGGACCGTCAGGCGGTCCCCTGCTCCTCTTCCACCGCGGCCGGCGCCTCTTCGCCGGCCGTTTCGGCCTCGGTGACGGCTTCGATCTCGGCTGCGGCCGCCTCGACGGCCGCCGCTTCGGTCTCGGCTGCGGGCGCCTCGACGGCCGCCGCTTCAGTCTCGGCCGCTTCAGTCTCGGCCGTTTGAGCCTCGGCCGCCGGCGTCTCGGCCGCCGGGGTCTCGGCCGCTGGCGTCTCGGCCGGCGCGGCTTCCTTCGTGGCCGCCTTGGCCTTCGGCTCGGCGCGCTTGCGCAGCGCCGGTTCGACCGGCGCCTCCGCCACGCCAACGTCGACGCCCAGCGCGACCTGGCCTTCGACCAGGCCGTCCAGCACCGCATCGGCGACCAGGTCGCAGTAGAGCTGCAGCGCCCGCGCCGCGTCGTCGTTGCCCGGCACCGGAAAGGCGATGCCGTCCGGGTCGCTGTTCGTGTCCAGGATGGCGACCACCGGGATGTTCAGCTTTTTCGCCTCCAGGATGGCGATCGCTTCCTTGTTGGTGTCGATCACGAACATCAGGTCGGGGATTCCGCCCATGTCCTTGATGCCGCCCAGCGAAAGCTCCAGCTTCTGCTGCTCGCGGGTGAGCTGCAGCAGCTCCTTCTTGGTGCGGCCCTCGCCGCCGCTCTCGAGCAGGCCCTCGAGCTCGCGCAGGCGCGCTATCGATTGGCTGATGGTGCGCCAGTTGGTCAGCGTGCCGCCCAGCCAGCGGTGGTTGACGTAGTACTGGGCGCAACGCGTGGCCGCCGCCGCGACCGGGTCCGAGGCCTGCCGCTTGGTGCCGACGAACAGCACCCGCCCGCCGGAGGCCGCGACCTCGCGCACCTTCAGCAGCGCCTGGTGCAACAGCGGGATGCTCTGCGACAGGTCGATAATGTGGATGTTGGAGCGGGAGCCGAAGATGTAACGCTCCATCTTCGGGTTCCAGCGGTGGGTCTGGTGGCCGAAGTGGGCGCCAGCTTCGAGAAGCTGCCGCATGGAAAAGTCGGGTAGCGCCATGAGGTGTCGAAGTCCTTCTTCCGGTTAGCCTCCGCGGTGCAAGACCCGTCTGAACGGGACCGGAACGGAAGAGCGGCGGGGATTGACCCGCTGCTTCGCCGAACGCGCCGCGTGCGTGATGCCGCGCGAGATAGGCGGTCAGCCGGCGAAAGGCAAGGTCGCGAGCGTGCACGGACCGTTCGCGGTATGGTCACCTCTGCGCTGACTGATGGGGGCGGAGCAGACCGTGGGGAAGGCAGCGGGCGTGCTGGCGGCCGGCTTGGCGGCGATGGTCGCCGCGGCGGCGATCGGCGGTCAAGTCACGGCGCAAGCTGTGTCCCCGGCCGACAACGCGCTTGTCCGCGGCCTCGAGGCGCAATTCGAGGTCGGGCTGATCCGCGAGCGCAAGCTCGCCGACGACCGCGAAAGCCAGCTAATCGCGGCGGCGGAAACCCGGCTGAGCCAGGCGCGGGCCGCGGTCGACGCGGCCAAGGGCGAGGTGCGAGCAACCGCCGCCGAGCTCGCGGCGGCGCGGGCCGGCTATGCCAATCTGGCGGCTGAGGTGGTTCAGAACGACGCGACCGCGCGCGCCGAGATCGCCGCCTATCGCGCCGAGGCCGAGGGCCTGGCCGCCCAGGCCAAGCCCGACAAGCTCGCCGCCCTGCGGCGGTTCGCCGATGGCGACCGCGTTGGCGCATGGCCGGTCATCGAGGCGCTCACGGAGGCGCAGGACAACGCCATCGAAGCCGCCGCCAACGCCCAACGCGCCGTCGGCGCGCGCCAGCTGGCCAGCCTGCGCGAGGTCATGCTGGATCATGGCGAGGCGACCACCGCCGAGGTGCTGACGCTCTACGATCGCGCCGCCGCCCTCGATCCGACGGACTTCGCAACCCAGATCGAGCGGGCGCGGCTGGCGCAGACGCTGGGCGACCTCACCCGCGCCAAAGAGGCGGCGAGCCTGGCGCTGGCGGCGGCCAGCGACGACCGCCAGCGGTCCGCCGCCGACGTCGCGATCGCCGCGGTCGCGGCGGCGCAAGGGGACCACGCCGTGGCGCGGAACGCGGACGAGGAGAGCCTTGCGATCGTCCGGCGGCTCGCGGTCGCCAACCCAGGTTCGGCGGATGATGCGCAGGCGCTGTTCGACAGCCTGCAGAGCCTAGGCCTTGTGCTCGCATCCCAGGGCGACCTCGCAGGCGCGCGGCGCGACATCGAGGGGGCGCTCGGCGTCGCCAGGCGATTGGCGGCGGCGGACCCAAGCTCGACCACGACCGCCGAAGCCGTCGCCGATGCGCTGGTGAATCTCGGCGTCGTCACCGCCTCGCAGGGAGACCTCGCCGCGGCCCGTTCCGATTTCGAGGAAGGGCTGACGATCGAGCAGCGCCTCGCGGCGGCCGATCCGAGCTCGAACAGACGACAACATGATCTCGCCGAGCTGCTGCGCCGGACCGGCGAGGTGCGCGTGAGCCAGGGCGACCAGGGCGGGGCGCGTCAGGCGTTCGAGCGGAGCCTGACCATCCAGCGCAAGCTCGCGTCCGCCGACCCGACGTCCGCCGACCTCGAGAACGCGGTGACCGCGATGTTGCAACGGATCGGCGACGTCATGGTCGCCCAGGGGGACTTCGCCGGCGCCGAACGGGACTACGACGAAGCGCTGCAGATTCGCCGTCGCCTTGCGGCGAGCGACCCGACGTCGGCCGATCTGGAGCGAAACCTGCAGTCGATCCTGCGCCACCTGGGCGACCTGAAGGTCGGGCAAGGCGACCTCGCCGCGGCGCGAGCGGATTTCGACGAGGGCCTTGCGATCACCCAGCGCCTGGTCGCCGCCGACCCGACGGCCGCCGACATCCAGGATATCTCGGTCAGCTTCATGCTGCGCATCGGCGACCTGCTCGCCAAGCAGGGCGACCTGGCCGGGGCGCGCGCCGAGTACGCCCAGGGCCTGGCCATTCGTCAGCGCCTCTCGGCCGCCGACCCGACCAACACCGACCTGCAATACTACGTCTCCGTCCTGCTGCGCCGGATCGGCGAGGTGACGAGCCGGCAGGGCGACCTGGCTGGAGCGCGCGGCGACTACGAACAGGCGCTGGCCATCGGAGAACGGTTGGCGGCGGCCAATCCGACTTCGGCCGACCTTCAGCAGGCCCTGTCGCTGGACTTGCAGCGCATGGGCGATGCGCGCCTCGCGCTTGGCGATGTCGCCGGCGCACTCGCCGAATATCAAAGGAGCCTGGCGATCCTGCAGCGCCTGGCGAGCGCCGACCCGACCAACCTGCCGTTGCGTGCGGGCGTGGGCCAGGTCATGGCCAAGCTCGCCGCCCTGCCCGGCTCGAACGTCGCGGCGACGCCAGCGCGAGGTCCTTAGAGCACGCCCCGGCTCGCCAGCCCGCGTTCGCGCCGGTTAGAGTGACCCTCCGCGAGGCGACCCGCCTGGCGCGTTCGATGCGAGGCGGAGCAGCGACATAGGCGGAGGGTGGGATGCCCGGTTCAATCCTGATGCTGTCAGGCCCGGTCGGCGCGGGCAAGAGCGCCATCGCAGTCGAGCTGGCGGCCCTGTCGCCCGGTCCGACCGTCCGAATCGAGGGCGATGACTTCTGGTTCTTCATCGTCAGGTCCGGGCCCGACCATTCCCGCGCCAAGGGGTTCGGGACGGTGATGCGCGCCATGACCGCGGCGGCGGCGCAGTACGCGCGCGACGGCTATGAGGTCATCCTCGACTTCTCGATCCCCCCCTGGGCGGCGGAGAGGCTCAAGGCCTTTGCCGCGCGCGCCGAGGCGCCGCTGCACTACGTGGTCGTCCGTCCGAGCCTGGCGGTCTGCAAGGCGCGCGCCGCGGCGCGCGCGGAGGGGACGATCGCCGACTACGGCCCGTACCGCGAGCTCTACGACGCCTTCGACGCTTCGCCGACCGACATCGTCAGCGATGATGCCGCCGACGCAGCGACCCTGGCGGAGAGGATCCGCGCAGCCGTCGACGCCGGCGCGTTTCGCGTCGCCTGACTACCTGTAGACGTCGACGTCGACGAAGTCCTCGTAGACTTTGACCACGATCAGCGGCGTGCCGTTGACGATCTCGTTGTTCGTCGCCGCCGAGATCGTGCCGTGCAACAGCATGTCTTCCAGCCGGGCGCGGTTGGCCACGCTCGAGAAGAAGGCGTCCGGCTGGTCCTCGGGGTCCCGCTTGCCGAACTCATAGTAGTTCGCCCGGTCCTGGCGGATGATGCCCGCGGCCGTAAGCAGCCGAACGCCGTTCGAGTTGTAGTGGTCCTGTACGCTCAGCCGCGCCACATAGGTCTCGAGCGGCTGGGGCTGCGCCTGGGCGTGCGACGCGACCCCAAGCGAGACCAGCAGCGACAACGCCAAGGCGATGCCAAGGCTCGGGATTCCGAAACGTTTCATGGTGTTCCCCCATAGGCGGGGGTCAGCCGCCCGAGGGGCGAAGAGTTAGCAAGCTGGGTACGGCGAGACAATCAATCGCCGCGTGCGGAGCCGCGACCGCCCGTTCGCCGCCGCGACCTTGCGGGCATCCGCTGCATGAGTCAGGAATCGTCCGCCCTGCAGGACCAGTCATGCGCAACGAGAGCGGCATCTTGGGACAGTGCCTTTGCGGCGCGGTCCAGTTTGAGCTCACGCCTCCGCTAGACAGCCTCACCCACTGCCATTGTCGATCATGCCGGCTGTCACGGGGCGTCGCCTTCGTGACCTGGACATCCGTTCCGCCCGACCGCTTCGCCTTCATCCGAGGCGAGTCCGATGTCGCCTGGCGCCGATCCTCGCCAAGTGTTCGATGGGGGTCTTGCCGGATCTGCTCGAGCCCGATGTTCTATCTCGCCGATCTTCCCGGACATCCGGAGCGGCCCAAGCTGCACCACATCTACGTCTCGGTCGGGAGCCTGACGACCGCGATCGCTGACCGGCCCTCGGCCCACGTCAGCTACGAAGAACACGTCGGCTGGATTGAAGGCGCCGAGGCTCTGCCAAAGTTCCGCGCGAAGACCGACGAGCAAATCGGCTAGTGGCGACTGGCGGCCGTTTGCTGGCTTCGCGCGAGGCGGCGGGGTAGGCTGATGGCGGCCACTAGGCGCCCCTTCTCCCCTCGCGGGAGAAGGTGGCCGGGCGAATGCCCGGTCGGATGAGGGGCCGCGCCGAGCGTTGTGATTAGCGTGACCGCGGGGTCTGTGCTGCCATCGATACAACGCGCCCCGCCCCTTAAACCTCCTCGAGGTACGCGACCCCAGGCGCGGTCTTCAGGGTGCCGCGGACGGCGGGGTCCAGGGCGAAGCGGCCGGGCAGGCGGAGCTCGATCTCGCGGCCGTCGCCGGCGCCTGCGACCAGGATCACCTCGCCGCCGCTGTTCGGCCCCTCGGCGGGGCGGAGGCGCTTCTTCAGGGCGTCCATGTCGGCGAGCTGCGGCGAGAGGTGGACGCGCAGGCACGCGGTCGCGCCCTCAACGGCGCGCTCGAGCGGCTCGGCCTCGTCGCCGAAGAAGCGGACGTCGCCGTCGGTGGCCTTGGCGCGCACCTTGATCACGATCGAGCGGCCAGGCTCCAGCGCATCGCGGCAGCGGCGCAGCTGCTCGGGCGGGAACAGCACCTCGTATTCGCCGGTCGGGTCCGAGAGGGTGACGAAGGCGAACTTGTCTCCGGTCCGGGCCGAGGCGCGCTCCTGCCGGCGGCGCACGACGCCGGCCATGCGGAAGGCCTCCATCCCCTGCTCCACCTGCGCCAGGACGTCGGTGTGGAGGCTGACCCGCCGGCGGCGGAGCACCTCCAGCATCGACTCCAGCGGATGGCCGCTCAGGTAGAAGCCGACGGCCGCGCGCTCCTCGTCCAGCTGCTCGGTCTCGCTCCAGGGCTCACGCTTGGGCAGCCTCGGCCGCGAAACCTCCGGCTGCTCGCCGAACAGGCTGGCCTGGGCCGAGGCGCGATCGGCGGCGGCGCTCTGCGCCTGGGCGATCAGCACGTCGGCGGCCGCAACCACCTCGGCGCGGTTGGCGTGCAGGCTGTCGAACGCCCCGGCGCGGGCGAGGTTCTCCAGCGCCCGCTTGTTGACCAGCCTGGGATCCACCCGCTGCACGAAATCGTAGAGGTCGGCGAACTGGCCGCCCTCCTCGCGGATGGCGACCAGGTGCTCCATCGCGGCCAGGCCGACGTTGCGGATCGCGCCTAGCGCATAGAGCACCTCGCCGTCCTCGACGGTGAAGTCGGCGGCCGAGCGGTTCACGTCCGGGCGGCGGATGACGACGCCGCTTCGCCGCGCGTCCTGGTAGAACAGCGCCAGCTTGTCGGTGTTGGAGATGTCGAGGCTCATCGAGCCGGCATAGAACTCGACCGGCGCGTGCGCCTTCAGCCAGGCGGTCTGGTAGGCGATCAGCGCATAGGGCGCGGCGTGGCACTTCTTGAAGCCGTAGCCGGCGAACTTGGCCATCAGCTCGAAGATCAGCTCAGCGGTGGCCTCCGGCACGCCGCGCTCGGTCGCGCCGGAAAGGAAGCGCGCCCGCTGCTGGTCCATCTCCTTCTTGATCTTCTTGCCCATGGCGCGGCGCAAGAGGTCCGCTTCGCCCAGGCTGTAGCCGGCCAGGATGCGGGCGGCCTGCATCACCTGTTCCTGGTAGACGATGACCCCGTAGGTCTCGGTCAGCACCGGGGCCAGCAGCGGGTGCAGGACGTCGACCTCCTTCCGCCCCCACTTGCGGTCGACGTAGTCGTCGATCGAGGCCATCGGGCCTGGCCGATAGAGCGAGATCAGCGCGGTGATGTCGTCGATCGACGAGGGGCGGAGCTTGCGCACGGTGTCGCGCATCCCCTGCCCTTCCATCTGGAACACCCCGATGGTCTGGCCGGAGGCGATGAGGTCGTAGGTCGCCGCGTCGTCGAGCGGCAGCTGCTCGAGGTCGATGCCGGCGCCGCGGCGGGTCATGTGCTTCACCGCCCGGTCGATGACCGTCAGCGTCTTTAGGCCCAAAAAGTCGAACTTCACCAGGCCGGCGCTCTCGACCCACTTCATGTTGAACTGGGTGGCGGGAATGTCGGAATGCGGGTCGCGGTAGAGCGGCACGAGCTCGGTCAGCGGCCGATCGCCGATGACGATGCCCGCGGCATGGGTCGAGGCGTTGCGGTAGAGGCCCTCGAGCTGCTGGGCGACCTCCAAAAGGCGCGCGACCTCGGGGTCGGACTCCTTCGCCTGCTTGAGGCGCGGCTCGATCTCGACCGCGCGGGCGAGCGTCGTCGGGTTGGCCGGATTGTTGGGGACCATCTTGGCCAGGCGGTCGACGAGGCCCAGCGGCAGCTGCATCACCCGGCCCACGTCGCGCAGCACGGCGCGCGCCTGTAAGGACCCGAAGGTGATGATCTGGGCGACGCGGTCCTTGCCGTACTTGGCCTGCACGTAGTCGATCACCTCGCCCCGCCGCTCCTGGCAGAAGTCGATGTCGAAGTCCGGCATCGAGACCCGCTCGGGGTTCAGGAAGGCTTCGAACAGCAGGCCATAGGCGATGGGGTCCAGCCCGGTGATCATCAGCGACCAGGAGACCAGCGAGCCGGCGCCAGAGCCGCGGCCCGGCCCGACCGGGATGCCGTGCGCCACCGACCACTTCATGAAGTCGGAGACGATGAGGAAGTAGCCTGAGAAGCCCATCGACTGGATGAGGCCGATCTCTCGCTCCAGCCGCTCGTCGTAGTCGGCGATCGGCGCGGCAGGCGGGTGGGCTTTCAGCCGCGCGGCCAAGCCCTCGCGCGCCTGCAGCGCCAGCTCTTCGTCCTCGCTGCGGCCCTCGGACGTCGGGAAGCGCGGCAGGATCGGGTTGCGCTTGACCACCATGAAGGCGCAGCGCCGGGCGATGTCGATGGTGTTGTCGCAGGCCTCTGGCAGGTCGGCGAACAGGTGGCGCATGGCTTCGGCGCTCTTGAACGCGTGCTCGGCCGAGACGCGCCGCCGCTCGTCCTGGCCGAGGAAAGCGCCGTCGGCGATGCAGAGCAGCGCGTCGTGCGCCTCGTGCATGGCCGGATCGGCGAAGTAGACGTCGTTGGTGGCGACCAGCGGGACGTCGTGCTCGTAGGCGTAAGCGACCAGACCCGGCTCCGACGACGCCTCGACCGCCAGCCCATGCCGCTGCAGCTCGACATAGAAGCGGTCGCCGAACGCGGCCTGCATGGCGCCAAGCGCCGCGTTCGCCTCGGTCGTCCGCCCGGCCGCGAACAGCGGGTCGACGGGTCCGTCGGGGCCGCCGGAGAGCAGGATCAGCCCCTCGGCATGCTCGACGACCCTGGCCCAGGGAACGTGCGGCTCGTCGGCCGGCTCGATGTCGAGATAGGCCGCCGACGACAGCGTCATCAGGTTGCGGTAGCCGGCCTCGTTCTGCGCCAGCAGCACGATCGTGGGGTTGCGCGCCCAGCGCTCGGGCGGACCCTCGCCGATGCCGGTCACCGGCAGCGCGCAGCCGACGATCGGCTGCACGTGCGCCTCCTTGGCGGTCACGGAAAACTCGAGCGCGCCGAACAGGTTGGCCCGGTCGGTCAGCCCTACCGCCGGCATGTGCGCCGCGTGCGCCAAATGGCCGATCTGCTCGGCCTTGATCGCGCCCTCGAGCAACGAATAGGCCGAACGAACGCGTAGGTGGATGAAGCCCTGACTCAGGTCGTGCGCTTCATCGTCCGCCTTCATCGACCCTCAAAGCCCAGCATCCGCGACTCAGGCGACCAGCTGCGCCAGCGAACACATCATCCAAACGAACCCCGCCACCGACGCAAGCGCCATCGTCTCCCGAGCCAGCCAAACCACAAGAACATCCCCACCTCTGTTGTACCTGTTTTGTTCTTATTCACGGTTTGTTCCGCGAGTCAAGCTCGTCGGGCGTATGGCGAAGCAGGTCCCAAAAGGATTCTCTCACCCGGCCCACGGCAACCGGCCACTGGCCCTGCCGTCACGAGCCCGCGGGCGAATTGCCGCCGTGGAAGCGGCCAAACGTACGGGCGGACAGCACAGCGATCAGCAGAACGCCCACTGCCACGGCGATGACCTGATCGGCGGTGTGCAGATCGAAGTTTCCCACACGGGCGATGAGCAGGTAGGCGATGACGAAGTTCGCAAACCCCCAGAGCACGTTCACGGTCGAGGATGAAAGACCTTGACCTGGCGGCTTGGCGAACGGGCTCTGAAAGGGCTGCCCCATCACGCCGCTGACGAAATGCGGAACGGCGTTGGCCAGAAATGCGCCGCCGAACAGGTAGGATACGTCGTGCAGCCAATTCATGATCAGGCGCTCGCTTCCAGAAGATCGATGATCTGCTGCGTTGTGCCGGTCTCGCCGCTCCTCGGAAAGACCCGTGTGACGCTCCAGGCGTGCAAGTCGGTCATGGCGTCGGTCGCCAGCGTGACGTTGAAGCCGAGCTCATAGGCCTGGCGTGCGGTGACCTCGACGCCATGCGGGTGGCGACGCCGACGATCGGCGCTGCACGCTTACTCCATCCGCGCCAGGACCTGCTCCATCGCCGCGAAGAACCTCGGCCAGCCGGCCGTGGCGCCGCGGTAGGCTTGTTGCTGGTCCGGGCGGAAGCCCACCTGCTCCATGCGCAGCTGCGTGCCGGCGCGCGTGGGCGTGAGCGTCCAGGTGACGACGCTGCCCAGGCCCATGGCCCCCCAGCTGTAGGACAGGGTCTTGTTCGGCTCGACCTCCATGACCTGGCAGTCGACCGAGCCCCAGTCGCCGCGAAACGTGAACTCGTGGTCGACGACGGGCTTGAAGTCGTTCTTCATCAGCCACTCCTCGATCAGGTGCGGCCGGGTGAGCGCGCGCCAGATCTTCTCCGGCGGGAACGGCATCTCACGATCGACGACGACGGAGAGCGTCTCTGTCGATGCTTCGCTCATTGGTCCATCCTTCTCAGCAGGTCTTCGAGGTTGTCGAACCGGTTCTGCCAGAACCCGGCCATCTGGCTGGTCCAGTCGATCAGGGCGGCGAGCGCGCCGAGCTGGGCGCCGTAGTGGGTCTGACGGCCCTCGTGGCGGTCGCGCACTAGGCCTGCCCGCTTCAGAACGCCGAGATGCTTGGAGACCGCCGGTTGCGAGACCCCGGACCGCGCGGTCAGGGCGCCGACCGTCTGCTCGCCTTCCCGGCACAGACGCTCGAAGATCGCCCGACGGGTCGGATCGGCCAGCGATCTGAACAGGATGTCGTGGGGGTCTGGCGTCATGATCGATAACCGGTTGGTTATTGACTGACCAATAACCACGCGGATATGTATGTGTCCAGCGGAAATTCGGGCGCCGACTCCGTCCCGCCGCGTTAGAAGAAGAGAGCCGAAGGAGCTTCAAGGTCATGAAAACCAGCGCGGCGACGAGCCCGGACTCCCCGTCCCGCCTGATCGACGGCAGGATCGCGGAACTGGGCGACTGCCGGGGCGAGAGGCTGGCCCAGCTCCGCGCCCTGATCAAAGAGGTGGACCCGAACGTGGTCGAGGAATGGAAGTGGCGGGGCGTTCCGACCTGGTACCACGACGGGATGGTCTGCACCGGCGAGACCTACAAGAGCGTGGTGAAGGTGACGTTCGCCAAGGGCGCCAAGCTTGCGGACCCCTCGGGCCTGTTCAACTCCAGCCTCGAGGGAAATATCAGGCGGGCGATCGATTTCCACGAGGGCGACAAGGTCGATGAGGCCGCCTTCAAGGCGCTGGTCCGCGACGCCATGGCCCTGAACAGCGCCTCGGCCCGGTAACGCTCTCGAAGGCGCTCGAGCGACCGATTTCCGCCCTGCCCGCCGCAGCTTTGCCGCTCTCATAACTGTGCAGCTATCCTTACCCCGCGATCTGCTTGGCGCGCTCGCGCTTAGGCGCCGGTGGTCAGTGCGGCGGCGAACGCCTCGTAGGCACCCGACGTCTGCATGATCCTGGTCGCCACGAGCTGCGCGCTGTCTTCGAAACGGACGGAGACGTCGGCCATCAGCGAGTTCAGCCCGCCGCGGACGAGGTCGCGATAGTCGCGGTACTCGCGCGCGTCCGCGAAGTGCTCGCCGCGCGTCGCCTCGACTTCGGCGCGCACGGCGAAGTCGCTTAGGAACTTGAAGTGCAGGAGGGCGCCGGTGATTTGGGCGAGCGGGGTCGGGGTCATGTGATGGGTGCTGGCGAGGTAGCGCGTGTCGGCGCGCCAGCGGACCAGCGGGACCTTGCTGATCTGCGGCGGGCGGCGCTCGCCGCTCAGCCGCTCGTTGAAAAGCCGCGCGCGCGGGCCGCCGAAGGCCATGGCGTGGGGAAAGACCTCGTGCCTGAACAGCCGATAGGGCTCGCGATCGAAGAAGGGGCAGGTCTCGAGCAGGGATCCGCCGGGTGCAAGCACCGTCTGGGCGAGCGGCCGGTCCGAGTACATGTCGACCATGAGGCAGAAGACGGCGTGCGCTCCTTCGCCATCGAGGAATCGGCAGAAACCCGGCAGATCCACCGCCTCATAGTGGGGGTAGACGAGGAGCTCGTCGGCGTCGCTGGTCGCAACCAGTGGTCCTGGGCGTGGGCGCCGAGTACGGCGTTGATCCAATGGACGCCGCAGGCGCTCGCGGCGTAACTGTCGGACGTGACGAACAGATGCACATCCGGCTGGCTCTCCAGGAGCTCGCGGGAGCCGTCGTCGGAGTCGTTGTCGATGACCAAGAACCGGTCGACGCCAAGCCTGCGGTAGTGCGCGAGCGTCGAGGGCAGGCGCAGCGCCTCGTTGCGCACGACAAGACAGGCGAAGACCGCGCCCGGCCGCTGTTGCATCGCGCGCCGGTCGATCCTGCGCAAGGTCCCAGCGGGCGTCACCGGAACGCGACGTAGGGCGAGAGGGTCTGGGTTGCGCCGCCCTGGCCGCCAGCGACGACGGCGCCGGGCGCCTGGCCCTGCTCGACCCAGGCCTGCAGGAGGCCCTGCCAGTCGACCGTGCTCGGCCCCGACCCGCCGCCGCAGTGGAGCATGCCGGGGATGAGGTAGAGGCGGTAGAAGGCGGAGGGATCGCCCATCACGTCCTTGACCTCTTCGTAGTAGGCGATCGAGCCGCGGGCCGGGATCGCCGGGTCGTTCCAGCCGTGGAACTGGATCAGCTTGCCGCCGTGGTCGCGGAAAGCGCCGAGGTCGGGGTCGGTCGAGTCGACGACGGCGGCGGCGCGCGCGGCCTCCAGCGGCGCGGCCTGCAGGTCGAGGCGCATGATGTCGTAGCCGGCGTCGCCGTTGACGAACCCGCGCCAGAAACCGCTCGAGAACCCGTAGATCAGCGACCGGTTCTGCTGGTCGGCCGCCGGCCCCGTGATCCAGGTGGCCCACGACCTCGGCTCGGCCTCCGCGCCCGGCACATAGCCGGGGTAGGAGAAGCGCGCCTGCCCGCCCTCGCTGATCACCAGGCCGCGGTAGAGGGCGCGGGCGGCGTCGAGCTGGGCCGGCGTGAGACAGGAGGCGGCGCTCCTGCCCGGCAGGCAGGCGAGCTCGCCGGGGTCGAAGCGGCAGGAAAGCGGATCGGCGATGTAGGCCCCGCCCCCGCAATCGGCCAGCGCGGCCGCCTCGAGCGCCTTCAGCTGCTCGGGCCCGAGCCAGGCGCCAGGCGCGGCCAGCGACTGTTCGAAGTAGGCGCCCAGCGTGAGCAGGCCGGAGAGGTCGTTGGCCGGCGCGCCGGCGACGATGCCGTCAAAATCTCGCGGAAACCGCTGCGCTTCCATCAGCGCCTCGCGCCCGCCGTCGGAGCAGCCGTTGAAGTAGCTGTACTTCGGCGAGGCGCCGGCCTGGGCGCGGATGAGCGCCTTGGCGATCTCGGTGGTTTGCTTCAGCGCCCGCCAGCCGAAGTCGGTGACCTTCTCCGGATGGCCGATCGCCCAGGTCGCATCGGGAAAGCCGGGCGCGCTCTGATGGCCGTCGTCGGTCATGGCGACCGCGTAGCCCTGAGCCGCGCGCTGGCCGAGGCGGTCGGACGCGATCCGGCCGGCGAAGCCGCCGTTGCCGAGCTGCAGGTAGCGGCCGTTCCAGGCCGCGCCCTCTGGAATCCACACTTCGATGCCGATGGCGGAATCGGCGCTCGGGCGCGAGACGACGTCGATCTTGCAGGCGCTGACGGACCCCGCCGGCGTCAGCCCGGCGCTCGTGACCGTCGCATGCGGAAGCTGGAGCTTGACGAGCTCGGCGCACGGCGTGGCCGCGCTGGCGCGCGCGGCGATCGCGATGAGCGCGAGGGCGACGAGCGCCGCGCAGATTTGGATCGCCTGTCTCATCCGACCCCTCCCCACCTGATCAGATCGCCGCCAGCCGGTGCGCGTCAAGGTGTTCACGCCCTCGCGTCCCAAACCTCTCCCAAAGGGAGAGGGAGGGGCCCGCCGGCGAAGCCGTGCGGGAGGGTGAGGGGTTACGGCCTATCGGATTGGCTTGCAGCGCTGAAGCAAACCACGGCTCGCGCGGGGTTTGCCTGCAGCGGCGTAACCCCTCACCCTCACCCTCCCCTTCGCTTCGCTCGGGGCCCCTCCCTCTCCCTTTGGGAGAGGTTTGCTCAGCCCGCCCCTCCGCTTGACGGAACGTCTGCGCGATGGGCAGCGTTAAGCTTGGCTTGGGGAGGGAGGACGAAGCCCATGTCGATTGTGCATATTCTGATTTTTCTCGTCGTCGGCGGCGTCGCCGGTTGGCTCGCGGGGCTTGTGGTCCGCGGGCGCGGCTTCGGCATCATCGGCGACATCGTGCTGGGCGTGATCGGCTCGTTCATCGGCGCCTATCTGTTCAAGCACGTCCTGCACCTGACAATCGGCGGCCTCGCCGGCGAGTTTGCCGCCGCCGTGGTCGGCGCGGGGCTTCTGGTCCTGATCCTGAGGCTGATCCGCCGATAACAGGAGGCGCACCATGCGCTCGAGCTTGAAGATCATTGGCGCCTTGGCGCTGGTTCTGTTGCTGGCCGCCTGCGTGGCGGGCTCGGCGGAGTCGCACCATGCTGCCGCTGGCGGCTGGATCTCCCAGCTGTTCCTGGGGTTCTGGCAGGGGATTCTCGCCCCGTTCATGCTCATCGTTGAGGTGGTGAACGTCGTGCGACCGAACACGCTGCCGTGGACGGTGCACATGTACGAGACGGCGGGAACCGGCGTCGCCTACGACGTCGGCTTCTATTTCGGCGTGCTCGGCGGTCCGGGCGCTATCCTGGGCGGTTGGTCCAGGCGCGGCTAGGCACCGGTTTCGTCCGCTCGGAATCGGCTGCGGGGCCCTTCTCCCGCGAGGGGAGAAGGGGCGCCCTCCACTGCCAACCGCCTTAGGCGCCGCCGCACATGTGCTCGGAGTCGGCCTCGCTCCAGGTCTGGCCGGTCCTGAGGTTGGTCGCCGAATAGACCTTGCCGCGATCGTCGCCGGGCGGGCAGTTCTGCGGCAGCGAGACGAGGCAGAGCTTGACCGCGTCGCCGGCCTGGGAGGCGTCGATGCCGGGGACCTGGTCGTAGGAGACCTGGTCGACGCCGTCGGCATAGCTGATGGCGCTGCCCGAGCCCGGCGTATTCTCGAGCCGGGTTCCGACCTGCTGCACGGTGGTCTGTACGCACTCGCCCACCTGGGTCGGCGGCCCGTTCGTCGCCGCGGCGGGCTGGGTCGTCGGCGCCGGCGCGGCCGGCGGCGAGACGCCGGCAGCCGCGCCGGCGCTCGCGCTGGAAGACGAGGAGCCGCTCTGTCCGCAAGCGGCGAGCGCCAGAGCCGATACGGCCGCCAGCATCGCGATCGATCGAGTGCGCATGCGCCCTGCCCTTCTCCGCCCGCGCCAGCGGGCAGCGCCGTCTTCAACCGCTAAGGACGCCAAGTTCGCCAAGGGTGCAAGCGGCTCCGTCCAGTGGCGCACCTTCGCGTCCTTCGCGTCCTTGGCGGTTAGATTCGGTGGCGCCGCTTGACGCGGCGCCTGTGGTCTAGATGCGGAACTGGGCGGTGATGACCTGGCCCCCGCGCACGATCACCATGCTCCAGACGCCCGAGCCCTGGTCGGTGAGCGCCGCCTTCAGGTCGCCGACCGTGGTGAGCGTGTGGCCGTTCACCTCGCGCACCAGGTCGCCGGGCCGCAAGCCCACGTTGGCCGCCAGGCCGCCCGTGACCTTGGTGATCATCACCCCGTGGCTGCCGGCGAACGGGTCCAGCCCCAGCTGGTCGGCGACGGCGGGCGAGAGGTTCACGACCGTCGCGCCGTCGAGCGGGTTGCGGCCGGCGATGGTCTGCTCGTCGCGCGCTGGTTGGGCTGGAATGGCCGAGAGCCGCACCTGCGCCGACGTCTCGCCGCCCTTGGCCCGCCGGTAGGTCAGCGCCACCTGGTCGCCGACGTCGCGGGTGGCGACGCGGTAGTTCAGCGCCGAGTCGTCGTCGATCGCATGGCCGTCGACGGTCAGGATGAGATCGCCGGTCTTGATCCCGGCCTGATCGCCGGGGCCGCCGGGCCAGACGTCGGTGACCAGCGCGCCCTCCGGCCGGTCCATGCCGAGCGAGCGGGCGATGTCGGCGGTGACCCCTTGCGTCTTCAGCCCCAGCCAGGGCCGCTCCGTCGCCGCGCCGCCGGCCAGGGCTTCGGCGACCACGTGGCGGACGAGCGGCGCGGGGATGGCGAAACCCACGCCGGACGATGTGCCGGAGCCGGAGAGGATGGCGGTGTTCATGCCGATCATCTCGCCGGCCATGTTCACCAGCGCCCCGCCCGAGTTGCCCGGATTGATCGCCGCGTCGGTCTGGATGAAGTAGGAGACGTCGGTCACGCCGACGTTCGAGCGCGCCATCGCCGATACGATGCCGTTCGTCACCGTCTGGCCGACGCCGAACGGGTCGCCGATGGCGAGCACGAGGTCGCCGACCTGCGCCTCGTCGCCGGCAGCCAGTGGCATCACAGGCAGTTGCTCGCCGCCGACGTCGATCTTCAAGACCGCGACGTCGACCTTCGGGTCGGCGAACAGCACCTTGGCCGGGAACTCGCGCCGGTCGCCGAGCGCCACCATGATGTCGTTCCCACCAGCGATGACGTGGTTGTTGGTTACGATGACGCCGTCGGAGCGGACGATGACGCCCGAGCCCAGCGACTTCCCGGCCTGCGGCGGCCCGAACATCCGGAAGAAGGGGTCGACGCTCTGGCGCATCACCCGCGCGTAGACGTTGACCACCGCCGGGGCGGCCTTGCGCACGACGGGCGCGAAAGAGAGGCTGATCTCAGCGGGGCTGGCCGGGACCTGTTGGGCCGTGGCGGCGCCAGCGAGCGCGAGCGCCAGCAGCGCGAACGGGATCAGAAGCAGTCGCATCGACAGGCGGGTCTCCGAGGATGGCATCGTGCTCGTCCTATTCAGCCAAGCTTTCAGGCGCAATGATGGCGCGGCGCCTCACCCGCTAGTGGCCGGAAAAGATCGGCGTTCGCGTTGCAGTCGCCTCGCCCGCGCCCGCCGCGGGTCTTGCGTAGACAACGGCCATGAGGAAACCGGCGAAGGTGAGGGCCCCGCCCACGAGGATCGGCAGCCCCGGCAGGCCGTAAACCTTGCCAGGCCCTATGGCCCAGGCGAAGAGGTTGGTGAAGGTGATCGGGCCGACCAGACCGGTGAGGCCGAACAGAATCTGCATCGCGCCCTGCAGCTGGCCCTGCTGATCGACGCCGACCCGTTTGGTGAGCAGCGAAAAGAGGCTGGGAAAGCCGAAGCCGGCAAAGACGACGAGTGCGATCGCCGCCCAGAACAACGGGACGGTCGCCGCCAGCCCGACGGCGAAGTAGGCCAGGACGGAGAGGCCGACGCCGGCCAGCACCGCTCCGCGCTCGCCCAGTCTAGCGGCGGCCGGCCCGGCGACGAAGCTGGACATCACGATGCCGCCGCCGCTCAACACCATGAGCAGCACCGCCACGTTCGGCGGGCCCCAGTTGAAACGGTAGTGGGTGTAGAACTGAAAGATGTTGAAGAAGGACGAGTTGGCGAACTGCAGCAGGAAGAAGATCAAGGCCATTCCGAGTAGGCCCGGGCGGCTGAACAACAGCACGATCGCACCCACCGGGTTGGCGCGGCGCCAGCTGAACCGCGCGCGGCGGCTGTGGTCCAGGGACTCCGGCATGACGAAGAGGCCAAAGAGGCCGTTCGCGAGCGCCAGCGCCGCGGCCACCCAGAACGGAGCCCGCGGATCGAGCACGCCGACGAAGCCGCCAAGGGCCGGGCCGATCAGGATCCCGGCGTTGGCCGCCGCCTGGAACCGGCCGATGTTGCGCGCCCGGTCGTCCTCGCCGGAGACGTCGGCGACGTAGGCCCCGGCGGCGCCGCCGCTAGAGGCGGTGATGCCCGAGATCACCCGGCCGATGAAGAGGATGGCGATCGAGGGCGCGAGCGCCATGATCACATAGTCGATGGCGAGCCCGAACATGGAGACGAGCAGCACGGGGCGGCGCCCGTAGCGGTCGGAAAGGTTTCCGAAAATCGGTGCGAAGAGGAGGTTCATCAACGACCAGGCGGCCGCGAAGACGCCCATGATCCGCGCGCCGCCGGCGTCGCCCTGCCCGGACAGCATCTTCACCAGCGCGGGGAAGACCGGGATGATCACCCCCATCGACATCGTGTTCATGAGGATCGCGGCGTAGATGAAGCCGAGCGCCGCCGGCCGCTTGCGTTGCGGCGGCGTAAGATCGATCGAAGGCGCGACGCTGGTCACGACGCCTCTTCCTTGTCGCTTTGTGGATTCGCGCTGGCCCAGCCGACTTACCAGCTATCGAACGCCGGCTGAACCGGGCGACGGATTAAACTGTGGCAACCTGCGGCGGCCGCTTCACCACCGCCAGCGTGAGCGCGATGGCGGCGGCGAAGACCCCGGCGCCGGCCAGCATGGAGAGCCCGGGCGCGCCAAGGCCCCTGCCCGCGCCGATCGACCAGGCGAAGGTCTCGGCGAAGACGACGGGCCCGACGATGCCGGCGAGGCCGGCCAGGCTGATCATCGCGCCTTGCAGCCGCCCCTGCTCGCTCGGCTCGACGAGCTGGGAGCGGAGCGATTGGATGGCGGCGATCCCGATGTTGACCGGGGCGATGGCGATCACGCCGATCCAAAGCATCGGCGGCCAGACCGCAAGACCGATAAGCGACAGCCCAAGGACGCCGAAGAGGAAGGCGACGACGATGGCGCCCCGCTCGCCGAGGCGCTTGGCGACCGGGCCGGCGAGCACGCCCTGGACGACGATGTTGGCCGCCGCGTAGGCCATCAACACCGCGCCGGCCAAGCCCGCGCCCCAGTGGTAGCGGTAGTTCACATAGAGGACGTAGAGGGCTGAAAAGGCGGACATTCCGACGTTGGCGAGGAACATGATCACCGCGAGCCCCAGCAGCCCCTTGCCCTCGAACAGGATCCAGAGCGCGTGGAACGGGTTGGCGCGCAGCCAGGTGAAGGGAATGCGCCTGGACTTGGGCAGCGACTCCTTGAGTACGAAAAAGCCATAGGCTGCGTTCAGGAAGCCGACTCCGGCGGCGACCCAGAACGGCGCGCGCGGGCCGATCTCGCCGAGGATGCCGCCGAGGCCCGGACCGAGCACCGTACCGATGCCGCCCGCGGCCGCGAGCAAAGCGAAGTAGCGGGTGCGCTCTGCCGGTGCGGCCACGTCGGCGACGTAGGCGAACATCGCCGCCCGGCCTGCCGCCGCGACGCCCGAGAACAGCCGTCCGAGGAAAAGCCAGCTCAAGGCCGGCGCGATCGCCATGATCACGTAGTCGACCGAGAGCTCGACCATCGACAGCAACGCCACCGGCCGACGGCCGAAGCGGTCCGAGAGCACGCCGAGGACGGGTGCGAAAATGAGCTGCATCGCCGCCCAGGCGGCCGCGAACACCCCGATCGCCTCGGCGGCGGCGACGGCGTCGCCGCCCGCGAGCTGCTTGACCAGGATCGGCAGCACCGGCGCGACGATGCCGAGCGAGGTGGTGTTGAGCAGCACGACCGCCAGCACGAAGACGAGGCGCATGCGGGTGAGGCGGACGGGTGGGTCAAGTGCTCCGTCCGCGAGCTCGGGAGCCGGATCTGCAACCGTACTCATGGCGGCGGGCAAGGCTCCTCAAACGCGGGCACCGCAGGTTGTCGCACGCCCAGGCCATTGTCTCGCTTTTTCCGCGGCCCTTCTGCTACGCCGCCACGGCCCTCACCGGTCGCGCGGCCCTGAGCGCCATGGCGAGCGCGATGGCCAACCAGGCGGCAGCGATCAAGATAGGCAGGCCCGGCAGGTCGGGCGTGCGCCGCAGCGCCAGGGCAAAGGTCAATGGGAAGATCGGGCCGATGATGGAGGCGATGCCGCCGGTGGACTGGTTCGCGCCCTGCAGGCGCCCCTGCTCGGAGGCGGAGACGTGCTGGGTCATCAGGGCCTGCAAGCCCGGCTGCATCAGCCCGGTCAGGGCAAAGATCGGCATGCCGATGAAGTAGACCGTCTGGGTCGCCGCGAAGGCGTAGATCGTAAAGGCGGTCATCCCGGCCGCCGCGCCGATGATCACCGCGCCGCGCTCGCCGACCCGGCGCACCACGGGCCCGACCACGAACGACTGCACGAGGATGCCAAGCGCGCCGGTGACCAGAAAGGTCACGCCGAGAAAGGGCAGCGACCAGTTGTAGCGGAGCTGGGTGTAGAGCACGAAGATGCCCGGCAGCACCTGCTGCGACAGCTGATTGAGGAAGTTGATCGTGGCCAGCGGCAAGAGGTCGGCGTGCGAGCGCAGCAGCGTGAGGCTGGCGACCGGATTGGCGCGCCGCCACTGAAACGCGCTCAGCCGCCGCTCGACCGGCAGCGATTCAGGCAACACGAAGAAGCCATAGACCCAGTTCACGGCGCAGAGCGCCGCGGCGACCAGGAAGGGCGTGCGGATGCCGGCGAGCGCAATCGGGCCGACGTGCACAGGCACGGTCGCCAGGATGCCGCCGACCGTCGGCCCGAGGAGGAAGCCGACGCTGAACGCCGAGCTCATCCAGCCGAAGTAGCGGGCCTGGTTCTCCGGCTTGGCGATGTCGGCGACATAAGCGTTGGCGGTCGAGAAGGTCGCGGCCGTCACCCCGTTCACGACGCGGCCGAGCAGCAGCCACGCCAGCGTCGGCGCGAAGGCCATGACCAGGAAGTCGAGCGAGAGGCCTAGGATCGAGATCAGCAGCACCGGCCGACGGCCGAAACGATCGGAGATCATCCCGAGCACCGGCCCCGAAAAGAACTGCATCAGCCCCCAGGTGAGGGTGAAGACGAACTGCCAGTCCGCCGCGGCCGCGGTCGTCGCGACAGTCGTGCCGCCGAAGAAGGAGCGGATCAGGCCCGGCAGCACCGGGATCATCAGCCCGAACGACAGCGCGTTCATCACCGAAGCCGCATAGATGAAGCCGAACGCGGCCTGCCGCTGGCCCAGCCGCTGGGGCCTGGCGGCGGCGACCACAGGCGCCTAGCTTGCCTCCTCGCGCACGCTCATCCCCGTTCGTCTTCCACGCTCTTGTAGGCCGACAGCAGCGTACGCCACCACTCCCCCAGCCGTGTCAGCAGGATGGTGTTGGGGAAACCGTGGCGGGCGACATGCGCCTGCGGGATCGAGTCCCAGCCGGTGTGAGTGATGGTGACCCGCGTCTCGCCGTCGCCGACAGGCTCGAAGCGCGCCTCGACCTCGGTGTCCTGATCGGGCGTGAACGTCGCCTGGCGAAAGCCGAACGCGAGCCGGCCCGGCGGCTCCCACGCCCGAATCTTGCCGATCTCGAACACCTTGCCGTTCGCTCGCGTCTCGATGAGGCGCCCATCCGCACCCGGCTCGAAGCTGAGCGCGCCGGGATCGCGCGGGGTGAAGCTGAACAGCGGATTGGGGCGCCACCAGAGGCCGATCTCGTCGACGAACACCTGGAACGCACGCTCCGGCGACGCTGTCACGCGGATGGCGACGATGACCTTCGAGCCGCTCACGACCGCCGCTCCACCTTGCCCTTGAACGCCTCCAGGCTGCGTCGCCAGGCGTAGGCCAGCGCGACCAGCATCTGCAGCGCCGGACTCATCGCTCCACACGGGCCTTGAACGCCACCAGCTGTTGGCTCCAAAGGCGCTCGGTCTCTTCGAGCCAGGCCTTGAGCTCGGCCATCGGGCCGGGCCGCAGCGCGTAGACCCGCACGCGCGCGTCGAACGCGGGATGCGAGTCCTCGACCAGGCCGCTCTCTTTGAGCGCGCGCAGGTGGCGGCTCATCGCCGCCGGAGCGAGGCCGGCTTCGCGCGCAAGCTCGCCGGCCGGCCGTGGCTGGACGCGCAGGAGCTCGATCACCCGCCGCCGATGCGGATCGGCGAGCGCCGCCAACGTGGCGTCCAAGGCGGCTGCACTCATCAAACCGGCTTGTGCCGCGTGCCGGCCCCGAATGTGATGAAGAGCATGCGCACGTCTCGCTGGTCGATCGCGCGGTGCCAGATGCCGGCTGGCACGATCAATGTGCCGCCGGGCGCCATATCGTGTCGGCTGATCCGCCCGTCGGGATGCTCGAAGACTATGGTGAGCGCGCCCTCGAGCAGCACCAGCACCTCATCGCCAGCGGGGTGCATCTCCCAAGTCGACCAGTCGCCTTCGCCCCCGCTGACGACGACGAGCGTTCCGGCCGCGTCGGGGTTGTCGGCCACGCCGCGCCAGAACGCCTCGCCCCCCGGAGCCGCCTTCACGCCGCCCGACCCATCGAGCAGAAGGTACGTATTTTCAAGATCGTAGGCGGTCATGCTGATAAGCCCTCATTGTCGTAGCGCTTAACCAGCTTCTTCGAGGCGACCGCGCGGTAGCTCTGCACGATCCAGGCTTTCAGCGTGTCGACGTCGATCTCCTCGCTGTCGCCCTGGCGCACATTCGCCCAGCCGCCCTTCCAGAGGCCGTGGCCGGCGGGCGAGACAAAGGGCAGCGTCAGCGCCATCTCGTAGGAGACCGGAAGCTTGACCGTCATCGAAAGCTCGTCCGGCGGGCCGGCGGCGCCGCCGAAGAAGACGAACACCTTCTTGCCGACCTTGAGCACCGTGTGCTCCCAGGGATGGTCCTCCCAGGCCTCCGGAAAGGTGCTCGCGTAGGCGACCAGGGCGTTCTCGACAGCCTTGGCGTTCGACTTGAGCATGCCCTCACAGCCGCTCGCGGACTTCGACGTGGCCGCCGGCCTTGGCCATCTCGTCGAAGGACATCGCCTTGATCGTCTGGCCGAAGCTCCAGACGTGGCCTTCCGGGTCGGCGACCATGGCGCTGCGATCGCCGTAGAACTGGTCGGCCGGCTCGCGCAGGACCTTGGCCCCTGCCCGCTTCGCGCGCGCGAACAGTTCATCGAGGCCGCTCTCGACCTGCAGGTGCAGCGACTGGGTGTTCTTGCCGCCGAGCGATGCTGGGCTCTTATGGTCCTCGTCCCACTCGCGGCCGACGTAGATCATGCCGTCGCCGAACCGCATCTCGGAGTGGCCGATCGTGCCGTCTTCGTTGACCACCACCATCATGGGCTCGAATCCGAACGCCTCCTCGAGCCATTGCAGGGCGGCCTTCGGGTCCTTGTAGTAGACGCCGGACGTGAGTGACGGCCGCTTGAAGTCGGACATGGCTTAGCCCTCCGTGAGCTTGTCGCGAATGGTGAGGCCGCTCGCCTTCTCCATCTCTTCGACAGAGACTTCGGCGACGGGTTGGTCGAAGTTCCAGACGTGCCCCTCGGGATCGAGGGCGCGGTAGGTGCGCGCGCCATAGAATTGGTCGGCGGGCGCCTGGGTGATGCGGGCGCCGGCTTTGCGCGCCGCATCGCAATGGGCGTCGATGCCGGCGGTCAGGTGGACGCGGATGAACTGGGTGCCGACGCCGCCCAGCGACGCCGGGCTCTTCATTGCCGCGGGACCGAGCAACTCAGGTGAGTCCCACTCGCCGCCGATCCCGATCGCGGCCTCCCCGGCCCTCATCTCGGCATGGCCGACGCGACCCTGATCATCGGTGACCAGCATAGACGTCTCGAACCCGAACGCGTCCTCCAGCCAGCGCATGGCCGCCAGCGGGTCACGATAGAAGACTGCAGGCGTGACGCTTGAAATCATGGCCCTGCTCCGCTTATTTATGTTCCGCGCAATATTTCACGCACATTGAAACTAATGAGTCAAGCCGGCGGAAAAGCGGGGACGCACAGAATGGGGAGCTGTCGGCGCCTAGTCTTCCAGGCCGACGTTGACCGGGCCCGAGTCCTTGCCTTTTTCGGCCGGGTCGCGGTCGACGAACTCGATCACCGCGAGCGGCGCGTTGTCGCCATAACGGAAGCCTGCCTTGAGCACGCGGGTGTAGCCGCCGTTGCGGGCCTTGTAGCGAGGCCCGAGCGTCGTGAAGAGCTTGCCCACCTGGTCGACGTCGCGCACGCGGCTGATGGCGATGCGGCGTGCGTGCAGGTCGCCGCGCTTGGCCAGCGTCACCAGCCGCTCGACGAAGGGGCGGAGCTCCTTGGCCTTCGGCAATGTCGTGGTGATCTGTTCGTGCTTGATCAGGCTCGCGGCCATGTTGGCGAACATGGCGGTCCGGTGCGCGGACGTCCGGTTCAGCTTGCGGTGCGCTGCGCCGTGGCGCATCGGGAACTCTCCTTAACCCCTAGATCTGGTCTTCGAACTTCTTGGCCAGGTCTTCGATGTTTTCCGGCGGCCAGTTGGGCACGTCCATGCCGAGATGCAGGTTCATGCCTGCCAGAACTTCCTTTATCTCGTTCAGGGACTTGCGGCCAAAGTTTGGAGTGCGGAGCATCTCCGCCTCCGTCTTCTGGATCAGGTCGCCGATGTAGACGATGTTGTCGTTCTTCAGGCAGTTGGCCGAGCGCACGGAGAGCTCCAGCTCGTCGACCTTCTTGAGCAGCGCCGGGTTGAATGGCAGCTCGGGCTTGGCCTCGCCGTCGACCTTCTTCTTCGGCTCCTCGAAGGTGATGAAGATCTGCAGCTGGTCCTGCAGGATGCGCGCGGCGTAGGCGACCGCGTCCACCGGCGAGACGGCTCCGTTGGTCTCGACCTCTATGATCAGCTTGTCGTAGTCGAGGCTCTGGCCCTGGCGGGTCGGCTCGACGCGATAGGCGACACGCTTGACCGGGCTGTAGAGGGCATCGACCGCGATCAGCCCGATCGGGGCGTCCTCGGGGCGGTTCATCTCGGCCGCCACATAGCCCTTGCCGTTCTGGACGGTGAACTCCATGCGCACCGAGGCGCCTTCGTCCAGCGTGCAGATCACGTGCTCGGGGTTCAGGATCTCGATGTCGGACGGCGCCTCGATCTGACCGGCGGTGATCGGACCGGGGCCGGAGGCGCGCAGCGTCATGCGCTTCGGCCCCTCGGAGTGCATCCGCAGCGCCAGCTGCTTGATGTTTAAGACGATGTCGACGACGTCCTCGCGCACGCCCTGCATCGCCGTGAACTCGTGCACGACGCCGTCGATCTGCACGGCGATGACGGCCGCCCCCTGCAGCGACGAGAGCAACACCCGGCGCAGGGAGTTGCCCAACGTCACGCCGAAGCCGCGCTCGAGCGGCTCGGCGACGATGCGGGCTTTCTTGTCCGCGTCGGTGCCGGTCTCGATCAGCGGTTTTTCCGGGCGGATCAGCTCGTTCCAGTTTCGTTCAATCACGGATTTCGTCTCTTTCGGAGCGGTGGCCGGCGGCGGCGGATCGCGCCAGCGGGGAGGAAGGCCGATAGATAGGGACTTAGACGCGCCGGCGCTTGGGCGGCCGGCAGCCGTTGTGCGGAATGGGTGTCACGTCGCGGATCGTCGTGATCGTCATGCCAACCGCCTGCAGCGCCCGAAGCGCCGACTCGCGACCCGAGCCGGGGCCTGAGACGTTGACCTCGAGCGTCTTGACGCCGTGCTCGCTGGCTTTACGGCCGGCGTCCTCGGCCGCCATCTGCGCGGCGTAGGGCGTCGACTTGCGCGAGCCCTTGAACCCCATGGTGCCCGCCGAAGACCAGGAGATGGTGTTCCCCTGCGCATCGGTGATGGTGATCATGGTGTTGTTTAACGACGCGTTCACGTGCGCGACGCCGGAAGTGATGTTCTTGCGCTCGCGCTTTTTGACGCGGGCCGGTTCCTTGGCCATCGATCAGTCAGCCTTACTTCTTCTTGCCGGCAATCGGCTTGGCGGGGCCTTTGCGGGTGCGGGCGTTGGTGTGGGTGCGCTGGCCGCGCACAGGCAGGCCCTTGCGATGGCGCAGGCCCCGATAGCAGGCGAGGTCCATCAGGCGCTTGATGTTGACAGAGGTTTCGCGGCGGAGGTCGCCCTCGACTGTGTAATCGCGGTCGATCGCCTCGCGAATCTGAATGACTTCCTGGTCGGTCAGCTGGTTGACCCGGCGCGAGTCCTCGATGCCGACCTTCCGCACGATCTCGTTCGCCTTGGTCTTGCCGATGCCGTGGATGTATTGCAGCGCGATCACCACGCGCTTGTTCGTCGGAATATTGACGCCGGCGATGCGGGCCACTGGCGATCTCCCAAAGGACCATGCACGGAAAGCGCGAAGGACGCAGCTGGACCCGCCGCCTGATGCGGCGGGCGACCCTGAAACGTCTTTCGCGCTGTTTCGCGGAAGCCGCTTGTTATAGGGATCGCTGGCCGAACGTCAATGGCGCGCTGCGCGCGCGCGCCTCAAACCTTCGTCGCGTTCAGCACGGCGTCGATCTCGCGCGCCACCTGCTCGACCGAGCCCATACCGCCGACCTCGACCAGTTTCCCTTGCGCCATGTAGTGAGGCAGGAGCGGCGCGGTCTGGGCGTTGTAGGCGGCGAGCCTGACCTTGAACGCCTCGGGATTGTCGTCCGAGCGCCCCTCCTCGGCGAAGCGCCTGGCGATCCGGGTGACCAGCGCCTGATCGTCGACCACGAGCCTCAGCACCAGGTGGATGCGCGTGCCCTTGGCCCGCAAGAGATCGTCGAGCGCCTCGGCCTGGGCGACCGTCCGCGGGAAGCCGTCGAAGATCGCGCCGCCTGCGGCTTCCGCCGCCGGCAGGGCCTCCTCGATCAGCGCGATGACGATGGCGTCGGACACCAGCTCGCCGGCGTCCATGATGCCCTTGACGCGCCGGCCGAGCGGCGACCCCGACGCGATCGCCGCGCGCAGCATGTCGCCAGTGGAAAACTGGATCATGCCACGCGTCTCGACCAGACGCCGGGCCTGGGTGCCCTTGCCCGCCGCCGGCGGGCCGAACAGAATCAGATTCATCAACCCCCCTACGGGATTCAAGTCGGCTGCGGTTGCTAGCGCTTGGCGCCGCGCAGTCTCGATTTGCGGATCAGCCCTTCATATTGGTGGGCGAGAAGGTGTGACTGGATTTGGGCCACCGTGTCCATGGTCACGGTCACGACGATCAGGATCGACGTGCCGCCGAAATAGGTCGTCGCGCTGGAGATCGTTGGCGACGAGGCGATGACGAACTCCGGCAACAGGCAGACGGCGGTGATGTAGGCCGCGCCGATCACCGTCAGCCGGGTGAGCACGTGGTCAATATACTCGGCCGTCCGTTTGCCCGGACGGATTCCAGGCAGGTTGCCGCCATACTTGCGCAGGTTCTCGGCCGTCTCCTCCGGATTGAACACGATGGAGGTGTAGAAGAAGGAAAAGCCGACGATCATCAGACCGTAGGCGACCATGAAGACGGGCTGACCGTGCTGCAGCTGGCTCTGAATTCCCGTGACATAGGGCTGAGCCCAGTAAGGGAACTTGGTGATCGGGATGAAGTTCAGCACCGACACCGGCATCAGGAGCAGGCTGGAGGCGAAGATCGGCGGGATGACGCCGGCGGTGTTGATCTTCAGCGGCAGGTAGGTCGAGTCGCCGCCGAACATGCGGTTACCCATCTGGCGCTTGGGATAAAGGATCAAGAGCCGCCGCTGCGACCGCTCCATGAAGACCACGAAGACGATGATGCCAACGACCGCGGCGGCGATGAGCAGCAGCACGAAACCCGAGAGGTTGCCGGCCTGCGCCGATTGCAGGAGCTGACCCGTCGCCGGCACGACGCGGGCTACGATGCCCGCCATGATGATCAGCGAGATGCCGTTGCCGACCCCGCGGGCGGTGATCTGCTCGCCGAGCCACATCAGGAAGAGGGTGCCGGTGGTGAGCGTCGTGACCGTCGTCAGTACGAAGAAGATGCCGGGCGTGTCGACGATGCCCTGGCTGTTCGACAGGCCGACGGCGATGCCGAACGACTGGAAGATGGCGAGCAGCACGGTGAGATAGCGGGTGTACTGGTTGAGCTGCTTGCGGCCCGCCTCGCCGCCCTCCTTCCTGAGCTTCTCCCAGGGCGGATAGACCGTCCCCAAAAGCTGCACGATGATCGAGGCCGAGATGTAGGGCATCACGTTCAGCGAGAAGATCGCCATCCGCGCGACCGCCCCGCCCGAGAACATGTCGAACATCCCGAGCAGGCCCTTCGACTGGCCCTCGAACGCCTTGGTGAAGGCGGCCATGTCGACGCCGGGGATCGCGATGTAAGTGCCCAGGCGATAGACCACGAGGGCGATCAGGGTGAACCAAAGACGCTTGTGCAGCTCGGAGGCCTTCTGGAAGGCCTCGAGGTTCATGTTGGCGGCGAGCTGTTCTGCAGCAGAGGCCATGGCGTCCCCTAGACGATACCCGATTCAGACATAGGTGAGGCCGCCGAAGTTGGCGAGGCGCCGGTTGCAGGCTTTTTCAGGCTTCCGCAACGACGTCCCTGGGCTTGCGGGTCTCTGTGACCGCGCCGCCCGCCTTCTCGACCGCGGCCTTGGCCGAGGCCGTCGCCGAATGCACGGTGAGCGTCAGCTTGGCCTTGACCTCGTCGTTGCCCAAAAGGCGCACGCCGTCGCGGGCGCGGCGGATGACGCCGGCCGCCTTCAGCGCCGCGGCGTCGACCGGCTTCTTCGCGTCCAGCTTGCCCGCCTCGATCGCCACCGCGATGCGCCACAGGTTCACCTCGACCAGATGCTCGGGGAACGGCCTGCGGAAGCCGCGCTTGGGCATGCGCATGTGCAGCGGCATCTGGCCGCCCTCGAACCCGTTCAGCGCGACGCCCGAACGCGACTTCTGACCCTTGACGCCGCGGCCCGCCGTCTTGCCCTTGCCCGAGCCCGGCCCGCGCCCGACGCGCATGCGCTTGGCGTGTGCGCCTTCGTTGTCGCGGATCTCGTTCAGCTTGGTCATCGCTAGCCTTCCTCGACCTCGACCATGTGGGCGACCTTGGCGATCATGCCGCGCACGGCCGGCGTGTCGGCGAGCACCGAGGTGCGGCCGACGCGGTTCAGGCCGAGTCCGGCCAGCGTCGCACGCTGATCGCTCTTTCGCCGGATCGGGCTCGCCGTCTGGCGGACTGTGACGGTCTTTGCATCAGCCATCGGTCTTAGGCCTCAGCCTCGGCGGCGTCGCCGCGGCGGATGTCGCTGACCCGCTTGCCGCGCTTGGCGGCGACCTGCCGGGGCGAAGCCTGCCGCTTTAGCGCGTTAAAAGTCGCGCGCACCATGTTGTAAGGATTGGACGAACCGATCGACTTAGCGACCACGTCCTGCACGCCGAGCGTCTCCAGCACCGCGCGCATCGGGCCGCCGGCGATGACGCCGGTGCCGGCTGGGGCCGCGCGCAGCATCACCTTGCCGGCGCCGTGACGGCCCGCGCCGTCGTGATGCAGGGTGCGGCTTTCGCGCAACGGCACGCGCACCATCGACTTCTTGGCTTCTTCCGTCGCTTTGCGGATGGCCTCCGGCACCTCGCGCGCCTTGCCGTGGCCGTAGCCGACGCGGCCCTTCTGGTCGCCGACCACCATGAGCGCGGCGAAGGAAAAGCGGCGCCCGCCCTGCACGGTCGCAGCCACGCGATTGATGTGCACAAGCTTCTCGACGATGTCGCCGTCGCCGCGTTCCTCCGAGGGAGGGCCGCCTCGCCGGTCCCGGCGGTCGCCGCGCTGTTGTTCGCCTCGAGCCATGCTTCGATCCGTTCCTAGAAGTTCAATCCGGCTTCGCGCGCGGCGTCTGCAAGCGCCTTCACGCGGCCATGGTAGAGATAGCCGCCGCGGTCGAAGACCACGTCCTTGACCCCTTTGCCGATCGCCCGCTCGGCGATCAGCTTGCCGACGCGGGCGGCGGCGTCCTTGTCCGCGCCCTTGAGCCGCTCCTTGCCGCCCTCGAGCGAGGAGGCGTGCGCCAGAGTCACCCCGCCCTCATCGTCGATGATCTGGGCATAGATGTTCTTGGCGGAGCGGAAGACCGACAGCCGCGGGCGCCCGCCGGCCAGGGACCTCAGGCGGGTGCGGGTGCGGCGGATGCGCCGCTCGGTGGGAGAGAGATGCTTGACGGGCATGGAGACTACTTCTTCTTGCCTTCCTTGCGGCGGACGACCTCGCCGGCGTAGCGCACGCCCTTGCCCTTGTACGGCTCGGGCGGCCGCATGCGGCGGATACGGGCGGCGGTCTCGCCGACCAGTTGCTTGTCGATGCCGTTGACCTTGATTTCCGTCTGCCGCGGCGTCGCGAAGCTGATGCCGTCCGGCGGCGGCACATCGATCTCGTGCGAGTAGCCGAGTTGCATCGAAAGGTTCCGGCCCTTCATCGCGGCGCGATAGCCGACCCCGACCAGCTCCAGCGTGGCCTCATAGCCCTCGGTCACGCCTTGGACCATGTTGGCGACCAGGCTGCGGGAAAGGCCCCACATGGCCTTGGCGCGCGCGCTCTCATCACGCGGCGCGAATGTCAGCGCGCCATCCTTGTGCTCGACGGCGATCTCGTCGGTGACCGTCCACGCGAGCTGGCCCTTCGGGCCTTTGACCGTGACCGTCTGGCCGTCGAGCGTCGCTGTGACGCCAGCGAGGATGGCGATGGGTTTTTTGCCGATGCGGGACATGGCTGTCAGTACACCCGACAGAGGACTTCGCCGCCGACGTTGGCGTCGCGGGCGGCGTTGTCCGACATGACGCCCTTTGGCGTCGACAGGATCGAGATGCCGAGGCCGTTCTTGATAGGCTTCAGATCACGGATCGACGAGTAAACACGCCGGCCGGGCTTCGACACACGCGCGATCTCGGCGATCACCGGCTCGCCGTCGAAATACTTCAGCTCGATCTCGAAGGCCGGGAACTCACCAGGCCTTTCGACCAGCGCGTAGCCGCGGATGTAACCCTCGTCCTTCAAGACGTCGAGCACGCGCTGACGCAGCTTCGAGGCCGGCGTCGAGACCTTGGAGCGCTTGCGCATCGCGGCGTTGCGGATGCGGGTGATCATATCGCCGATCGGGTCGTTCACAGCCATCTAGACCCTCCTCACCAGCTCGACTTCACGAGGCCGGGGATCAGCCCGGCCGAGCCCAGTTCGCGCAGCGCGATCCGGCTCATCCTCAGCTTGCGGTAATAGGCGCGCGGGCGCCCCGTCACCTCGCAACGGTTGCGGTAGCGGGTGGGCGACGAGTTGCGCGGCAGCTCGGCGAGCTTGAGCCGGGCGGCGAAACGGTCCTCGAGCGGCAAGTTCTGATCGTTGGCGATCGCCTTCAGCGCATCGCGCTTGGCTTTCGTCTGCCGGATCAGACGCCGGACCATGTTGTTGCGGTTTATGGTGCTCTTCTTGGCCATGGGTTCTTTTCCGCCGCTCACTGCGCCGTGAACGGAAATTGGAATTCGGTGAGCAGCGCCCTCGCCTCGTCGTCGGTGCCCGCGGTTGTGCAGACGATCACGTCCATCCCCCAGATCTGATCGATCTCGTCGTAGTTGATCTCGGGAAAGACGATGTGCTCGCGCAGGCCGAGCGCGAAGTTGCCGCGGCCGTCGAACGAGGTCGGCCGCAAGCCCCGGAAGTCCTTCACGCGCGGCAGGGCGACCGTGATCAGCCGGTCGAGGAACTCGTACATGCGGTCCTTGCGCAGCGTAACCTTCGCGCCGACCACCATGCCCTCGCGCAACTTGAAGCTGGCGATCGACAGCCGGGCCTTTGTCGCCACCGGCTTCTGGCCGGTGATCTGGGCCAGATCCTTCATCGCGGCCTGGGCCTTCTTGGAGTCGGCGACGGCTTCGCCGATCCCCATGTTGACCACGATCTTGTCGAGGCGCGGGATCTGCATCTCGTTGGAATAGTTGAATTTCTCCTTCATCGCGGCGCGGATGCGGTCGCGATATTCGGTCGTCAACCTTGGCTCGTAAGCTTGCTCAGCCATCGATGACCTCGCCGGACTTCTTGGCGAACCGCACCTTCTTGCCGCCTTCGATGCGGAAGCCGACGCGAGTGGGCTCGCCGGTCTTGGGGTCGACCAGCGCCACGTTCGAGACGTGCAGCGCGGCTTCCTTGTGCTTGATGCCGCCCTGCGGGTCGCTCTGGCTCGGTCGGGTGTGCCGCTTGACCATGTTGATGCCCGAGACGACCAGGCGGCCCTCCTTCGGGAAGACGCGCACCACCTGCCCCTGCCGGCCCTTGTCCTTGCCGGTCAGCACCACGACGCGGTCGTCCTTCTTGATCTTGGCCGCCATCACAGCACCTCAGGCGCGAGCGAGATGATCTTCATGTGGTTCTTGGCGCGCAGCTCGCGCGGCACCGGACCGAAGATGCGCGTCCCGATCGGCTCGTTCTGCTTGTTGACGATCACCGCCGCCGAACGGTCGAAGCGGATCACCGAGCCGTCCTTCCGCTTGATGCCCTGGGCAGTGCGCACGACGATGGCGCGCAGCACGTCGCCCTTCTTCACACGGCCGCGGGGGATGGCTTCCTTGACCGAGACCACGATCGCATCGCCGACGCCGGCATACCGGCGTCCGGCGCCGCCCAGCACCTTGATGCACATGACGCGGCGCGCGCCGGAGTTGTCGGCGACCTCGAGGTTGGACTGCATCTGGATCATGACGCGGCCGCCTCCTTGGGCAGGACTTCCCAGGTCTTGAGCTTGGAGCGCGGGGCGCACTCGACGATGCGCGCGACGTCGCCCACCTTGTAGACGTTGGCCTCGTCGTGGGCGTGGTACTTCTTCGACCGCCGCACAGGCTTCTTCATCACCGGATGCAGAAGCGTGCGGTCGACGCGCACCACCACGGTCTTGTTGCCTTTGTCGGAAACCACGACGCCCTCGAGAATTCGCTTCGGCATGTCTTCTTCTTGTCCTTAAGCCGCGGGGGTCTTGGCGCGCATGACGGTCTTGACCCGCGCGATGTCCTTGCGGATCTCGTTCACGCGGTGGGTCTTCTCGATCTGGCCCGTCGCCGCCTGGAAACGCAGGTTGAACTGCTCCTTCTTCAGGTTGGTCAGGGCGTCGGCCAACTGGTCGGCGGTCATGCCCCGCACTTCATCGATGCGCATCAGGCGTGCTCCCCGGCGCCGATACGGGACACGACGCGCGTCTTGATCGGCAGCTTGGTCGCGCCAAGCCGCAGAGCCTCGCGTGCGGTCACGTCGGAGACGCCGTCGACCTCGAACATGATGCGGCCAGGCGCGACGCGGGCGGCCCAATACTCGATCGCGCCCTTGCCCTTGCCCATGCGCACCTCGGCCGGCTTGTCGGAAACCGGCACGTCGGGGAAGACGCGGATCCAGACCCGCCCCTGGCGCTTCATCTGGCGGGTGATGGCGCGCCGCGCGGCCTCGATCTGCCGGGCGGTGACGCGCTCGGGCTCGAGCGCCTTTAGGCCGAACGAGCCGAAGTTCAGCGTCGCTCCGGCCTTGGTCATGCCGTGGATGCGGCCCTTGAACTGCTTGCGGTATTTCGTCTTTTTCGGCTGCAGCATGACGACCTCTTAACCGGCCCGCTCGCGACGCTGCGGCCGGTCGCCGCGGTCAAGCCGATCGCGGCCTGGACCGTCGCCCGGCGCGCCCGACTCCGTGGCCAACCGCTTGTCCTGCGCCATCGGGTCGTGCTCGAGCACCTCGCCTTTGAACACCCAGACCTTGACCCCGATGATCCCGTAGGTGGTGTTCGCTTCGGCGAACCCGTAGTCGATGTCGGCGCGCAGCGTGTGCAGCGGCACGCGGCCCTCGTGGTAGCGCTCCATGCGCGCGATCTCGGCCCCGCCTAGACGGCCGGAGACCTGGACGCGGGTGCCCTTGGCGCCGAGCCGCATGGTCGACTGCATCGAGCGCTTCATGGCGCGACGGAACGCGACACGGCGCTCGAGCTGCTGGGCGATGTTCTCGGCGACCAGCTGCGCGTCGGTCTCGGGCTTGCGGATCTCGACGATGTTCAGGTTGACCTCGCCCTCGGTCATGGCGGCGAGGTCCTTGCGCAGCTTGTCGATGTCCGCGCCCTTCTTGCCGATGATCACGCCCGGGCGGGCGGCGTAGATCGTCACCCGGCATTGCTTGTGCGGGCGCTCAATGATGATGCGCGACACGCCGGCCTGGCCAAGGCGCTTCTTCAGCTCGCGACGGACCTTGATGTCCTCGTGCAAGAGCCGCCCATAGTCCTGGCCGCTGGCGAACCAGCGGGAGTCCCAGGTGCGGTTGATGCCGAGGCGGAAGCCGATCGGGTTGACCTTCTGGCCCATCAGGCGGCCTCGCCGAGATCTCTGACCACGATGGTGATCTCCGAAAATGGCTTGAGAATGCGCGTGGAGCGTCCGCGCGCGCGGGTGGCGATGCGCTTCATCACTAGGTTCTTGCCGACGTAGGCCTCGGCCACGACCAGCTGGTCGATGTCGAGGCTGTGGTTGTTTTCTGCATTCGAGATCGCCGAGTAGAGGGCCTTCCTCACGTCCTTGGCGATGCGCTTGGGGCTGAACTCCAGTTCGTTCAGGGCCCGCTGCACCTTCATGCCGCGGATCGACTGAGCGACCAGGTTGATCTTGCGCAGGCCCGTGCGCACCAGGCGCACCTTGGCCATGGCCTCGGCGGGACCCACGCGGCGCTCGTTGGCTTTCTGGCCCATGGCTAGCTGCGCCTCGCCTTCTTGTCGGCGGCGTGCCCGTGGAAGTAGCGGGTGGGCGCGAACTCGCCGAGCTTCATCCCGACCATGTCCTCGCTGATGAGAACGGGGATGTGCTTCTGGCCGTTGTGCACGCCGAACGTCAGGCCGACGAACTGCGGCATGATGGTCGAGCGCCGCGACCAGGTCTTGATCACGTCCTTGCGGCCCGAAGCCTGCGCGGTCTCGGCCTTCTTCAGCAAATAGCCGTCGACGAACGGGCCTTTCCAAACGGAGCGGGTCATCGCTAGCGGCCCTTCCTGGCGTGACGCGAGCGGATGATGAACTTGTCCGTCGCCTTGTTGCGGCGCGTCTTGGCGCCCTTGGTGTGCTTGCCCCACGGCGTCACCGGGTGGCGTCCGCCGGAGCTCTTGCCCTCGCCGCCGCCGTGCGGGTGGTCGACCGGGTTCATCGCCACGCCGCGAACGTGGGGCCGCCAGCCGCGGTTGCGCACGCGGCCGGCCTTGCCGAGCACTTCGTTCATGTGGTCGGGGTTGGAGACGGCCCCGACCGTCGCCATGCACCCGTCCAGCACCATCCGGAGCTCGCCCGAGCCAAGGCGAATCTGGGCGTAGCCGGCGTCACGGCCGACGAGTTGGGCGTAGGTCCCGGCCGAGCGCGCCAGCTGGCCGCCCTTCTCGGGCTTGAGCTCGACGTTGTGCACGATGGTGCCGATCGGCAGCGAGCGCAGCGGCGCGGCATTGCCCACCTTCACGTCGACGCGCTCGGCGGCGATCACCTCGTCGCCGACGCGGATGCGTTGGGGCGCCAGGATGTAAGCGAGCTCGCCGTCCTTGTACTTGATCAGCGCGATGAAGGCGGTGCGGTTTGGGTCGTACTCGAGCCGTTCGACCGTGGCGGCAACGCCCCATTTGCGCCGCTTGAAGTCGACCTTGCGATAGAGGCGCTTGGCGCCGCCGCCGCGGAAGCGCACGGCGATGCGCCCGTCGCCGCCGCGACCGCCGCTCTTGTTGAGACCCTCGATGAGGCTCTTCTCGGGCTTGCCCCTGTGCAGGTCGGAGCGGTCGACGAGCACCAGCCCGCGGCGGGATGGCGAGGTCGGATTGAAGGTCTTGAGCGCCATAGCCTAGAGCCCCGTCGCAATGTCGATCGACTGGCCGGGCGCCAGCGTCACGACGGCCTTCTTCACGTCGGAGCGGCGGCCCTTGTGGCCGCGGAAGGTCTTGGTCTTCCCCTTGACGATCAATGTGTTGACCTTGGTCACGTTGACCTTGAACAGCTGCTCGACAGCCTCGGCGATCTCGTCCTTGGTCGCGTGCATGGCGACCTTGAACACGACCTTGTTCTGTTCCGACAGCAGGGTCGCCTTTTCCGTGATGACCGGCGCGAGCACGGTGTCGTAGTGGCGGACGGTCGGCATCAGGCTGCGCTCCCGTTGGCAAAGCGGGCCTCGATGCCCTCCACCGCCGCGCGGGTGAGCACCAGGGTGTCGCGGCGCAGCACGTCGTAGACGTTCAGGCCGGCGTTTGGCAGCACGTCGACGCCCGGGATGTTCCGCGCGGCAAGCTTGAACGCGCCGTCGATCTCAGGACCGGCAATGACTAGCGCGCTCTTCAGGCCGAGCTTGTCGAACTGGGCGCGGAGCGCGGCGGTCTTCGGCGTCTTCAGCGTAGCGGCGTCCAGCACCACCAGCGCGCCGTCCTTGGCTTTCGAGGAGAGCGCATGTCTGAGCGCCAGTGCGCGGACCTTCTTCGGAAGTGCGAAAGCGTGGCTGCGCACGACCGGCCCGAACGCGCGGCTGCCGCCGACGAACTGCGGCGCGCGCCGGGAGCCGTGACGGGCGCCGCCCGTGCCCTTCTGGCGGTACATCTTTTTGCCGGTGCGAGAATTCTCGTTGCGCGTCTGAACCTTGTGCGTGCCGGCGCGGCGCTTGGCGAGCTGCCAGTTCACGCAGCGCGCCAGGATGTCGCCGCGGATCTCATCGATGCCAAAGATGGCGTCGGAGAGCTCGATCTGGCCGGCCTTGCCGCCGGAGAGGGTGACGACGTCCAGCTTCATTGGGCTTCGTCCGTTGTTGCTTCGGCCGCTTGCGGCTCGGCATCGGGTTGCGCAGCGGCCTCGGCGCCGGCGCCTTTGTAGGCGCCCGGTTTCGGCAGGTTGGCCGGCGCGGCGCGCTTGGCGGCGTCGCGGATCTTCACATAGCCGCCCTCGGCGCCCGGAACCGCGCCCTTCAAAATGATAAGACCGCGCTCCGCATCGACGCGGAACACGGTCAAATTGAGGGTGGTGACGGCGTCCTGGCCCATATGGCCGGCCATCTTCTTGCCCTTGAACGTCCGGCCCGGATCCTGGCGCTGGCCGGTCGAGCCCAGCGAGCGGTGCGATACCGATACGCCGTGGGTGGCGCGGAGCCCGCCAAAGTGCCAGCGCTTGATCCCGCCCTGGAAGCCCTTGCCGATGGTGATCCCGCTTACGTCGACCGACTGTCCGGCGACGAAGTGGTCGGCGGTGAGTTCGGCCCCGACCGGCAGCAGGTTGTCGTCCGATACCCGGAACTCGGCCACGCGGCGCTTGGGCTCGACCAGCGCCTTGGCGAAGTGGCCGCGCATGGCCTTCGAGGTGTTCTTCACCTTGGCCTGGCCGGCGCCGAGCTGCAGCGCGGTGTAGCCGTCCTTGTCCTTGGTGCGCTGGGCGGTGACTTGGCAGCCGTCGAGCGACAGCACCGTCACGGCGACGTCGGCGCCCGCCTCGTCGAAGAAGCGGGTCATGCCCAGCTTTTTGGCGATAACGCCGGTGCGCATGACCCCGCCCCTCTTAGAGCTTAATCTCGACGTCCACGCCGGCCGAGAGGGCGAGCTTCATCAGCGCGTCCACGGTCTGCGGGGTCGGGTCGACGATGTCGAGCACGCGCTTGTGCGTGCGGATTTCGAACTGCTCGCGCGACTTCTTGTCGATGTGCGGCGAGCGGTTGACGCAGAATTTCTCGATGAGCGTCGGCAGGGGAATCGGGCCGCGCACCGTCGCGCCGGTCCGCTTCGCCGTGTTGACGATCTCGCGTGTCGAATGGTCCAGCACCCGGTGGTCGAAGGCCTTGAGCCGGATGCGTATGTTCTGTCGATCCATCTAGCCCGCGTTCCTTTGCAAACGCTCGCCTCGTTCATCCACCGTTTCAAAGATCGGCCCGAAGCTCT
>DATNJB010000004.1:0-42084 GCA_035604135.1 Caulobacteraceae bacterium | reverse complement strand
CTCGACGACCAGGTAGAGGCCGCCGCCGTCGGCGTGCCGCCCTGCCCGCTTGTTCTTGATCAGGCTGGAGACCATCATCGGGTCCAGGCGGTTGGTCTGGCGTCGCACGGGGGGGTTCGAGTCCTACAATTTCGAGGCTGGATTTTGCCCCAATCCTTACCCCAACAGCTCAGCGCATAGGGGCGGATATTGATGGACGTGGTCGGACGTCGAAGTCAATAGAATCAAAGAGTTCGGACACGCGCGGACACCCTCGGACGGTGATTTCCCGCGTGCCCGGGGAGCCACTTCCCGCATATCGCGCAACCGCAGTCTCCCCGCTCTCAGAGGGGGCTCGCGAACGCGGTTAGCGATCGATCAAGCATGTCGGCCGAGAATAGAGACATGATCCGTGAGGCCCACGATGGGTTCGGGGAGTCCGCGGCCGGCCCGGCGCACGACTCGAGCGCGTCCGCAACGGACGGCGACCGGCGCAGCGGCGTCGAACGCCGCGCCGACTTCCGCGCGCGAACGCTGGTGGTCGGCAAGGTCGTTATCGGCGAGACTCTGACCGACTGCATCGTTCGCAACCTGTCGGTCCGCGGCGCGCAGGTGCGCGTGCCGGGGGCGGGCGAGCTGCCACCCTCGATCCAGATCTTGCTGCCGGGCGAGGACCTCCTGTTCGACGCCACGATCGTCTGGCGGAATGGAGACAAGATCGGTGTTTCGTTCACCGCACACCGCGACCTTCGCCGGGATGGCGATGCGCGCTAGCGGCTTGGCCCGATTGCGCCTAAGCCCCGCGCCCTCAAAGCGCGGCGACCTGGACTCGGTATAGGTCGCTGGCGGCCTTAAACGTCGGGAACGGGAACTTGGTCGGCGCCCCCGCCAGCGTGGCCGCCAGCATCTCGAGATGCGCTGCCCAGCCGGCGCAGGCGCGGCCCGCGTCCTCGTCGGCCGGCACCGAGACGGTCAGCGTCATCTCGACTTCAGCGCCGACCGGCGCGAGCTCAAAGCGGATGGGCCGTTCGGGCTCACCGGGGCCGCTCCAGGAGAATTCGAGGAGCCGCATGGGCTCAAACGCGGTCACCGCGCTGTCGATGACGATGCCGCTGTCCTCGAACGCCAGCTTGGCGGCGCCGCCCAGCCGAGACTCGATGGTCCCGGGAGCGAGCCACTGGACGCGAACGTCCGGCTTGGTGAGCGCGTCCCACACCTCCTCGATATGGTTGTCGAGCATGAGGTCGAAGCGGCCCTCTGTGACGGCGCCCTTGCGGGTGAAGGTCGCGAGCGGAAACAGCGGTTCGGACATCGGCGAAGCTCCCTCGCGTTGCCCGGGCTTCAGCGGCTAAGTCAGTAGGCTGCCCAGACGAAGACCCGGAAGGTGTTGTTGTCCTTGGCGTTTGCGCCGGCGCCGTCGAAGTCGCTGCCGGCGCCGTTGAAGGTGACGTAGTCGGTGTACTGGGCGCCGACGCGGACGTTGAAGCGCGGCCCGAGCGGCGAGGATCCACGGCCGAATGGCGTCCCGTCGACCTGCACCAGGAAGCCTGAGCTGTCCGGCCGCATCGTGCGGTTGCCGGCGTAGAGCAACGCATCGGTGCTGCCCCACGTGTCGAACGCGGCCACCGTGACGCCCACGGCGTCGTGCCAGTAGTAGGAGCCGTCGATGCGGACGTCCTGGAGTATGTCGCGGCCGTTGGCGACATTGCCGAGCGCCTGCGAGGCGGCCAGATCCTGAGTCTCGTAGGTGTAGCGGGCGTTGACGGTCCAGACGTCGTGCTTGGCGGCAAACCGCTGATACGATGCGTCGAGCACCCAGTCGTCGTAGTGATCGGTGAGACCGGTCGTGCGGTCGAGGCCTGGGAAGATGTTCGAGTGCATCCACAAGCCGCCGACCTCGATGTTCTGGTCGCCCCAGTTCTTGTCGTAGGCCACGCGCACGTAGGGCGCGACGCCATCGATGGCGCCCGGGTCCGTCGGGTCGACCCCGGCATGGGTGAGGAAGCTCGCGCCCGGCGAGCCGTAGCCGCCCGCCTCGACGTAGAATGCGTCGTCGATCCAGGCATAGGCGGTTACGCCCACCGTGTTCTGGGCGAAGCCGCCGATGATCGGAGAGGCGCCCGGCGTCGGCGCGAGCGCCGAGGTCGTGTAGGGGTAGCCCCAGGCCGGCAAGGTGTTGAAGGCATCTTGCACCGTCGGCGCGTTGTTCGCGCTGAGGCCGAGCAGCACGCTGACCTTGTCGATCGTCACGGTGGTCACGGCGCGCAGGTCGAGGTTGTCCCAGTGGTACGCGTTGGCGATCCCGTCGTATGTCGCTTGGACGAACCCGCCAAAGTGCTGGCCGAGGCCGCCGGCGAGGAACAGGCTGACCTGGTCGAGCCCCACGTTGTTGTTCGACTTGAAATTGCCCGGCGGCGGGTTCTGGGCCTTTTCGGTGTTGACGTAGGAGGCGACGACCATTGCCGACAGCGGCACGTTGAAGCTGGTCGTGCGCGTCGTGTAGCCATGCAGTTTGAACTCTCGCCCGTAGGGCGTGAGCTGCGGCCCGAAGCTTCCGACGTGGCAGCCCGCGCAGGGCTGACCCGTCTGCACCGCAAAGGCCGGAACCGCCGCCGCGTTGGTGGCGCTGAAAGCGATCGCAGCCGTCGCCAGGACGGCACCGGCCGCGATCTGTTGAACTAGAACTCGCATCACGAATCATCCCCCCTGGACGTCGATTCTTCGAACGTAGCCTACCACTTGGCCGAGTAGAGACTGCACCAGCCGGTCGGGCTGACCGGGCCGTTCACCACCTTGCAGTCGGTCGGCTGCAGCCACTGGCTGCAGGTGTTGCAGCGCTGGCCGCCTTTCGGGATCGGCTGGTAGTTGGCGGCCGACTGGGTGATCTTGCTCGCCGCCTGGGCCTGCGAGCCGAAGCCGACCGCGAGCACCACGCCGGCGCCGGTCGCCAAGACGGCGCCGCGCAGCAGCGAGCGACGTGAAAGATCGAGCGTCTGGAAGGACATCGTTCGCGCTCCTCAGTCGAGCTCTTCGTTCACGGCAAGGGTTAGAACCGAAGGCCAAGCGGCGCTATTCGGGTGGGTTGCTTAAGGGCTGATACGGAGGCGCTTGCCGGGCGTCGGCGGTGCGTCCGCTCCGGCCGAACGCTGTCAGCAGTCGAAGCCCCTCCCCTCCCCAACCCGCGCGTAGCGGCCTATCACCGGCCGCGTGGCGCCGATCATCTCCATCAAAGGGCTGACCAAGACCTACGCCGGCGGCTTTCAGGCGCTGAAAGGCGTCGACCTTTCGATAGAGCGCGGCGAGATCTTCGCACTGCTCGGCCCGAACGGCGCGGGCAAGACCACCCTGATCAACATCGTTTGCGGCCTGGTCAACGCCACCGGGGGCGCCGTCACCGTCGACGGCCACGACATCCGGCGCGACTTCCGCGTCACGCGCTCGCTGATCGGGCTCGTACCCCAGGAGATCGCCACCGACTCGTTCGAGACCGTCTGGGCGACGGTCGCCTTCAGCCGCGGCCTGTTCGGCAAGGCCCCGGACAGGGCCTACCTCGAGCGCGTGCTGAACGACCTGTCGCTATGGGACAAGCGCAATGAGCGGATCATGACGCTCTCCGGCGGCATGAAGCGGCGGCTGATGATCGCCAAGGCGCTCAGCCACGAGCCGCAGATCCTTTTCCTCGACGAGCCCACCGCCGGCGTCGATGTGGAGCTCCGCCGCGACATGTGGGCGATGGTCCGCGGGCTTCGCGAGCAGGGCGTCACCATCATCCTCACCACCCACTACATCGAGGAGGCCGAGGAGATGGCCGACCGGGTGGGGGTGATGAACCATGGCGCGCTGATCCTGGTCGAGGACAAGGCGCTCGTCATGCACCGGCTCGGCAAGCGCGAGCTCACGCTGCGCCTGCAACACCCGCTGAAGGCGCTGCCGAAGGTCGACGGCTACGAGCTTTCGCTTTCCGACGACGGCGAGGAGCTGACCTACGCCTTCGACAGTCAGGCCGAGGACACCGGCGTCGCAGACCTGCTGCGCCGGCTCTCCGCCGCCGGCATCGATTTCAAGGACTTGCACACCTCCGAGAGCTCGCTCGAGGAGATCTTCGTCAGCCTGGTGAGGCGAGGCCCATGAACCTCTACGGCATCCGCGCCCTCTACATGTTCGAGATGGACCGCATGCGGCGCACCCTGGTGCAGAGCATCCTCGCGCCCGTGCTTTCGACCTCGCTCTATTTCGTCGTGTTCGGGGCGGCGATCGGCTCGCGCATGACCCACATTGGCGGCGTCAGCTACGGCGCCTTCATCGTGCCGGGGCTGATCATGCTCAGCCTGCTCACCGAAAGCATCTCAAACGCCAGCTTCGGCATCTACATGCCGAAGTTCGCCGGCACGATCTACGAGGTGCTGTCGGCGCCCATATCGGCCCTGGAGATCGTCGCCGGCTACGTCGGCGCGGCGGCGACCAAGTCGGTGTTGCTGGGCCTGATCATCCTCGCAACGGCCAGGCTCTTCGTCGCGTTCAGCGTCCAGCACGCGTTGGTCATGGCGCTCTTCCTGGTGCTCACCTCGACCACGTTTTCCCTGTTTGGCTTCGTCCTCGGCGTCTGGGCCGACGGCTGGGAGAAGCTCTCCGTCGTGCCCATCCTGGTGATCACGCCGCTGACCTTCCTGGGCGGCAGCTTCTATTCGATCAGCATGCTGCCCAACCCCTGGCGGACGGTCACCCTGTTCAACCCGGTCGTCTATCTGATCTCCGGCTTCCGCTGGAGCTTCTATGGGACCTCCGACGTCGGCGTCGGCTTCAGCCTGGCCATGACGCTCGGCTTCATGGCCGCCTGCCTGATCGCGATCACCATCATCTTCCGCACCGGCTGGCGGCTGAAGACCTGAGCCTTGCCATCGAGACACCTCCTGCCATCTTAATGGCACGGCGTGCTTACCCTATAGTCGCGAGCAAGGAACTCCGATTGCCGCACGTCAACTCTCCGTTCGCAGCGCCAAGGCGCGTGACCTCGCTCATCGCCTAGCGCGCAGGGAGCGGAGGTCGATCGCGGAGATCGTCGAGCGCGCGCTGGAAGCCTACGAAGTCCGGGAGACCGGGCGTGAGCCTGCTTCCGCCTTCTACGCCCACCTTTTCGAGCATTGCAGCGCCGACGTCGATCTCGAAGCGATCACTCGGGAAGGGCGACGGGTCGACAGCGGGCCGGACCTCTGATCCTCGTCGACGCCAACGTGGTCTCGGAGACCCTGCGCCCGTCGCCCGATCCGGCCGTGTTGGCGTGGCTCATGCGATACGACGCGGAGTTAGCCCTGCCAACCGTGACCATCGCGGAGATCGCCTTTGGAATTCGCAAGATTCTGCCGGACCAGCGTGCGCGCCGGCTGGAACAAGGCCTTTCGGACTGGCGGCGTCGCTTCGCCGATCGTATTTTCGGACTGACAGAGGAAGCGGCCCTCGCCTACGGCGATATCATGGCCGATGCCTCGCGACAGGGTCGAGCGATGGCGGCGCCCGACGGCATGATAGCGGCGATCGCTCAGGTCAATGGCGGCCGACTGGCGACTCGCAATCTGGTGGACTTTCAGACCACCAGGCTCGAGCTCATTTCACCCTGGCGCTTCTAGCGGCGAGGGGCCAAGCGTCCACCATGTCTGCGCGGCCAATCGTGCACGGGCTGAACCTCGACGCCGAAACGCGTTGCGCGCATTGGGCCTCCAGCCTCGACATCGTGGCGATCAAGATGCGCTGTTGCGGCGTCTACTATGCCTGCAAGGACTGCCATGCGGCGATGGCCGGCCATCCGATCACCCTTTGGCCCCGGGCTTCGTGGAACGAAAGCGCGATCCTTTGCGGCGCGTGCGGAGCGGAACTCAGCATCAATGCCTACATGAGGAGCGGCGACCGCTGCCCGGCCTGCACGGCGCCTTTCAATCCCGGCTGCCGCACGCACTATCACTTCTATTTCGAGGAGAGCGTCGCATGATCCACGCCAAGCTCGGGGCCGAGCCGTACCGCGTCGACCTCAGGGCCGGCGACCATGCGCTCGTCAGCGATGAAGCCGCCGAGCACGGCGGCAGGGACGCCGGCCCCCCGCCGTTCGACCTGGTGCTGGCGGGCCTCGCCTCCTGTACGCTGATCACCCTTCGCATGTACGCCGAGCGCAAGGGTTGGACCAAGATCGACCTCGCCGGAAAGTTCTTCCATCACGTTGAGGATGGCCGCCACCTGATCGATCGCCGCATCCAGGTGAGCGGGGTTCCGGACGAGGGGGTTGAGCGCATGCGCGACATCATCGAACGCACGCCGGTGACGCTGGCGCTGAAGACCGGCTTGGCCATCACCACCACCATCCACGCCGTCGCGGAGGCGCGCTAGCCATGGCCAAGGTCATCTACGAGATCGTCGAGCATGACGGCGGTTGGGCGTATCGCGTCGACGGCGTTTATTCGGAGACCTTCCGCACCCATGACGCGGCGCGGGCGGCGGCCAGGCGCGCGGCCGGCGAACAGCGCATCTCCGGCGAAGAGGCCGCGATCAGCTGGGAGGACGAGCGCGGCCAGTGGCATGAGGAGCTGGACGAAGGCGACGACCGCCCCGAGACCGAGGTCAGGGGCTAGCCGGTGGGCGACGTCTTCATCGCGCCGGGGGTCCGCACTCCGTTCGTGAAGGGCGGCGGGGTGTTCGCCGCCTACGATGGCCTAGCCCTCTCCACGCCGGTCGCCAAGGCCATGGTCGCCCGCGCGCAGCCCGACTTCGTCGTCTGGGGCGAGGTGATCCCCGACCCCACCATCTCCAACATCGCCCGAGAGCTCATCTTCGCCGCCGAGCTGGAGCCGACCATCCCGGCGTTCTCGACCGTGCTGGCCTGCTCGACCAGCTTCATGGGCGTGATCGAGGCGTCCGGCATGGTGGGCCGCGGAGGCACGCACCTCGCCTTGGTCGGCGGGGTCGAGACCATGAGCCACGTGCCGATTGCGCTGAAAACCGAGGTCGCCGACCGGCTGGTCGCCACCTTCGCCCGCGACCCGGGCGGCGCGGCGGCCATGCTCACCCACCTCACCGCGGCGGACTTCAACCTGCCGCTGAAGGCCTGGGCAAACCGTGTCAGCGGCCGCAGCCAAGGCGAGCACACCGAAGACACCGCCCGCCGGTTCGCCATCACCCGCGAGGAGCAGGACCGCTGGGCGCTGCGCAGCCATCAGAGCGCGGTCGCGGCGCAGGACGCCGGCTTCTTCGACGATCTGGTCATCCCCTTCGCCGGGGTCGAGTACGACGCCCTGCCCCGTCGCGACACCTCGCTCGAGCGGCTGGCGACGCTCAGGCCCGCGTTCGCGCCCGACGGCACGATCACCGCCGGCAATGCGTCCGCGGTCACTGACGGCGCGGGCGCAATCTGGGTCGGCGACGCCGAGGGCCTCGAGCGGCTCGGCGCGACGGCGGCGGTGAAGCTGGTCGACTGGGAGATCGCCGCCATCGACTTTCGCCTCGACGAGGGGATGCTGATGGCGCCCGGCCGCGCTATTCCCCGCCTGCTCGCCCGCCATGGCCTGCGCTTTGACGACATCGCGCTCTACGAGATCCACGAGGCCTTCGCCGCCCAGGTGCTGGCCAACATCAAGGCCGCCACCGACCCCGCCTACCGCCGCGAGCGTGCCAGCGTCGATGCCGACCTCGGCGACTTCCCCTGGGACCGCGTCAACCCGCACGGCGGCACGCTGGCCCTCGGCCACCCGTTCGCCGCCACCGGCGCCCGCATCCTGAGCCAGGCCGCAAAGGAGCTAGCGGCGATGCCGGCCGGGTCCCACGCCCTCGTCTCCGTCTGCGCCGACGGTGGCCAAGGCACGGTGGCGCTGCTGGAGCCGGTCTAGGGGCGTGAGCGTCTCCGGCGCCTGGCCCGAGCTTCCACCCGGCCCTGAGCTGCGCGCGACCAGCGACACGCTGCAACTCTGGACCCAGATCGTCGGCAAGGTGATGCTGGCGCGCAGGCCGTGGATCAACCACTCCTGGCACGTGACGCTGCGCGTTTCCGCACGCGGCCTGATCACGCCGCTGATCCCGAACGGCGCGACGACATTCTCGATTGAGTTCGACATCGTCGCCCAGGAGCTCGTCATCCGCGTCTCCGACGGCGGCGAGCGTCGGATCCTGCTGCAGGCCGAGAGCATGGCCTGGTTCTACGGAGAGGTGATGGAGGCGCTGGCGCAGCTGGGCGCGCCGACGACCATCGAGCCGCTGCCGAGCGAGCTGCCGGACCCCATCGTCCCCTTCCCCGACGACGTTAAGCCCCGCGCCTACAACCCGGCCGTCGCCCTGGCTTACTGGCGCGCGCTCGTGCAGGCCGAGCGGGTCTTCACCCGCTTCCGCTTCTGCTTCCTCGGCAAGGTGAGCCCGATTCACCTGTTCTGGGGCGGCTTCGACCTGGCCGTGACCCGCTTCTCCGGCCGCCCAGCCCCGCTGCACCCGGGCGGCTTCCCTCACCTGCCGGACGCCGTGACCCGCGAGGCCTATTCGCACGAGGTCTCCTCCGCCGGTTTCTGGCCGGGCTCGGAGGGGCTCGAGCCGTCGTTCTATTCCTACGCCTACCCGACCCCCGATGGCTTTGGCTCAGCGCCGGTAGAGCCAGCCACCGCCCGCTTCGACGCAATCCTCGGCGAGTTCCTGCTCCCCTACGAAGCCGTCCGTACCGCCCCCGACCCCGATGCGGCGATCATGGCCTTCCTGCAGTCCACCTACGCCGCCGCCGCCGACCTCGCCCACTGGGACCGCGCGTCGCTGGAATGCGGCGAAGGGCAGATCGGCCGCCCGCGGGCGGTGGGGTGAGCCGAGAACCCCCTACCAGCTCCCCACGTTCGGCATGCTCGTCCACGGCTCCGCCGGTTCCTTGCGGCCGCCCTTCTGCAGCAGCTCGATGGAGATGTTGTCGGGGGAGCGGACGAAGGCCATGCCGCCGTCGCGGGGTGGGCGGTTGATGGTGACCCCGCCATCCTTAAGGCGCTGGCAGGTTTCGTAGATGTCGTCGACCTCATAGGCCAGGTGGCCGAAGTTGCGGCCGCCCTGATAGTCCTCGGGATCCCAGTTGTAGGTGAGCTCGACCAGCGGCGCGCGGGCGTCGCGCGCATGCGGCAGGTCCTCGGGCGCGCTCAGGAAGACCAGCGTGAAGCGGCCCGCCTTGTTCTCGACCCGGTAGGCCTCGGCCAGGCCGAGCTTGTTCACGTAGAAATCGAGCGACGCGTCGAGGTCTTTCACGCGCACCATCGTGTGCAGATACTTCATGGGTCCAGGGTCTCCGGGTCTTCGAGGTCGGGCGGATCGTCGTCGCCCGAAGCTAGCACAGGTTGAAGCGATCGGGGCTCCGGTTCGGGCGGCATCGTCGGCTGTTCGCGGGTCTGCCGACGCCAGAGCGCGGCGTATTCGCCGCCGTGGGCGATCAGCTCGGCGTGGTCGCCGCGCTCGACGATGCGGCCGCGCCGGATGACCAGAATCTCGTCGGCGTCGGCGATCGTCGAGAGGCGGTGGGCGATGACCAGCGTCGTGCGGCCGGTGCGCACCTTGCGCAGCGTCGCCTGGATAGCCGCCTCGGTGCGTCCGTCGAGGGCGCTCGTCGCCTCATCGAGCACCAGAAGGCGCGGGTTGGCGAGGAGCGCGCGCGCCAGACCGACGCGCTGGCGCTCGCCGCCGGAGAGCTTCAAGCCCCGCTCGCCGACCAGCGTCTCCATCTTGTAGGGCAGGCCTTCGATGAAGCGCGAGAGCTCGGCGGCTTCGGCGGCGGCCCAGACGTCGGCCTCGCCCGCGTCGGGGCGGGCAAAGGCGATGTTGGCGTAGAGGGTGTCGTTGAACAGGGCGACGTCCTGCGGCACCAGCGCCACGGCGCGGCGGAGCGAGGCGATCTTCACCTCGCGCAGGTCGACGCCGTCGAGCAGAACCCGCCCGTTCTGCGGATCGAGCAGGCGCAGGGCGAGGCGCGCGATGGTGGTCTTTCCCGCGCCCGAGGGACCGACCAGCGCGGTCGTCGTCCCCGGCTCTGTGCGGAAGTCGACGTCACTGAGGCCGACCGAGCGGGCGGTGTGCTGGAAGCCCACGTGCTCGAACACCAGGGCCGCACCCTTGCCCGATGCCGCGGGCAGCTCGCGCGCATCGGGCGCGTCGGTGATCTCCGGCTCGACCGCGCGCAGGTTGATCATCTGCTCCATGTCGATGAACGCCTGGCGGATCATGCGGTAATTGGACCCGAGCGAGTTCAGCGGCGCGTAGACCGCCTGCAGGATGAGGATGCAGGCGGTGATGCCGCCGGCCGACATCTTGCCGTGGATGACCTCGAAACCGGCGAGCGCGGTGACGAAGAACAGGCCAAGGCTCATCACCACGGTCTGCAGCGCATTCAACATCTGCAGCGAGGTGTTGGCCTTAACCGCCGCGACCGCATACTCGCCGCGCGCCTCTTGGTAGCGTCCCACCGCCCGCGTCTCCGAGCCGAAGGTCTTGATGGTCTCGACGTTCATCAGCGCGTCGACGATCAGGCCCGCCGCCGCCGAGTCCGCCTCGTTCAGCGCGCGGCGGAACTGGATGCGCCAGGACGAGATCGAGAAGGTGATGACGGCGTAGACGAGGATGGTGGAGACGGTCGCCGCCGAGAGCACCCAGTTGTAGTGGCTGGTCATCACCCAGGCCGCCATCGCGAGCTCGAAGACCGTCGGTCCGAGGTCGAAGACGACGCTGCGCAGAAGCGTGTCGGTGGAGTTGGCGCCGCGGTCGATGATGCGCGCGAGCCCGCCAGTCTGCTTGCCGTGGTGGAAGTTGAGCGAGAGCGAGAGCGAGTGGGCGAAGGTCTCGACCGCAGAGCGCGCCAGCGCCTGCTGCGAGACAGGGGTGAAGATTGAATCGCGGACGAGCGGCGTGACGTTGGCGATGAAGCGCAGCAGCACCCAGAAGACGGCAAAGCCCATGAACACGGCGAACACCGTCGCCGCGGCGCTTCGGCCATGGCTGAGCGCGTCGATCGCCCGCCCGATCCAGATCGGCGAGTTCACCGCCGTCCACTTGCCGACCAGCACGAGCACGAGCGCAACGCCGAGCCGGGTCTTCAGCCCCCGCGCGCGCGAGCGCATCACGAGGCGGGCGAGATCCGCCATCGAGGTCCAGAAGTTGAACTTGACGCCGGTCGGAATGACGACCGCGCCTTCGGCCCGAGGGCCCCTCGCTCCTAACGCCACGCCACCGCCTTGAGCTGCCTCCTGTCTAGTCTACCACGAGGGTGGTCTGCTCGCCGCCGGCGGGGGTCAGCCAGTCGATTCGCCAGCCGTTCGACTGCCGCGCGCCGCGGAACGGCAGACCGCTGATCGGCCCCGCCGGGCTGATGTGGAAACGCGCCGCCGCCTGGCCCAGCGGCGACTGCACGGCGAGCTGGTGGTCGCCGGCCTTGAGCGCGGTGGTCAGCGTGAGGGTATAGCGTCCCTGGGTGTTCGCGTGGCCGTCGACGCCGCCGGCCCCGTCGACCGAGAGCCGGACCGCCGAGCCCGGCCGGGCCAGGCCCGACACCACGACGAGCCCGCTCACGTCGAAGTCGACCGCCGAGATCTTCGGCGCGGCCGATGGAGCGGCGAGCGCTTCTGCGCCTGTGCCGGCGCGCAGCACCACCGCCGGCTGGCCAGGCGACGGCACGACGGCCAGATAGCCGACGCCCCGCACCTGATGGCCGCCGACGTCCTCTGCAAGGCCGAACAGGCGCACGGCCGCCGACCGCGGCACGGCGACGCTGAAGGCGCCGCGGCTGTCGGTCACGGCCGCCAGGCTCGATCCGTCCGGCGAGGTCAGCTGCACGTGCGCGTTCCTGTGCGCGCGGCCGACGATCTCGACGTCGCCGTCGCCCAGCCGCGCCGCGGCGGTGAAGCGGGGCGGCTGCACATAGCTCGCCTCGGTCGAAACGCTCTGGCTGGACTGGGCCGGCGTGCGCCAGTCGTTGCCGCGTCCGCAAGCCGCGGCCAGCGCAGCCATCGCGACGATGAGCCCGGCGCGTGCGGCCGCGCTTGCTTTCGGCCGGCGCGCGGCAATGATCGACGGTCCCCGACTCGCCGCGCTTCTGCGAGATCCCGTCAATGCCAACGCTCCGGCCGATCGAGTCGATCTGCGTCTACTGCGGTTCGTCCGACGCCGTCGATCCCGCGCTCCTCGCCGCCGCGGCGGAGCTTGGCCGCACGCTGGCGCAAGAGGGCCTGCGCCTGGTCTACGGCGGCGGGCGCGTCGGCCTGATGGGGGCGTGCGCCAGGGCCGCCCATGCCGCCGGCGGGCGTGTTTTCGGGGTGATGCCGGAGTTCCTGCGCCAGCATGAGATCCTGTACGACGTCGTCGAGACCAAAGTCGTGCGCTCGATGCATGAGCGCAAGATGGCGATGTTCGAGGCGTCCGACGCCTTCATTGTACTCCCCGGCGGCATCGGGACGCTGGAAGAAGCGATCGAGCTTCTGTCCTGGCACCGCCTCGACCTGCACAAGAAGCCGATCGTGTTCTTCAACCCGGACGGATTCTGGGATCACCTGTTCGCCTTCTTCCACCAGGCCATCGACATGAAGCTGGCGCCGAAAGCGCTGGCGGACACCTGGCGGGCGGTGACCCGCATCGAGGACCTCCTCCCCGCCGTCCAGGACATGGCGGCCCTGGAGCACGACCCCATCCCCAAACTGATGCCCCGTGTGACCTAGGCTTTTTTACCGCGGTCAAGTGTGGTCACCCCTCCTGCGCAACGAAAGCGCGGGCCTGCCTCGCCGTGCGCAGACCGTGACGGATCTTCAGCGGCGAATTCAGGTAGCGGTTCACCGCAGTCGCCATCATCGGCAGCGCGCTCGAGTCCGGCCGGGCCAGCCACTCGTCCTCGAGCGCCGTCAGCACCTTCAGCCGATGGCAGGCGATGATCGGCTCGGCGATTCCATGGTCGTACAGCGCGCCGCGCTCGTCCGCGATGAAGCGTTCGGTTTCATCGACGCGCCAGGCGTCGGTGTCGAGGGCGGCGTCCACGTAAGGCTTGTTGCGCCCGATGAAGAGCACGAGCTGCGCCAGCGCCTTGGGCCAGAGCGCCGGCGTCTCCTCGCACAGTCGGCGCGCGGCGCTCGCGAAGGTGAGCGCATGGGTGAAGTCGAGCCAACCGACATTGTCGGCGATCGGGTTGTCGGTCGCAGAATCGAAGCCGAGGTCGAAATGCGCCATGTTCCAGGACGCGGCGGCGACCAGCGCATCGAACAGCTCGGACGGCGTGCGCTTCCCCGACCGCAGCAGCCGATCCAAGCCCCCGTTCACCGAGACGCCGCGCAAGTCGTCAGCGCTGACCGGCTCGGCTCCCGCTTCGCCCCAGGCCGCGACAGCGCCGGGGTAGCCGCGGAACTCGGGGATGAGATCCTCGCGCCTCGCCTGGGCCAGGGAGCGCGTTAGCGCCAGGAGCATCGGCGGCTGCACCGACTCGCCGAGCGCCTCGATGATCTGACCGGCCTTCAGCACGTAGATCGCGCTGTGGCCGAAGTCATTGTAGTGCGCCAGCGCCGCAGCGGCGAACGCGGGCCGCATCTCAGCGTAGGGAACCTGCGCCTCGAGCGCGCCGCGGACGAGCCGCGTGGCGACGGCTTCATCCTCCCGCTCGACCGCGTCCACGAACGCCGCCGCGTCCCACGCCGCCGACCCCTCGGCATAGGGGAACGCGCCGGCGCCAAGCGTATCGCGCGCGAGATGGGCAATCGGCTCGAGGACGGCGGTCAGCCTGAGGTCGGGGTCCTGGGCGCGCGCCGCGAGCGAGAGCCAGTCCGGCGCGGCCGCGTGCGCATGGGTCATTCCGCCTTCCAGCCGCTCGTTCTGGCGCAGGATGGCATGCGCGAGCGCCAGGCGTCCGTCGTAGCCGGCGCGCTCCAGGCGGGCCGTCTCGCGGGCCATGCGCGCGCGGTCGTCGTAGTCCAGCGCCACCTCGAGCCCCGCCAGCGCCCGCGCTCTCTGAGCCTCGGCCGGCGGGTCGGTGAGATCGACCAGACTCTCCTGGCCCCGAACGGCGAGCGGGAAGGTGCGGACGGGATCGAAGCCGATCAAGGCCTCGCCACTGGCCAGGTCGAACTTCCAATTGTGCCAGTTGCAGGTGATGACGCAGCTCTGGCCGAGCGTGCCTTCGCTCAAGGGGTAGCCCTCGTGCGGGCAACGGTTGGCGATGGCGAAAACGCGGCCGCCGTGCGCGATCAGCAGCACCTGCTTGCCGCCGAGCCTCACCAGCTTGCGGCCCAGCCGCTCCAGCTCCGGCTTCGTCGTCCCGGTCGGCGTCATCCTGAAGCTCCTTTGCGCCTCGCACGCTGGCCTACAACCTCAAGCAGGGTTGAGGTCAAGAGCTCGCCGTCAACCGTCCCTGAACCCGCCGATGCGGTCGCGGAAGGCGTTAACGAGGGGGTAGCGGCGGTCGCGGCCAAAGGCCTTGCCGCCGATCTTCACGCCCGGCGGCGCCTGCCGGCGCTTGTACTCGGAGGCATAGAGCAGGCGCTGGATGCGCTCGACGGTGGCCGGCGCGTAGCCGCGGGCGACGATCTCGTCCAGCGTCGCCTCCTCCTCGACCAGGCCTTGCAGGATGCCGTCGAGCTCGGCGTAGGGCGGGAGTGAATCCTGGTCGGTCTGGTTCGGTCGAAGCTCGGCGCTCGGCGGTTTGGTCAGGATGCGCTCGGGGATCGGATGGGCGGCCGCGCCAGCGACCGGCCGGTTGGCGTTGCGCCAGCGCGCGACGGCGAAGACATCGGTTTTGTAGATGTCTTTCAAGATGTTGTAGCCGCCGCTCATGTCGCCGTAGAGGGTGGCGTAGCCGACCGCCATCTCCGACTTGTTGCCCGTGGTGAGCAGGAGGGCGCCGGTCTTGTTGGAGAGCGCCATCAGCACGACGCCGCGGGTACGGGCCTGGATGTTCTCCTCGGTCACGTCGGCGTTCCGCCCGGCGAAGGCCTCGGCCAGCATGGCGTCGAAGGCGCCCACCGCCGGCTCGATCGGGATGATCCGGTAGGGCGCGCCGAGCGCCTCGGCGCAAGCCCGCGCGTCCTCGAGGCTCTCTTTCGAAGTGTAGCGCGAGGGCAGCATGACCAACGACACGCGCTCGGGGCCCAGCGCATCGGCGGCGACGACGGCGGTCAGCGCTGAATCGATTCCGCCAGAAAGCCCAATGATCACAGACGGAAATCCGGACTTATTCTCGTAGTCGCGAAGGCCGAGCGCCATCGCCCGATAGATCGCCTCCGGCTCGCTGAGCCACGGTGACATCGGCGCTTCGACGCAAATCCACGTCCCGCCCGCCTTCTCCCAGCGCGAGATCCCGAGCGCGTCGGCGAACATCGGAAGCTGCATGCAGGGGTTCCCGTCCGCCTGCAGGGCGAACGAGCCGCCGTCGAACACCAGCTCGTCCTGGCCGCCCACCTGATTGACGTAAACGAGCGGCACGCCGGCCTCCGCGGTGCGCTCGCGCGCGATCGCCATCCGCTCGTCCTTGGCCGTGCGTCGATAAGGGGAGCCGTTCGGCACGAGCAGGAGCTCGGCCCCCTGCTGCATCAGCGCCCGGCACGGAATCGGCCCCCAGACGTCCTCGCAGACGGGAACCCCTATGCGGAAGCCCTTGAAATCGAACGCCTTTGCGCCCGGCCCTGGCGTGAAGACGCGCTTCTCGTCGAACACGCCGTAGTTGGGCAGGTCGACCTTGAAGGTGACGTCCCTAACCTCGCCGTCGGCGACAAGCGCGCAAGCGTTGTGCGGGCCGGCGCCGGCGCCGCTTGGCCACGGCAACCCGATCAGCGCCGCCGCGCCGCCCTTGGTCTTGGGCGCGAGGCGGTTCAGCGCCGCCTGGCACGCGGCGACCGCGGCCGGCTTCAGAGCCAGGTCTTCCGGCGGGTAGCCGATCAGGAAGAGCTCGGAGAACAGCGCCAGGTCGGCGCCCGCAGCCGTGGCCTCTTCGAGGCGCTGCGCGGCCAGGTCGGCGTTGGCGTCGATGGCGCCGACGGTCGGATTGGCCTGGACGGCCGCGATGGTCAGACGCTCGGTCATCGCGCCCTATCTAGGGCGCGCGGGCAAGCGACGCTATTCGTCGCGATGCACGCGCTCGCGCCGCTCGTGGCGCTCCTGCGCTTCGAGACTGAACGTGGCGATTGGTCGCGCGTCGAGACGAGCCAGCCCGATCGGCTCGCCGGTCTCCTCGCAATAGCCGTAAACACCTTCTTCGATGCGCCTTAGCGCCTCGTCGATCTTGGCGATGAGCTTGCGTTGCCGGTCGCGCGTGCGCAGCTCGAGCGCCCGGTCAGTCTCCGAAGAGGCGCGATCGGCCAGGTCAGGGTGATTTTCAGTCTCACTTTGCAAGTGGGAGAGCGTCTCTCGCGATTCGCGGAGGATATCCTCTCTCCAGTTGAGAAGTTTCTGCCTGAAATACTCGAGCTGACGCTCGTTCATAAACTCTTCGTCCTCGGAAGGACGATAATCTTCAGTTTCAACCAAGAGCGCGGTCGCCTTCACTGACGTATCCACGTTGCCACCCTGCACCGTTTCGTCGGAGCGAGCCGCTTATACCCAAATCGCAGGCGCTGTAAAACAAAGGCTTAGTGATACACGACGACGTGCTCAGGCCGCGTGTTGCTCGAGCTTCGCCAGCTCCACCGCGGCGCGGGTTTCGATCTCGTCGAGCACATCCTCGAGTTGGGGGTCGCCGGTGCGCATGCGCTCCTGGCGAACGGCTTCGATGAGGCGGCCAAGCGTGTGAGGCTGGATGGCGCCTTCGAGCACGCCGATCTTCAGATCGTCGAGCACGTCGAGGATGACGGTGGCGCGACGGACGGCCTTCTTGCGCCGCTCGATCGGCCCGCCGACTTCCTGCAGGGTCAGAAGGGCGTCGATCGAGGAGACGCCCAGCGTCGCGCCGACGCGGGCGGCCGCGACGTCGCCGGCCGCATCGGCGCCGCCGACGGAGAAACCGGACGCGGGCGCGCCGGCCCCGCGCAGTGCTGTCGGCTGAGCCGAGCCGAGGCCGCCCGCGGCGCCGACCTTCATGTAAGGACTCGATATGTCATGGTTGACCTGCCGCAGTCTTGGCCGCGCGCCTTGCCGGATCGTTAAGACTGGGCAGATTTTGCCTGCACAGTTTTTGTCGCCGCCGGGCGGAAACAGCCCATTGATTCAAAAGGGTAATTGTCGCCTCCGCACTGGCACGATCGTCGCATTGCGCGACCGGGGCTGTGAAACGATCGCCAGGGGCAGGCATGCGTCTTCGGGTTTGGCTTTGGATCGCGGCGCTGTTCGCCAGCTTTTGCCTGGCCGGGCCGAGCGCCGCGGCCTCGCGGATCAAGGACATCGTCCAGTTCGAGGGCGTGCGCGGCAACAAGCTGATCGGCTACGGCCTCGTCGTCGGCCTGAACGGCACCGGCGACAGCCTCCTGAACGCGCCGATGACGCTGCAGAGTCTGGAGTCGATGCTCGAGCGGCTGGGCATCAACACCCGCGCCGCCGCCGCCGCCTCGCAGTTCAACACCAAGAACGTCGCCGCGGTGATGGTCACCGCCGACCTGCCGGCGTTCAGCGCCACGGGCTCGCAGATCGACGTGACCGTCTCGGCGATGGGCGATGCGAAGAGCCTGCAGGGCGGCACGCTGTTGGTCACGCCGCTCCTGGGCGCGGACGGCGAGGCCTACGCCGTGGCGCAGGGCAAGATCGAGACCGGCTCGGTCTCGGCGTCCGGGGCTTCGGGCTCTTCGATCACCCGCGGCGTGCCGACCTCCGGCCGCATCGCGGCCGGCGCCTCGGTCGAGCGCGAGGTCGGCTTCCAGCTCGACAGCATGCAGACGCTGCGGCTGTCGCTGCGCAATCCCGACTTCACCACAGCCCAGCGCATCGCCGACGTCGTCAATGCCCAGTACCCGAACACCGCATCGGCCGAAAACCCCACGATCGTCGCCGTCCATGCGCCTGCGGGCGAGAGCATGATGACGTTCATCACGCAGATCGAAGACATGGAGGTCGAGCCCGAGGCGCCGGCCAAGGTAGTGATCGACGAGGACGCCGGCGTGATCGTGATGGGCGAGGACGTGCGCGTGTCCACGGTCGCCATCGCCCAGGGCAACCTGACCATCTCGGTGCAGGAAACGCCGAGCGCGAGCCAGCCCCTGCCCTTCAGCCAGGGCACGACCACGGTTGTGCCCAAGTCCGACCTCAAGGTCGACGAAGACAAGGGCAAGAAGCTGTTGGTGATCAAGGAAGGCGCGTCGCTCTCGTCCCTTGTGGCGGGGCTGAACGCGCTGGGCGTCACGCCACGCGACATGATCTCCATCCTGCAGGCGATCAAGACGGCGGGCGCGCTGCAGGCCGACATCGAGGTGATGTGATGAGCGACATGTCGATCCAGACCGCGCCGGTCAATCTGATGCAGCCCGCGCCTGTCGCGCCGACCGCGGCGCACGGCGCGTCGAAGGCGCAGATCGCCGCGACCGCCCAGTCGTTCGAGGCGCAGTTCATCGCCCAGATGCTGCAGCCGATGTTCGAGGGGATTTCCACCGACCCGCCGTTCGGCGGCGGATCGAGCGAGCAGGCGTTCCGCTCGTTCCTGATGGACGCCATCGGCCAGCAGGTGAGCAAGTCGGGCGGCATCGGCGTCGCCCAGTCCGTGCAACGTGAAATGATGAAGATGCAGGGGATGACATGAGCGACAAACCGGGCATGGCGGCCGCCCGCCGCATCGACGAGCTGATCGTGCTCACCGAGCGGCTGACGGCGCTGATCGCTGAGCAGGCGCAGGCGTTCGAGGCCGGCCGCCCGCAGGACGCCGCCAAACACCTCGACGAGATCTCGCTGCTCGCCAACGTCTATCGCAAGGAGGCGCAAGACGTGCGCGAGCGGCCGGATCCGATCGCCGCCGCGCCCCGCAAGGAGCGCCTGCGGCTGATCCGCGCCACCGAGGCTTTCGACGCCGTGATCGCCCGCCAGGGCCGCGCGCTGAACGCGGCCAAGACGGTCACCGAGGGCCTCGTGCACGCCATCGCCGAGGAAATCGCCAACCAGCGCACCTCCAACGCCGCCTACGGCCCCTCAGGCTCCAAGCCCCGCAAGAGTGATGCTGCAACAGCGGTGACACTGAACCGGCGAGCATAGCCTCAAGCATCGGGCAAGAGCGCACTGTCCGAACTTCTCCCAGAGGGAGAAGGAGGGCCCCCGCCGGCAGGCGGGGACGATGAGGGGACGAGGTGTGGGATTGGCCTGACGCGCCGTAACCCCTCATCTCCCCTCGCCGCTGGCAGCGGCGTGGGTCCCCCCTTCTCCCTCTGGGAGAAGTAGGAACCGATCCACGTCGATCGCGCCCAAGAAGTCACGGTCGTGGCTTACCACCAACAGCGCGCCGTCGTAGGCGGCGAGCGCGGCTTCGATGGCGGCGATGGAGTCGAGGTCGACGTGGTTGGTCGGCTCGTCGAGCACGATCAGCTGCGGCGGATGCGGGCGCATGAGCACGCAGGCCAGGCCCGCGCGCAGGCGCTCGCCGCCGCTGAGCTCGCCCGCCAGCTTGCCGCCCTGGACGTTGCGAAACAGGAAGCGGGCGAGCGCGGCGTGGGCGTCGTTGTCGTTCGCGCCCGGATTCAGGCGGCGGAAGTTCTGGGTCAGCGTCTCGTCAACGGCCAGCAGGCCGACGCGCTGGTCGAGCAGCACGGCCTCGACGCCCCGCCGGATATCGCCACGATCAGGCTGGAGCTCGCCGATCGCCAGGCGGATGAGCGTGGTCTTGCCGGCCCCGTTCGGCCCGGTCACCGCGACCCGCGCCGGTCCGACCATGCGGAACGAGAGCTTGTCGAGCACGCGGCGGCCGTCCGGCCAGGCGAAGCCGACGCCGTCGAACGCCAGCACCTGCCGCCCGGCCGCCAGCTCCGAGGCCGGCAGCTCGAACATCAGGCGCCGCACGCGCTCGATCCGCGCCTCGGCGTCGGCCAGGTCGCGCTCCGCCTCGCCGCGCTGGCGCTCGGCCAGCCGCGTGAGCCTCCCGCCGCTGTCCTGGGCGCGGCCCTTCTTGGCGTTCAGCACGATGCGCGGTTGGCCGCCCTTGGCCCTCACGCGGCGCCCGCGCGCGTCGCTCTTCCACTTTCGCTCGCGCGCCGTCTGGATCTCGCCCTTCACGCGACCCAGCGTCTGCCCGGCCGCCTCGAGGTCGCGCACGGCCGCCGCCTCCTCCGCCGCCTTGCGCTCGGCGTAGAGGTCGTAGCTCCCGCCATAGACGTTGGCGCCCAGGCTGGTCAGCTCGACGATGCGGTCCATCTGCCGCAGCAGCGTCCGGTCGTGGCTGACCACGATCGCCCCGCCCTTCCAGCCGGCCAACAGATCGGCAACCGCCGCGCGGGCGCCGAGGTCGAGGTTGTTGGTCGGCTCGTCCATGATGAGCACGTCGGGCTCGGCGATGAGCAGCGCGGCCAGCGCCGCGCGGGTCGCCTCGCCGCCGCTGAGCGAGGCGGCGGGCCGGTCGAGGGGAAAGCCGGCCAGGCCGACGTCGGCCAGGGCGGTCTCGGTGCGCTGCTGCAGGGCCCAGTCGGCGTGCTCGAGATCGCCGCCTGCGCCCGCCCCCGCCTCCAGGCGGGCCAGCCGTTCGAGCCCCTCGCGGACACCCAGGATGTCGGCGAGGCTGGCGTCGCCCTCGGGTGGCCCGAGCACCTGGCGCAGCAGCGCCAGCCGGCCGAGGGTCGCGATCGTCCCGAAGGTCGGCGTGAGCTCGCCCAGGACGAGGCGGATCAGCGTGGTCTTGCCGACGCCGTTGCGGCCCACCAGGCCGGTGCGTTCGCGCCCGAAGGCAAGCGTCAGGTTTTCGAGGAGCGTGCGCCCGTCAGGCGCGCGGTAGGTGACGGAATCGAGGGTGACGAAGGCGGGCATGGAGGACCGGAGCGATGGCGTGGACGAGGACGAGGCATGTCTTCGTTGCGCGTTCCATCAGGGCCTCCCTTTGCTCGAGCGCAGAGAGTTAGGGGCGTTCGGACCGGGAGACAAGCGACTCTCCCTCCCAGAGGGAGGGACGGAGCGTCGGCTCGTAAGCCGGCGCGACGAGGGAGGGGTTACGGCGCTTCAGGCAGACCCCCGACGCCGTAACCCCTCATCGTCCCCATGCTCCGCACGGGGCCCCTCCTTCTCCCTCTGGGAGAAGTTCGAGCCTACCGCGGCATGATCATGTAGCCGGCGCGGGGGAAGTGGTTGTGCAGGCGGCCGAGCGAGGGGTCGTCGCGGGCGATCACCACCCGCTCGGGGTTGGCCGCGACCAGGGTTCCGGCGATCGGATCGCGGCCATAGTCGTCGGCGACCACCCTGACCGCGTCGCCAGGCTGGACGCCGAGCGGATCTCGCGTGTCATGATCCGTATACGGAACAGGTTCGGTGTCACGGGCGACCGCCAGAGCCTGCGCCGGCCGCATCTCGCTGCGCTGGCCGTGGCCGATCGCGGCCACCCGGACGCGCCAAGCGTTGGCGCGATCGAGGCCGGCAAGCAGGGCGTCCGTGATGTGCGGCACGCGGCCGGCCATGAACCAGACGTTCATATAGGCGGCGATGTCGGCCAGCCCCGGCGCCTTGCCGGCCAGGAAGGGCTGGTCGCCCAGTCCGCGATCGATCCAGGCAGCCTGGGCGCGCCACTGCGATTGCATCGCCGGACCGGCCGCCTTCATCGCGGCGGTGTCGAACGGCCGCCCGGACAGCTTCTCCCGATCGTCCTTGAAGGCTTGCGGCACGGCCTCGCCGATCTCGCCGAAGATGACGGCGACCGACGGCTGGAAGAACAGCCGGTCGGCCCAGAGGTTGACCGCGAAGCCGGCGCCGTGCGCGAAATCCGCATCGCCGGTGCGGCGGAGAATCTCGGCCATGATCACCTGCGTGTCGCAGAAGACGTCGGCGCCGATCTGCAGGACCGGGATGCGGCGATAGCCGCCGGTCAGCGGGACCAGGTCCGGCTTGGGCATGATGGTGGGCTGGATCACCGAGCGCCAGGCAAGCCCCTTGATCCCGAACAACAGCCGGATCTTCTCGGAGAACGGCGAGGTGTCGTAGTGGTGGAGGATGTATTCGTCGGCCATCCTGCAACGCTAGATCAGCACGCCGCCGATGTGAAACCCCCGTTGGCAGCCGGGCGTCAGCCGGGCTATGGTTTTCGCCAACGCCGTTGAGGAAGCCGCCCATGACCGACCACCTGCTCGAGAGCTTCGCCGATGGCGTGGCGACGCTGACCATGAACCGGCCGGAGGCGCGTAACGCGCTGTCGGGCGAGATGAACACGGCGCTCGCGGTCGCCATCCGCCGCTGCGCGGCCGACCCACAGGTGCGCTGCCTGGTGCTGACCGGAGCGGGCGGCGCCTTCTGCGCCGGCGGCGACGTGAAGGGCTTTGCGGCGGACACCGGCCGCGGGGCCGGCGTCGGCGGGGGCCAGGGGCCGACGATGGAACAGCGGGTCGCGGGCCTGCGCGCCGGCATGGAGACGGTCAAGATCCTGCACGAGATGCCCAAGCCGACGCTGGCGGTGATCCCGGGCGCGGCGGCCGGCGCCGGCCTCTCGATCGCACTGGCCTGCGACCTGCGCATCGCCGCCGAAGGCGCCAAGCTGACGACGGCGTTCTCGAAGATCGGACTCGCCGGCGACTACGGCGGCTCCTACTTCCTGTCGCACCTGGTCGGCCAGGCGAAGGCGCGCGAGCTCTACTTCACCGCCGACGTGATCACCGGCGCGGAGGCCGCGGCGCTCGGCATCGTCAACAAGGCCGTTCCCGCCGACCAGCTGGCCGAGGTCGGCGCGGCGCAAGCGAAGCATCTCGCCGGCCTGCCGACGATCGCCGTCGGCTACATGAAGCGCAACCTGAACGCCGCCGAGCACGCGACGCTGTCGGAGGTGCTCGACCTCGAGGCCCTGCACATGGTGCGCACCATGATGACCGCCGACCACGCCGCGGCCGCCAAGGCGTTCGTGGAGAAGCGGGCCCCAGTGTTCGAGGGGCGCTAGCGACAAGAACAGGCGTTGCCGGTATGACGGCGGCTCTCACTGGCTGCTAACAGCCAACCCCGCAGCGCGCCGAGGAAGAGACCCCGATGACCCGCCCAAGCCGCCACCCGGAGACCATCGTCCTGCACGCCGGCTGGCGCGCCGATCCCGCGACCGGGGCCGTCGCGCCGCCGATCTATCAGACGACGTCCTACCAGTTCCAAAGCACCGAACACGCCTCGAAGCTGTTCGCGCTGCAGGAGCTCGGCAACATCTACACCCGCATCGGCAACCCAACGACGGCCATCCTGGAAGAGCGGATGGCGACGCTGGAAGGCGGCGTCGCGGCGTTGGCGCTGGCGTCGGGCCAGGCCGCGACGGCGTTTTCGGTGCAGAACCTTGCCGCGGCCGGCGACAACATCGTCAGCTCGACCGACCTCTACGGCGGCACCTGGGCGCTGTTCGCCAACACCTTGAAGAACCTCGGGATCGAAGTCCGCTTCGCCGATCCCGCCGATCCCCAATCGTTCGCGCGCGCCACCGACGAGCGCACCCGCGCCTACTACGCCGAGACCCTGCCCAACCCCAAGCTGGCGGTGTTTCCCATCGCCGACGTGGCGGCGATCGGTCGGCCGCTCGGCATCCCGCTGATCATGGACAACACCGCCTGCCCGGTGCTCTGCCGGCCGCTGGAGCACGGCGCGGCGGCGGTGGTCTACTCGACGACCAAATACATCGGCGGCCATGGCACCTCGATCGGCGGCATGCTCATCGACGGCGGGACCGTCGATTGGGAGGCGCACCCCAAGCGCCAGCCGCTGATGAACACGCCGGACCCCGGCTACCACGGCGCGGTCTGGAGCCAGGCGGTGAAACCGCTCGGGCCGATCGCCTACGCGATCCGCGCCCGCGTCGTCCTGCTGCGCGACCTCGGCGCCGCCATGTCGCCGTTCAACGCTTTCCAGTTCCTGCAGGGGCTGGAGACGCTGCCGCTGCGCATGGCCCGGCACTGCGAGAACACACAAGCCGTCGTCGAGCACCTGAAGACGCGCAAGGACGTGGTCAAAGTCATCCACCCCTCGGTGCAGACCGGCGAGACGCGCGCGCGGGCCGACAAGTACCTCGCCGGCGGCTACGGCGGCCTGCTCGGCTTCGAGCTCGCCGGCGGGCGCGAGGCGGGACGCAAGTTCATCGACGCGCTGCAGCTCTTCTACCACGTGGCCAACATCGGCGACGCGCGCAGCCTGGCGATCCATCCCGCCAGCACGACCCACTCCCAGCTCACGGCCGAGGAGCAGCTGGCGACCGGCGTCAGCGAGGGCTACGTGCGCCTCTCGGTGGGCCTGGAGCACATCGAAGACATCCTCGCCGACCTCGACGAGGCCCTCGACGCCGCGAAGGGCTGAACGGGCGCGGGCGCTGTCGGTGTTCCCGCTCCTGACATGCCCTGGCAGGAAGTCGGGGATGTTCTTACAATGTTCTTGCTGTGTCCGCGACTCTGCGTACTACATTAGGGTGCTTGGCCCGCGAGCAGGCGTGGGCCGTTCCGAGCGAGTCTGAATGTCCGATCCCCACCGCTTCATCCGCGTGCGCGGCGCGCGTGAGCACAATCTGAAGGACATCAGCCTCGACATCCCGCGCGAGGCGCTGGTCGTGCTGACCGGCCTTTCGGGCTCGGGCAAGTCCAGCCTGGCGTTCGACACCATCTATGCCGAGGGCCAGCGGCGCTATGTCGAGAGCCTGTCGGCCTATGCCCGCCAGTTCCTCGAGCTGATGGGCAAGCCGGACGTCGACCTGATCGAGGGCCTGTCGCCGGCGATCTCGATCGAGCAGAAGACCACCAGCCGCAACCCGCGCTCGACCGTGGGCACGGTGACCGAGATCCACGACTACATGCGTCTTCTGTGGGCCCGCGTCGGCGTCCCCTACTCTCCGGCCACCGGCCTGCCGATCGAGAGCCAGACCGTCTCGATGATGGTCGACAAGATCATGGCGCTGCCTGAGGGCACGCGGCTGATGCTGCTCGCGCCGGTCGTCAGGCGGCGCAAGGGCGAGTACCGGCGCGAGATCGCCGAGTGGCAGCGGGCCGGCTACCAGCGGCTGAAGGTCGATGGCGCCTTCTACACCATCGAGGACGCGCCGACGCTCGAGAAGACCTTCAACCACGACATCGACATCGTCGTGGACCGCGTCGTGACCCACGAGGGCATGGAACAGCGGCTGGCGGACTCGCTGGAGACGGCGCTGAAACTCGCCGACGGGATCGCGGTGGCGGAATGGGCCGACGTCGGGCCGGGCCAGACCGAGCCCAGGCGCCTGTTGTTCTCCGAGAAGTTCGCCTGCCCGGTCTCCGGCTTCACCATCTCGGAGATCGAGCCGCGCCTGTTCTCGTTCAACAACCCGTTCGGGGCCTGCCCCGCCTGCGACGGCCTGGGCCACAAGCTCGCCTTCGACGCCGAGCGCATCATCCCAGACAAGGACAGGACCCTGCACAAGGGCGCCGTCGGGCCGTGGGCGAAAGGCCCCTCCCCGCTCTACACCCAGACCCTGCAGGCGCTGGCCCGCCACTACGGGTTCTCGATGGACGAGCCGTGGTGGAAGCTGCCTGAGCAGGCCAGGGACGTCGTGCTGCACGGCTCCGGCGCTCAGAAGATCCACTTCATCTACGACGACAACGCGCGGAAGTACGAGGTCGACAAGACCTTCGAGGGCGTGATCCCGAACCTCGAGAGGCGCTGGCGCGAGACGGACTCCAGCTGGGTGCGCGAGGAGCTCGGCCGCTACCAGGCCGAAACGCCGTGCGAGGTGTGCGGGGGCTTGCGCCTGAAGCCCGAGGCGCTGGCGGTGAAGATCGCCGGCAAGAACATCGCCGAGATCTCGACGATGGCGATACGGCCCGCGCGGGACTGGTTCGAGGGCCTGGAGGCGGACCTCACCTCCAAGCAGATGGAGATCGCGCGGCGGATCCTGAAAGAGATCAACGACCGCCTGCGCTTCCTGGTCGACGTCGGGCTCGAGTACCTGAACCTGTCGCGCGGGTCCGGGACGCTTTCGGGTGGCGAGAGCCAGCGCATCCGGCTGGCCAGCCAGATCGGCTCCGGCCTGACCGGGGTGCTCTACGTGCTGGACGAGCCGTCGATCGGCCTGCACCAGCGCGACAACCAGCGTCTGCTCGCCTCGCTCAAGGGCCTGCGCGACCTCGGCAACTCGGTCCTTGTCGTCGAACACGACGAGGAAGCCATCCTCACCGCCGACCATGTCATCGACATGGGCCCGCTGGCCGGCGTGCATGGCGGCGAAATCATCGCCGAGGGAACGCCGGCCGACATCATGGCCGAGCCGCGCAGCCTGACCGGACAGTACCTGACCGGCGCGCGCGAGATCCCCGTGCCGATCGAGCGGCGCCGCGTGCCGGACACCAAGCGCCTGCGCGTCATCGGCGCGCGTGGCAATAATCTGAAGGGCGTCACCGGCGACATCCCGGTGGGCGTCTTCACCTGCATCACCGGCGTTTCCGGCGGGGGCAAGTCGACCTTCACCGTCGAGACCCTCTACAAGGCCGCGGCCAGGCGGCTGAACAACGCCTCGGACGCGCCGGCGCCCTACGATCGCATCGAGGGGCTGGAGTTCTTCGACAAGGTCATCGACATCGACCAGTCGCCGATCGGGCGCACGCCGCGCTCGAACCCGGCGACCTACACCGGCGCCTTCCAGCCGATCCGTGACTGGTTCGCCGGCCTGCCGGAGGCGAAGGCGCGCGGCTATGGACCGGGGCGGTTCTCGTTCAACGTCAAGGGCGGGCGCTGCGAGGCCTGCCAGGGCGACGGGCTGATCAAGATCGAGATGCACTTTTTGCCCGACGTCTTCGTCACCTGCGACGTCTGCAAGGGGAAGCGCTACAACCGCGAGACGCAGGAGATCCTGTTCAAGGGCAAGTCGATCTCCGACGTGCTCGACATGACCGTCGACGAGGCGGCGGACTTCTTCAAGGCGGTGCCGGTGCTGCGCGAGAAGATGGAGACGCTGAAGCGCGTTGGCCTGGGCTACATCCAGGTCGGCCAACCCTCGACGACCATCTCCGGCGGCGAGGCCCAGCGGGTGAAGCTGTCGAAGGAGTTGTCCAGGCGCGCCACCGGCCGCACGCTCTACATCCTCGACGAGCCGACGACCGGCCTGCACTTCGAGGACACGCGCAAGCTCCTGGAGGTGCTGCACGAGCTGGTCGACCACGGGAACACCGTGGTGGTGATCGAGCACAACCTCGACGTGGTGAAGACCGCCGACTGGATCGTCGACTTCGGGCCGGAGGGCGGCGACGGCGGCGGCCGCATCCTGATCCAGGGCACGCCCGAGGACGTCGCCGCCGACAAGACGAGCTGGACCGGCCGCTACCTGAAACAAATCCTCGACCGCCACGCCGCCCGCCACCGCGAACCCGCGCCAAAGCCCGCGCGGGCCAAGAGCAAGGTGCTCGCGGAGAGCTGACGCACCGCCGGAGCCACGAAAACACGAAAAGTGCGAAAACGCCCGCCGGCGCAAGCACCACCACCGCGAGAAAGAGGCCCCGCCGAAGCGGGGCCAGGGAGTCATGGAAAGCGCCTACGAGGCGGCGCTGGCCACCAATAGGCGGCGGGTGGTTTCCGCTCGGTAAAGCCTTTGCCGAAGCCTTTCGTCTATCGGTCGCAAGCCAGCGTTAAACTCTTTCAGGCATTCTACCTTTCGGGGAGCGGCGGAGACCGCCTCTGCAACCGGACCTGCGGGGACGGACGATGGCCGATCGCACCGTCAGGAGCCTTGAGCATCTTGAGAACAGCGCCTCAACTGCGCGCGTGTTCAACCTGCGCACGGTCGCCCGCCGAAAGGGCCAGGACCCCGAGTATCTCGAGCACCCGGTATTCAGGAACTCGGCCCTGAATACGTCGATCATCGTCAAGCATCGGCTGCGCGGCAACGAAGGCGAGCATTTCAGCCTTCCGCGCCGAAACGCGACGAAGATCCTGATTCCAATCCAGCAGAACGATCTGAAGCTCGGGGCGCGCTATATTTTCATCGGACAACGCGGGTTCGAGGAGTCGTTGTTCCACACGTGCGGCGTCGAGCCAGATCCCGAGAGCCCTGACCACAAGACGCTGCGGATTCTCGACGAGACGCCCTCGCTCGACCCGTTCCTGTTGCGCGAGCAGTTGCGTCGCAACGGACTTGAGCCGGCGCGCTGCTACTTCGAGATTTCGCCGGCCGACACCCAGCGCATGTTCAACTTCGCGCAGGGCGAGATCGAGGCGCTCGTTCGCATGTCGGTCGGCGAATCCGAGACCAACGGCGCGCAATCAGCCAAACTGGCGAAGAAGATCCTCGCGAACTCCGCCGACGCCGAGCTGGAGCCGCTGCGGCTCACCCTGCAACTCGATCGCCAGCAGTACCAGGAAGGCATCTTCTGTTGGAAGGCCTTCCTTTACTACAAGTGGCAGCTGGCCGACCTGCTCCCGCAAGTATCGACCGTGCTGCAGCAGGTCGAGACCATCCAGGCCCGTGGCCCACAAACCGACGAGGACCGGGAGTATCTGCTCTCGGCGCGCGAAAACATTCGCCGCGCGTTGGTGGGCTCATGCCGGATGGTCAAGGACACGCTCGCGGTCTACGACGCGGCCTATCACAGCCTGACCGCGAACGCCGAGCCGCTCGAGTTTCGCGATTTCCTACTCAAGGCCCCCAGCCTGTTCACGGACCTGGGCGAGCGCCTCGGCGCGGTTGAGCACATCATCAGCTTCTGGCGCTTTCGCTTCCGGGCCGAGCGCACCGCTTCGCTGACCACCGAAGAGCTGGTGGACATGTTCATGGACTTCGAAAGCAGCCTGGATCACGACAAGACGGTCTCGGCCGGCGGCGTGTCACGCATCGTCTCGCCCGTGATCGAAGCCGCCTAAGCTCGGCTCAAGTCTTATCCCCAGCCTTCGACCACCCCCACGCGCCGTGCGGCGACGGGTCCGTTGTGGCGCGACGGCGGTGCGGGATGGGCGGCCGGCGCGCCGAAGTGCCAGCCCTGGGCGAAGTCGACGCCCGCCTTGCGAACCGCCTCCTCGACGGACGCGGTCTCGACGGACTCGGCCAGCGTCTTGACGTTGAGCTCTCTGCACATGTTCACCAGCTGGCGGATGAAGGCGGATTCGCGGTCGCCGTGCTCCAGTTCGCGGATGTAGCGGCCGTCGATCTTGACCAGGTCGAGCTGCAGCTGCTGCAGGTAGGCGAGCGAGGCCGCGCCCGCGCCGAAGTCGTCCAGGCAGACCTGGCAGCCCAGCGCACGCAGCTTCTGGATGTGGCGATTGGCCACGACGAGATTCTCGATCGCGGCGCTCTCGGTGATCTCGAACATCAACCGGCCGTTCAGGGGGCCTTTGTCGGCGATCAAAGTCTTGGCGCCGCTCACGAAGCTGGGGCTGGTTATGGTGCGCCCGGAGATGTTGACAGCCAGCTTCAGCTTTGGGTCGGCGTTCAGCGCCGCGATCGCCTGCCCGAGGATCGCGAGGTCCAGGCCCTCGATCAGGTCGAGCTCCTCGGCCATGCGGATCATCGGAAACGGACTGGCGTCATCGCCGAAACGCACCAGCACCTCGTGGTGATGCAGGGCGCCGTCCTTCAGCCACACCACCGGCTGGTAGACCAGGCTGAAGTTCCCCTCGGCCACGGCCGAACCGAGGGCGGCCGCCTTTTCCAGGGTGCGATGCACCGACTGGCTCACGGCCTCCTGGAGGCTCATCGGCGACATCGCCTTCAGCCCCTCGCTGACGAAGTCGTCGAGGGCGTAGCGGATGGCCTTCAGGATCTGCGACGGCGAGACATCGCCCTTCAGGGGCATGGTGCGCGCCGAGAAGGTGACGCTGCCGACCTCGGCCACCAGGCCCATCAGCTTGGCGAGCCGGCCCGTCAGCGCCTGCGGGCTTTCGCCGACGGGGCGGACAACCAGAGCATACCGTTCGTCCGCGAGCTGCGCCGCCGCCGAGCCGCCGTGCGACTGCGCACGAAGCGCGCCGGCCAGCCTCGCCTTGAGCGCCCGCTGTTCGTCTTGCTGCAGGCTGCGCGCCAAGCCCTCGAGGCCTTCCATCTCGACGAACGCAAGCTCGAGCTCCTGACCGGTGGTCTGGGCGTTCTCGAAGAGGGTCTTGGCGATGGTCTCGAATTCGGCCCGATCGTGCAGGCCGCCATCGCCGCCACCCATCGGCGGCGGGCCCGCTCGCGTCATGGCGCACGAGATCACACCCCCGTTCTGCGGCAGCCGGCAGGCGCTTATGCCGATGGCCGTTGGACGATCCGGCCCGGCGCCAGCCAGGCGCGCCACCACAGGGCCCTGCCGCGCGAGACCCTCAATGCCAAGAAAGAGCGACTCGACGAGATCGTGGTCGCGGGCATCGACGAACTCACGCCAGCAACGGCCGATCAGCGCGCGTTCGGCATGACCGCCCATGATTGGGGCGGCGCCAACGGCAAACTCGATCTTCCCCTCCGGCCCCACCTCGACCAGCAAATCAGCGCTCGCGAAGGCGAGCCCTAGCAAGCGGTGCGGCGTGATCCCCACGATGACCTCAATTGCGACGTTGCGGTCAGCATTGCACCATGCCGCCACTTAACTATCCGTTGCATCGACAAACTCGGGCTCGTTGGACTTGCGCTGGCGGGGCCTAGCCGCGCGCGCTCACGCGGCGGCGATGATCTCCGGCGCATTCAGGAGCGGACGCTCATCAAACTTGACCCCCAAGCCGTTCTCGAAGTCCTTGAAAATGTCCGCCAGGGCGTCGGGCGCGATCGTCGAGGAGCTCTCGTCAGCGAACCGAAAGCGCCAGAAGCTGACGATATGTTCGATCCCGCCCAGCTTCTCCCCCAGCGCGTTGAACAGCGTCGGCGCCTTCAGCAGGAAGTCGCGGAACGCCAATGGGTCGTTTTGCTCGGTCAGGTTTCGGTAGGCGACGTCATAGATCTCGAGCGTCATCTTCACGTTGCGGCACGCGTCCGTGAGCGCTCGGCACAGCGTCTCGCTCGCTGAGCTGAGATAGATCTTCGTGTCGTCCGACATCGGCCCGTGAGGACGGATGGTCTGAATCGCCCGCAGCACCGCGCCAACGCGCGGCAGGAGATCGGTGAGCTGCCACTTGTAATAGAGGAAGGCTTTCCAGCAGAACACACCCTCCTGGAACTGCGCCGCGTCGAGCTGAAGCGTGCGCCTCAAAGGATCGAGTTCGGCGTCGGCGGAATTCGCCAGGATCTTCTGGGTGAGCTTCACGGCTTGCGCCACCTCGTTCTCGCTACCGCCCATCGACAGTCGCACCAGCGTCTCGATCTCGGACTGGGCGAAGCGGAACATGCGGCGCGAGTCGGCCTCAGAAAGGTCGAAATAGCATCGCGCGGGCGTGAAGCCGTTGCGCCGCAGCTGCTCGCGCACCAGGAAGGGATCGAGGGTTGGCGCTTCGTCCAGGATGCGGAGGACGCGGTGGTCGGCGCTGTCTTCGTCGATGTCGACCCCGAACGTGTGATGGAGCGCGTCGCGGAACCCCTTCTGGCCGATAAAGGCGAACCGCGCGCCCATCCTCAGATCCTTGCCCTCGATGGGGACCAGGATCTTGGTCGCCGAGTGGCGGGGGATGGTGAACAGCTCGAGCTCGTTTGCTCGAAGTTTGTGTTTCAGGATGATCGATGCGTTGAGCGTCGCGTTCTTGAACAGCCGATGCGCCCGGTAGTCCGGATCGTCGCCCTTGCGTTGCTTGAGGGCCCAGAGGTTGAGAACCCGGGCGGTCGAGGCCGTTCGCTCAAGGTTGGCAAGATTTCGAACGCCGCGGTCGGCCACCCTCGTCTCCCATTCGCCCTAAACCCGCCGCTGGCTACTCCACGGGGGGGCTCACGTGATGTACGTTGTACAGCTTAGGCGTGAATGGAGCGTTGATCGCCCTCTGCCGAGGGGCGCCACGTGCTGCGCGAAGGCGAAGCGAGGTCGCGCCAACGCGGCGCAACCCTCAGGGCGGGTAGCGCCCGCCGGTGATATCCTTGTAGGCCTGGGCCGGCGCGGCCTTCCAGACCACCAAAAAGCAGGTCAGCATGAAGGCGCCCGCGGCCTGCGACACGAACGCCACGGCCAGGATCGCCGGGCTGGCGGACCCTACGTTCAGGCTCGCGAACGGATTGCCGCCGCTGAGCTCGACGCCGACGCCGACGATGGCGCTGATGACCATGAACATGAGCAGCAGCACCACGACGCCAAGCAGGAAGGCCAGGAGATAGGCGCCGAACAGCCGCCAGAAGCTGCCTCTGGTCAGTCGCCACGAGTCGAACACGCGCAGGCGCCGCTCGGCGAAGGTCATCGGCCCGGCCAGGGACAGGCGCACCAGCACCATCACGCCCATGCTGATCATCACCAGCGTGGTGACATCACCGATGAGCACCATGCCGGACGGCGCCGTGGTGCTTGCGGCCTCGGCGGCGACGGCGGTGACCATCGCAACGCCGAACAACACCGCGCCCCACAGCAGGCTGAGAATGAGGTTGAGCACGAACATGCGCAGCTCGTCCCAGCCCAGCCTGAGGAATCCGGCCCGCGACTCGCGCGGCCGCAACACCGCCCGGTAGACCGCGCAGGTGAAGACCGCCTGGAATGCGAAGTAGAGCGGCAAGCCGCCGACGACGAACGGCGTCAGCTTTTGCATCGCCGCCTCGGCCGCCACCTGGTCGTTGGCTGCGGCCCGGAAGTTGGCGATCAGCGTTTCGGCCTGGGCGCCCAGCGTCAGCTGCGCGACGATGCCGAGCCCGAAGGTGAAGACGAGATAGCAGCACGCCCAGGCGATCACCGCGCGGGGACGCTCGCGGGTGAGGCGAAAGCCTTCGAACGCCACGTCGGTGGGAGAAAAGCTCGTCATGGCGTCCTTGTCCGCGGGGAGGCGGCGACTGCTTGCAAGGCAAATCCCAGGCTGCGCCCGGTTTGTAAAGCGCGCCGCCCCCTATTCAGGTGAACGTTGCGGCCGCGTCCTCGCCGGCAAGGCTGCGATAGATGTGAGCGAAGGGGGCGCGGAAGATCGCAGTCGACACGCCGCTGGTGATGACCAGGAGCACCGCCCACAGCCCCAGCGCCGGCCCGGCGGCGGCGATCACGGCCTGCGGGCTGGCGAAGAAGGCCTGCGGATTCGCTCGCGCGGCTGCGATCGCGCCGCCGGCGAGCGCGAACGTGCCTCCGACGCCCACGACGAGCACGACGAAGTTGACCACGCTCAGCATGACGATGGCGAGCACGCTGAAGCCGAGGAGCTGCAGGGTATGGCCTCGCGTGATGGCCCAGGACTCGAACAGCTGGAACTTGCGCTGGGCGAAGGTCATCGGCAGCGCCATCGACAGCCGGAGCCAAATCCAGATCGTGATCACCTCGCGCGCCAGGGTGAACAGGAGCACGGCGGTGATCCTGGGGCCGACGTCGCTGTTGAGCATGGCGAGGTTGACGATGGCCTGCGGGATAGAGAGCGCCAGCCCGATGCCGAAGAACACCAGGCCCATCACGAAGCCGACCGCCATCAGCCAGAGCTCCTGCGATCCGAAGCGCAGGTAGGCGAAGCCGGACTGCTCGGGGTGCAACACCGCACGGTAGGCCGCCGCGCCGATCATGGCGCTGAGAACCCAGGCGATGACGATGGCAAGCAGGACAAACAGGAAGAGCGCGCCGATCTGCGGGAGGATGGCCGCGGCGATGGCCGACTGGTCGGCGCCGGCCCTGGATGCCTCGGAGATGACGGCGATGAGCGTGCCGGCGAACAGCAACAGAAACGGCACGATGACGATCACAGGCAAAACGCCCCAGGCCAGGACGGCCAGCGGTTTGCGTGTGAGCAGGCCGGTCCCGACGCCGAGCGCCTCGCTGATCGAAAAGTCGGCCATGACGTCCTCCTGATGCGGTTCAAGCGAAGGTCGCGGACACGTCGGTGGGCTTCAGGTCGCGATATGCCCGCGCCCACGGCGCCAGCAGGATCGCGTTCATGGCCCCGGCCACGGGGATCCAGATCATCGCCGCGATGACCAGCAGCGGGCTTAGGCGGGCGAAGATGGTCCCGACGGGCTGTTGGAAGAAGGTCGGCAGGTTGCCGAGCCCGCCGGCGAGCGCGGAGAGCCCGCCCAGCCCGATCGCCACGAAGACCAGGCCAAGCACGATCTCGGCCGCCAGCACCACCAGGACAAGCACCAGCGCCACCAGAAACAGCGGCAGCACGTGGCCGCGGGTGAGCGCCCAGGCGTCCTCGAAGTGGAACTTGCCGTCGTCGACGATCATCGGACCGATCAGCGAAAAGCGGAGCGCGATGTAGAAGGACGCCACGATGACCGCGAGCGCGCCGACGATCCCCAGGATGATGGCCGCCGGCCAAAGATGCATGACGGCGAAGATGGCCACGATGATCCCGACGACGATCACGATGATCAAGATGCCAATGAAGAAGACGAAATAAGCCCCGATCAGCAGAGCGCCGACGTAAAGCTCCGGCATCCCGACGCGGAGGTAGCCGAACGCGCTCTGCTCGGGATGCAGCACCGCCCTGTAGGCGGCGCAGTACATCACCGCGGCGAACCCGACCTCGACCACGTCGATGAGGTAGGTCAGACCCTGCGTCTGCATGACGGCGGGATTCATGCTCTGAAACGCGTCCGCCCCGGTCCCCCAGGCCGCGCTGGCGCGGAAGGCCTCGAACATCGCCGCATAGACCGGAGAAAGGACGGTGAACACGACCGCCAGCAACCCGACCTGGGCAAACCCCCAGATCACCACGGTGGCAGGGGCGCGGCGGATGAGCGCAAACCCTTCGCTCACTGCGGCGCCAACCGAGATTTCCGCCATTCGCGCCTCCCCGACCCACTCCCCGGCGCGCAGGATAAGCACGGGTCGCCGCGCCACGCCACCTTCCGGGGCCATCGCCGCGGGGCTAAGGGTGGCGGCCATGACGCTTGCGCCCATCCAGGTGATCGGCGGCGGTCTCGCCGGCTCGGAGGCCGCCTGGCAGATCGCCAGCGCCGGCGTGCCTGTGGTCTTGCACGAAATGCGGCCCGTCGTCGGCACGCCCGCGCACCAGGGCGGCGACCTGGCCGAGCTGGTGTGCTCGAACTCCTTCCGCGCCGACGATTGGGAGACGAACGCCGTCGGCCTGTTGCATGCGGAGATGCGCATCGCCGGCTCGCTGATCATGCGCGCCGGCGATGCGCACCAGACGCCGGCCGGCGGCGCGCTGGCCGTCGACCGCGAGGGATTCGCGAGCGCGGTGACGGCGGCTCTGGAGACCCACCCGCTGGTCACCATCGCGCGCGGCGAAACCCAGGCGTTCTCGCCCGAGTGGGACAGCGTGATCGTGGCCACCGGGCCGCTGACCTCGCCGGCCCTGACCGGCGCCATCCTCGCGCTCACCGGCGAGGACCAGCTGTCGTTCTTCGACGCGATCGCGCCGATCGTGCACGCCGAGACGATCGACATGGGCGTCGCGTGGCGGCAGTCGCGCTACGACAAACCGGGGCCGGGCGGCGACGCCGCCGCCTACATCAATTGTCCGATGACGCGCCCGCAGTACGAGGCCTTCATCGACAGGGTCCTGGCCGGACCGAAGAGCGAGTTTCGCGAGTGGGAGGACGTCCCCTACTTCGACGGCTGCCTGCCGATCGAGGTGATGGCCGAGCGCGGACGAGACACGCCCAGGCACGGGCCGATGAAGCCGGTCGGCCTCACCAACGCACACAAGCCCGACGAGAAGCCGTGGGCGGTCGTGCAGCTCCGGCAGGACAATGCGCTGGGCACGCTCTGGAACATGGTGGGCTTCCAGACCAAACTGAAGCACGCCGCCCAGGTCGAGGTCTTCCGCACCATTCCGGGCCTGGAGCGGGCGGTGTTCGCCCGGCTGGGCGGGCTGCACCGCAACACCTTCATCAACAGCCCGCGACTGCTCGACAACGGCTTGCGGCTGAGGGCCGATCCGCGCCTGCGCTTCGCCGGCCAGATCACCGGGGTGGAGGGCTATGTCGAGAGCGCCGCCATCGGCCTGATCGCCGGGCGCCTCGCGGCGGCGGAGCGGCTGGGGGTGGCGCTGGGTCCGCCGCCGGCGACGACCGCGCTTGGCGCGCTTGTCCGCCACATCACCGGCGGCCATCTCGCCGGCTCTGCGTTCCAGCCGATGAACATCAACTACGGCCTGCTCCCGCCGCTGGATGCGCCCGCGGTCGGCAAGGGCCGCGGCGAGCGAGGCCGCGCCCGCAAGCGCGCCATCGGCGTCCGCGCCCTCGCCGACCTGGAAGGCTGGCTGGCCAGTTCGAACTTCTCCCAGAGGGAGAAGGAGGGGCCCCTTGCGGAGCAAGGGGACGACGAGGGGTTACAGCGCTTCGGATTAGCCTGAAGCGCGGTAACCCCTCACCCTCCCGTTCGCTTCGCTCCCCCTCCCTCTCCCTCCGGGGGAGGTGTATCGCTCACAGCCGCCCCGTCAAAACCGCGCCCAGGAGGCGGAACTGCTTTTCGAGCATCGATTGCGCGCGGCCGGACCGGTAGGCGCGCGCGAGCGTGGCGTAGGCGACCGCCGGAAACGCCGCCGCCGGCAGCGTGCGCGCCGCGGCGCTTGCTTCCTCGAGGTTCCACAGGGCCGCGGCAGCCTGGCCGGCGTGCGCCAGCGCCCAGGCCCGCGCCGCCGGGGCGACGGCCGGCGAGTCCGCCGCTTGCGGCGCGAGCACGGCGACGGCGAGGCGCATCACCGCACCGGCGGTACGGTCGATTCGATGGAGTTGAGCTGCTTCGTCGACCGGCGGGCCGTCGACCGCCTCGTAGCGCGCCTCGATCATGCCTTCGAGCGGCGCGGTCGGCAGGGCGCGCCGCCTGACCGTCGCGCCAAGCGCCTCGGCGACCGGGTGGCGCCGGACATCGCCGCCGGCGGCGATGGCGTCCAGCGCCTCACGCCACCAGGTCAGGCGGACTTCCTGCGCCAGCGGCTCTCGCGCAACCGCCGGCACCCGCGCGAGCTCGTGGTCGAACGCGTAGAGCGCGATCAGGTCGGCGCGGGCCGCCGCGTCGGAGACGAAACGGCTGGCGAGCCACCGATCGGGATCGGCGCGCCGAACCGCCGCGTCGAGAGCGTCGGAAACGGCTGCTCCCTAGCCGATCAACGTCTGCTGCATGGTCATCGCCACCAGCATGGGGATCGAGAGCAGGGTGTTGATACGCGAGGCCTGACCGGCGATACGGCCGGCCGCCGCCTTGGCCGCGTCGTCGGCCTCGACGAGACCCAGCACCTTCTTCTGGTTCGGCCAGATGAAGACCCAGACGTTGAACGCCATGATGGTGCCGAGCCACATGCCGACGCCGATGAGGATGTGGCCCTTGTTCGCAAACCCCTCGGTGGCGCCCAGTGTATAGGCCTGGATCAGGAAGCCGCGGCTCCAGGCCAGGATGATGCCCATGAGGAGCGTGAAAGCAGCGGCCCAGCGGAACCAGAACAGCGCTTCCGGCGCGATATACTTCGAAACCGCCGGCCTGAGCTCGGCCGGAATCTGCGGCATCATCCGCGTTTGCACGAAGTTGAAGTACCAGAGCAGGCCGATCCACATGATCCCGAAGATCACGTGCAGCCAGCGGAACACCGCCTGCCAGAAGATCGTGTCGGCGTGCCCGCCGTAGACGCTGAAATAGGCTGCGACGAAGATGAGCGCGAGAATGAAGCTCACGATCACCACGTTGCGCAGGTTGCCGAGAAAAGCCGCCATCACCAAAGCCCCTTTGGTTTCCTCCCGGGCGCTTGATGCACGCCCGCTCTAACGGACACTCGTAACGCCGTCGTCACCCGCGCCGCAAGCGACACACTACGGATTCAGCCGCGCGCCCATGGGGCGGATGGGCTGTGCTTCTTCCTCGCTGCGGTTCACGCCCCAGAGCAGGATGACCGGCAGCGCCACGTAGATCGAGGAATAGGTGCCGACGACGATGCCGAACACCATGGCGAACACCACCGGGAAGATGGTCGGCCCGCCGAGGAAGAGCATGCCAGAAAGCGCGAGCAGCGCCGTCGAGCCGGTGATCAGGGTCCGCGACAACCGCTCGTTCTCCGACAGGTTGATGATGTCGGCGAGCGCCATGCTGCGGTGCTTCTTCAGGTTCTCGCGCAGTCGGTCGAACGAGATGACCTTCTCGTTCATCGAGTAGCCGATGACCGTCAAGAGCGCGGCGATCGAGGGCATCGAGAACTCGATGTGCAGGATCGAGAGCGCGCCCATGGTCAGGATGATGTCGTGGGCGAGCGCGATCACGGCGCCCAGGCCGAACTGCAGCTGAAAGCGGAACCAGATGTAGAGCAGCATGAGCCCGATGGCGCTGCCGAGCGCGAGCAGGCCGCCGCGGAAGAGCTCGCCCGACACCTTGGCCCCGAACACCTCCTCGTCGGTGACCTTGGTCCCCGGAAATTCCTTCTGGATCTGCGCTTCGACCGCCGCGACGGCGTTGGCGGGATTGACGCCAGGCGCCGGCTCGAACCGGAGCACCGCCGCGTTCGCGGCCCCGAAGCTCGACACCTGCGGGTCCTTCGCGCCCATCTGCCCGAGCGCCGCGCGCAGCTGGCCGAGCGCCGCCGGCCCCGGCGTCTGGATGGCGATCTGCGTGCCCCCACGGAAGTCGGTGCCGAAGTTCAACCCGAGCAGGGCGAACGAGGTGATCGAGGCGATGACGGCGAGCGCCGAGACCACCGCCGCGTAGGGCGCGAAGCTCACGAAGCGGAAGTGGGTCTCTTTGGGAAGGAGCCGGATCAGCGGCCAGAACTTCATCTCGGTCCCCTACGTCCGCACTCAATGGCGCTCACCCCCGCGAGAAGCCGAACTCTAAGTGTCTCTTTGCCGAACAGATAGCGCCAGCGGCGCCGTTCGCTTTGACCACCAAGCACACCAAGAGGCTGCGGCGGGGCGACGTGCATGCGCCCTCTCAGAACCCTTGGTGTGCTTGGTGTGCTTGGTGGTTGAAAGAGCCTGGGTCCCCGCTTGCGCGGGCATGGGCGGGCGACGGGAGCTGCCGAGTCGTCGATATCGCCCAATCGCAATTGAGTCTGGCCCCTAGATCGGCAGCTGCTTGGCCCGGCTTTGCCGGTACCAGAGGACCACGAGCAGCCGGGTGATGAACAGCGCGGTGAAGACCGAGGTCACGACGCCGATCGAAAGGGTCCAGGCGAACCCGCGCACCGGCCCGGCGCCGAACTCGAACAGGATCAGCGCCGCGATCAGCGTCGTGATGTTGGCGTCGAGGATCGAGACTCGCGCGCGGCTGAAGCCGGTGTCGATGGCGAGCGCCGGTTTTCGCGCCGCCCGCTCTTCGTCGCGTATTCGCTCGTAGATGAGCACGTTGGCGTCGACGGCCATGGCGATGGTGAGGATCAGCCCGGCGATGCCAGGGAGCGTCAGCGCCGCGCCGCCGACGGTCATCGAGGCCAGCACCATCATCATGTTGATGATCAGGCCGACGATGGCGATGCCGCCGAACACCCCGCCGTAAGCGAGCCCCATGAACGCGCCGACCAGGCAGAGGGCCAAGAGGCCGGCAAGCTCGCCGGCGCGGACGGAGTCGGCGCCCAGCTCGGCGCCCACCGTGCGCTGCTCGATCGGGATGAGAGGCGCGGCCAGCGCGCCCGAGCGCAGCAGAAGCGAGATGTTGCTCGCGTCCTCCACGGTGAAGGCGCCGGTGATCTCGCCCTGAGTCGACATCGCGCCCTGGATGACGGGCGCGGAGATCACCTTGTTGTCGAGCACGATGGCAAAGCGCTTGCCGATGTTCTCGGCGGTGAACTCCCCGACCCGCTGGCCGCCCTGGTTGTTGAAGCGCAGTGTGATGTCCGGCCGTCCGTTCTGGTCGTAGCCCTGGTTGGCGCCGGTCAGCATCTGACCGCTCGCGAACGACAGGCGTTTTACGACCAGCGGTACAGGCGGACGGCCGGGGATGCTCGTGTCCATCAAGACCTCGTCGTCCGGCGGGACCTGACCGGAGACGGCCTCGTTCAGCGGCACGCTCTCGTCCACCGCCTGGAAGGTTAGCTGCGCGGTCTTGCCGATGACCGCCTTCAGCTTCTCCGGGTCGCTCTCGCCGGGCGCCTCGACCACGATACGGTCGGTGCCCTGCCGCTCGATGACCGGCTCCTTGGTGCCCAACTGGTCGATGCGGCGGCGGACGATCTCGATGTCCTGGTCGATGGCATGCGCGGTCTCGGCGGTCATCGCCTGGTCGGCGATGCCGACCTGGATGACCTGGTTGCCGCCCATATTGAAGGTAAGCTCGCGGATCGCCGTGCCCTGCACCGGCTGGTTGATCCGCTGCAGCGCCTGCATGGCGTTCTGCACCTGGCCCGGATCGGTGATGCGCACGTTGACCGTGCCGCCAACCACGCCGAGGTCGGTGAAGTCGATGTTCTGGTCGCGCAGCCCGCGGCGGACGTCGTCGACCAGGTTGTTCAGGCGAAGCGCCTTCAGCGCGCCCTGGTCGATCTCGAGCTGCAGGTATGAACCGCCCTGCAGGTCGAGACCCAGATTGACGCGCTGGTGCGGCATCCATGACGGAAACGTGGCCAGCACATCGTTCGGCACGAAGTTCGGCAGGCTGTAGACCAGGCCGAAGATGGCCGCGGCCAGGCAGAGGACGATCCGCCAGCGGGGAAGCTCGAGCATCGGGCGCTTAAGACTTCGACCGGGACCGGGGCGCGTCGTTGGCCGGCGCGGGCTCGCCGCGCGTGCGAACCTGCGAGATCATCTCCTTGACCACCTTGACGGTGACCCCCTGGGCGATCTCCACGCCGACTTCGGCCTCCTCGACCCGAACAACCTTGCCAATCACGCCGCTCGACAGCACGACCGTGTCGCCGCGCTTCACAGCAGAGATGGTGTTGCGGTGCTCGCGGGCCCGCTGCTGCTGCGGGCGGATGAGCAGGAAGTAGCCCAGCACCAGGATGAGCAACAGCGGCGAGTAACTGACGAGCGCGCCCATCAGGCCGCCGTCGGTGGCGGCCGCCGCGCCAGCGGTCTGCGCGTAGGCTGGGGTCGCGAACATCACATCTCCGAAGCATGCGCCGGCGCTTCAAGATCGCCCGCGGAAAAGTCGGCGGAAGCTAGTGGCTGGGCCGGTTTTTTGCAATGCGGCGACTGGGCCGATAGGAAGCCGGCATGGAGGACGAGAGTGATCCGTTGCTGGCCCGCATTGCTCGTGCGCTCGAACGCCTGGCGCCGGCCGACCCGGCCCCGCCGGACTTCGCCGTAGCCCGCCTGTTCCGCTACGACTCGCGTGAGCGGACCTTCATCGCCGCGCCCGACTACGCCCTGCCCGTCGACCTCCTGGTCGGCGTCGACCGGCAGAAGGCGCGGTTCATGGAGAACCTGTCGCGCTTCGCCCGCGGCCTGCCGTCCAACCACGTGCTGCTCTGGGGCTCGCGGGGGGCCGGCAAGAGCTCGCTGGCCAAGGCCGCGTTCATGGCGCTCGCCGCCCGGCAGGAGAGCTTACGCATGGTCGAGCTCGACCGCGACGAGGTCGAGGCGCTGCCGCAGTTGTTCGAGCGCCTGCGCGGAGTCGGCGAGCGCTTCGTGGTGCTGTGCGACGACCTGTCGTTCGAGGAGGGCGCGGCCGCCGCCAAGTCGCTGAAGTCGGCGCTCGAGGGCGGGGTCGCCGGGCCGCCGGAGAATGCCCTGTTCGTCGCGACCTCCAACCGCCGCCACCTGATGCCGCGCGACCATGTCGAGGGCCGCGGGCTGATCGCCGCGACCGAGGACGCGGAGGAGGAAGTCTCGGTCTCCGACCGTTTCGGGCTCTGGATCGGCTTTCCGCCGATGGACCAGGCGGCCTATTTCGCCGCCGTCCGCGCCTATGCCGAGCGGTTCGACTTGGCCATCGACGACCTCGAGGCCCGCGCGCTCGTCTGGTCGCAACTCCGCGGCGCCCGCTCGGGCCGGGTGGCGTGGCAATTCATCCGCGACCTCGCCGGCGAGCTGGCCAAACCCCTCCCGCTCTGAAAGCGGCGAAGCCGCAAAGATGAACCACCAAGCACACCAAGCACACCAAGGGTTCTGAGGGGACACACGGCGCTGCGGCCAATCTCGGCCTCTTGGTGTGCTTGGTGTGCTTGGTGGTGAAAAAGGAAAGAGCCGCCGGGCCG
>DATNJB010000003.1:0-20416 GCA_035604135.1 Caulobacteraceae bacterium | reverse complement strand
CCACCTGCCCTTCCGACGACGAGAGCGGGCGATGAACCGCTTTCGCAGGATGAAGACCCTGCAGAAGTTCTCCTCGGTTCACGCCTCGGTCCACAACCTCTTCAATCAGGAGCGCCACCTCATCAGCCGACAAGACTACCGAGAGAGACGCTCCGCTGCGCTGGCGGAGTGGCGGTCAGTCATGGGGTAAGCGCCGCTTGGGTTAGGGCGATCTGCGTCACACCGGAGACGAGTTGCCGTTAGTCTGATAGCACCTTCCGCACGCATGTCTGCTTTGGGTCGAGAGCAGACCTTGGCTCGTTGCCGGAGAGCGGACATCTTCGGGACCGGCGCCCCTTCCGACCTAGTCGAGCGCCGCTGACGCTCCATCAGCGGCGCGACTGGGCGCGCGAAAGTCTGGCGCCCTCCAATTCACAGACTTGGCTGAGACAGTGCTGGTCCTTAAGAGGCACCGATGGCGTTGTTCGTCTTAAGCGTGGTCGGCAGCGACCGGCCGGGGCTCACTGAGGCGCTCGCGAACGCCGTGATGTCGGTCCGCGGAAACTGGCTTGAAAGCCACCTTAGCCAGCTTGGCGGTCTTTATGTCGGATCCGTGCTGGTCGAACTCGGAGCGGACAGCGTTGAAGCGTTGCGTTCAGCAGCCCGCGCGGTCGATGCGCAGGGTCTCGAGGTACGGATCGCCCCGACCGTTGCCGCGGCTGGCCCGGCCGGCGACGCGCTCATCTTCACGCTGGTTGGTCAGGATCAGCCAGGGATCGTGCGTCAGGTGACTGCGGTCTTGAGTAGTCTCGACGTGAACATCGAGACCTTCGAGACTTGGATCAACGCGGAACCTCACTCGGGTACACCGCTGTTTCACCTGAAGACCCGGCTTCGGCTTCCACTCGAACTAGAGGCTCGCCGGGTTCAAACGGCGCTTGAGAGAATCTCGGCCGAGATAATGGTCGACGCTTCGGTCACTCCGGCGAAGTAGCACCGACAGCTCACAAGGTCCGCTAAGGGTCGATATGGGATTGTCAGTCCAAGTTCACGGCGGGCTAACCTGCGGGGGTTAGGGCGGCTGGATGAAGCCCAAGCCTAAGCCGCCCAACCCGTTTCGCTGGTTCGACTCCTCGCCCGAAGTCATCCGGCTGGTGGTGGTGATGTACGTGAGGTACCCGCTGTCGCTGAGGAACGTCGAGGACCTGCTCTTCGAGCGCGGCATCGACATCTGCCACGAGACGGTGCGGCTCTGGTGGAACCGGTTCGGTCCGATGTTCGCCGGCGAGATCAGGAGACGCCGGGTCCATCACATGCGGCAGTTCACTCATTGGCGCTGGCATCTGGACGAGATGTACGTCCGCATCAACGGCGAGATGCGTTACCTGTAGCGGGCCGTCGACCACGAGGGCGAGGTGCTGGAATCCTTTGTCACCAAGGAGCGGGACAAGGCCGCAGCGCTACGATTCATCAAGAAAGCGCTCAAGCGCCACGGCCGGCCCAAGACCATCGTCACCGACGGACTGCGCTCATACAGCGCCGCCCTGACCGACATGGGCGCTGCCGAGCGCCAGGAGACGCTGGTTGAACAACCGCGCCGAGAACAGCCACCTACCGTTCCGACGACGGGAGCGGGCGATGGCCCGCTTCCGCCGCATGAAGACTTTGCAGAAATTCAGTTCGGTCCATGCTTCCGTCCACAACCACTTCGCTCAGGAGCGCCACCTCGTCAGCCGACAAGAATACCGAGAGAGACGCTCAGCCGCACTGGCGGAGTGGCGGTCAGTCACGCCGTAACCGCCGGCTGGGTTTGGGCTCAGTGCGCCTAGGCGGAGACGAGTTGCCGTTGGACTGACAGCACCGGCCCCCTGCGCCTTCGGCTTTGGGGGGCAGTCCACCAAGTGGACCGACGATCCGGGCCGGGTCTGGAACACGTGCTACGCTCGTTCCATATAGAGACCTCGCGTCTCTTGTGGCCGCTAAGCTAAGCGGCTGAGAAAACGGGAAAAATGCGGAGGGGGCCGCAGGGATCGCACCGCGGGCTGACATTTCTGATTCGCGGGGCGCGCTGGCTTCGACGACGACCGGGGCAATTCTCGCCCGCTACCTCCGCCCGGAAGGGCGGCGGATCGCGGCGCTCGCCGCCTTCATGGTCGCCGGCATCGCAACGCAGCTCGTGGCGCCGCCCATCATCGGCCGCTTCATCGACACGGCGGTCAAAGGCGGGCGCCACATGTCGCTCGCGCCGCTGTGGACGCTCGCCGGCCTGTTCATCGCCGCGGCGATCACCACGCAGCTGTTGCAGATCGGCGCGACCTACTTCTCGGCCCAGCTCGCCTGGGGGGCGACCAACCGCATGCGGCGCGACCTCGCCACGCACGTGCTGCACCTCGACATGAGCTACCACACGGCCACCTCGCCCGGGGACATCATCGAGCGGGTGGACGGCGACGTCGCCGCGCTGGCCAACTTCTTCTCGCAGTTCGTGCTGCAGATCCTGGGCGGCCTTTTGCTGTTGCTCGGCATCCTCGTCGTCTTGGTCGTTGGCGTGGACTGGCGCGTGGGGGTGGCGATGGGCGCTGTCGCGGCCGTGGCCGGGCTCGTCATGCATGGGATGCGCAATATCTCGCGCGACCAGTGGGAGCGGGTGCGGAACGCCTTCTCGGCCTTCTCCGCCTTCCTCGAGGAGCGGATCGCCGGGCTCGAGGACATCCGCGCCAACGGCGGCGGCGAGCACGTGATGCGGCGATTCGCCGAGCTGAACCGCGAGCTGGCCACCAGCAACATCAGCGCCACGCGCCGCGGCCCGTGGATCTATCTGGTGGCGAGCGGGCTGTTCTCGCTGGGCTTCGCGATCTCGCTCGCCATCGCCGCGCGCCTGTACCTCTTGCACGACCTGACCATCGGCAAGGTCATCATGTCGATGCAGCTGGCCGGGATGATGGCGCAGCCGGTGATGCAGATCGGCGGACAGCTGCAGCAGTTCCAGACGGCGCAGGCCAGCCTCACGCGCATCCGCGGCCTGTTCGCCCTCGGGCAGGAGCTTGGCGACGGGCCGGGCCTTAGTTGGGCGGGGGCGCGGGGCATGGCGCCGAGGCTGGCGTTCGAGCACGTCGACTTCGCCTATCGCGCCGACGCGCCGGTGCTGCGCGACGTCTCGATCGAGCTTGCGCCCGGCCAGGTGTTGGGCCTGCTCGGCCGCACGGGCAGCGGCAAGACCACCCTGACCCGGCTGCTGTTCCGCCTCTACGACCCCGTGGACGGAAGCGTCGAGCTGGACGGCGAGGACATCCGTACAGCGACGCTGGCCGAGCTGCGCGGCCGCATCGGACTGGTGACCCAGGAGGTGCAGCTGTTCGACGCCTCGGTGCGCGACAACGCCACCCTGTTCGACCCATCCATCCCCGACGCGCGCGTCGTCGAGGTGCTGACCGACCTCGGCCTCGGCCCCTGGCTGGCCCGCCAGCCAAAGGGCCTGGAGACGGTGCTGACGGCTGGCGGCGGCCTCTCGGCCGGCGAGGCGCAGCTGCTCGCGTTCGCGCGCGTCTTCCTGAAGGATCCGGGTTTGGTGGTGCTGGACGAAGCGTCGTCCAGGCTCGATCCGGCGTCGGATCAACTGATCGAGCGGGCGCTGGACAAGCTCCTGGGCCGCGAAGGCGGCGCGCGGCGGACGGCGATCATCATCGCCCACAAGCTCTCGACCGTCGGGCGAGCCGACCGCATCGCCATCCTCGACCACGGAAGGGTGCTGGAGACCGGCGATCGTCTGGCGCTGGAATCCGACCCCGGATCGGCGTTCGCCAAGCTCTTGCGCGCCGGTGCCGAGGAGGTGCTCGCGTGAGTTTCTTCTCAGCCTTCGACAGAGCCGAGACCGCGCCGCTGCCGCCCGCGCCGCCCAGGCAGACGGCGTTCGCGCAGACGATCCGCATCGCCCGCACGCGGCCGCAGCTGTTCGCCTTCGGCCTTGGCCTCTACGGCCTGTTCTACGCGCTGCCGCTCGTACCGGGCCTGATCCAGCGACAGATCTTCAACACCTTGAGTGGCCATCACCCGGCCGGGCCAAACGTCTGGAGCCTCATCGCCCTGTGGTTCGGCGCCTCGATCGCGCCGCTGTTCGCCTTCTTCTTCGCGCTGTGGGTCTACCAGACCTTCTCCACCCTCTCGCGGGTGATGGTGCGGACCGACATGCTGGGCTGGATGATGTTCGCCCGCGGCCCACGCACCCGGCGCGGGACGGCCGGCGAGGCGCTCAGCCGTTTCCGGGACGACGTCAACGAAACGCTGAGCTTCATGGAGGGCTGGTCGGACACCTTCGGCCAGGCCCTGTTTGCGGCGCTGGCGCTGGTGATCATGTGGCGCATCGACCGCACGGTGACGTTCGCCGTGGTCGCCCCGATGTTGCTCGTGGTCGTCATCACCCAGCGGATCACCGCCGGCATCCACAAGTACAGCCGCGTCGCCCGCGAAGCTGACGCGCGGGTGACCTCGTTCGTGGGCGAGATGTTCACCGCCGTGCAGGCGATCCGCGTCGCCGCCGCCGAGCCGCGCGTGCTCGGCCGCCTGCAGGCGCTGAACGACGAACGACGCAGGACCGCCGTGCGCTACCAAGTCTACGTCACCCTCTTGGACACCTTCGGGGTGGGGACGTCGAGCATGGCGTTGGGCCTGGTCCTGTTGCTCGCGGCCGGGGCCATGCGCGACGGGCATTTCACCGTCGGCGACTTCACCCTGTTCGCGGCCTACGTCGGCCAGGTGACGTCGGCGCCGCGCTGGCTGGGCCGCCTGCTCGCCCGCAAGCGCACCGCCGACGTGGCCCTGATGCGGATCACGACGCTGCTCGGCGATGCGCCCGACGAAGCGGTCACCGCTCGCTCACCTTTGACCGCGCGCATCGTGCCGCCCGAGCCCAGGCTCGAGACGCTGGAGATCCGCGGCCTGACTTCGCTCTATCCGGGCTCGGGCCAAGGCGTGCGCGACATCGACTTCGTGCTCCGCCGCGGACAGGTCACCATCGTCACCGGCCGTGTCGGGTCGGGCAAGTCGACGCTGCTCAAGGCCGTCGTCGGCCTCGTGCCGATCGACGCCGGCGAGGTGTTGTGGAACGGCGTTCCGGTCGACGACCCAGCCACGTTCATGACGCCGCCGCGCGCGGCCTACACCGCCCAGACGCCGCGCCTGTTCACCGAGAGCCTGCGCGACAACATCCTGATGGGCCTGGACGCGAGCGACGAGCGCGTCGAGGAGGCCGTGCGGCTGGCGGTGCTGGAGGAAGACCTCGAGCAGCTGGGCGCCGGCCTCGACACGCTGGTCGGCACGCGCGGGGTCACGCTCTCCGGCGGCCAGGTGCAACGCGCCGCCGCCGCCCGCATGTTCGCGCGCCGGCCGCAGCTCCTTGTGTTCGACGATGCGTCGAGCGCGCTCGACGTCCGCACCGAGCACACCTTCTGGGAGCGGCTGTTCGAGTCGGGCGAACACACGTGCCTCGCGGTCTCCCACCGGCTGGAAGCCTACCGCCACGCGCACGAGATCCTGCTGCTCGACGACGGCCGGATCGCCGCTCGCGGCGCCTTGCGGGAGCTGCTGCGCGACAGCCCGCTATTCCGCGAGGTCTGGCACGAGATCGCCCACGCCACTGCGGCGGCGCACCAGAACGAACCGGTCGAGCCGGCGGAGTGACTCGACCTTCTCCCAGAGGAAGAAGGAGGGGCCCCTTGCGCAGCAAGGGGACGATGAGGGGCTATGGTGTCCGGGATTTTGCCTGAAATGCCGTAACCCCGCCCCCGTCGCGCCTCGCGGCGCTCCGCCCCTCCCGATGGGAGGGGTTTCGAATTACGCCGACATGCGGGCCAGGCAGTAGAGGATGGCTTTCTGCGCCGTCGCCGCCCAGGCGGCGGGGGGACCGAGCTTGAGGTAGCGCTCGTAGAGCGCCTTGGCCTGGCCCATGTCGCCGGCGTTCATGCGCAGCTGCGCGAGGTTGAACACCGCGTCCGCATAGACCGGGTCGGCCTCGAGCACGTGGGTGAGCTCCTCGGCGGCTGCGTCCAGCTTGCCCGTCGCCTCGAGCGCCTGGGCCAGGTTGTAGCGCGCCTCGACGAGACCCTCATCGCGCGACAGGGCCCGCTGGTAGGCCAGAACCGCCTCGTCGTGCGCGCCCTGGGCGAGGCGGATGTTGGCATAGTTGTAGGGGGCGATGGCGTCCGCCCGATCGGCGCGCGCGCACATGTCGTAGAGATGCGCCGCGCGGTCGAGCTCGCCGTCCGCCTCGGCGATGGCGGCCGCCTCGAACAGGTCGTCGACGCTCGCGTGGTCCTCATCCAGCGGGAGCAACCCCTGGCCCTCGAGGCTCGTTCGCCCGTCGTCCCACTCAAGCGCCGCCTCGCCGGCGCCGGTCAGCACGATCCGGTGCCGGCCCTTGGGCGCCAGATCGCGCGCGCGAGTCAGGATGCGCACCACGTCGGCGCGCGTGCGGTCGTGCTGGATCAGCTCGGATGCGGTGCGGAAGACGCCCGCGTCGCCGAAGCGGCACCGATCGTCGGCGACGACGACGAGGTCGAAGGCGGCCAGAATGTCGACGTCGCCAGGCGTCAGCGCCGTTCCGGCAAGCCCCCTCGCCAGCGGCAGGGCCGCGTCGCGCGCGACATCCTCTCCGGCGAGTTCGGCGGCGAACGCGCGCTCGCCGCGGACGGGGACGCCGCGTTCGCGCGCCGCCAGCAGGCGCACGCCGAGCGCGCCGGAATCGATCAGCGCAGTGGCGATCGCGCCGATGACCAGAAGGTCGCTGCGCCGGGTGAGGTCCCGGGCGACGGTCCCGCCGCCACCCAGAATCTCCGCCTGCATGCGGTCGCGAACGCCGGGGGAGAAGCGTCCGTAAAGCGCGACCGCACGATCAGCGAGGTTCATGGGCCTCCCGGGCGAGTTTCTACGCCCTCTTCTTGGTCGCGGCGGCCTTGGGCGTGGCCGCAGTCTTGGCTGATTTGGGCCCAGCCGCCACCTTTCCGAGGCTGGGCGCCGGCGGGCGGCGCTCCTGCTCGATCGACTTCTTCAGCGCATCCATCAGGTTCACGACGTTGCCGCGCTCGGGCGCCTTGGTGATGACCGGCTCGCCGCCGGCGATCTTGGACTTCACCAGCGTCATCAGCGCGTCTTCGTAGTGGTCGTGGAACTCCTCCGGCGCGAACTTGGTCTTCTTCGATGTGATGATCTGCTGGGCCATGGCCAGCATGTCGGGATCGATCTTGACGTTCAGCTTGTCGAGCGCGGTCGCCGGCTCGCGGATCTCCTTGGCCGAGCGCAGCGTCACCAGCCTGAACCCATCGGTGACCGGCTCGATCTCCACCAGCCGCTCGCGGCTGGAGAGCACGATCTGGGCTATCGCGACCTTCTTGGCCTTCTTCATCGCCTCCAGGATCACCGCGAAGGTCTCCTCCGCGATCGGTCCGTCGGGCGCGAGGTAATAGGTCGAGTCCTGGTAGATCGGGTCGACGTCGCCCGCATCGACGAAGCCCTGGATGTCGATGGTCTTCGAGGACTCGATCTCGACCTCCTCGAGCTCCTCGTTCGTGACCACGACGTAGCGGTCCTTCTCGAACTGGTAGCCCTTGACCAGGTCCGCGCGGTCGACTTCGCCCAGCTCCGGATCGTGATAACGCTGCTGCACGCGGTTGAGCGTGTCCTTGTGCAGCATGTTGAAGGAGATCTTGCCGGCGCTCGTAGACGTCGCCGGATAAAGCTTCACTGGGCAGGAGACCAGCGACAGCTTGAGATAGCCTTTCCAGTAGGCCCGACCGGCCATTGCAACACCCCTTAAGTCTTCATTCCGACGTCGCGACGCATCTTCGGCGTTATCTTTACGGCGCTCGACAATAGCCCATCCCACGGGTTCCGGGCCAGTGTCTCTATACGCCTGGGAAGGTTAAGACGGTTGAAAGCATCGCCGCCCGACAGGCCGCGAAGCTCGTCCCACGCGATCGGCGTCGCCACCGGGAAGTTCGGCCGGGCGCGCAGCGAATAGGAACAGACCGCGCTCGCGCCGCGGGCGTTGCGCAGATAATCGACGTAGATCTTGCCCTTGCGCGACGCCTTCGACGAATTGGCCGTGAACAGGCTGGGTTGGTCGGCGGCCGCGACGCGCGCGATCGCTTCGGCGAAGCCCTTGACCGTCGGCCAGTCGTGCCCGTCAGCCAGCGCCAGCACCAGGTGCAGTCCCTTGCCGCCGGTCGTGCGCAGGAACGGGGTGAACCCCATCGCCCCGACCCGGTCGCGCAGCACCTCGGCGCCGTCGCAGATGCGCCGCCAGGGCAGGCCCTCGTCCGGGTCGAGGTCGAGCACGATGCGGTCAGGGTGCTCCGGATCGTCGATGTGGCAGCCCCACAAGTGGAACTCGATCGCCCCGAACTGGGCGAGCGCGAGGTATCCGCGCGGCTCGGTCACGGCGATGAACGCCGCCCGCTCCTCCTCATCGGCGAGCTCGACGGTCTCGACGCCCGCCGGCAGGCCGGCGAAGGCGTGGCGCTGGTAAAAGGAGTCCTTGAGCTGGCCGGTGGGACAGCGGACGATGGTCACCGGCCGACGCAACAACTCGGGCAACAGCCAGTCTCCGACCCGGCCGTAGTGCAGCGCAACGTCGAGCTTGGTCACGCCCGTGCCGGAGAATTCCCGGTCCGGGTTGGTGAGGTGGATAGCGGCCAGATCGCGGTCGCTGACCAGCTTGGGCATCACCGCCCGCTTGGGCTTTGCGACGTTGCGCGCGCTCAGGCCCATGAACACCGGCGCCCTCGGCGCGCCGCCTGAGGACCGGCTCCGGTAGCCGACCTCGACGTTCCAACGCGGCTGGGTCCAATGGGCTCCAGGCGTCTTGGAGACGGCGATCGAGGCCGTCGGGCGCTCGTCGGCCGAAAGATCGGCGTAGAGCTCGCGAGCCTTGGAGTCGCCGATGCCCGAGCCGACACGACCTGCGTAGACCAACTCGCCTTCACGCTCCTCCGCCAGCAACAGCGACGAGGCCGCCTTCGGCATGTTGGACATGAAGCCGATGACGACAAAGGTCGCGACGTCGACGCGCTTGACCTTGACCCAGGTCGTCGAGCGGCTCTGCTGGTAGCGGGCGTCGGCCTTCTTCGAGACGATGCCTTCGAGCCCCATGCGGCTCGCATGCGCGAAGAGCGCGTCGCCGTCGCCCTCGACGTGCTCGCTGAGCTGGATCGGCGACTTCTCGTCGATGAGCGGATCGATGAGACCGTGCAGCGCCGCCTTGCGGTCGGTGAGCTTCGCGCCCGAGAGGTCGTAGCCGTCGAGGTAGCAGAGGTCGAAGGCGAAGTAGGTCATCGCGTGGCTGTCCCCGTCGGACAGCGCCTGCTCGAGGAGGTCGAGCGATGAGATGCCGCGCGGGTCCTGCACGACCACTTCGCCATCGAGGATGGCGGTCTTGCACGGGAGCTTGGCGAACGCCTTGGCGAGCGCGCGATACCGCGGTGTCCAGTCGTGACCGTTGCGCGTGACCAGCCGCACCTCGCCCTGGTCGAAGAACACCAGCGTGCGGTAGCCGTCGTACTTGATCTCATGCACCCAGCCCTTGCCGTGCGGCGCGGCGTCGGCCGTCGCGGCGAGCTGCGGCTTCAATTTCGCGGGCATCGGCGCCGCGACCGCGCCGGGGATCTTCGTCGCCGCCTTCCGCTTGGCGGCTGGCCGCGGCGGCGGCGGCTCCTCGTCGACCGGCCGGCCGGTGACGACGCTGTTCGGCTCTTCGACGAGCACGTCGTATTCGTCGATCGGCCGCGCCGCCGGGTCGCGCTCCTTGATCAGGAGCCAGTTGGTCGGGTCGTCCTTGAGCCGCACGAGCGTCCAGCCGCCGGTCAGCTTCTCGCCGACCAGGCGGAACTTGATCTCGCCGTCGGCCAGCCCGCGCTCGGGGTCCTTGAGCGTGACGTAGGTCCCGCGGTCCCAGACGATCACCGTGCCCGCGCCATAGTTGCCGGCCGGGATGCGCCCCTCGAAGCTCGCGTAGTCCATCGGGTGGTCTTCGACGAGCTTGGCGAAGCGCCGGACCTTCGGGTCCAGGCAGGGTCCCTGCGGCACCGCCCAGCTCTTCAGCGTCCCGCCCATCTCCAGGCGGAGGTCGTAGTGCATCTGGCGGGCATGGTGCTTCTGGATGACGTAGATCGGCTCGTCGGACGCCGCGACCTCGCCGGCCGGCTCCGGCGTTTCGGCGAAGCGCCGCTTGGCGCGGTATTTGTCGAGGCTCGCGGCCATGGACGCCAGCATGCCGCCACGCGGCGCGCGCGTCGAATCCTGCGGTCGCTGGCAGTGCGCCGAAGCGCTGATATGCTCAGGCTATGGATGCCCTAGCCGTCACGATCCCGATCGACGGCGCCGAGCCGGTCTCAGGCCTATGGCAGACCCCGGCCAAAGCGCGCGCGGTCCTGGTTCTCGCCCACGGCGCGGGGGCCGGGATGACCCACAGGGCGATGGCGGCGATCGCCGAGGGGCTCGTGGAGCGCGGGGTCGCGGTGCTGCGTTATCAGTTCCCGTACATGGAAAAGGGCGGCAAGCGGGTCGACCCGCCGCCGGTCGCGCACGCGACGGTGCGGGCCGCCGTCGCGGAAGCGCGGCGGCGCGCAGGCGAGCTGCCCCTCTTCGCCGGCGGAAAGTCGTTCGGGGGGCGCATGACCTCGCAGGCGCAGGCGATCGGGCCGCTCGACGGCGTCAAGGGCCTGGTCTTCTTCGCCTTCCCCTTGCATCCGGCCGGCAAGCCATCGGATGCACGCGCCGCCCACCTGGCCGAGGTCGAGGTCCCGATGCTGTTCCTGCAAGGGACCAAGGACCTGCTCGCCGACCGCACGTTGCTGGAAGGAGTCGTCGGCCGTCTCGGCCCCCGCGCCACGCTGAAGCTGATCGACGACGCCGACCACTCCTTCCACGTGCCCGCGAAAAGCGGTCGGAAAGACGCGGACGTACTGGCGGAGTTCCTCAACACGGCGGTCGCGTGGATGGAGCGCTGACGCCATCAGCGACCCGCTGGGGCCGCTCAAATCGCGGCCGACCGACAGGCTTCTCAGCGGCGAAACCTCTAGAGACCGGCGAAGTTGGGTTGGCGCTTCTCTCGGAAAGCCGTCAGCGCCTCGCGGTTGGCGGGGCCGCCGACCAGCGCAGCGAGGCCAGCGTTCTCGGCAGCCGCCGAGGCTCGCAGCTGGGCCCGCAGCGGACCCATGATCAGACTCTTGGTCTTCACCAGCGACGCCAGCGGCAGCGCGGCTAGCTTCTGCGCCTGCTCCATCGCGCGCGGCATGAGGCCCTCGGCTGGCAGCACCTCGAGCACGAGGCCAGCATCCAGGCATTCGCTGGCGCTCATCCACTCGGCGGACAACAGGAACCAGTTGGCGCGCTGACGCCCCATGAGCTGGGGAAAGGTGAAGGTGCTGGCGGCTTCGGCGCTGAGCCCGAGCGTGGAAAATGGACAGCGCAAGCGCGCGTCCTCCGCCATGTAGGCGAGGTCGGCCAGCCCGCAGATCGTCGCGCCAATGCCGACGCCGACGCCATTCACCGCCACGATGAACGGCTTGGGGAAGTCGAATATGGCGTCGAGCAACCCGGCGAAGCCGTGTTTCGGCGGCGTCTGCTGGGTCCCCATCTCCATGAGATCCGCGCCAGCGGAGAAGGCGCGGCCGGCGCCGGTCACTACCAGCACCTTGGCCTGCGGGTCATGAGCCGCATCGAGGAACGTCTCGGCGAGTTCGTCCATCAGCTGGTTGCTGAAGGCGTTCAGCGCCTGCGGACGGTGGAGCTCGACCAATCTGACCGCGCCCGCGTCCGAGCACCGCAACGTTTCCAACTGAGCGGTCAAATTCGATCTCCTAGTCGAAAGAAGCCGTCTTGCTAGATCCCCGGGATCAGTCGGGCGACGATGCTGCGCTGAATCTCGCTCCGCCAAATTCTACCGTTTCTCCAGGAGGAACCAGGTGAGGTCGTCCTGGGGGAAGTGGCTGTCGCGGTGGTAGACGAAGCCGTAGTCGACCAGGGCGAGGTCGAACCGCTCCATCAGCTCGCCGGCGAAATCGCGCTTGTAGAGCCGCTCGCTCGCGCCGCGATAGGGCACCATCACGGGCGAGGGGTTGTAGTACTCGCAGACCATCACGTAGCGCCTGGAAAGGCCCGTGAGCGCGGCGTAGGCGCGCTCCAGATCGGCCGGTGCGATGTGGATCAGGACGCCCTTGGTGAAGGCGAGATCGCTGGTTTCGACCTTGGCCGGGTCCAGCTCGAGCAGGCTGCCGCAATGCACCTCGGCGATGTCGAGGTCGCCGGCGATCTTCGCCGCCGTCGCGTTGATCTCGTAGGCGGTGAGCTTGAACGTCGGATCGAGCGCGTTCAGCGCCTTGAGGTTCGCGCCCCTGTTGCAGCCGAGCTCGACGATCGAGTCGACGCTGGGCGCGCGGCTTAAGATGCGGGCGAACAGAGCGAGGTTGGCGCGGACCAGCCGCTCGTCGGCGTTGCGCTCGGTGTACTGGTCGCCGAAAGCGCCGCGCCAGAACGCCTCCTGTTCGGTCTCGTCTTTGTCGCCCGGCGCCATCGCGCGCGAGTCGAGGCGATTCTGCCACGCCTCGTCAACCGACGCTGGTCGCGGACGCGCCGCTGAGGTAGAACAATAGGCGAACGGAGCGCATGATGGCTCAACGGTCTGGAAGCGCCGATCTGCCCCTGCACGGCGGGCGCGTGCCGCAATGGCTCGCCGAACGGATGGCCCGGCTCGGCGCGGTGATCGCCGAGGCGATCGTGCTCGAGTATGGGCGCGAGGAGCTGCTCCGCCGGCTGGCCCACCCCTTCTGGTTCCAGGCCTTCGGCGCCGTCATGGGCATGGACTGGCACTCGTCGGGCATCACGACCAGCGTCGTCGGCGCGCTCAAGCGCGGGCTCGGGCCGCTATCGGCCGAGCTCGGCGTGCACGTCTGCGGCGGGCGCGGCAAGCACTCGCGCAAGACACCGGCGGAGCTTCTCCTTGTCGCCGAGCGCACGGGCCTTGATGGCGCGGGGCTGGGCCTGGCGAGCCGGCTGGTGGCCAAGGTCGACTCGGCGGCGGTGCAGGACGGGTTCGAGCTGTACCTGCACGCCTTCTTCGTCACCGACGACGGGCTTTGGACCGTCGTCCAGCAGGGGATGAACGGCGAGGCGCGTCACGCGCGTCGCTATCACTGGCTTTCGGAGGGGCTGACGAGCTTCGTCGACGATCCGCACACGGCGATCGACGGCCGGGCGCAGGGGGTGATCGTCAACCTCGCCGACCGTCGCGCCGAGGCGTCGCGCAGCGGTCAGCTTGAAGTCCTGGCCCGGCTGGGGCCTGACGGCGTCGCCACCGAACTCGCCCGAATCGAGGGGCGCGCGCCGCCGCCCCCCGATGCCCAGCTCGCGCTCCCGCATCTGGTGATGCCCGACCACCACGACGTTCGCGCCTCGGACGTCATCGGCCGGCGGCTGCACGGCGCGCTGGCGGCCGCAGCACACCGCGGACCGAAGGACTTCGCCGAGCTCTTGCTGGTCCCTGGCGTGGGTGCGCGCACCGTCCAATCGCTGGCGCTGGTCGCCGAGGTGGTGCACGGGGCGCCATACCGCTTCTCCGATCCCGCGCGGTTCTCCTTCGCCCACGGGGGCAAGGACGGGCATCCTTTCCCCGTCCCCATCGCCGTCTACGACGCGACCATCCGCGTCCTGAAGGCGGCCGTGCAGAAGGCCAGGCTCGGCCACATGGAGGAACTGGGAGCGATCCGCCGACTCGATGACCAGGCCAGACGGCTCGAGAGAACCGCGGCTGGCCCCGGCTTTGACATGCTGGTCGCCAAGGAGCGGGCCCGCTCGCACGCGTATGGCGGGCGAACGGTTCACGGCTGGGAGCCGCCGCCTAGCGCCGGTGCGAGAACCGGCTGAGAAGACTCCGATCGGCCAGGATCTCGCGGGCGGCGTTGTGGCCGGGGGCGCCGGTGACGCCGCCGCCGGGATGAGTCCCGGCGCCGCACATGTAGAGACCGCGCAGAGGTCCGCGATAGTCGCCGTGGCCAAGGATCGGCCGCGCGGCCCACAGCTGGTCGAGGCTGAGCGCACCGTGGAAGATGTCGCCGCCGGCGAGCCCGAAGCGGCGCTCCAGGTCGAGCGGCGTCAGGATCATCCGCCCGAGGATCGAGGCCTTGAAGTTGGGCGCACAGGCGTCGACCGTCTCGACGATCAGGTCGGCGGCCGCCTCTCGCGCGTCGTCCCAGCTTCGGCCGTCCGGCAGGACCGGCGCGAACTGCTGGCAGAACAGGCTGGCCACGTGGGCGCCTGGCGGCGTGAGCGTATCGTCGACGGTGGAGGGGATCAGCATCTCGACGATCGGCGCCTTCGACCAGCCGAACTGGCGCGCGTCGGCGAACGCGCGGTCCATGTAGTCGAGCGTCGGCGCGATGATGATCCCGCTCTGATGGTGCTCGGCGACCGCGCTGCCGGGCAGGCAGGTGAAGTCGGGCAGCGCGGAGAGCGCCACGTTCATGCGGAACGTCCCCGATCCGGTTCGATAGCCCGCCATTCGCCGGCGGAACTCGGGCTTAAGATCGCCCGGGTCGATCAGCCGCTCGTAGAGGACGCGCGGGCCGACGTTGGCGACGACGCGCGCCGCGACGATCTCCTCGCCGGACTCCAGCCGCACGCCGACCGCAGCGCCCTTGTCGGCCAGCACCTGCGCCACCGGCGCCTCCAGCGCGAGCTGGACGCCAGCCTCGGCGCAGGCCGCCGCCATCGCCTGAGTGATCGCGCCCATGCCGCCGATCGCATGGCCCCAGGCGCCCTTCTTGCCGTTCACCTCGCCGAAGACGTGGTGCAGCAGGACGTAGGCCGAGCCCGGCGTGTCGGGGCTGGCGTAGTTCCCGACCACCGCGTCGAAGCCGAACGCCGCTTTGATCGCCTCGCTCTCGAACCAGCCACCGAGGAAGGCGCGCGCGCTCTTGGCGAAAAGGTCGACCAGGTCGCGCTGGCGCTCGAGGGGGAGGGACGCGAGCGCCCGACCCTGCACCGCGCCCCGCATCAACGAGGGCAGCCCGCCGCCGGCGTTCGGAGGCGTCTTGAGCGCCAGCTCGCGCAGCACGTCGGCCACGCCCTCCAGCGCCGCATAGTAGGCGGGAAGAGCGGCCGCGTCGCGGGCGGAGAACCGGGCGAACTCGGCCTGCGTGCGCTCAAGCCCGCCGCCGACCTTCAGATAGCCGCCGTCCGGCTGCGGCAGCATGTTGGCGATCGGTCGCTCGACGATGCGCAGGCCGCGCTCGTGCAGGCGCATGTCGGCGATGACCTTCGGATTGAGCAGGCTGACCGTGTAGCTGGCGGTCGAGTTGCGGAAGCCGGGGTGGAATTCTTCCGTCACGGCCGCGCCACCGACGATCGCCCGGCGCTCGAGCACCCGCACCCTCAACCCCGCCCGCGCCAGGTAGAAAGCGCAGACGAGCCCATTGTGCCCGCCGCCGATGATGACTGCGTCCAGCCGCGACCGCGTGCTCGCAAGACCCCTCGGCATGGAGGGGTTATGGCCGATCGCGGCCGCGAACGCTCGCGGGAAGGCTAGCGCGTGTGGGCGACCCAGACCTTGCGCAGGCGTTTGGCGAGGCGCGTTGGCGGCTCGTCGAGCTCGATCGGCTCGCCAAGCGCGACTCCGGCGTGCGGGTAGCGCCGCCAGACCAAGCTGGCCTCATACGCCAGACCCGAGCTGACCGCGATCAGCCAGAAGCCCGCCGGTACGAGGAAGCTATCGGGAATGGCGAGCCTTGCGCCCGTGTCAGAGACATCGCGCACCTGGCAAGGAAAGATGGCGTCGAACTCGCGGTTGACCACGACCGCGCTGAGCAGCACGCGCCGCCGCGGCGCGCTGCGCTTGTCCCGAGCCGTCAGACTGAAAGGGCCGGCGGCGGCTTGGCCGCTGGAGCCTTCGCTGAATTCGATGCTCAGTATGGTCTCCTCGGCCGACTCCGGGTCATAGGATGCCAGGGCGCGCTGCATGGTCGGCTCCATCGTCCGCCCCAGTCTTCGAGGCGCTCGATAGGGATAATCGCGACGGTTTAACAATTGTTGAGCGGGGCATCGACGGTGGTAGGGAGTTCGTCTCCTACGAATATTGCGCGAGCCACCTCAACTTCTGCCTTGGGGAATGCGAACGGTCTACCCCTCAGGGTAGAATCGTTCGTGAAGCGCGAGCCCATGCCGCTGGGACAAAGCGGGCCCACGGGCTCTCGGCTAGCCGACCTGCAGTCCGGAGCGTCCTGAGCCGATTTCCACGATGACCTCGTCGGGCGTGCGGGCGAGTTCGGCGACCGGCTCGCCGGCGTCGTCCTGGACCCTCTGGCCGGGCCGCGCCGGCAGGTGGACGCGAGCCTGGGCGTTGGGCGGGATGAGGGCGGTGAGGCGGACGACGCCGTGTTCGCCCTGCTCCCACTCGGTCGAGATCGGACCGAGCACGGAGCGGAACGCGCCGCCTCCGCGCTTCACCCGCGGGTCGAGGACGGGGCGGATGGCGACCTGCTTGAATCCCGGCGCCGCCGGCGCGATGCCGGCGATGCGGCGAAACAGGAAGCCTGTCACCGCGCCCAGGGCGTAGTGGTTGAACGAGTTCATGGCGACGTCGCCCACATCGCCGTTCCAGCGCTCCCATATGGTCGTCGCGCCCTTGGCCGCCATGTAGCCCCAGGACGGGAACTCGGTGCGCAGGAGAAGGTCGTAGACGAGGGCTGCGCGGCCCGCGTCGGCCAGGACGTCGAGGGCGAACGGCGTCCCAAGAAAGCCGGTCGAAAGCGCCCCGTCGCGGCGGTCGATGTCGGCGACCAGCCGCTCGACCGCGGCCTCGCGCAGGGCTTCGGGAACAAGGCCGAACTGCAGCGCGAGGATGTAGCCGGTCTGGCTGTCGTTGCCGACGCCGCCGTCGGCGCGCACGTACGTCGACTGGAACGCCTGGGCAATCTGCTCGCGCAGCGCCGCGAACCGCTCCGCCTCGTCTGTCCGACCGATGACGGCCGCCATCTCGGCCGCAAGGCCCGCGCTATGCGCCCACCAAGCCGAGCCGATCAGATCCTTGGGCGTTGTCGGGTCGCCCGGTTGCTTGGCGTCCAGCGCCAGCCAGTCGCCGAAGTCGAGCCCGCGCTTGTTGCGCCACAAATGGTCCGGGTTGGCCGCCTCGAGGTAGCCGAGGTAACGGACGATCGCGTCCCAGTTCCGGTCGATGACCGAGGTGTTCCCCGAGCGCATCCAGGCGGTCCAGGGCAGCACCACGCCCGCATCGGCCCAGCCCGGCGCGGGCTCGTCGCCGGCCCGCATCGCCGGCGGCGCATAGTCCGAGAACGCGCCGGCCTCGGTCTGTGCGTCGCGCATGTCGTCGGTGAAGCGGGCCGTGAACGCGTAGACGTCCATGTTGAAGGCGGCGGCGTCCCAGAAGACGCAGGCGTCGCCCAGCCAACCCAGCCGTTCGTCGCGCTGCGGGCAGTCGGTCGGTATGCCGGTGAAGTTCGAGCGCTGACTCCAGAGGCTGTTGCGCCAAAGGCGTCCGATCAGCGGCTGCTCGATGCCGAGGTCCCCGGCGATCGGCAGGTCCGAGTGCAGAACGACGCCCTCCAGCGCTTCGAGCGTCGGCGTTCCGGGGAAGCCCTCGACCTCGACATAGCGGAAGCCGTGGTAGGTGAAGCTGGGCTCGAAGGTTTCGCCGGCCGGATCGCCCTTCAGGATGTAGATGTCGCGCGCCTTGGCGGCGCGCAGGTTGGCCTGGTCGACCTCGCCGTCCGCCTTGAGGATCTCGGCGAAGCGCAGCTCGACGCGGTCACCGGCCTTGCCCTTCACGTGCAGCCGGCAAACGCCGGCGAAGTTCTGCCCGAAGTCGAAGACGAAGACGCCGGGCCGCGGCTCGCTGATCGTGCGCGGCTCGAGCGTCATGGTCGGCCGGATCGGCGGCGCGGTCTCGGCCACGAGAGCGCACGGCGGCGCTGTCGCCGAGCGGGCTTGCGGCCAGCCCGAGGCGTCGAACCCTGGCGCGCTCCAGCCCGGTTGCTCGGCCCGCGCGTCCCAGATCTCGCCGTCGTAGATCTCCGAGGTCAGCACCGGCGACGACCCGATGCGCCAGTCGCCGTCGGTTCTCACCACCGCGGTCGAGCCGTCGGCGAAGACGACTTCGAGCTGGGCTCGAAGCCGCCTTGGTGGCGGCCCGAACGCATAGCGGCCGCCGGGCGCGACGACGCTGGCGTACCAGCCGTCGCCGACGTGGGCGCCGATGGCGTTGGCGCCGTGACGTAGCAGCGTCGTAACGTCGTGCGCGCGATAAAGCGCCCGCTTGCGGAAGTTCGTACTTTCCGGTGCGAGCCGCCCGTCGCCCACCCGCTGACCGTTGATAAACGCCTCATAGGCGCCGAGCGCGGTGATGTAGAGCCGCGCGCGCTCGACCGGCTTGCCGAGCGCGAAGTCGCGGCGGAACAGCCGAGCCGGGGTTGGCGGCAGGGGCTGGCCCGGATCGATGGCCGCCGGTCGGGCCGCAGCCCAGGCCGCGTCGTCGAAGCCCGGGCGCGTCCAGTCCTCAGCCGCATCGAGCGCGGTCCTCCAACCGGGCCCGCTCGCGAGGCGGCTCACGCGGCCGTCCGCATGCCTGAGCTTGAGCAACGCCGCAAAGGCGCCCCGGCCCGGCGGCAGACGCGTCGCGTTGCGCGACAACCGAACCTCGGAGGCGAGCGTGTGCGTCCCGGCGCCGAGCCGCCCGAGCCTAAGCTCCGCTGCGCCGGCGCGCCCGAACGCATTGCGCTCCCAGGCCGGCAGCGCGATCGCGCCGCCATCGATGTGCGCGCTCAAGAGCCGATCGCGGCCGGCGATGTAGAGCACGGCATCTTCGGCGGCGTCGGCCAGCTCGAAGCAAAAGCGGAACCGCCGCGCCGGCTCGGCGTCGGGGGGGTCGCCCCAGATCCAGTTCAGCCCGGCGAGGCGATCCTCGCGCTCTTCCTCGCCCTCGACCGCGAGCCACGCCGCGGTCCAGTCGCCAGGCTCGAGCAGGCCCATCTCCCACCAGTTCGGCGGCGGCGCGGCGAGCTGCTCACCGGCCTCGTCCCAGACCTCGACCGTCCACCAGCAGCGCTGGCGCGAGCCGAGCGGCTTGCCGGCGTAGGCGACGTCGAAGGACTGGTCAGAGCCAACCCGGCCGGAGTCCCAGAGATCTGCGCCCCCGCCGGCCACGCCCGCCTCGCTCGAGCCGACGCGGACGCGAAAGGCCGACTGGCCGGGCGCCGCGTCGCGCGGACTCAAGCCGCCACGACAGCCGGGGCACAACGGTCTCCAGCCCGAGCGGCGCGTCAAGGCACTCGACCTGGAGGCCTACGACCCTGTCGGTTTCGATGGCCTGACCCATGTCTTGCCCTCGCGCTGGTCGAGCGCCCCAGACCCGGAGTAGGCGGGCGCGAGCCCTGCGTCGAGCGGAACTCGCGATCAAGTCGACGTCGCGCTGGGATCGTTCGGGTCGTCGTCAGGCGGGGGACGAACGCTCGCGGCGGCCCCCTCGCCATCGATGTACGGCGGCGCCGGCGGCAGGTGCCGCACGAGAATTTCGCTCAGCATGGCGGGATCCGCGTTGATCGACGGCGGTTCGCCGAACACCTCTCGCCAAAGCGCTTCGAGTTCCTGCTTCGCCGAAGACAAGTCGCGCTCTCCCGATCGGCCACCTTCGCGACACTCTGGTTAGTGCCCGGTTGAACGCCTTGGTGAATCCACAGCAGAATTGCGTGGCTCCAGGCGGCCGCGCCGTTCCCCCGGCTGATCGCGATCCGCCCTAGGCGATGCAGTCCTCCGCCTGCGTCTCCGTCCTCGCCTTCCTCAGGCAGGCGTTGTGGCGGGTGAGCCGGGTGCGCACGCTGCCGCCGGTGTCCACGACGTCGTACAGCCGCCAGCCGGCTGACGTCTTCTGCAACACCAGCGTCCAGGGCTTCTGGTCGGCGGCATTGCTGGTGACACTGGCATCGAAGAAGCTGCCCTTCGGCGCCCCCGAGACATAGCGGTAGACCCCGCCCAGGTCCTGGCACTGGCAGACCGGGTCGTAGTCGAGATCAGCGCCAGCGTTCTTCGCGCCGGCCAGCGCGCCATTGTCGTCCATCAGCTTGACGAAGGCCGGGTCGTAGAAGTTGGCGTAGACTTCGTTCCGGTAGGCTTCGTCCGCCTTGCGGCCCGCTGGGGTGTCGGCGTTCGCCCACCATTCGCTGTTGTCGGCGTACACGGCGAAGAGCCGCTGGACGAACCGGGCCGGCGCCTCGGTTGCCGGCGCCGCGCCCAAGCCCGTTGCGGCCAGCAGCGCAGCAGCCAGGCCGGCCAACAGACCGCGCGTGCGGGACGTCATCATCTACGGCTCTCCGATCAGCTTGGCCAACGCCGGCGGGCCTAAGCGATGCATGCGTCGGCCTGCTTCTCGGTCTTCGCCGCGCGG
>DATNJB010000002.1:0-25338 GCA_035604135.1 Caulobacteraceae bacterium | reverse complement strand
GATGATGCGCTCGGCGTCGCCCGCGTCATAGCGGCTGAGGCCGCGCGCCACCTCCACGCCCGCCTCATCGCGCACCACCACGGCGTCGCCCTTGCCGAAGCGGCCCTCGATTGCCTTGACGCCAGCGGGCAGCAGCGACTTGCCGGAGCGCAGCGCCACGACGGCGCCGGCGTCGATCACCACAGCCCCCTGCGGGGCGAGCGAGCCGGCGATCCAGGCCTTGTAGGCGGCCGCCGGCGTGGTGGCGGGCTCGATCAGCGTCGCGCGCGCCCCGTCTTCCACGGCGCGCAGCGGGGCGGCGCGGGCGCCCAGCGCGATCAGCGTGGCGCAGCCGGCGCTGGCGGCGATCCTGGCGGCGGCAAGCTTGGTCGCCATGCCGCCGGAGCCGACGGCGGCGGCGCGGTTGATCCCCCCGGCCATCGCTTCGACCTCGGGCGTGAGCTCGCTGACCAGCGCGACGTGCGCGGCCGACGCATCGCGCCTGGGGTCGCTGGTGTAGAGACCATCCACGTCGGAAAGCAGCACCAGGAGGTCGGCGCCGGTCATCTGGGCGACGCGCGCGGCCAGCCGGTCGTTGTCGCCGTAGCGGATCTCCTCGGTGGCGACGGTGTCGTTCTCGTTGATCACCGGCGTCACGCCCAGCGCCAGGAGCCGCTCCAGCGTTGCGCGGGCGTTCAGCCAGCGGCGGCGGGTCTCTGTGTCGTCGCGGCTGAGCAGCACCTGGGCGGCGACCATGCCGACCGGCGCCAGCGCCTCTTCCCACGCATGCATCAGGAGGGACTGGCCGGCGGCCGCGGCGGCCTGCTTGGACGGAAGGTCCAGCCGCTTGCCGACAAGGCCAAGCCGCCGGCGGCCGAGCGCGACCGCGCCCGACGACACGATCAACAGCTGCTGGCCGCGCGCGCGGATGCGGGCGGCGTCCTCGGCGAAGGCCGCGAGCCAGGCGCGATCGGCCGAGCCCTTGTGCTCGTCGACCAGGAGCGCCGAGCCGACCTTCACGACCAGGCGCCTGGCCTGTGCGAGCCCGCTCATGGCCGCCAGCTCTGCGGCTCGGGCGCGGGCTGAGCCGCCGCGCGAGCGGCCCCAACCCTTTGCCAGGCGGCGCGCATCAGCGCCGTGACGCCCTCGCCCGAGACGCCGGAGACGAGGAAGGGGGCCGCGCCGCACGCCGCTTCGAGGGCCGCGCGCCGCGCGTCGCGGACGGCCGGATCGAGCGCGTCGATCTTGTTCAGCGCCACCAGCTCGGGCTTGTCGGTCAGGCCCGCGCCGTAGGCCGAAAGCTCGCCGCGAACCGTGCGCCATGCCCCGACCACGTCATCCTGCGTGGCGTCGATCAGGTGGATCAACACCGCCGTCCGCTCGACGTGGCCGAGGAAGCGGGTTCCCAGCCCCGCGCCCTCGCTCGCGCCTTCGATCAGGCCCGGGATGTCGGCCAGCACGAACCGCTCGTTGGCCGAGAGGTCGACCATGCCGAGGTTGGGGTTGAGCGTCGTGAACGGATAGTCGGCGATCTTCGGGCGCGCCGCCGACACCGCGGCGAGCAGGGTCGACTTGCCGGCGTTGGGCAGGCCAACCAGGCCAACGTCGGCGATCAGCTTCAGCCGAAGCCAGATCGTTTTCTCTTCGCCCGGCAGGCCCGGGTTGGCGTGGCGCGGCGCCTGGTTGGTCGGGCTCTTGAAGCGGGTGTTGCCAAAGCCGCCGTTGCCGCCCTTCGCCAGCCGCACGCGCATGTCCGGCTGGTCTAGGTCGACGAGCAGGGTCTCGCCGTCCTCGTCGAACACCTGGCAGCCGACAGGGACCCTCAGCACGACGTCCTCGCCGTTCGCGCCGTGGCGGTCGCGGCCCATGCCGTGCTGGCCGGTCTTGGCCTTGAAGTGCTGGTGGTAGCGGTAGTCGATCAGCGTGTTCAGGCCGTTGGCGGTCTCGATCCAGACGTCGCCGCCCCGCCCGCCGTCGCCGCCGTCCGGCCCGCCGTATTCGATGAACTTCTCGCGCCGGAACGAGACGCACCCCGCCCCGCCGTCGCCGGAGCGGATGTGGATCCTGCACTGGTCGAGGAACTTCATGGGTGTCCGGATGGCCACAATTGATCGCGAGTGCAAGGACACTCCACGTCGGCCGTCCAACGAAGTCGCTCCTCTCTCTCCGTCATCCCCCGCTGGAGCGAAGCGGAATGCGGGGGACCCATGCACACCGGATGGATCAGGTGTTCATGGGTGGCCCGAACAAGTCGGGCCATGACGGCAAGGGGAAGCTGGGAGCGCAAAGAGCAAGCTCACGCCAGCCGCACCATCATGCGGGTGGGGGCCTCCGTGGCGCGGGCCTTGGAGAACAGCGGCTTGACCTCGCCGGTGTAGAGAAAGCCGGCCTTGTCCAGCACGCGGCCCGAGGCCGGGTTGTCGGCGAAGTGGCCGGCGATGGTCCAGCGGCTGGCCCAGGCGCCGTCGGCCCACTCGAGCGCGGCCCGGACGGCTTCCGTCGCCAGGCCGCGCCCCCAGTAGGGCCGGCCGATCCAGTAGCCGATCTCGGGCGCCGCCCCGTCCTTCGGATGGAAGCCAAGGATGCCGATCGCTCCCTCGTCCGCATGCTCGATCGCGAACACCGCCTCGCGGTTCCGGTTGCGCGCCGCCATGCGCTCGAGGAACGCGTCGGCGTCGGCGCGCGTGTAGGGGAACGGCATCGAGGTCGTCATGCGCGCGACATCGAAGTCGTTGGCGAGCACGGCCAGGCGGGCCGCGTCGGCGTGACGGGGCTCGCGCAGGCGCAGCCGTTCGGTCGCGATGGCCTCGAGCTGGTCGTCCATGGGTCGCCTCCCTCTTGTCGGTCCCGTTCTGTTGCGGGCTCCAAACGCGTTGGCGGGGAGCCCGGCGTCCGGACTCCCCGCTTCATCTCTGGTCCGGATCGCCTTGTTTCAATCGGCGCGATCCGGAGAAAATCTCTGGAACGGCCTAGGTTTTGGCCGGCATCGCGGCCGGTACGATGGCCACGTAGGTGCGGTCGTCGCGTCGGGTGGTGAACTTCACCGCCCCGGTCGCGGTCGCAAACAGCGTGTGGTCCTTGCCGAGGCCGACATTGTCGCCCGGCCAGAACTTGGTGCCCCGCTGGCGAACGATGATCGAGCCGGCGTTCACCTGCTCCCCGCCGAAGCGCTTCACGCCCAGGCGCTGGCCGGCCGAGTCGCGCCCGTTGCGCGAGGAGCCGCCGGATTTCTTGTGAGCCATGGATCAGCTCTCCTTGGACTTGGCCGGCTTCTTCGGCGCGGCTTTCGCGGCTTTGGGCGCAGGCGCGGCTTTGGCTTTGGGCTCAGCCTTGGCCTTCGCGGCCGGCTCGGCCTTCGCTTTGGGCGCGGGCTTGGCCTTGGGTTCCGCCTTCGCCTTGGTCGCAGGTGCGGGCTCGGCCTTCGCCGGCGCCTTGGCGCGCGCGGTCTTCGCCGCGGGCGCCTTGGGCTCTTCCACCGGCGCCGGGGCGGCCTTGGGCGCGGGCTTCGGCTTCGCGGCCTTTGCGGGCGCGGCCTCGGCGGCGACGACGATCGCTTCGCCGCGGGCGCGGGCGTTCAGGACCGCGCGGGGCGTCAGGTCGACGGTCCCCTCCCAAGTCTCCGAGCGCTTGCCGCCGGCGATGGCGGTGACGCGCAGCACGCTCTCCCACTGCCGGTGTCCGCCCGTGCGGCGATAGCCCTGGCGGCGGATCTTCTTGAAGACTTTGACCTTGTCGCCCTTGCGGGTCTCGATCAGCGTCGCCTCGACCTTGGCGCTGGCCACGGTCGGCGCGCCAACCGTCACGTCTGCGTCGTCGCCCAGCATCAGCACGCGCTCGAAGGCGATGGTCGCGCCGACGTCCCCGGCCAGCTTCTCGACGACGAGAAGGTCGCCGCATCTGACCCGGTACTGTTTGCCGCCGGTTTCGATGACCGCGTACATGGCGCTTCTGACGTCCTACCGCGAAATGAAAGCCGCCCGCGAGCGAGCCCGCGGGCGAGGGAGGCGTCTTATACAGACGGGGCCTTTGAAGTCAACGCGCGGAGGCCGAGGGGACGACCTCAGGCCGGCTCGAACGCGCCTTCGACGAAGCGGTCGCGGAGCACGAACTTCTGGATCTTGCCCGAGCCCGTCAGCGGCCACTCGGCGACCTCGATCCAGTGCGCCGGGGTCTTCTGCGGCGAAAGGTGGGCTCGGCAGTGGGCGCGGAGCACGCCTTCGTCCAGCGCGGCGCCAGGCGCCAGGCGAACGAAGCAGGCGACCACCTCGCCCCAGCGCTCGTCCGGCACGCCGACGACGGCGACCTCGACCACGTCCGGATGCTCGAGCAGGATGTTCTCGATCTCGGCTGGGAACAGGTTCTCGCCGCCGCGGATGATCATCTCCTTCACCCGGCCGGTGACCCGGACATAGCCGCGCTCGTCCATGGTCCCCAGATCGCCGGTGTGCAGCCAGCCGTCGGCGTCGATCGCGTCGGCCGTCGCCTTCGGGTTGTCGTTGTAGCCCAGCATCACGCAGTAGCCGCGGGCGCAAATCTCGCCGATCTGGCCCGCCGGGACGACGGCGTTGGTCTGCGGGTCGCGGATCGAGATCTCGGTCTGCGCCGAGGGTTGCCCCACGGTTTCGCACGAGTCCTCGAAGCTGTCGGTGATCTTGATCTGGGTGACGATCGGCGAGCTCTCCGTCTGGCCGTAGACCGTTTCGAAGTCGCAGCCGAACAGTGAGCGGACGCGCCGGATCAGTTCCGGGGGCACCATCGATCCGCCGGAGATGGCGATCCTGACCGATGAGACGTCGCGCGCCTGGGCGGCCTGCGCCTCCGCGAGACCGACCAGCATCGTCGGCACGCCGAGCAGCAGCTCGACCCGCTCGGCCTGCATGATGTCCAACAGGCGCGGCGGATCGAACAGCTTGGCGATGATCATGCGACAGCCGAACTGCACCGAGCCCAGGGTCAGGAGGGCGCAGCCAGAGGTGTGGAACATCGGCATGAAGTTCAGCACCGTCTCGCCCTCTTGGATCAGCGCGCGGGCGAGGGCCATGCGGGCGTTGTTGGTCAGCCCTTTGTGGTGCAGCAGCGCGCCTTTCGGAAAACCCGTTGTACCGGAGGTGTACTGGATCTGCGCCGGCTCGTCGGGCTTGACCTCGGGCAGCGCCTGCTCGATTGGACCGCGGGCGAACAGCGCCGCCTCGTCTGTGACGTCGATGACCTCGCGCAGCGCCGGGATGCCGGCGGCGACGTCGGCGGCGATCTCCGCCATCGGATTGCCGCGGTACTCGGGCGTCAGGAACAGGCCGACCGAGCGCGATTGCTCGAGCACGAACTTGAGCTCGCGCGGACGATAGGCCGGGTTGGCGGTGACGAGGGTCAGGCCCGCCAGCGCCGCGGCGTACTCGATGATCACCCACTCCGGGACATTGGGCGCCCACACGCAGATGCGCTCGCCGGGCTCGTAGCGGGACGCGAGCGCCAGCGCCAGGCGCTCGGCGTCGACCAGGAGCTCGACATAAGTCCAGCGGCGGCGGAGCACGCCGTCCATGTCGGACTCGACCAGCGCGACGGCTTTCGGCCAGCGCTCGGCCGCCTCGCGCAGGGCCCCGCCGACCGTGGTCTCCAGCACCGGCTCGCTGGTCTCGGCCGGCCGATAGCTCTCGGTGAGTGTCATCGTTGCGGTCCCTGCCATCCCCGCTGAATAGTTTCACTCCGCATCGGCGAAATCAAAGGTGGGGGGCCGCCCGCTTTAAGCGGCGCGGTATCGTCCCTAAGTTGGCGGCCATGAGCGAACTCTCACGCACGCCGGTCACGGTGCTGACCGGCTATCTCGGCGCCGGCAAGACCACGCTTTTGAACCGCATCCTCTCGGAGGACCACGGCCGCCGCTACGCGGTGATCGTCAACGAGTTCGGCGAGATCGGCATCGACAACGACCTCATCGTCGGCGCCGACGAAGAGGTCTTCGAGATGTCGAACGGCTGCGTCTGCTGCACGGTGCGCGGCGACCTGATCCGGGTGCTGCAGGGCCTGGCCAAGCGCAAGGGCGGGTTCGATGCGATCGTGGTGGAGACGACGGGCCTGGCCGACCCCGGGCCGGTCGCCCAGACCTTCTTCGTCGACGAGGACGTCAAGGCCAGGACCGTGCTCGACAGCGTGACCACTGTTGTCGACGCCAAGCACATAACCGCCAGGCTAGACGACAGCCGCGAGGCGCGCGAGCAGATCGCGTTCGCCGACCAGATCATCCTGAACAAGACCGACCTGGTTGCCGAGGCGGACCTGGTCGCGCTCGAGACGCGCCTGCGGCGGCTGAACCCGCTGGCGCCCATCCATCGGGCCGAGCGCTCGAACGTGCCGCTGGACGCGATCCTCGGCCGCGGCGGCTTCGACTTGGACCGCATCCTCACGCTGGAGCCCGAGTTCCTCAATCCGGCGCACGGCGAGCCGGGCCACGTGCACGACGATCACTGCGAGCACGATCACGACCACGGACACGAGGGCCACGAGCATCACGACCACGTCCACGACGACGACATCAAGGGCGTGGCCCTGACGCTGGATCAGCCGGTGAACGGGGCCGCGGTCAGCCGCTGGCTGAGCGAGCTATTGGCCCAGCAGGGGCCGGACATCCTCCGCGCCAAAGGGATCCTGAACGTGAAGGGCGAGGATCGGCGCCTGGTCTTTCAGGCGGTGCACATGATCCTCGAGGGCGACCTGCAGCGGCCCTGGCGCGACGATGAACAACGGACGAGCCGCATGGTCTTCATCGGCCGCAACCTGGACGAAGCGGCGCTGCGCGCCGGCTTCGAGGCCTGCGCCGCCTGAACGGCTAGGTCTGTCCGGGCTCGTTTTCGGTGATCAGCGCGACCTTGTAGTAGCCATCGGTCTGCAGCTGGTTCACCACCTCCATGAAGTCCTTGTACTTCACGGTGCGGTCGGCGCGGATCAGCACGTTCTGCGACTTGGGATCGTTCCCCAGCGCCTTGGCGAGATCGTCGCCCAGCGTCTCCAGCGTGGTGGTGGTGTTGTTGCCCTTGACCACAAGCGTGAGCTTGGAGTCCTCACCGATGGAAATGTAGGTCGGCTTGTCGTTGGGGTTCTGGTTTTCCTGCGCTGGCGGCAGGTCGATCTTGATCGCCACTGTGGCCAGCGGGATCGACACCATGAAGATGATGAGCAGCACCAGCATCACGTCGACGAACGGCGTGACGTTGATGTCGGCGTTCTGGCCGAGTTCGTATTTCCCGCCCTTCTTGCCGCCAAGCTTGACTGCCATCCACTCTTTCTCCGCCGTGGGGCGCGGCCGGCATTGGTCCGCGCAATTTCGGCGACTAGAACCATGAATGCCCCCGTCTCGTAAAGCGCCAAGCATGCAGCGATGGATCTGGACGCCTATGTCACCGAGGTCCTGTTCGACCGGTCCGGCGCCGCCTGGTTCGCGCTCGGCGACGGCTCCGTCGCCGGCGAGGGCGGCGAGCGCGCGCAAGCGCACGCGGGCGCGATCCTGGCCGCCGTGCTGCATCCGAGCGGCGATGGCCTGGTCACCGGCGGCGACGACGGCCGGCTGGCCTGGACAGCCGGCGGCGCGACAAAAGAACTCGCGGCGCTCAAGGGCCGCTGGATCGACGTGGTGGCCGCGAACGCCGAGTCCGGGTTGATCGCCTTCGGCGCCGGGCGCGAAGCGCGCGTCCTCGACACCAGGGACGCGGCTTTCGAGCGCGTCTTCGCCCACGAGAAGTCGGTGGCGAGCCTCGCCTTCGATGCGCGCGGGCGGCGCCTCGCGGCGGCCACCTACGGCGGGGCGGTGCTCTGGTACGCCCGCATCGCCGAGCAGAAGCCGGTGCTGCTCAAGTGGCCGGGCAGCCACATCCTGGTCGTGTTCAGCCCCGACGGCCGCTTCCTGATGTCATCCATGCAGGAGAACGAGCTGCACGGCTGGCGGCTCTCCGACGCGCGCGACCTGCGCATGGGCGGCTATCCGGCGAAGGTGAAGAGCCTGGTTTTCCTGTCGAAGGGCATGCTGATGGCCACCGCCGGCGCGCCCGGCGCGGTGGTCTGGCCGTTCGCCGGCGCCGACGGCCCGATGGGCAAGGAGGCGGCCGAGATCGGCTTCGAGGAGGGCTCGACCGTCACCCGCGTCGCCGCCGCGCCCGATCGCGCCATCCTGGCCGCGGGCCTGAGCGACGGCCGCGTCTGGGCCTGCGACCTCACATCGCGCCGGATCGAGACGATCAAGGCGGAGCGCGGCGCCCCGATCACCGCGCTGGCCATGTCGGCGGGCGCCAAACGCCTCGCCTGGGGCGACGAAGACGGCGGCGCGGGCGTGGCGGCGCTGGAGGGGTTCTAGGTCATTGAGTTCCTATATTTTCCGCTCATCCCCGCGAGAGCGGGGGGATATCCCCCCGCGAGAGCGGGGACTCAGGCTTTTTTCAACCACGAACGACACAAAGGCACGAAGGAGTCCGGCTCCGAGCAACAGCTTCCTCTTCGTGTTCTTCGTGCCCTTCGTGGTTCAATTCGGTGGCGCGGCGGACTCGGCGAGTCAGCTAAAACACCTGGGTTCCCGCTTTCGCGGGAATGAGCGGAAAAAGGAATTGCCTCAGCCAACCAAGCCGAAACCGAGGCCAGCGTACGTCAAACCCGCACGGGGGCGCGGTGGCGTGTTCCGCTTCCTCGGCCGCGTGCTCGTCGCGCTCCTCGTCATCCTCATCGTCGTCCCGCCTGTCGGCGTGCTGGTCTACAAGTTCGTCCCGCCGCCGATCACCATCCTCATGATCCAGCGGCTGATCGAGGGCCACGGCATGGACTATCGCTGGCGGCCGCTCAGCCAGATGTCGCCAGCCTTGCCCGACGCCGCCGTAGCCTCCGAAGACGCGCGCTTCTGCGAGCATCACGGCTTCGACTTCCAGGCCATCCAGGCGGCGATGAAGCAGGATCAGAAGCACCCGAACCGCCTGCGCGGCGGCTCGACCATCAGCCAGCAGACGGCCAAGAACGTCTTCCTCTGGCCCGGCCGCGACTATGTCAGGAAGGCCATCGAGGCCTGGTACACGGTCCTGATCGAGGTCGTGTGGGGCAAGCCGCGCATCATGGAAATGTACCTGAACGTGGTGGAGTTCGGCCCCGGCGTGTACGGCGCCGAAGCCGCCAGCGAGCACGTGTTCCACAAGCACGCGTCCGAGCTTACGCCCGACGAGGCGGCGCGGCTGATCGCGGTGCTCCCCAAGCCGCTCGGCTGGAGCGCCGCCGACCCCGGCCGCTACGTGCGCCGCCGCACCGCCAAGGTCGACCGCGCCATGGGCACGGTCCGCCACGGGGGCCTTTCGGACTGCGTGCAGCGCTAGGTCACATCCAGGCGCCGGCCCACTGCGCGCCGAACCACGCGGTCGCGCCCAGGGCGAGCACGAGGTTGGCCAGCAGGAACGGGACGACACAGCGGCGCGCCTTCCAGAGGAGGATCATCGCCGCCGCCCAAAGCACGGGGTTGGCGAGCATCGCGTAGCCGGCGAGCCTCTCGACCCAGACCGGCCCGCCGTGCACCTCGCCCGAAGGGTAGGCTTGCGCCAGTGCGATCTCGACCAGCCACGGCAACGGGACGAGCACGAGTAGCAGCAGTTTCCAGCCTTCGGCGCGGAAGCCTGCCGGGATGCGCCGCGCGGCGAGGCCCAGCAGTCCGCCGATCAGCGCCAGCAGCATGGCGGGGAGGATCCACGTCCCGATCATTCAACCATCCCGCGCGTCTCCACTTCTTGCCTCTTTAACCCAAGCGGCGTATCCCGCGCGGCTCGACGAAAGGGAGACTTCCGATGGGTTACCGGGTGGCCGTTGTCGGCGCCACGGGCAACGTGGGCCGCGAGATGCTCGTGATCCTCGAGGAGCTCGCGTTCCCCGTTGACGAGATCCGCGCCGTGGCCTCGCGCAACTCCATGGGTCGGGAGGTCAACTTCCGCGACAAGAGCCTCTATTGCGAGGCGATCGAGACCTTCGACTTCTCCTCCGTCGACGTCGTGCTGATGAGCGTCTCTGGCGCGTTTTCGCGCGAGTGGAGCCCGAAGATCGCCGCCGCCGGCGCGCTCGTCATCGACAACTCCTCCGCCTGGCGGATGGACCCCGGCGTGCCGCTGATCGTGCCGGAAGTGAACCCCGAAGCGATCGCGCTCGCCCGCAAGAAGCGCATCATCGCCAACCCCAACTGCTCGACCATTCAGCTGGTGGTGGCGCTGAAGCCGCTGCACGACGCGGCTGTCATCAAGCGGGCGGTGGTCTCGACCTACCAGTCGGTTTCCGGCTCGGGCAAGGCGGCCATGGACGAGCTGTGGGACCAGACCAAGGCGGTCTATTCGCTCGGGCCGACCGAGCCGAAGGTCTACCCCAAGCAGATCGCCTTCAACGTCATCCCCTTCGCCAACAACTTCATGGACGACGGCTACACCGACGAAGAGCACAAGATGTGGAACGAGACCCACAAGATGCTCGATCGCGCGATCAAGCTCACCGTCACCTGCGTTCGCGTGCCCGTGTTCGTCGGCCACGCCGAGGCGGTGAACCTGGAGTTCGAACGGCCCCTGGACGAGGACGACGCGCGCGAGATCCTGCGCGAGGCGCCGGGCGTCATGGTCGTCGATAAGCACGACCCGACCGGCTACATGACGCCCAAGGAGGCGCAGGGCGATTTTGCGGTGTTCGTGAGCCGCATCCGCAACGACCCGACGATCGAGAACGGCCTGAACCTCTGGGTCGTATCGGACAACCTGCGCAAAGGCGCGGCGTTGAACGCGGTGCAGATCGCTCAGCTCGCCGACGAGTACGGCCTGATCGGCCACAAGATCCTGGCATGACTCCCACCGCTGCGGCGCCGGGCGGTCAGGACCGCCGGGCGCTAGCGGCGGGATTGGGTTGCTACCTGATCTGGGGCGCGTCCCCAGGTCTCTTCATCCTCATGGATCGGGCGGGCGCGAGCCCGTGGGAGATTGTTGGCCAGCGCGCGCTCTGGTCGCCGCTCTGGGCGGCCGGGCTCGTCATCGCCGCCGGCCTGGGCCGCGAGGCGCTCGGCGTGCTTGCCCGCCCGCGCACGCTCGCGACGCTCCTGGCGTCGGGCGCGCTGATCGGCTCGAACTGGGCCGTCTACATCTGGGCGGTGAACAACGGCCACAACATCGATTCGAGCCTCGGCTACTTCATCAATCCCTTGCTCAACATGGCCGTGGGCGGGCTCCTGTTCCGCGAGCGAATCGACGCGGTCGCCTGGATGGCGATCGCGCTGGCCGCCATCGGCGTTGTGCTGCAGACGGTCGCGCTGGGCCACCTGCCGGTGATCTCGCTATTCCTCGCCGTCTCCTTCTGTACGTACGGCGTCATTCGCAAGCGCGTGGCGGTCGAGGCCCAGACGGGCTTGCTCGTCGAATGCCTGCTGATCGCCGTGCCGGGGATCGCCTCTACCTGGGCTGGCTCTACGGGAGCGGTGGCGGGGCCTTTGGGCGCGCGCTCGCGCCCAGCCTGCTGCTGTTGCTGGCCGGCCCGCTCACCGTTGCGCCGCTGGCGCTCTTCGCCTGGGCGGCGCGGCGGCTGCCGTTCTCGACGCTCGGGTTCCTGCAGCACATCGGCCCGACGCTGGGCTTCCTCACCGGCCTTGCGACCGGCGAGACGCTGACGCCGCTCCGCGCCGTCTCCTTCGTCTTCATCTGGGCCGGCGCGCTCACGTTCGTGTTCGGCGCCTACCGCGCCGCCCGCCAGCTGCGGCCTGCCTAGAGCCGCTCGATCCTGACTCGCTTCGAGGGCGAGAGGCGGGCGGGGAAGGCGGCAACGGGCAGCTCGTCCGCCTCATCAGCTTTGGCGATAGCCTCGGCGACGCCGCCGACCGCCGCGCCGAGCGCGGCGCGGGGGCTGCGGCCGGCGACGCGGGCGGCGGTGAAGAGAGCGGTCAACAGGTCGCCGGTGCCCCTCGGCGCCGATCGCGCGCGGGCATGCAGCGCGATCCAGGCCCCGTTCGCGTCGACGTAGAGGGTTCCGACCTCCTCGCCGGCCGGGACCGACGAGACCAGCACCGGGCGGTCGAGGCTGCGCGCGCCACGCAGCGCGGCGTCGATGGTCGCGACCGGCTCGTCGACCAGTCGGCCGAGCTCCCAGGCGTTCGGCGTGATCAGGTCGGCGCGCGGCACGAGCCGCTGCTCGATCGCGCTCGCGACCACCTCGCGCACGTAGAGCCCAGTCGACTCGTCGCCCATGATCGGATCGACGACGATCAGCGCCTCCGGGCTGCCCGCCCGCGCCGTCGCGATCGCGTCGGCGGCGACGGCCACCTGCTCGGCGAGCGCGAAGTAGCCGGTGACCACGGCGGCCAGGCGCTGGAAATGGCCCTGCGCGTCGACGCCCTTCAGCATGCTGGCCATGGTCTCGGCCTCGACCGGTTTGCCGCCCGGCGCGCCGAAGCCCGGGTGGCGACCGAGCTGCACCGTGGGCACCAGGATCGGCTCCAGCCCCAGCCTGGCCAGGACCATCGCCTGCGCTCCGCCGCCCACCCGGCTGGCGGCCACGAACGAGGAGATGATGAGGACGGCGGGCGGCATGGCGCCGCCTAGTACCGATAGTGGTCCGGTTTGAACGGGCCGGCTCGTTCAACGCCGATGTAGCTCGCCTGCTCGCCGGTGAGCTCGGTCAGCTCGACGCCCAGCTTGGCCAGGTGCAGGCGGGCGACCTTCTCGTCCAGGCGCTTGGGCAGTGTGTAGACCTTCTTCTCGTAGGCCGCATTGTTGGTCCAAAGCTCGATCTGCGCCAGCACCTGGTTGGTGAACGAGGCGCTCATCACGAAGCTCGGGTGGCCCGTGGCGTTGCCGAGGTTCACCAGGCGACCTTCCGACAGCACGATGATCTTCTTCCCGTCGGGAAACTCGACGTGGTGCACCTGCGGCTTGATCTCGTCCCAACGGTAATTGCGCAGGCTGGAGATCTGAATCTCGGAGTCGAAGTGGCCGATGTTGGCGACGATGGCGTTGTTCTTCATCTCGCGCATGTGCTCGAGACGGATGACGTCCTTGTTGCCGGTGGCCGAGACGAAGACGTCGCCTATTCTGGCGACCTGCTCCAGGGTCTTGACCTCATAGCCCTCCATCGCCGCCTGCAGGGCGCAGATCGGGTCGATCTCGGTGACGATCACCCGCGCGCCGCCGTGGCGGAGCGAGGCGGCCGAGCCCTTGCCGACGTCGCCATAGCCGCAGACCACGGCCACCTTGCCGGCCAGCATGACGTCGGTCGCGCGCCGGATGGCGTCGACCAGGCTCTCACGGCAGCCGTAGAGGTTGTCGAACTTGGACTTGGTCACAGAGTCGTTGACGTTGATGGCCGGGAAGGGCAGCTCGCCCCGCTCGGCCATCTGGTAGAGCCGGTGCACGCCGGTCGTCGTCTCCTCGGAGACGCCTTTGATCGCGTTCCGGATACCCGCGTAGAAGCCCGGCTTGTCCGACAGGTAGCGCACGATGACGCCGTAGAGCGCCTCCTCCTCGTCGTTGGAGTGGTGGGCGAGGAAGTCCGCGTCGTGCTCGGCGCGCGGGCCGAGCACGCAAAGCAGGGTCGCATCGCCGCCGTCGTCGAGGATCAGGTTCGGATAGCCGCCGTCGGACCACTCGAAGATGCGGTGCGCATAGTCCCAGTACTCGGCCAGGCTCTCGCCCTTGAAGGCGAACACCGGCGTGCCGCGGGCGGCGACGGCGGCCGCCGCATGGTCCTGGGTCGAGAAGATGTTGCACGAGGCCCAGCGCACCTCGGCGCCAAGCGCCTGCAGCGTCTCGATCAGCACCGCGGTCTGGATGGTCATGTGCAGCGAGCCGGCGATGCGCGCGCCCTTGAGCGGCTTTTCCGCGCCGAATTCGGCCCTCAGCGCCATCAGGCCGGGCATCTCAGTCTCGGCGATCTCGACTTCCTTGCGGCCCCAGTCGGCGAGCGACAGGTCCTTCACGACATGGTCGGCCATCTCTAACGCGCACTCCTTGCTCGGACTTGGCAACGCGCCGGTCTATAGCCGCGGCGCCGATGTTGGGCAACCGAATATAAGGAAATCTTTATATGATGCGGCGGCGCGGGCCGGTCACCAGAACGGCTCGGCTTCGGCGAACCGCGCGTAGGCCTTCTCGGCCGCCCGCGTCGCCGCCGCCTCGTCCGTCTGCCGCTCGCCGGCGATCAGGCCGGCGGCGAAACCGAGCTTGGCGGGCGCGTCGGTCGCCGCCGCGGTGGCCAGCTCCGCGGTCAGGCTGTCGGCGGCCACGATGTCGGTCAGCGCGCCCAGGCCGTCCTGCAGCCCTTCCATCGCGGCGATGAATCGCTTCAGCCGCTTGGCCGGCTTGCCGGTGTAGAGGGCGGAGAAGAAGCCGCAGGCATAGCGCAGCTTCTTGGCGTTGATGCGCAACTTGTGCCGCGGCTGGGGCGCCAGCCGGGCCAGCGCCTTGCCCGCCTTGATGACCTTGCGGCGGCGCTCCTTAAGGATCTCGCGGGCGGCAGCCTTGATCGGACGCGCGCGCAGGGCGACGAGCGCCGGGTCCTCGCCGCTCGTCCATGGTCCGGTCTCGATCCAGGCGGCGGTGTCCAGCATCAGCGTACGGAAGCGCTCCGAGCCCAGCGCCGCCTCGGCGCGGTCGTAAGCGCGTGTCTGGGCGGTGATCAGCGCCCGGCCGAGGTTGGAGAGCCCCATCGAGCGGGCGTGGCGCTTGGCCGCCGGGCGGAAGGTCTCGGTGATGAAGACGTCGAGGTTGCGGGCGTCGTCCAGCTCGCGGGTCAGCCACCGGAGGTCGCCCCTGATCGCGTCGACCTGGTCGTCGGCGAGCATCGGTCGGAAGAGCGAGATCGCGCTGCGCAGCCGCCGGGCGCCGACCCTCAGCTGGTGCAGGGCCTCGATACGGCGCAGGTGCCGCAGCACGCGCGCGTTGTCGGCCATCTGCGCCAGGCCTGAGCCGGCGATGGCCTTGAACGCAGCCTGGGCCGTGTCGTCGCGGCCGAGCTTCGGGTCGGCCGCCTTCACCGGCGCCAGCGCGCCGCCGTCGAGCAGCGCATAGCCGCGCTCGGCCTTGCTCAGGAAGCTGAGGTTCATCGGCGCGACGCCGGCGAGACTGCGCGCGAACTTGAACAGGGCCGCGGGCTTGCCGCGCTTGAGCTCCAGCTCGAGCTCCAGGATCGGCGCCTCGGTCTCGCCGTCGCCGACGGTCCCGCGGTCGAGCGCCGCCTCGACGATGCCGCCATCGACCCTCAGCCGCCGCATCGCGCGTTCGATGCGGGTCTCGAACGCGGGCTTGAGCGTCTCGGGCCCACATCCGTTCAACGCCTGCAGCAGAGGGGTGTCGGCCGCGGCGGCCAGGTCGACGGCGGGCCCGGCGACCTCGGCCTCCCACTCGCCTCGTTGCAGGCCAAAGCCCGGTCCGGACGTCTTCACCGTCTGAGTGAAGTGGCCGGCGTCCTCGCGGATGCGCAAGGCGACGCCCTCGGCGTTCAGCCGCGCGTCGGGCGTGTCGAAGTAGATCGAGCGAAGGCTGACGATCTTGCCCTTGTGGGCGAAGCCAAGGCGTTGGCTCAGACGTTCGGCGGCGGCGTCATCCACCTCGAACTTGAGCTCGGTTTCCATAAGAACCGCGCCGTTCCTCGTTTGGGGCTTCCCCGCGAAATCCATGACACGGCGCACGGCGCCGAAGCAACCGCACGCTGTCAGGCGAAACGCGGCAAGCGCGCCTAGCGATCCTCGTCGAAGCGACTTGTGATCAGCTCGCTCAAGGCGTCGACCGCGGCCTGGGCGTCGCGACCGTCTGCGTGGATCTCGATTTCGCACCCAGGCCCCGCGGCCAGCATCATCAGGCCCATGATCGAACGGGCGTCGACGGTCTGGCCTTCGCGGCTGACGGTGACCTCGGCGTCGAACTCGTTCGCCAGCTTGACGAACTTGGCCGAGGCGCGCGCGTGAAGTCCGCGTTCGTTGACGATCTCGACCGTGCGCGCGGCCTTCATTGGCGCTCTGGCGCTATTTCTCGCCGGCCAGCACGTAGGAGGCCACGGAGATATACTTCCGCCCCGCCTCCTGGGCATGGGCGACGCACGCCGCGAGCGGCTCGCGGCTGCGCACGCTGGCGAGCTTGATCAGCATCGGCAGGTTCAGTCCCGCGATCACCTCGGCGTGGGTCTGCTCCATCACCGATATGGCGAGGTTGGAAGGCGTGCCGCCGAACATGTCGGTCAAAAGGATCACGCCCTTGCCTTCGTCGACCGCCGCAGCGGCCTTCAGGATGTCCTTGCGCCGCTCCTCCATGTCGTCTTCGGCGCCGATGCATACGGCCTCGACCTTCTCTTGCGGCCCGACCACATGCTCCATGGCGGAAACGAACTCTGCCGCCAATCGCCCATGGGTGACGATCACCAGCCCGATCATATCGGAAATCTCACGGGACCCCTCCCGCATCCGGCGAACTCTCGGCCGGCGCGCGGCGCTTGATACGCCGATTGTCCCGTGAGTCCAAGGCGCCGAGGGCGCGGTCGAGCTTTGCGGTTGCGGACTCCTCGAGCGGGGCGAGAGCGACGAGCGGCAGGCCGACGCCAAGCGCCGACCAGACGGCCGCATCGGGCGCCCGCTCCACGTCCGCAGCCGGCGCGCAGCGCACGACGAGCGCGATTTCCGAAAACGGGAGCCGATCGGTCGCAACGACTCCCAGTCCACGCGCCTCGATCAGACCGGCGAGCGTGTCCGGCGCGCGGCCCCATAGCCGGCCGCCGTCGCACCAGATCAGGGTGCGGTCGTCCGCGACCAGGCGCCAGCCGCGCTCGAGCGCCTTCAGCGCCAGGTCGCTCTTGCCGGAACCGGAGGCGCCTTCGATCAGGACGCCCCGCCAGTGGCCAAAGGCCCGTCGCGCGATCAGGCCAGCGTGCAGGATCATGCGCCGCTGATCGGCAGGGTGATGACGAAGCGCGCGCCGAGGATGTGACCGTCCGCGTCGGTGCGGTTCTCGGCGTGGATGCGTCCGCCGTGCGCCTCGACGATCTGGCGGGCGATCGACAGTCCGAGTCCGGAATGGACGCCGAACGCCGCGCCCTTCGGCCGCGAGGTGTAGAAGCGCTCGAAGACCGTCTCGAGGTTCTCGGCCGGCAAGCCCGGCCCGTCGTCCTCCACCGTCGCGACCGCCTGCCGGCCAATGCGGCTAAGGCCAAGCCGCACGCCCCGGTCCGGCGCGGTCGACAGCGCGGTGAACGAGCGGGCGTTGTCGATCAGGTTGCGGAAGACCTGGCTCAAGGGGCCCTCGCGGACGCGCGCCATGATCGGCGCCTCGCCCTCGGGCGCCGCGAAGCTGACCGGCGCCTCGCCCGGCTTGGCCGCCTGGTCGTAGAGGACGGCGAGCTTGGCGAGCAGCTGGCCGAGATCGAGCGGCTTGGGCTGCTCGCGCCACAGCTCGGCGTCGAGCCGCGAGGCGTTGGAGATGTCGGTGATCAGCCGGTCCAGCCGGCCGACGTCGTCCTTCAGGATCGTGGTCAGCCGCGCGCGGGCCACCGGATCCTTGACCAGATCGAGCGTCTCGACCGCCGAGCGGATGGAGGTGAGCGGGTTGCGGATCTCGTGCGCGACGTCGGCGGCGAATCCTTCGATGGCGTCCATGCGCTCCGACAAGGTCTGGGTCATGGTCTCCAGCGAGCGGGTGAGGTCGCCGAGCTCGTCGTCGCGGGCGGCGATGTCGGGAAGCGAGATCGCCCGGGCGCGCTGGGCAGTCACCCGGTCCGCGGCGCCGGCCAATCTGAGGATGGGTGCGGCGATCAGCCGCGTGAGCAGGAACGAGGACGCCAGCGTCACCGCGATGGCGATGAGGATGAACGGCAAGAGCGCGCGACGCTGGGCGGCGATGATCTGGTCGACGTCGCCGGACTCCAGCGTCAGCACGCCCAGCACCGCCTGCACCCGCTGGATCGGGATCGAGACCGAGACCACCCGCTGGCCGGTCTCGGTGATGCGCAAGCTCTGCACGGTCTGGCCCTGCAGGGCCTGCTGCACCTCGGCGGTCAACGCGGCCCGTGCGGCTTGCGCGACCTCCGGCTGGTTCGAATTCTTGAAGAAGTCCCAGTGGAACTGCAGCGCGCCCGGCTTGTGCGGCGGCGGCAAGGGCTCGGCGACGATGTGGTCGTTCAGCACATAGCTGTCGGCGATGAGCTGGCCCTGATTGTCGTAGATGCGCGCGCGCTGCGAGCCCTGGATCAGGAGGACCTGCAGCGTGTCGCGTGCGGTGTCGTCGTCGAGCCTGGGCGTGTCGTCCGTGGCCGCCTGCTCGATCACGTGCACGATGCCGCGGCCCTGCGTGGTCAGGCTGTCGATCTCGGCGTTGATCAGGCCGCGGCGCAGCTCGTTCAGCACGAGAGCGCCGACGATCAGGACGGCCAGCCCAAGCAGGTTGAGCGCGACGATCAGCCGGCCCAGGCGCGAGCCGGGCCAACGCCAGCGTCGGTCGGCCTCGCTTCGGGCGCGCTCAGCTTTCGCGGTAACGGTAACCGACGCCATAGAGCGTTTCGATCGCGTCGAACTCCGGGTCGACCTGGCGGAACTTGCGCCGCATGCGTTTGATGTGGCTGTCGATCGTGCGGTCGTCGACATAGACCTGATCGTCGTAGGCGGCGTCCATCAGGTTGTCCCGGCTTTTGACGAAACCAGGGCGCTGGGCCAGCGACTGCAGCAGCAGGAACTCGGTCACCGTCAGCTTCACCGGCCGCCCGTCCCAGAGGCAGTCGTGCCGGGCGGAGTCGAGGGTGAGGCGGCCGCGGCGGATGGCCTTGCCTGGGACGCCGGCCCCTGAGGCGGCCGTCTCGCCGTCAACGCCGTCGGCGCGGCGCAAGACCGCCTTCACCCGCTCGATCAACAGCCGCTGACTGAACGGCTTGTGGATATAGTCGTCGGCGCCGAGGTTGAAGCCGAGGATCTCGTCGATCTCCTCGTCCTTCGACGTCAGGATGATCACCGGCAGCTCCGAGGTCTGCCGCAGGCGCCTTAAGACCTCCATGCCATCCATGCGCGGCATCTTCACGTCGAGGATGGCGAGGTCCGGCGGGTCGCTCTCCAGCGCGGCCAGGCCCGTCGCGCCGTCGTAGTAACCCTTGACCTTGTGACCCAAGCTTTCGAGCGCCAACGACACCGATGTGACGATGTTTTCGTCGTCGTCGACCAGCGTGATCTTGGCCATGCCGTCGTCCTGCACTCGGGTTCCTCGCGCGAAGGCTAGTGATTGCGATGGACTGGAGCAATGCCGAGGCGGCGAAACTGTGGCCCGATCATGTCTCAACCCGCTCTTAAGCCTAATCGTCGAAGGTTCGGAACAGGCCTCATCGGCTTACGTCCGGGGGAAAAGCATGGATCGCGACCAGGTTCACTTCGAGGTCTTCGCGCGCCGCCAGCACGGCTCGTCCTGGTCCCTGGAGCTGGCCACCGAGGATCGGGCGCGCGCGATCGATGCCGCCGAGGAGATGCTGGCCGAGGGCCGCGCCATCTCGGTCAAGGTGACGAAAGAGACGCTCGACGGCGAAACGCGCGAGTTCAAGACCGTCACCATCCTGAACAAGGGCGAGCCGGACCGCGGCAAGCCGAAGGCGCCGCGCGAGGGGGTCGAGCCGCTCTGCGTCACGCCTCAGGACCTCTATACCGGCCATGCGCGCGACCGCATCGGCCGGCTGCTCGAGGGCTGGCTCGGGCGCAACAAGGCGACCCCGTTCGAGCTCCTGCATCGCGCCGACCTGATCGAGAAGCTGGAGGCGACGGGCCTGGAGCTGCAGCACGCCATCCAGAAGGTCTCGATCCCCGAAGCGCAGGCGCGCGGCAAGACCGTGCACAACGTCATCCGCGACTTCCAGAAGCTCACCCAGACGACGATCGACCGGGTGATGAGGGACGCGAGCAAGGGGCGCTTTCCCAACTTCGAGACCGAAGCGTTCGCCGCCGCCACCGAGCGGTTGGTCGGCCACTCCGAGGCTCACTACCGCCTCGGCGGCGGGGTGGCCCGCGCCATGGCGTCCGGCGCGAGCTGGAGCGGCAAGGTCAACCGCCTGCTCGACCTCGCCGACCAGGCGCCGCGCGCGCCCGAGCCGAGGGCGTTGGCGTTCCAGGTGCTCGAGATCCCCCTGGCCGAGATCCTCGGCGCGCGCGCCGGGATCATGGAGCTCCTGGGCGTCAACCTCGATCTCGGCGGTTCGCTGGCGGCGATGACGCGCTTGGCCGCCGCCGAGGCGGTGGACGCTCTGATCTCGATCGAGCCGGCGGTTGCGCAGGTGATGCCGTTGCTGCAGGGACCGGCGGCGCGCCTGGCCAACTGGCTCGACGGGCCGTACTTCGAGAACGTCCGCACGGCCATCGCCCACCGCGTGCTGCACGAGCTGACCGGCCCCAAGCGGCTTCGGCCAAGCGACGCCGAGGGCGAGATCATCATCCTGCGCGCGCTCGCCATGGCGCTGACCACGGCCGCCGGACGGCTGCTCACGATGGAGGAGGTGCAGGAAGCCTTCATCAACCGCTCGCGCACGCTCGTGCGCGGCGACTTCGTCGAGGCCTACCTCGGCCATGACCGCAGCCTTCTGGGCGAGGTCGAGGCGCTGCTGTGGCTCTCGGAGAACGTCACCGGCGCGGCCAACAAGCGCCAGGCCAGCCGCTGGGTGCACGCAAACGTGAGCGCGCTGCGCTTCGAGACCGAGCTGCGCTCGGGCCCGGATTCGGCGGCCACCAAGCTGGCGGCGCTCGCCGAGCTGCAGCGCGCGGTCTTCCGCTGCGGCTTCGTGCCGGAGGAGGCCGAGCCCGTCGCGGTCAAGATCGGCGAGATCGGCGGCCTGGTCGAGGCCGACGCTGGCCTCGCCCAAGCGCTGGCGAAGGCCAACGCGCCGGTGGTCAACCGGCTCACACTGTTGCTTCGCCTCGCCGCCGGCGAGACCGCGCCGCGCGGGGCCGCCGCCGAGCGGGCGAAGACCGAGACCATGCGGCTGATGCGTGCGCCGGAGATCCGCGCCGAGATCGCCAAGACGCCGGATGCGGTCAGCCGCGTGCGCGCGCTGATGCACTCCGCGGGCCTCGCCGCCTAGGGAGCCGTCAGCAGTCAACCCCGGCGAGCGCGGCTGGGCGGGCGCCACGCATTGCGCCGGGCGGGCGCCTCGGCTATCCCGCGCCCAACGGTAATCGGGCCGGCGGAGCAGGCTGACATGCAGGGATTGGTGACCGTCTTCGGCGGCTCCGGGTTCGTTGGAACCCAGGTCGTCAGGGCGCTCGCCAAGCGCGGTCTGCGCGTGCGCGCCGCCATGCGCCGCCCGTGGCGCGGCTATGGCCTGCGCATGCTGGGCGACGTCGGGCAGATCGACATCGTGCAGGCCAACCTGCGCATGCCGGGCTCGGTCGAGCGGGCGCTGGACGGGGCCGAGGGCTGTATCAACCTGGTCGGCGTGATAGCCGAGCGTGGGCGTCAGCGGTTCGCAAGCGTGCATGCCATGGGCGCCCAGACGGTGGCCGAGGCTGCGGTCCGCTCTGGCGTCCGGCGGCTCGTGCAGGTCTCGGCGCTCGGCGCCAGCCCCGATGCAGCCTCCAAATACGCCCGCAGCAAGGCGGAAGGCGAGGCGGCGGCGCGCGCGGCCATGCCCGCTGCGGTCATCGTTCGCCCTGGCATCGTGTTCGGGCCCGACGACGCCTTCTTCAACCGCTTCGCGCGCATGGCGACCATCTCGCCGGTGCTGCCGCTGATCGGCGGCGGAAAGACCCGCTTCCAGCCGGTCTTCGTCGGCGACGTCGCCGCCGCCGTGGTCAACGCGCTCCTGGACGAAGCGACCTCTGGCCAGACGTTCGAGGTCGGCGGCCCCGGCATCTTCACGTTCGAGGCGCTGATGCGCCTGATGCTGAAGGAGATCGGGCGGAACGCGCTGTTGCTGCCGGTTCCGTTCCCACTCGCCCAGCTGATCGGCGCCGTGGGCGACCTGCAGGCGATGGTCATGCCGCCGGTGCTGACCAGCGATCAGGTGGCGCAGCTGCGTGCCGACAACGTGGTGAGCGAGGGCACGCTTGGCCTGGCCGCGCTCGGCATCGCGCCGATGCCGCTCGAGCCCATTCTGCCGACCTACCTCTACCGCTACCGCAAAGGCGGCCAATACGCCGACATGGTCAGCGCAGGCGCCTAGCGCCCGAGCACGGTCAGAAGGATCAGGCCCCCGCCGCCTACGGCGATCCGCCACCAGGCGAAGGGCTGAAAGCCGCGCGTCGACACGAAGTCGAGCAGGACACGCACGACCAGCAGTCCGACGAGGAACGATACGATGAAGCCCACGGCGATGAGCCCGCCGTACTGCAGGTTGATCATCGACCGGTGCTTCCAGGCATCGAGGGTGAAGGCGCCGATCATGGTGGGGATGGCGAGGAAGAAACTGAACTCCGCCGCCGCCCGCCGATCGCTGCGGAAGAGCAAGGCGCCGACGATCGTCGACCCCGATCGCGACACGCCCGGAATGAGCGACAGGCACTGGAAGGCGCCGATGATCGCGGCCAGTCCCAGCGGATAGCGCATCGCGTCCGCGTAGCGCGGCTCCGGCCGCCAGCGGTCGACGATCCAGAGCACGACGCCGCCGACCAGGAGCGAAATGCAGATCAGCTTCGGGTTCTCGAACGCGCCCTCGATCTTCTTCTCGAACAGGAACCCGAGGACGCCCGCTGGCAGGAAGGCAAGGATCACGGAGAGCGCGAACCGCCTGGCGTTAGGGTCGCTCGGCAGCCGAAGCGCAACGGCCCACAGCCGCTGGAAATAGAGCACCACGATGGCCAGGATCGCGCCCAGTTGGATCAGCACGATGAACACGTCCCAGGGGACGTCGGGGAGGCGGAGCAACGTCTTGGCCAGGATCAGGTGGCCGGTGGACGAGACCGGGATGAACTCGGTCAGGCCTTCGATGACGCCAAGCAGGATCGCGGTCAGCCAGTCGAGCATGGCCGAGTCGCTAACATGCTTCGGCGAGTCTCGCCCAGGCTCTAAGCGCGCGGCTCCGGCCCGACGTAGCGTGCTCTTGGACGGATGATCTGGCCGGTCTGCGCCTGTTCCAGCGCGTGCGCCTGCCAGCCCGCCATGCGCGCGATCGCGAACATCAGGAAGGGCGAGCCGGCGGGCAGCTCGAGCCTCGCCGAGAGCGCGGTGAGCGCCAGGTCCACGTTCGCCGCGACGCCGGTCAGCGCCTCGGTCGCCTGGCGGATGGCCTCGTAAGCCGGCGGCGGGGCGAATGCGGCGAACAGCGCCGCCGCGCGCGGGTCGCCGGCCGGGTAGAGCTGGTGGCCGAAGCCGGGGATCGGCAGGCCCTGGGCGATGCGCGCCTCGACCGCCGCTTCGGCGCCGACGCGTTCGGCCTCGGCGATGAAGCGCTCGACGCGCGCCGCCATCCCGCCGTGCAGCGGCCCGGAGAGCGCGGCGAGGCCAGCCAGCCCGGCCGCGGCCAGCGAAGCGCCGGTCGAGGCGGCGACGCGCGCGGCGAAGGTCGAGGCGTTCAGCTCGTGGTCGGCCAGCAGCACCAGCAGCCGGCGGATGAGGTCGGCGCCGTCCGCATCGACGCCCCAGGCCCTGGCCAGCCGGGCGTGGATCGGGCCGTCGCTGACGGACCCGGCGACGGCGTCGGCGGCGGCGTCGAGCAGGCTCGCGCCTTCCGCCGCCAGCACATGCGCGCCGCGGCCGCGGATCGGCGCGTCGCTCGCCGCTCGCGCCGCCAGCACCGCGAACAACCTCGCCCGGGCGTCATCGAGCGCCGGTGGCGGCTCCGGCCGCTGTTTCAGCCGCACCCCGTCGCCGCCGCGCAGCAGGCGGGCGACCGCTTCCAGCGTCTCGGTCTCGGCCAGCACGACCGCATCGCGCCCACGGTAGTAGAGCCTGCCCTCGATCACCGTCGTGATGCTCGAGGCCAGCACCGGCTCGCCCCAGGCGATGGCGTCCTCGGCGACCGTCGCGGCCTTGCGCCCGCGCGCCTTGCGCGCCTCCAGCCGCGCGACATCGGCGGCGCGGTACTGGCTCCGCCGCGGGTCGTCCGGATCGGGCCTCGCCTCCAGCCGGCCGCGGCTCGCGTAGGCGTAAAGAGTCTGGGCGCGGACGTTCAGCCGCGCCTGCGCATCGGTGGCGCTCAGCCAATCAGCCATTCGTGATATATTGATTCAATTGATCAAGATTGACCATAGCGCGAAAGGTCTCAAATGGCCAAGCTGAAAAAGAGAAGAAGGAGTTCCGCCATGTCGGACGGACTTGAAGGGGTTGTCGCCGCCGAAACCGTGCTGTCCGAGGTCGACGGCGAGGCTGGCCGCCTGGTCATCCGCGGCTACCCGGTCAGCGCGCTCTCCGGCCACATCACCGCCGAACAGGCCACCCACCTGCTGCTCGACGGGTTCTTCGACGATCTGCCCGATGCGGCGGGGCTCGCCGCCGCCCTCGGCCGCGCCCGCGCCGAGGTGTTCGCCGAGGTCGCCGCGCTCGACGATCATCTGGGCGCGCTCTCGACGATCGAAGGGGTGCGCGCGCTCATGGCCCGGCTGGCCGACGGCGACGATCTCGCCGTCGCCCTTCGCCTGATCGCCGCGCCCGCCGTCTTCACGCCGGCGGTGTCGCGCCGCAAGAGCGGCCTTCAGCCGCTCGCGCCTGATCCGACGCTCGGCCACGCCGCCGACGTGCTCCGCATGATCAAGGGCCAGCCCGCCGGACCGGCCGAGGTCGACGCGCTCAACGCCTACCTGGTCACCGTCTGCGATCACGGCCTGAACGCCTCCACCTTCGCCGCGCGCGTCGTCGCTTCGACCCTCGCCGGCCTGACCTCGGCGGCGGTGACCGGCATCAGCGCGCTCAAGGGGCCGCTGCACGGCGGCGCGCCAGGGCCGGTGATCGAGATGCTGGACGCGATCGGCAGACCCGAGAACGCCCGCGCCTGGCTCGAAGCCGCCATCGATCGCGGCGACCGGCTGATGGGCTTCGGCCACCGGGTCTATCGGGTGCGCGATCCGAGAGCCGATGCGCTCAAGCGCGCGGTCAAGGTGCTGGGCGAGGGCTCGAACTCGCTGCCCGGCCGGCTCGCCTTCGCCGAGGCGGTCGAACAGGCGGCGCTGGCGGTGCTCAAGGAGCGCAAGCCGAACCGGTCGCTCGACACCAACGTCGAGCTCTACACCGCGCTCCTGCTCGAGGCCCTGGCCTTCCCGCCCGACGCCTTCACCTGCGTGTTCGCCATCGGCCGCGTGGCCGGCTGGATCGCCCACGCCCGCGAACAGGTCCTCGGCGGCCGGCTGATCCGCCCGCAGTCGGTCTATATAGGTCCAGCTCCGCTAGCGGCCGCCTGATCAAGCATCAGGGCGCTTCAGTGTTGGCGTGGCGACCCTTCTCCCCTCGCGGGAGA
>DATNJB010000001.1:0-7814 GCA_035604135.1 Caulobacteraceae bacterium | reverse complement strand
GCTGACGGCGCTCGTGATCGCCGGCTACCTCCTGGTCTGGGCCGCGTTCGGGCTGGCGGCGCATGCGCTCGACGCCGCTCTGCACGTACTCATCTTCGGGTCGCCGTGGCTCTGGCTCAACGGCTGGATCGTCGGCGCGGGCGTGCTGGCCGTGGCGGGAGGTTTTCAGTTCAGCCCGCTCAAATACCATTGCCTCGACAAGTGCCGAACGCCCTTCAGCTTCGTTCACCAGCACTGGCGTGGGCGCGCGCCTCGCCGGGAGGCGTTTCTGCTCGGCGCGGACCACGGCGTCTTCTGCGTCGGCTGCTGCTGGGCGATCATGCTCCTGATGTTCGTCGTCGGCACCGGCAGCGTCGGCTGGATGCTCGTGCTCGCCGCTGTGATGGCGATCGAGAAGAACGCGCCCTGGGGCCGCCGGCTGAGCGCGCCGCTTGGCGTCGGCCTGCTCGTTTGGTCCGGCCTGGTCGTCGCACAGCACGCCGGCGGCTGGATGAGCCCTTCGTTGTGATAAGGCGCCGGCCGACTGCGGAACCCTTGAGATGCCTCCCGAAGCCGACTGGCCGTTCGACGCCAGAACCAACCTTGCGCCGTCCGACTACCTGAGCCGCCCCGGCCAGGTGTTCGCGCGGTTCGACGCGCGGACGCAGGATTCGGGCAACATCTCGTTTGGCCTCGAGGCCGGCGGGCGGCGCTGGTTCGTCAAGACAGCCGGCGATCCCGATGATCCCAAGCCCTACCTGAGCCATGCCGAGCGCGTCACGCTGCTGGAGAACGCCCAGCGCATCGCGTCGGTGCTCGACCACCCGGCGACGCCGCGCCTGCACGGCGTCGTGCCGTCGGCCTGGGGCCCGATGCTGGTCTATGACTGGGTGGAGGGCGAACTCGTCCGCACGGCCCCCGAGCGGCGCGACGATCCGGCCAGTCCGTTCCAAAGGTTTCGCCGCCTGCCGCTCGCCGCGCTCGAGAAAGCGATCGATGCTGTCATCCAGATCCACGTCCAGCTTTGCGGACAGGGTTGGGTGGCTTGCGATTTCTACGATGGGTGCTGGATGTACGACTTCGAGAGCGGCGCGTTGCACCTGTTCGACCGCGACTCCTATCACCTCGGGCCCTTCACGAACGAGATGGGCCGCTTGTTCGGCTCCGACCGCTTCATGGTGCCGGAGGAGTTCGAGAAGGGCGCGCTGATCGACGAGCGCACCACCGTGTTCAACCTCGGCCGGGCGATGTCGGTCTTCCTGGGCGACGGGACTCTGGAGCGCTCCGCCTTCCGCGGCTCCGACGCGCAGCATGCGCTGATGCTGCGAGCCTGCGCGCCCGAGCCCGAGGCTCGCTTCCACTCCGTCGCCGACCTGGCGCGAGCGTGGCGCGGCTAGCGATAGACCCCCGCGCGGAGCCTCTCCTCGGCGCCGGCGCTTTGCAGCTGGCGGCGGATCTCTGCGGCGAGCTTCTCGGCCGGGTCCTGCCAGCCGGCGGGCTTGAGCACCTTGCCGTCGCCATCGCGAAAGCGAGGGCGACCGTCGGGCCAGAGCTTGGCCATGTTCGCGCCCTGGACGATGTCCCAGAGCGGGCCGGGCTGGATGCCCATCTCGACCAGCCCGCCGAGCGCGAAATAGATCACGTCGATGAAGGCGTCGGCCTGGGCGTCGATGCTGGTCGCCTCGCGCAGCTCCTCCGCCTCCTCCTCGATCCAGGCGGCGCGGCCCATCACCCGATCGCGGGCGAGCCCGGTCGGCGCGTCTGGCGCAGGCGCCCCGAAGGCGAGGTGGAAGGCGCGGACGTCCTCGAAGGCGCGGTCGATGCCCATGGGCGAGCCCTTTCGAAGCGGGGCTTCAGTTCCTCACGATTCGCCCGCCGCGGCGACCTCTTCGGTCTGCGCGCCCGACGTGCTTCATTGGCGGCCGCATGACCGAGCCCTGCGACCTCGACGCGACCGAAGCGCGCGCCCTGATCGGCGCCAAGCGGCTCTCGGCGCGCGAGCTGCTCGAGAGCTGCATCGCGCGGATCGAGAGGATCGACCCGGCGGTGAACGCGATGGTGGCGCGAGACTTCGAGCGGGCGCGGGCTTCCGCCACCGCCGCCGACGAAGCGACCGCCCGCGGCGGCGAGCTGTCGCCCCTGCATGGCCTGCCCGTCGGCGTGAAAGATCTGGACGAGGTCGCGGGGCTGCGCACCACCTACGGCAGCCCGATCTTCCGCGACCATGTCCCGGCCGCCGACCTGGGCATGGTCGCCCGGGTGAAGGCCGCGGGCGCCATCGTCATCGGCAAGACCAACACGCCTGAGTGGGGTGCCGGCGCCAACACGCGCAACGCCGTCTATGGCGCGACGGGCAATCCCTTCGACCCCTCAAAGTCGGCGGCCGGCTCGTCCGGCGGCTCGGCGGTGGCGCTGGCGACCGGCATGGCGCCGCTCTGCACCGGCTCCGACACCGGCGGCAGCTTGCGCAACCCGGCGGCGTTCTGCGGCGTCGTGGGGTTCCGGCCGACGCCCGGCCTCGTCCCGAACGAGAAGCGCGTCGCCGGGTGGAACCCGCTCTCGGTGCTGGGGCCTATGGGGCGGACGGTGGCCGATGCGGCGCTCCTGCTCTCGGCCATGGTCAGCGACGATGCCCGCGATCCGCTGGCGACGACCATCCACGGCCGGACCGTGCGGCGCGGAAGCGACGTCTACCCGCCGGCGAAGGTCGATCTCGCGAGCTTGCGCGTCGCCGTCACGCCCGACTTCGGCTTTGCGCCGACCGAGCGGGGAATCGCCGAGGCGCTGGCCGGGAAGACCGGCCTCTTCCGCGACGTCTTCGCCCGCGCCGAGGACGCGACGCCCGACTGCGCCGACGCCGACGAGACCTTCGAGGTGCTCCGCTCGCTGGGATACCTGACCAACCATCTGACGAACGTGCGGACCCGGCCGGCGGACGTCGGCCCGAACGTGACGCGGAACGTCGGGGAGGGCCTGCGCTACTCGGCCCAGGACGTGTCGCGGGCGCAGGCGCGTCAGACGGCCTACTATCGACGCTGGCAGGCCTTCTTCGAGGACTATGACCTCATCCTCTCGCCGGCGATCACCGTCTCGCCGCGGCCGTGGACAGAGCTCTATCCCGCCGAGATCGACGGCAAGCCGACACGAACCTACTTCCACTGGCTGGCGCTCGCCTACGCCGTGACGCTGGCCGGTCACCCGGCGATCTCGTTGCCGGTCGGGCTGGACGGCAACGGCATGCCGTTCGGCCTGCAGATCGTCGGCCCGCGCGGCGGCGACGCGCTGGTGCTGGCGGCGGCCACGGCGCTCGAGGTGCTGCTGGCCGGCGACCCGCGCACCGCGCGGCCGCTCCCCGACCTCGCAAAGCTCGCGGCCGCGCCCCCGATCAGCGCCCACCCCAACTTCATCGGCTTCGACTAGGCGGCACGTCCCGAGCCGGCGCGTGAGCGTCGGCTCTCAATTTGACCACCAAGCACACCAAGCACACCAAGAGCGGTGAGTGGCCGCTGCGTTTGAGACCTCTCAGAACCCTTGGTGTGCTTGGTGTGCTTGGTGGTTGAATAGGAAGGTCCCGCTGACGCGGGACTGGAGGATTACGCCCGCGCGATGAGGGCGGCGTAGCAGCCGGGTCTGGCGTAGTGGGCGTGCAGGTAGGCGACGGCGCGGTTCGCCAGCAGGCGCTCGATCGCGGGTCCGAGGCCCGAGCCCTCGGCCAGGTCGGCCTCGACCATCATGCCCGCGTCGTCGAACCCGCGGAGCGAGATCGGACGCACGAGCAGCGCCTCCGGCAGCGCATCGAGCAGGTCGAGCGGCGTCTCGGCCCCTTCGCGGACGAAGATGGCGTGGCTGGCGCGGTAGGGCGAGTCCGCCCGTTGGTGGATGTGATTGAGCAGGAGCAGGCTCTCGCCAGGTTCGGCGTCGCGCACCTCGATGCGGTCGGGGAAGCCTGGCCGGACATCGGCGATCCGGCGCTGAGCGCCGTAGCCGGCGAGCTCAGCCTCGCCGAGCCCATAGAGATGGCGGAAAGGCGCGGGATCGAGCCCGCGGACGCGGTAAGACATGGTCGGCCTCTGGCGATTGATCTCGCCAATGTGCCCGCGACGGCCGTTTCTCGCACTCCGTTCGTTGCCCTGGAACTCCGCCTACCCCTTCGCCGGCCCTGCCTTCCATTTCGCAAGCAGGCCGGCTTCGCGGTCGGGGGTAAGGCCGGCGTGGAGCTTGGCCTGGCGGTCGGCGGGCTGGGTCTTGAACCAGGCCAGCGTGTCGCGGGCGGTGACCGCAAGCGGGCGATAGGTGAGCCCCGCCGCGTGCGCGCGCGCGAAGTTGCGCTGGGCAAAGCCTGCCGTGCCCCCATAGCCCGGGACCCAGACCGGCATGTCCATCCAGGGCGAGACATCGTTGTCGTCCAGGAACGTGTCGGGGACCCAGGTGAAATGCGCGTCGGCGTGCAGGCCTGCGCGGACGCCGTCGAGCATCTGGCGCATGGTCTCCTGGCGCGCCGGGCCGGTGGCGTTGAAGACGCCGGTCGTCCCCTGCTCGGCCGTGCGGATGGTCCATTCGGCCAGGTCGCGCGCGTCGATGTACTGCACCGGATCGGCGCCGTCGCCGGGCGCCAAGACCTCGCCGCCGCGGTCGATGCGCACCGGCCAGTAGGTGAAGCGGTCCGTCTCGTCGCCGGGGCCAACGATCAGACCTGGCCGGATGACGGTCGCCATCCCTGGAAACAGGGTCTGGGCCTGCTGTTCGCTGAGCGCCTTCAGCGAGCCATAGAGCACCGGCGTCGAGCGCATCGTCTCGCTGGTTTCGGCGTAAGGGTCCTTGCCCGGGTAAGGGACGAGCGCCGCCGTCTCGTCTGCGTTCGGCGTGTCGTTCTTTTCGTAGGCCGAGATGGTCGAGATGAAGATGTACTGCCTAACCTTGCCGGCAAGGACATGCCCGGCGTCGCGCACCCACTTGGGCAAGGTGGTTGGGTTGTCGATGCAGACGTCCCACTCCCGGCCCTCGAGCGACTTGAGATCCCCGCTGTTGCGGTCGCCGAGCAGCTCTTCGACCGGGCCTGGCCATGTGATCTGCTGCTTGCCGCGGTTGAAGATGGTGACTTGGTGCCCGCGCGCGAGCGCGTAGCGGACTTCGTGCGGCCCGATGAAGCCGGTGCCGCCGAGGATCAGGATGCGCATCTTCTTCACCGGTGGGGTTGCGATGGCGCTGGCGAGGCCCGGCACGGCGAGGCCGCCCAGCGCGAGACCCGCCAGCATGAGAAGGTCGCGGCGGTCCGCTGGCGCCATCTCTCGTCCCTCCGCCGCTGACGTCTGACGGTCGGCTTCGCACGGAGCGCAACCCCGCGCTAGGTCGCAGCGGTTTGCTACCGCGCGTTTCGCGCGACCAGTGGCAGGATGATCACGGGGACAAGGAGGTAGAGCGACAGTCCGGCGGCCAAACCGAAGGCGTCCGACGTCGCGCCGACGAGGGCCGGGAAGCCCATGCCGACCATGCCGATCAGCGAGACCGCGGCTGAGACCGAGCCGGTCTGCCCCGGGCGCAAGCTCAGGAGTTCCGCCTCCAGCGCGACGTAGAAGACCGCGCCCGCCGCGCCGAACAACACCATGGCCGGCAGCTCGAGCCAGAGCGCCGGGGCGAAGGCTGCGAGCGGGAGGGCGAGGCCGACGCCAACCGCCGACGCAACGAGAACCGTGCGCAGGCCACGCTCGCCAACGAGGCGCTCGTATGCGGCGAAGGCGGCGATCTGGCCGAAGGTCCAGGCCAGGATCAGCGCGTTGGCGGCGACCGGCGTCCGGTGTCGCACATGCTCCTGGAAGGCGATCAGGAAGGCGGCGAGCGGCTCGTCGAGCAGCGCGAAGAGGCCCATCGCCGCTGCGAGCGCCAGCACGCGGCGGTCGGCGAGGATGGCGATCACGCCCGCGAGCGGCCGTGGCCGGTGCTCGGGCGGATGCGGCGGCGGGAAGCGCTGGCTGGCGAGCAGCGCGGCGTAGCCAAGCATCATGACTCCTAGGCCGATGAAGGCGCCGCGCCAGCCGACCGTGAGCGCTGCGGTGACAGCCAGGGTCACCGGCCCGAGCAGATCGCCCACCGAGGACCAGGTGTTCATCTTGGCCAGCGCCGCCGGGAGGTCGTCTCCCGCGAGGTCGACCAGCGCCACCTCGGCCCCGTGCACGAAGGCGTCGCTGGCGGCGCCCCAGACAAAGGCCGCCGCGACCATGACCCAGATCGAGTGGGAGAGCCCGAACGCGATCATCGCCGCGCCGTAGGCCAGCGCGCCGAGCGCGGAGAGCCATCGGCGGCTGACATAGTCGGCGGCGACGACGAGGCCAGCGCCGACCAGACCGCCGGCCGGCAGCGCGATCAGCGGCGCGCTGGCCTGGACGTAGTGGAGCGCAAGGTCGGTGCGGATCGGCTCGAACGCGCCGGCCGGCAGGTAGGTGGTCCACTCGTCGGCGAACCGCACGAAGGTCAGCGCCGCCGCGAGCGCGAAGGGCGCGCGGCCAAGCGACGGCACGGCCCACCGGCCGAGCCGCCTCAGGCTTCGAAAGAGCGCCTCAGATCAACGTGGGGGATCCATTCATCCAGGTTGGCACGGTTGCCGGAGAAAGGAACCACGAAAAACACGAAAAGCACGAACGCTCTCGTTGGCGCGCCCGCGCTTCACTTCCACCGTCATGGGCCGGCTTGTCCGGGCCACCTATGATCACCGCGGAACGTGAGGCTCTGTTCGTGCTTTTCGTGTTTTTCGTGGCCCTCTTTTGCTCAGGCCAACGCTTCGTTGATCGCCGTTTCCAGGACTTCGGCCATCAGGTCGATTTCGGCCTCGGTCGAGATGAGCGGCGGGCCAAGCGTGATGATGTCGCGCACGACGCCAGTGCCGCCCGGGTAGAAGAAGACCCCGTGGTTCAGCGCCTTGCCGACGACGCGGTTGGTGACGTTCTTGCCCTCGTCGAAGGGCGTCAGCGTGTCGCGATCGGCGACGATCTCGACGGCTTGCAGCAAGCCCAGCCCGCGGATCTCCGCCACGTGCGGGTGCTGCCCCAGGCGGGCGCGCAGCTGGTCGGAGAGGCGCGCGCCCATCGTTCGCGCCCGCTCGACCAGCCGCTCGCGCTCGACGATGCCGAGCACGGCGTCGGCCGCCGAGCAGGCCGACGGCAGGGCCGCAAACGTGTGGAACATGACCTGGAACCCGGCCTCGGCGATCGGCGCGACCACCTCGCGCGTCGCATAGACGCCGGTGATGGCGGCATAGCCGCCGGCCAGCCCCTTGCCGGAGACGAGGATGTCGGGCCGCACGTTCCAGTGCTCGACGCCGAACTTCGCGCCGGTGCGGCCGAAGCCGGTCATCACCTCGTCGACGATCATCACGATGCCGAACTCGTCGCAAAGGGCGCGCACGCCGGGCAGGTAGTCCTTCGGCGGAACGATGGCGCCGCCCGACGAGCCGGTGACCGGCTCGACGACGATGGCGGCGATGGTCTCAGGCCCCTCCGCCTCGATCGCCGCGCGCGTGGCCGCAACGTAGTAGCGGCCCGCGTCCGGGTGGTGGGCGCCCAGCGGGCAGTGCAGCGGCGACGGCGTCGGGATGCGCGGGAACGCCTGCAGGAAGCCTTCGAGCCCGCGCTTGCGCGACTGGTGGCCGGAAAGCCCGGCCATGGCGATGGTGGTGCCGTGGTAGGAGACCTCGCGGGCCATCACCTTCACCCGTTTTGCGCGGCCCTGGGCCGCATGGTGCTGGAGCGCGATCTTGACCGCCGCCTCGATCCCTTCCGAGCCGCCGCAGGTGAAGTGGATGTGGTGCAGGCCCTCGGGCAGCCAGTCGCTTCTCAGCCGCT